>NZ_JANIOA010000011.1 GCF_025175675.1 Sedimenticola hydrogenitrophicus
GGGCGAACAAGGCCAATGCTTGTCCTGTTTTACAGAAATGTCTATCCTTGCCGCTCGCATTTCTTAGCCACACGAGAAGCACCATGTCCGATACCGCACCGCGCACCCTCTTCGTCTTCCCCGGCCAGGGCTCACAGTACGCCGGCATCGGCAGCGACCTGTGCGCCGAGTACGCCTCCGCCCGCCAGGTCTATGAGCAGGCCAGCGAGGTGTTGGGGTATGACATGGCCAAACTCTCGCTGGAAAACCCGGATGACCAGATCAACCTGACCCGCTACACCCAGCCGGTGCTGCTGACCCATCACATCGCCTGCCTGACGGTCTACCGCGAGCTGGCGGAAACCCCGCTGCAGCCGCTGGCCGCCGCCGGCCACAGCCTCGGCGAGTACAGCGCCCTGGTGGCGGCGGAGGCGCTGAGCTTCGAGGACGCCCTGAAACTGGTGGCCCGGCGCGGCCAACTGATGGGCGAGTTCGGCGAGGGCGAGATGGCGGCCCTGACGGTGGACCTGGAGACCGCCCGCCCCCTGGCCGACAAGCACTTCTGCGGCATTGCCGGACTCAACCTGCCGGATCAGACCGTGGTGGGCGGCGCCGCGGCCGACCTGGACGCCCTGGCGGCGGAGCTGATGGAGCAGCTGCCGAAAAAGCGGGCGGTACGACTGAAGACCGAAGGGGCGTTCCACACCTACTACATGGTGGAGGCGGCACGCCGCTTCCGCGAGGCACTGGCCGAGGCGACGTTTTCTCCCGCCAAACTGAAGGTGCTCTCCAACTACACCGGCGGCTTTCACGAGGCGGATGCCGACACCATCAAGTCCCGCCTGTTCTTCCAGCTGTTCCACCTGGTCAACTGGGTCGGCTGCCTGCAGAGCGCCCTGGACGACGGCATCAACCTGTTCGTCGAGTTTGGCGGCGGCATCGGCGACGGCGAGGGCCCGGCGGAGAAACGCCCCAACCTGGAGGGCATCATCAAGAAGTTCACCCGCCGCGCCTCACCGCGCCCGGACTACCTCCCGGCCATCAACCTGGCCACGATCAAATCGGCAGCGGGTGTCGCATAACACGGGAATTATGGGGTGAGCGCCACCAAGGCGCCACAACACCCCGGCACACCCATCCCTGAGTGGACGTGCTCCGCTGGACAGTTCACCCCCGGGGCTTGCCGACACGACAAATGTCATCATATGGCGTACTATTTGACGCACCATCAACCGCTGCGAGGCAGCGCTATGCGTACCACCCTGAATATTGATGACCAGTTACTGGCGGAGGCCCAGCATATCAGTGGCGTGACCGAAAAAGCGGCACTGGTGCGCGAAGGACTGCGGGCCCTGATTGAGCGTGAGAGTGCCCGCCGCCTGGCAAGATTGGGCGGCCGTGAACCGCAACTGGAGCTCATCCCCCGGCGCTAACGTGGCTCAGCCGCCCCAGATGCAATAACGGTCACGCCCCTCGGCCTTGGCGCACAACAGCGCGTGGTCGGCCTCCAGCAGGGTATCCTCCATCTCTTTCCCCTTCGCCAGCGTGGCGATACCAAAAGAGACGGTGATATGGGTGCTGCGTCCGTCGCCGATATCGAATGCCCTCCCTCTGATCGACTCCTGCAGGCGCCCCACCAGACCGGCGGCCTCGGTGGTTGTGGAGCCGGGGAGGCAAAGCAGGAACTCCTCACCCCCGTAGCGAAACACGGCATCGTAGGTACGCAATCGCTCGACACAATGCTGGATCAGCTGTTGCAGCACCCGGTCGCCGGCGTCATGCCCGAAGTCATCGTTAACCCGCTTGAAATAGTCTATATCCATCATCACCAGCGTACAGGAACCGCCCTTACGCCGGGTGCGTTCCGCCTCTTGCGCCAACCGGTGGTACATCTCATGGCGATTCCAGGCGCCGGTAAGCTGGTCGACCGTGCAGACCCGCTTGATGAAGTCATTCTGCAGCGCACGTACTTGGTCCTTGAAGCTGATGGCCAGGTCAATGAAACGGGCATACCCTTCACCGCACAGGGCGGCCTCATCGCGCTTCCCCCGCAACAGATCCCGCGCCGCGTCGTGCATCTCCTTGTGTACTCTTTCGATGCTCCCGGTGGCCTCGAATGCATCCAGTGCCGCTCGTCCCTCATGGTAGAACCACTTCCCGAACGCACAACACTCATGCGCATTCACCGCCACATCGCTCGTACCGTCCGGCGCCTTACCGCAGACCAGATTGAGGTGAAATACCTTCAGCCAGCCGATATGCAGGCTGAGCGCCAGATCGAGCTGCTCGATCAACAGCAACAGGTTCTGGTTGTTACCGATAAACGAGGGGGGATTGGGACCATTCTGCATATTGCTACCCTGGACTATTTCTGCCTTCCACGCCCATGATAACCATTATTTTCCAAACCGGTAACTGTTAGTTATTTTCCTGCTGGGTACTCTTCCTGGGTGATAACGACTAACGACAAAGAGCGGGCCAGGGGAGCCTTCGCCCGGCGCTTCCGCCTCGCGCTTCAGGATCTGGGGATAGGCCATACAGAGCAGAAGCGGTTACAGCGCCTGTTCGGCGTGTCCGGCCAGGCGGTTCGTAAGTGGACCGAAGGCACGGCCATGCCCACGCCGGCCCGCCTGCCGCAGGTGGCGGGGGTACTCGGCGTGCGCCGTGCCTGGCTGCAGGATGGCGAGGAACCGATGCGCCCGGTCTCGGGGGTCGCCGAGCAACCGGATCCGTGGGAGGCCGGCCTGCGCCTTAGTGCCGAAGAGGTCAGGCTACTTGTCCAATACCGGCTCATCGATGAGGAACAGCGCCGCGCCATCCAGACTATTGTCGCCGCATTGGCGGGTAAATGATCCCGAAACCCTGACAGATGTGGGTCACTGGAGGCCTCCGCCGCCACGCACCGACCATCGGACAATCGGCGCCGATCAGGCCATGGCCTGGGGCGCCGCAACGATTCCCACCTATAATTCCACACCATCGGCCAGACCAATGGCCAGACCATCGACAAGCGTCGATCCCGGGTGAACAAAGACTGTTTTCGCCCAATACCGGTAATCGGTTAAATCATTCCTCCGAGCTGCCGCTAGTACTCTCTGATGGCGCAACCAATGAGACCCACCCAGGGGACCGAACCAAGTGACTGAACGCATTCTGCTGGTAGATGACGAGCCCTTCATTCTCTCCGGTTACCGCCGCGGCCTGGGCCGGCAGTTCACGATCGACACCGCCACCAGCGGTGCCGAGGCCCTGGCGCTGTTCAAGGCGGCCGGCAACGAACCCTACGCGGTGGTGGTTTCGGACATGCGGATGCCGGAGATGGACGGGGTGACGCTGCTCAGGCGCCTGGCCATCTCCCACCCCGATGTCATCCGCATCATGCTGACCGGCGACTCCGACCAGCAGACGGCCATGGATGCCGTGAATCAGGGGCATGTGTTCAAATTTCTCACCAAACCCTGCGCCGTCGCGGATCTCAAGGCAGCGCTGGAAGAGGCGCAGATGCTGTATCGTGAGGAACGCCGGCGCGAGGCCATGGCACGCAAGGACGCAGTCGAGGTGCAGCACCTCAGTGCCAAGCTCTCGCACCAGGCACGCCATGACATCCTGACCGGACTGGCCAACCGCCGCGCCTTTGAACTGCGCTTGGCAAACTGTCTGGAATCGGCCCGGCAGGAGGGGCGCCAGCATCTCTTCTGCTTCATCGATGTCGACTATTTCCATCGCATCAACGACGCCTGCGGCCATACCGCCGGGGATGAGCTGCTGCGGCAACTGGGGGGGCTTCTGTCGCACAACCGGCGCAGCGGCGATCTGGCGGCACGCCTGGGCAGTGACCAGTTCGGCCTGATCCTGAGCGACTGCAGCCTGGATGACGGCCGGCAGATTATCCAGAAGCTGCACCAGCAGATGAAACAGTTCGTGTTCCGCTGGGAGGAGGGCAGTTATGAGCTGAGTGTCAGTATCGGCCTGGTGCCGGTCACCCGGGAGAGCGACAGCGTGGCGGCCCTGTTCAGCGCCGCCGAGACCGCCTGCAACGTGGCCAAGGACCAGGGCAGAAACCGTATCCACATAGGTGATGCCCAGGACGCCCAGCTGACCCAGCGCCTCACCGAGATCCAGTGGATCAGCCGCATCAACAAGGCCCTCGGCGAAAATCGTTTCCACCTCTACTACCAGACCATCGAACCGATCAACCCGGTGGAGAGCGAGGGGGAACACTATGAGATCCTGCTGCGCATGGAGGGGGATGACGGGCAGATCATCCCACCGGGCGAGTTCCTGCCGGCGGCGGAACATTACCACCTGTCACCGCAGATCGACCGCTGGGTGATCCTCAACACCATCGGCTGGCTCAATGACCATCCGGATCAGCTGCAGGCCCTGTCGCTCTGTTCCATCAACCTCTCCGGGCTCTCGATCGGCGATGACGAGATGCTGGGGTTCATCCAGGAGACCCTGGAAAATTCCGCGGTCCCGCCGGGCAAGATCTGTTTCGAGGTGACCGAGACGGCGGCCATTGCCCACCTGGATGCGGCGGTCAATTTCATGCAGACCCTGAAGGCGACCGGCATCCGTTTCTCCCTGGATGACTTCGGTACCGGCCTCTCCTCCTTCGCCTATCTGCGCAACCTGCCGGTGGATTTTCTCAAAATCGACGGCATGTTCGTGCGCCATATCGACCGCAATATCATCGACTGGACGCTGGTCAAGTCGATCAACGACATGGGCCAGATCATGGGCAAGCAGACCATCGCCGAGTTCGTGGAGAATGAGGACATCTATAACCAGTTGCATGAGATCGGCGCCAACTATGCCCAGGGCTATCTGCTGAGCAGGCCGAGCCCGCTGTGCGACAAGGGGATACTGGTGCTGGAGCAGGAGCCGTAAGGGCCGCGAAAAATCTGTAGGATGCGGTGAGTAAAACGAACCGCATCAAGATGGGTCCGCCGTTTTCAGTGAGGCTTGGTGCGGTTCGCAAGCTCACCGGCACCCTACATCCGATAAATCGCCCGATGTTGGGGTTGCGTTGACAGGAGCACAGCCCCGAAAAATTTGCAGGATGCGGTGAGTAAAACGAACCGCATCATCAAGGCGTAGGATGGGTGGAGCGCCCCCTCCGATGTGGTGTCTACCGGCACTTTCCAGGCGCGTAACCCATCATGTTCCCAGAGACCCGAAGATGGGTTACGGCGCCACCGGTCGCCGTGGATACCTCCAACAACGGCGCCGCGCGCCTCCACCCATCCTACTCACTATGGCGCGGAGTCAGGTCTCCGCCGGCATGGCGATCTTGATCGGTTCCTTGACCCGGTGCACGTCGTGATAGTTCACCAGCCGCTGGATCATGGTCTCGGTCAGCTTCTGCCCCGCGGTGATCAGGGTATGGCCCTCCGCCGTCTCCACCGGGTTGATCAGTACCGCGCCCGGTATGAGGGCGCCGACCGCCACGTGAATCGGCGGCAGCAGCTTCTCCTCCTCTTCCGCCGCCATGAAGAACCAGCCCACCGTCTGCAGCACCTTGGGATCATAGCGCCCGGGGTGGCTGCCCATCTGTTTCAGGGCGGAGCTGGTCGCAATGCCATTCTCCTCCTGCACCGACAGCTCATGCAGCACCTTGAGAATCCGGCTCTCCAGCGGGATCTCCTCACCGGCCAGGGTATCCTTGGGAAAGCCGCTGCCGTCAAAATTCTTGCGTTGGTAGAGAATGATCCGGGCCACCCGCTCCAGGCGCGGGATATTGGCCAGCAGGTTGCTGCTGGTCTCGGGCAGCCGCTCGATCACCAGCTGTTCCGCCGGCCCCAGGGGTTTAGAGGCGCGCACCTTGGCCAGGGTCTGGGGTGGCAGGGTGACGTAGGCGATCTTGGAGAGCATGGCCGCCATCTCGATGTCCCAGGTGGACATCAGGCGCATGGCGCGGGCAATCTCCCGCGCCGTCTCGCGCAACTCGGTCAGTTTGCCGAAGGTCTCCGGGGCCACCATGGAAAGGATGTCGGTGAGCAGCTTGATGGAGCCGTTGACCGTGCCCTCCAGCAGCTCCTGCTCGGCCTTGATCAGCCGATACTGTTCCAGGGCCGCCTCCACGCTCTCCACCAGCAGGGAGAGCGGGCAGGGCTTGTTCATGAAGCGGAATACCGCCCCCTGGTTCACCGCGTCGATGGCGGTCTGCTGGTCGGCGTTACCGGTGAGCATCAGCCGCACGCTGTGCGGGGTGAGCTCCCTGGCCTGGCGCAGAAACTCGATCCCATCCATCTCCGGCATGCGCATGTCGGAGACGATCACGGCAAACTCCTCGCTCCTTTTGATCAACTCCAGCGCCTCGGTGCCGCTCAGGGCGGTGGCGACCACATACTGTTTTCTGAGCTGGCGCTTGATGCCGCTGAGGATATTCTCCTCATCATCGACAAACAGGACCCGCGCCGCCATCAGCCGGCCTCCGTCATCAGTGAGTTATGCAGACCCCGCCACTCCTCCAGCCGGTCGGTCAGGCCGCAGGCTTCCAGATAGTCCAGATCCAGCACTGCACGGATCACCGCCGCATCGTCGGAGTGGACCGAGATCAGCGCATCCGCCACGTGCACCGCCAGCAGCGGCGAGAAGCCGAAGTGTTCGGACAACGCCGGTTCGTGGTGGTAGGCCACCGCCTCCACCAAGCTGTCCGGCAGGGCCCAGAGGCCGAGCAGGTAGGCGCCCACCCGGCCGTGGTCGACCCGGAACACGGCGCGTTCCGCATCCAGCAGCTCGGCCTTGCAGTCATTCACCTGGTCATAGAACTGCTGGTATTCCGCCGGCAAACTCTGCACCAGGATCAGCTTGCCGATATCGTGCAGCAAGCCTGCCAGCAGAGAGTCCTCCAGCGCCTGCTTGTCGGCCCCCATGGATTCGGCGATCGCCCGGGCCAGCCGCGATACCTGCAGGCTGTGGCGGTGCAGCGCCTCCAGGGTGAAGCCGCCGATATTCAGCGTCTTGGGGTCGAACTGCATGAAGATCCCCGCCGAGAGTACCAGCCCGCGCAGCGTCTCGGTGCCCAGCATGGTGGCCGCCTGCACCGGATTGGAGATGTGATGACCGATGCCGAAGAAGGCCGAATTGACCATCTGCAGGATCTTCGAGACCATGGCCGGATCCTGACCGATCACCTCGCCCACCTGTTGCACCGACACCCGGTCGGCGTTGAGCAGCCCGGTCAACTCCACATACAACGACGGCAGGGTCGGCAAGGTGCGGATCTGCGACACCAGCGCCTGCATGCGCTCATCCTTGACCAACGACTTGAGCTTCAGGGATCGGTCGATCACGCGCTTGATTACGTCGGCATCGCAGGGCTTGGAGAGGAACTGGTGGGCGTAGGGCACCGCCTTGAGAATCAGTCCCTCTTCAGAGTGGCCGGAGAGGACCAGGCGAATCATCTCCGGGTAGCTGTCCGAGAGCCGCTCCAGCAGCTCCGCCCCGTTCATCCCCGGCATGCGCATATCCGAGACCACCACATCAAAGCGCCGCTCGGCGGCAAGCTGGAGGGCCTCCTCACCGGAGGCGGCGAAGGCCATCTCCCAGACGTTGCGCTGGCTACGTAAGGATCTTTTCAGGCCGTCCAGCAGGTGCTGTTCATCGTCCACGAAGAGAATACGGCTTTTCATTTCACGGGTCCTAGTCCTGGTCCTTGTCCTGGCCACTCCACTTACCCACCTCATTGGTGGTGAACGAGGGGTCAAATATCTTGGTGCTAATTTCATCGGCTATGCTGTCACTTATAGCATGGGCGGCGTTGAGAATCATATTCAGGAACACCTGATTGACTCCCTGCGCATAACCCGGCGCGCCGTCTGTGCCACCCTGTCAGCCAATTTGCAGCACCTGCTCAAATGCCCGGCCGGTCGGTCTGCCGGGTCGACTCCAGCGGCAGGGTCACCACGAAAACCGCGCCCCCCTCGGGATTGTCCTCCACCCGCAGGGTGCCGCCGTGCTGCTCCACCACCGTGGTATAGGCGATACAAAGCCCCTGCCCGGTGCCCTTGCCCACCGCCTTGGTGGTGAAGAAGGGGTCGAAGATGCGCCCCTTGATCTCTTCCGGCACCCCGGTGCCGCTGTCGCTGACCCGGACCTCGACCTGGCCGTCCACCAGGCGTGTCGAGATGCCGATGGTCCCCATGCGCTCGGCGGATGCCTCCAGGTGGTCGGCAATGGCATGAGCGGCATTGACGATCAGATTGAGGAACACCTGGTTGATCTGATCCGGCACACAGAGGATCTTCGGCAGCTCCTCGGCCAGGTCGGGCTGGATCTCCGCCACGTATTTCCACTCGTTGCGGGAGACCTCCAGGGTGGTGCGGATCGCCCGGTTGATATCGGTCTCCACCTTGCCCACCATTCCGGGATGCGAGAACTCCTTCATCGCCCGCACAATCTTGCTGATCCGGCCCACCCCCTCGATCGCCTGATCGATGGCGCGGGGGATCTCCTCCTGAAGAAACTCCAGGTCGATCTCCGCCTCCCGCTCGCGGATCCGGCCTGTCAATTCCTCCGCGCCGCCCCGGGATTCCAGCGTCCGGGCCAGTTCACCATAGCTATCGATCAGCCCCTTCAGGTCGCTGAAGGCCTCTTTCAGAAACTGGGTGTTGTCGCCGACGAACTGGGTGGGGGTGTTGATCTCGTGGGAGATGCCGGCCGCCAGCTGGCCGATCGACTCCAGCTTCTGCGCCTGGCGCAGCTGCACCTCCATCAACTGGCGCTCCTGTTCGGCGTTTTTGCGCTCCGAGATGTTGCGGATGATGCCGATGACATGCCACTGCCCCTTCAGCAGCAGCGATGAGATGGAGAGCTCGATCGGGAACACCGAGCCGCCCTTCTTCAGCGCATTCAGTTCGATGGTTCGCCCGGTGGAGCGGCCCATGCCAGGCCGGGTGAGTTCGGTGACCAGCCGGGCGAATTCGTCACGGCTGGCGCCCGGCTCGATCCAGTCGTCCAGGCGCTGGCCGACGATATCCTCAACCTGGAAACCGAACATGGACTCGGAGGCCATGTTCCAGAAGATCACCTCCTCGTCCTGGTTCACCATCACGATGGCGTCCTGGGCTGAGTTGGCCATGGCCGAGAACTTCTCCTCGCTCTCCTTCAGGGCCGCCTGGGAACGCTTCTCTTCCGAGTTGTCCCAGTACATGCCGAACACCCCGATCACCCCGCCCCGGGCGTCGCGCAGCGGCGCCTTCAGGCGATGGTAGGAGGCCTCACGGCCCTGGTAGGTGCGCAGCACATCCTCCTCCAGGGTCTCGCCAGAGTGCATCACCCGGCGATCTTCATCAACAAACTGCTCGGCCATCTCCAGCGGATAGAAGTCACGGTCCATGCGCCCGCTGATATCCCCGGACTGAATCCCCATGTCGCCTGCGTACAGCCGGTTGCAGGCGACGTAACGGGAGTTGAGATCCTTGTAGAACAGGCGTTGCGGCAGGTTTTCGATCAGGCTCTGGTAGTGGCTCTCCTGATGCTCCTCGAAGCGTTTGCGCTCGATGATGCCGGCGATCACCAGGGCGGCGGTCTCCAGGAACCGCTCCTCCTCCTCGCTGCGCTCATGGCCGTGGGGGAGATAGAGTACCAGCACCCCCAGTACCGACTTGTCGGACATGATCGGCACGTTGTAGTGGCCATGGGGCGTCATCCCCTCAAACGCGATCTCGTGGCGCTCGTCGACACAGCTGGCGTGGATGATCCGGGCCTCCTGGGCGGCCCGTCCGCACAGGCAGCGGCCGAAGGGGATACGCTTGCAAAGGGTCTTCAGCGGCTCGGCCAGATGCCGCTCCACCAGCAGTTCGAGCTCGCGCTTCTCCTGATTGGCGAGAAAGATCGCTCCGGAGGGCTGCAGGGCGGAGAAGGGGGCGGTGAGGATGATGGCCAGGGCGTCCCGCAGGCAGTCGCGCAACGGCCGGTTGGCCAGCTGGATCTGTAGTAGCAGCACCAACACCAAGTGCAGACCGCTCTCCCGGGCCGCGCGTTCCCAATCGGTATATTGCCTGTCACTCATCGATCAACCCTTTGGCCCTCCCATAACCAGGCGGAGGTCCATCTCCGGGCAGCCCTGATGACGGCGTGCGACCAGCGATCCTGTCTCGCCACTACCGGGAGCCCATTAAGAAGTATAAAGACCAGAAGTCCTCAATTGTCATCGGCAGTGGGATGAATTTCTGTAACTATTCAGTGGGAAATTAAGCCGTTTGATCGGCTGGCCGTTCCGGCCAGTAACAGGGTGAGGGGTCGTGGCGCAAATTTGCAGGTCGCGTTGGCCGAAGGGGTCGGAGTCAAGTTGTGCACCGGCGGCGAGAAATTCCTCCTGGTCCGAGCGACTTGACTCCGACCCCTGTGTGGTGCGAGTTCGCCGCTAATCCAACCTCATCTTCTTCGGGTCAAGTCCAGCATGAGAAACCCCGGCGAAGCAGCATTCTTGCTACGTGGACACCCTGACTCCGACCTACGTGGCTCAGGTGCTGGCGGAATAGCTGCCGACAAAGCGCACGGCGACACCGCGCTCCACCAGAATCTCGGCGGTCAACTCGATGCGACTGCGCTTTCCGGCCTTCAGATTCTCGATGAAGGTCTCGTAGCTGCCGTCGCCCGGCAGGCGGCAACGGGCCTTGATCTCTCCACGCACCGGCAGGCGGTAGCTGATTCGGGCATCCCCCAGAACACTGTGGGCGGGCAGCCCCTCGTCCTCGTACTTCAGGTGCAGCAAACCCCAGCAGACCACCGCGCAGATGCTGTAGAGGCTGCCGCCGAAGGCGGTACCGTGGATGTTGATATTGGGCGCGAAGTCGGCCAGGAACACCAGCTCCCGGCCGTCATGCTCCTCCACCCGTACCCCCATGGTGCGGGTCAGGGGCACCTCGCGGTGCAGGGTCTCCTGCAGCAGAGCCAGTCGCTGTTTCATGTTTTTACCGGAATATGTCGATAGACGGCGGGGAGCTGCCCGGCGGCATCAAAGCTGACGTCCAGATCGCGCAGGATGCCGTCACGGATACTGTAGATCCAGCCGTGGACCGAGAGCGGCTGGCCGCGGCTCCATGCATCCTGGACGATGGTGGTACGGGTCAGGTTGGCCACCTGCTCGATCACATTCAGCTCGCACAGGATATCCACCCGCTCCTCCTGATCTATACAGGCCTCGAAGCGTGACTGATGGCGGAAATAGACATCCTTGATATTGCGGATCCAGTTGTCGATCAGCCCCAGGGGGCGGTTGTGCAGCGCCGCCGCGACGCCGCCGCAGCCGTAGTGGCCGCAGACGATGATGTGCTTCACCTGCAGCACCTCCACCGCGTACTGCACCACCGAGAGGCAGTTGAGATCGGTGTGGATCACCATGTTGGCGACATTGCGGTGGACAAAGATCTCCCCGGGCAGCAGGCCGGTGATCTGATTGGCCGGCACCCGGCTGTCGGAGCAGCCGATCCAGAGATACTCCGGCGACTGCTGTTTGGACAGCTTGTCGAAAAAGGCCGGATCCTCCGCCTTGATGCGGGCCGCCCAGTCGGCGTTGTATTCAAAGAGCTGTTCGATGGTGGCCATGGTCAACCTTGTGTTCAGAAACCGCGTTGAGGTGAACTTGTGAACCCCAACGGACTACACCGCGCGGCAAGTATCGGCAAATTCACTGCCGCGGGCAAGGGGGTTGTCTAGGCCTGCTCCAGCTCCACCAGGGTGCCGCAGAAATCCTTTGGATGCAGGAACAGCACCGGCTTGTTGTGGGCGCCGATCTTGATCTCGCCCAGCACCCGTGCTCCGGCCGCCCGCATCTTTTCCGCCGCTGCCTGGATGTCCGCCACCTCGTAGCAGAGGTGGTGCACCCCGCCGGCAGGATTCTTCTCCAGGTATTTGGCGATGGGCGAGTCCTCACCCAAAGGATAGAGCAACTCGATCTTGGTATTGGGCAGCTCCACGAACACGGTAACCACCCCATGCTCGGGCAGCTCCAGGGGCTCGGAGACCCGGGCGCCCAGGGTGTCCCGGTAGACGGCCGTACCGGCCGCCAGGTCGGGCACGACAATGGCCACGTGATTCAGTTTTCCGATCATGGGTATCACCTCTGAAGAATGATGGTCTCGTGTGTCAAATATGCATTCCCACGCGGTGAGACTGTGAAAGTATTCAGGCTGATCAACGCGGCAAAAAAATTGACCGCCTGAGAAGCCCGTAGAGAGGCGATCGCCATCTCGGGAAGGGTTTGGGTACCCCCCTTTTCGCGTCATTTGGCAATTCTTTCACAGTCTCGGTGCGTGGGAACAAGTACGCTCCGTGCGGGAACGAGGAGGAGCCCGGCAGGCGAATGTGAGGTGTCGGAGTCAAGCCGCGAGCCGAAGGTGGTCGATTGTACCCCGTCGGTCGGCTTGACTCCGACACCTTACGAATTATCCACTGCCGACGGCTTGACTCCGACCCCTTACGATCATTCGGCCAAGCCCTCATTCGGGCAGCCGCTCATCGCCCAGAAAGGTCCTCAGCAGCTGGGCGGCCGCCAGGGTCGGGGGCAGGGTGCCGGCGATCACCGCCTGCTCCAGTTGCGGGATCAGCCGCGCCACCCGGGCATCCGCGCGCAGGGCGCCGAGCAGATTCTCCGCCGTTTCGCTCCACATCCAGGACTTGGCCTGCTGGGCGCGCCGCCGGGCCAGTTCACCGCTGGCGGTGAGCAGTTCGTGAAAGCGGCACACCGTCTGCCACGCCTCGGCGATGCCGCGCCGCTCCAGGGCGGAACAGGTCTTCACCGGCACCCGCCAGTCGCGGGTCCGCGGATGCAGCAGTTTCAGGGCGTGGATATAGTCGCTGGCCGAGTGGTTGGCGGTGGCGACCAGGTCGCCGTCCGCCTTGTTCACCAGCACCAGGTCGGCCAACTCCATGATGCCGCGCTTGATCCCTTGCAGGTCATCGCCGCCGCCGGGCAGCAACAGCAGCAGGAACATGTCGGTCATGTCGGCCACCGCGGTCTCCGACTGGCCGACCCCCACCGTCTCCACTATCACCACGTCGAAACCGGCCGCCTCGCACAGCAGCAGGGTCTCCCGGGTGCGCCGGGTAACGCCCCCCAGGGTGCGCCCCGCCGGCGAGGGGCGGATGAAGGCGTCGCGCGCCCGCGACAGCTCCTCCATGCGCGTCTTGTCGCCGAGGATCGAGCCGCCGCTGAGGGCGGAGGAGGGGTCCACGGCCAGTACCGCCAGCTTATGACCCTGCTCCAGGATGTGCAGCCCGGCGGCCTCGATGAAGGTGGACTTGCCGGCCCCCGGCACGCCGCTGATGCCGATGCGGATCGAGTTGCCGGCATGCGGTGTCAGCCGCTCCAGCAGGACATTGGCCTGGACCCGATGCTCGGGCCGGGTCGATTCCACCAGGGTGATGGCGCGTGCGAGGGCGCGTCGCTGACCCGCTAGAATATCGCGGGCCAGGGTTTCGGGATCAGGTAACATCCGCGCTCACTCGAACTCGATAATGACCTGATCCACGCTCAGGCTGTCACCGACCTCGGCCTGGATGCTGCCGACCACGCCATCCTGCACGGCACGCAGCACGTTCTCCATCTTCATCGCCTCGATCACCGCCAGCTCTTCCCCGGCCTTGACCTCCTGCCCCTCCGCCACCGACACCTTGACCAGCAGACCGGGCATGGGCGAGAGCAGGAACCGGGAGAGATCCGGCGCCTCCTTCTCCGGCATCAGGGCATGCAGCTCCGCCGCCCGGGCGGCCATCACCAGGGCGTCGGTCTGGTTGCCGCGATGGGTCAACCGCAGCCACAGCCCCTTGCGTTCCACCTGGAAGCAGGCCGACTCGCCATTGATGGTACTGTGCAGCAGCAGCTGGCCCAGCGCCCACTCGGTGGTCACCGCATAGCGCTCGCCGTTGTACTCCACCTGATAACCGCCATCGGCCGGTACCGTCAACACATGGTGCTGTACCCCGTCGACCACCACCACCCACGCGTCGTGGACCCGGCGCTCATGGCCGCGCAGCTGGCCGCTGAGCCGGGCGGCCCGGTCCATGTACTGGCGATGGATCATGGCCGCGACGACAATTGCCTTGGCCGGGTCGTCCTGGGGCACGCAGGAGGCGTCGAAGCCATCCGGGTACTCCTCGGCAATGAAGTTGGTGGTGAGCCGGCCCTCGATAAAGCGCGGATGCACCATCAGCGCATTGAGGAAGCTGATGTTGTGCCGCACGCCGCGAATGCAGTAGGCGTCCAGCGCATCTTGCATACGGCGGATCGCCTCATTGCGGTCCGCCCCGTAGGTGATCAGCTTGGCGATCATCGGGTCGTAGTACATGGAGACCTCGCCGCCCTCGTAGACACCGGTGTCGACCCGCACATGCTCACCCACCGGCGGCTCGTAATTGACCAGGCGGCCGATGGAGGGGAGGAAGTTGCGGAACGGGTCCTCGGCGTAGACCCTTGACTCCATGGCCCAGCCGGTCAGTTTCACATCCTCCTGCCGGAGCGGCAGCTCCTCGCCGTCGGCGACGCGGATCATCAGCTCCACCAGGTCCTGGCCGGTGACCAGTTCGGTGACCGGGTGCTCCACCTGCAGGCGGGTGTTCATCTCCAGGAAATAGAAGTTGCGCTTGGCATCGACGATGAACTCCACGGTACCGGCGGAGCGGTACTCCACCGCCTTGGCCAGGCGTACCGCCTGTTCGCCCATCTGTTTGCGGGTCGCCTCGTCGATGAACGGCGAGGGGGCCTCCTCGATCACCTTCTGGTGGCGCCGCTGGATCGAGCACTCGCGCTCCCCCAGGTAGATCACGTTGCCGTGGGTGTCGGCCATCACCTGGATCTCGATGTGGCGCGGCTCTTCGATGAACTTCTCGATGAACACCCGATCGTCACCGAAACTGGAGCGTGCCTCGTTGGTGGCACGCTCAAAGCCGTCACGGCACTCGGCCTCGTTCCAGGCCACCCGCATGCCCTTGCCGCCGCCCCCCGCGGAGGCCTTGAGCATCACCGGATAGCCGATGCCGTTGGAGATCTCCACCGCCTGTTCGGCGTCCCGCACCACGTCGGTATAGCCGGGGATCACGTTGACCCCGGCCTGCGCCGCCAGGTTCTTGGAGGTGATCTTGTCGCCCATGCTGTTGATGGCCAGGGTGGCCGGGCCGATAAAGGCGATGCCCTCCTTCTCCAGCGCCTCACAGAACACCGAGTTCTCGGACAGAAAACCGTAGCCCGGGTGCACCGCCTGGGCGCCGGTATCGCGGCACGCCTGGATGATGCGCTCCATCACCAGGTAACTCTCGGAAGAGGCGGCCGGACCGATGTGCACCGCCTCGTCCGCCAGCTTCACGTGCAGCGCCTCGCGGTCGGCATCCGAGAAGACCGCCACGGTCTTGATGCCCATCTTGCGGGCACTCTTGATCACCCGGCAGGCGATCTCACCACGGTTAGCTATCAGTATTTTTTCAAACATTGTTTAATTCTCTGTGTTATTAGCCGCGAATGAACGCAAATAAACGCAAATAAGTTTTAAAGGTTATTTACCAGCTTCTTCCATTGAATCCTGGGGTGCTGAAAATTGACCAGCAGGCAGACTTTAAGACCACTTGCTTTCAGATAGTTGATGCATTGTGCCGTATGAACATTGATCAGGGCATCAACACATTTCAGTTCCACCAATATCTGCTGTTCCACCATCAGATCCGCAACAAAGTCACCCACCTGTTTGCCTTTGTAATAAACCGGCAAGCCTATCTGTTGTACTACAACCATTCCTCTGCGATTCAGTTCAACCAGCAGGGCTCTCTCATACACCTTCTCAAGAAAACCGCAGCCAAGCTGATTGGAAACCTCAAATGCCGCCCCCACAATCAGACGGATTTTTTCATCAATCCATTCGCGTTCATTTGCGTTCATTCGCGGCTCTCCTTAGCCTTTGTTTAACCGATCCCCTACAGCGGGATGTTGCCGTGCTTGCGCCAGGGGTTCTCCAGCTTCTTGTCCTTGAGCATGGCCAGCGAGCGGCAGATACGCTTGCGGGTGCTGTGCGGCATGATCACGTCGTCGATGAAGCCGCGGCTGCCGGCGACGAAGGGGTTGGCGAATTTTTCCCGGTACTCCTCGGTGCGGGCGGCGATCTTCTCCTGGTTGCCGAGGTCCTGGCGGAAGATGATCTCCACCGCCCCCTTCGGCCCCATGACCGCGATCTCGGCGGTCGGCCAGGCCAGGTTGACGTCGCCGCGCAGGTGCTTGGAGGCCATCACATCATAGGCGCCGCCGTAGGCCTTGCGGGTGATCACGGTGATCTTGGGCACGGTGGCCTCGGCGTAGGCGTAGAGCAGCTTGGCTCCGTGCTTGATAATGCCGGCGTACTCCTGGCTGGTACCCGGCAGGAAGCCCGGCACATCCACCAGGGTGACCACCGGGATGTTGAAGGCATCGCAGAAACGCACGAAACGGGCCGCCTTGCGCGACGAGTCGATGTCCAGGCAGCCGGCCAGCACCATCGGCTGGTTGGCGACGATGCCGACGCTGGAACCCTGCAGGCGGCCGAAGCCGGTGATGATGTTGGCGGCGTAGTCTGGCTGGATCTCGAAGAAGTCGTTGTCGTCGACCATCTTGGTGATCAGCTCCATCATGTCGTAGGGCTTGTTGGGGTCGGCCGGCACCAGGGTGTCCAGGGAGGGGATCTTGCGGTCGGCGGGGTCGTCGGTCGGCCACACCGGCGGCAGCTGCTTGTTGTTGGCCGGCAGGAAGTTGACGAAGCGGCGCAACATCAGCAGCGCCTCCACGTCGTTTTCGAACGCCAGGTCGGCCACCCCGGACTTGCTGGTGTGGGTCAGCGCCCCGCCCAGCTGCTCCGCCGTCACGCTCTCGTGGGTCACGGTCTTGACCACCTCCGGACCGGTGACGAACATGTAGGAGGTGTCCTTGACCATGAAGATGAAGTCGGTCATGGCGGGGGAGTAGACCGCGCCGCCGGCACAGGGCCCCATGATCATGGAGATCTGCGGCACCACGCCGGAGGCCAGCACATTGCGCTGGAACACGTCGGCATAACCGGCCAGCGACTCCACCCCCTCCTGGATGCGCGCGCCGCCCGAGTCGTTGAGGCCGATCACCGGCGCGCCCACCTTCATGGCGTGATCCATGATCTTGCAGATCTTCTGCGCATGGGCGGCGGAGAGGGAGCCGCCGAACACGGTGAAGTCCTGGCTGAAGACGAACACCAGGCGGCCGCTGACGGTGCCGTAGCCGGTCACCACCCCGTCACCCGGGATCCGCTGTTTCTCCATGCCAAATTCGCTGCAGCCGTGCTCGACGAACATGTCCCACTCCTCGAACGAGCCGGGATCCAGGAACAGCTCGATTCGCTCGCGCGCCGTCAGTTTGCCCTTGGCATGCTGGCTTTCGATGCGTCTCTCGCCGCCGCCATTCACCGCGGCCGCACGCTTCTCATCGAGTCGGCTAATCATATCTTGCATGAATCTCTCCTAAGGTCAGATAGCGTTTTATTAAAGCCGCGAATGAACGCGAATAAACGCAAATAGCGAATATGATGAGCAAAACTTATCGCTCCCTGCTCACGCCCCGCCCCCGCATCCCTGCTGGCGAAGCTTGCGTACCCATCCATGGCCTCGGCTCTTAAAACTACAACCCGTAGGATGCGGTGAGTAAAACGAACCGCATCGGTCCGACGACCAGCCAATGATGCGGTTCGCAAGCTCACCGGCATCCTACCCCGAAAACCGGTCATAGGGCGTCCCGTGGGCGGCGCCGGATCAGGGCCAGCAGCTCCGCCGCCGAGGCCGGGATGTGGGTACCGGGGCCGTAGACCGCGGCCACCCCCATCTCCAGTAGCAGCGGATAATCCTTGGGCGGGATCACGCCGCCGCACACCACCAGGATATCCTCGGCACCCTCATCTTTCAGTGCCTGGATCAGGGCCGGCACCAGGGTCTTGTGACCGGCCGCCAGGGACGAGACGCCGACCACGTGCACGTCATTCTCCGCCGCCTGGCGGGCCGCCTCCTCGGGGGTCTGGAACATCGCGCCGATGTCCACGTCGAAGCCGAGATCGGCATAGGCGGTGGCGATCACCTTGGCGCCGCGGTCATGCCCGTCCTGGCCCATCTTCACCACCAGCATGCGCGGGCGGCGCCCCTGTTCCTCGGCAAAGGCGGCGATCTCCCGCTTGATCGTCTCGAACCCCTCGTCGCCCGCGTAGCCGGACCCGTAGACCCCGGAGACCGAGCGGGTGATCGCCTTGTGCCTGTTGTAGACCGACTCCAGGGCATCGGAGATCTCGCCCACCGTGGCGCGGGCGCGGGCGGCGTCCACCGCTAGCGCCAGCAGGTTGCCGCTGCCATCTTTGGCCGCCGCCACCAGCGCATCCAGGGCCGCCTGATGGGCCGCCGCATCGCGGCTGGCACGGATCCGCTGCAGCCGCGCCACCTGGGACTCGCGCACCGCGGTGTTGTCGATATCCAGCACATCGATCTCCGGCTCCTGGGCCAGCTGGTACTTGTTGACGCCGACGATCACCTCTTCGCCGCGGTCGATGCGCGCCTGGCGCAGGGCCGCCGCCTCCTCGATGCGCAGCTTGGGCATGCCGGACTCCACCGCCCTGGTCATGCCGCCCAGCGCCTCGACCTCGTCGATCAGGGCGCGCGCCTCCTCCACCATGGCGTTGGTCAGGCTCTCCACGTAATAGGAGCCGGCCAGCGGATCAACCACCTTGGTGATGCCGGTCTCCTCCTGGATCACCAGCTGGGTGTTGCGGGCGATGCGCGCGGAGTTGTCGGTGGGCAGGGCCAGCGCCTCGTCGAAGGCGTTGGTGTGCAGCGACTGGGTGCCGCCCAGCACCGCCGCCAGCGCCTCGATGGTGGTGCGCATGACGTTGTTGTAGGGGTCCTTGGCGGTCAGGCTGACGCCGGAGGTCTGGCAGTGGGTGCGCAGCATCCTGGAGCGCTCATCCTTGGGCTGGAAGTGCTTCTCCATCAGCTCCGACCAGAGCAGGCGGGCGGCGCGCAGCTTGGCCGCCTCCATGAAGAAGTTCATACCGATGGCAAAGAAAAACGACAGCCGCGGGGCAAACTGGTCCACGTCCAGCCCCTTGGCCAGGGCGGCACGCACGTACTCCAGGCCATCGGCGATGGTGAACGCCAGCTCCTGCACCAGGGTGGAGCCCGCCTCCTGCATGTGGTAGCCGGAGATGGAGATGGAGTTGAACTTGGGCATGTGCACGGCGGTGTAGCCGATGATGTCGGCGACGATGCGCATCGACGGCTCGGGCGGATAGATATAGGTGTTGCGCACCATGAACTCCTTGAGGATGTCGTTCTGCAGGGTGCCGGCCAGCTTCTCCGGCGGCACCCCCTGCTCCTCGGCGGCAACGATATAGCTGGCCATCACCGGCAATACGGCGCCGTTCATGGTCATGGAGACCGACACCTGGTCCAGCGGGATGCTGTCGAACAGGATCTTCATGTCCTCCACCGAGTCGATGGCCACGCCGGCCTTGCCCACATCACCCACCACCCGCGGATGATCGGAGTCGTAGCCGCGGTGGGTGGCCAGGTCGAAGGCCACCGACAGCCCCTGCTGGCCGGCCGCCAGGTTGCGCCGGTAGAAGGCGTTGGACTCCTCGGCGGTGGAGAAGCCGGCATACTGGCGCACGGTCCACGGGCGCCCCGCGTACATGGTGGCGCGCGGCCCGCGCAGGTAGGGGGCGAAACCCGGCAGGCTGTCGATGTGCTCCAGCCCCTGCAGGTCGGCGGCGGTATACAGCGGCTTGATGACGATCCCTTCCGGGGTCCGCCAGTTCAGTGCCTCCAGGGGGCGTCCGCGCAGCTCCTTCTCCGCCTGTTGCTTCCAGTCATCCAGGGTGGGTTTTGGCGATTTAGCCATGGCGAATAACTCCCGCGCAGGGACGCCGGGCGCCCCTGCTTCATTAATATCCGGCGGCTGACGCCGCCGGTCTTTTGTCACACGATATGACTGAATTTCAGTGCTTCTGGGCGTAGCCGATGCGGATCAGCGCCTCGGTGATCTCATCCAGGATGGCGGGATCATCGATGGTGGCCGGCATCTTGTACGCCTCGCCGTCGGCGATCTTCTTCATGGTGCCGCGCAGGATCTTGCCGGAACGGGTCTTTGGCAGGCGCTCCACCACCACCACCTTCTTGAAGGCGGCGACCGGGCCGATCTTCTGCCGCACCAGGGCCACCAGCTCGGCGACCACCTGCTCCTCGACCCGGTTGGCACCCGCCTTGAGTACCACCAGCCCCACCGGCAGTTCGCCCTTCAGCTGGTCGGCGGCGCCGATCACCCCGCACTCGGCCACGTCGGGATGGGAGGCCAGCACCTCCTCCATGCCGCCGGTAGAGAGGCGGTGGCCGGCCACGTTGATGATGTCGTCGATGCGGCTCATGATCCACAGGTAACCGTCGGCGTCCTTGTAGCCGGCGTCGCCGGTCAGGTAGTAGCCGTCGTTGGCGCTCAGA
Organism: Sedimenticola hydrogenitrophicus; assembly: GCF_025175675.1. Classification (GTDB taxonomy): domain Bacteria; phylum Pseudomonadota; class Gammaproteobacteria; order Chromatiales; family Chromatiaceae; genus Sedimenticola; species Sedimenticola hydrogenitrophicus. Next base: position 20,446 of record NZ_JANIOA010000011.1, read on the forward strand.
TAAGAGTCGACGAAGCGCTGGTCGTTTTGCCACAGGGTCGGCAGGCAGCCGGGAGGCATTGGCAGCTTGATCATGATGCGGCCGATCTCGCCGGCTGCCTCTTCGTTGCCGTTCTCATCCAGGATGCGCACGTCATAACCCGGCACGCAGACCGTGGGGGAGCCCGGCTTCACCGGCAGCTCCTCGATACCGAGGCAGTTGGCGGCGATGCCCCAGCCGGTCTCGGTCTGCCACCAGTGGTCGATCACCGGCACCGCCAGCTGCTGCTGCGCCCACCCCAGGGTGTCGGGGTCGCAACGCTCGCCGGCCAGGAACAGGGCCTCGAAACAGGAGAGGTCGTACTTCTTCAAATACTCCGCCTCCGGGTCCTCGCGACGGATGGCGCGGAACGCGGTGGGGGCGGTGAACAGGGTCTTAACCTTGTGCTCGGAGATGACGCGCCAGAAGGCGCCGGGATCGGGGGTGCCGATCGGCTTGCCCTCGTAGAGGATGGTGGTGGCGCCGTGCAGCAGCGGTGCGTAGACGATATAGGAGTGGCCCACCACCCAGCCCACGTCCGAGGCGGCCCAGAACACGTCGCCCGGATCGACGTTGTAGATGTTTTTCATGCTCCACTGCATGGCCACGGCGTGACCGCCGTTGTCCCGCACCACGCCCTTGGGCATGCCGGTGGTGCCGGAGGTGTAGAGGATGTAGAGCGGATCGGTGGCGGCCACCGGCACGCAGTCGGCCGGGGTCGCGGCGGCAGCGGCCGAGGCCCAGTCCACGTCCCGCCCCTCGCGCATGGCGGCGCTGGCCTGGGGACGCTGGTAGATGATGCTATGGTCAGGTTTATGGGCGGCGATCTCGATCGCCTCGTCCAGCAGCGGCTTGTACTCGATCACCCGGCTGCCCTCGATTCCGCAGGAGGCGGAGACCATCACCTTCGGTTTGGCGTCGTCGATGCGGGTAGCCAGCTCCCTGGCGGCGAAACCGCCGAACACCACCGAGTGGATGGCGCCGAGACGGGCGCAGGCCAGCATGGCGATAGCGGCCTCGGGGATCATCGGCATGTAGACGATGACCCGGTCGCCCTTCTCCACACCCTGGTCGCGCAGCACGCCGGCGAATTGCGCCACGGCATCGCGCAGCTCACGGTAGCTGTAGCGCTGCTGGGTCCCGGTCACCGGGCTGTCGTAGATCAATGCGGCCTGATCGGCACGGCCCTTTTCAACGTGACGATCCAGGGCGTTGTAGCAGGTATTCAGCTCAGCACCGGCAAACCAGCGGTAGAACGGCTTGCGACTCGTGTCGAGTACCTTGTCCCACGGCTTGTACCAATCGATGGCGGCCGCCTGCTCTCCCCAAAAACCCTCCGGATCCTCCATTGAACGCGCATAGATCTCTTCGTAGCTCATAAGTCTCTTCCACAGTTGAGGTGGTAAATACTCGGCCCGGGGCAGTCCCAGACCATGCCGTTATGTTAATTGCTTCGCATAGATTACGTTTGCGTAAAGGAAAAATAAACAGCTAAATGCTTATTTAGCGGCATTTTTTTCAAATAACCAGTCCTTTTTATGGTAATCCCTTATAACTGCTAATAAGTTCGCAGTTGGCGTTTTTCACTGTAAACCGAGAGAAGGGAAAATCGGCACCGGCTTCCTTGCCGGGGTGCCCTGCCAACGTGTTTTGCCGGCGGCGCGGCATGCCGCTGCTACACCACTTGTTCTGGGGAAATATAGCAAAGATAAGCGGCGGCTGAACCATTTTCACCCGACCTCCGCCGCGGTCGTCAGACGGGCCAAACCGCCAGGCAGACGCCCGCATCCACTGGCGATGCTATGCTATGCAAAGCAACAAAACGAATTGGAGCCCTTATGTCCCTGCAACGATGCACCGCCCTGCTGGCCGGCCTGCTGCTGATCCTCATCGCCCTGCCGTTCACCACCCAGGCCCGCGACAGCGACGCCCTGCTGGGTGCCGTGTTCAGCGAGATCGAGCGGCGCACCATCGAAGAGTACTACCGCGGCCGCTTCGGCCGGCCGGTCTACGAACAGCAACGGGACAAGGCGGCGAAAAAGCAGAAGGGCCTGCCGCCCGGCCTGGCCAGGCGCGACCGGTTACCCCCGGGCCTGGAACAGCAACTGGAACGCAACGGCCACCTCCCACCCGGGCTGGAGAAACGGGAGCTGCCGGAGGGGCTGGAGCGGCTGCTGCCGCCCCGGCGGCCGGAATACCGTCGGGTGGTGGTGGACAACGATGTGCTGCTGATCGAGGTTGCCACGGGGCTGATCCTGGATATCCTGCGGGACGTCTTCTGAGTACGGACGCGTGGCCCGTGCCTGAAGCCTACTCCTCCTCCCGCTGCAGGATCAGCACCACCCGGCGGTTGCGCGCCCGCCCCTCGGGGCTACTGTTGTCCGCCAGCGGCCGGGTATCCGCATGGCCGACGGCGCGCATGCGTTCGGCGGCGATACCCTGGCTCAGCAGGAAGCGCAACACCCCGGTGGCACGCTGGGCGGACAGCTCCCAGTTGGAGGGGAAGCGGGGGGTGGCGATCGGGGTCGGATCGGTGTGCCCCTCGATCGACAGGGCATGGTCGCCGGCCGCCGCCAGCAGCGGTACCAGCTTTACCAGCACATCACGCCCTTCGCCGGTCAGCTCGGCCCGACCCGACCCGAACAGGATCCGCTCGCTGATCTGCAGATTGACCCGATTGGCCACCACGGTCACCTCGACCGATTCCTGCAGCCCCTGACCGCGCAAGGCGCCCTGGAACTCCTGGCGCAACCGTTGCGCCTCCCTCTCGGCCAGGGACTGACGACTCTCCGCGCTATCCCGCCGCAACGGTGCCGGCTCCGCCACCGGCCCGGACTCCCGCATTGGCTTTGGCTCCGATTCTGGCAGCGGCGCCGTCACCGGGGCAGAACTGGACAGCTCCCGGGCCAACGCCTCGTACTCCTCAACCGAGTAACTGGAGTAGGCGAGCAACACCACAAACAGGCAGAGCATCAGGGTCATCACATCCAGGTAGATGATCAGCCAGCCGTCATCGCTGTCGTCCGGCAGCGGCTCGTCCTCCCAGCGCGGTGGCGGCGGCAGGTGCGGACGCCGGCGCTCCATCAGCGCCCCCCTCTCCCCTCATCCGGCGTTGCGCCGTGGGTCTCAGCCTCGACCCGCAGTTCGATCTCCTCCAGGGAGGGGGAGTGGATCTCGTCCTCGTACTGGGCGACGAAGGAGTTGAGGGTCTCGCGGATAAAGCTGGGGTTGCGCTTCTGTCCCAGCATGCTGATCCCCTCCAGCACCATGTACATCAGCATCACCCGCTGCTCGGTGCGCCGCTCCAGCTTGATCGCCACCGGCTTGAGCAGCAGGTTGGCCAGGATGATGCCGTAGAGGGTGGTGGTCAGGGCGATACCCAGATTCAGCCCGACCACGCGAAAATCGGCGTTGTCCATCGCCTGCAGCATATTCACCAGACCGAGCAGGGTTCCGGCCATGCCAAAGGCGGGGGCAAAACCCGCCATCGAGCGGAATACCTGGGCCTCACCCCACTCCTGGCGACGCAACTTGAAGATACGCCACCTCAGCAGCGCGTCGATGTCGCTGGGTGGGGTGCGGTCGATCACCAGCTGGATGCCGGTGCGCAGGAACGAGTTGTGGATGCGGGTCAGCGCCTCTTCGATGGCAGAGAGCCTGCCGTGCCCGAGCAGGATCGAGACCCGCACAATCTCCTCGATTTCGCGATCCACCGGCAGCTCCTGGTGCCGCCAGATCAGACGGAAGCTGCGGTAGACCTGGCGCAGCTCCTTCATGGGATAGCTGATAAAGGTGGCGGCAATGGTGCCACCGATGACGATCAGCAGACCCGGCAGATTGAGGAACACCCCCGGCTCCTCGGCCGACAGCAGTACCGACAGCACGATCAGCAGCATGCCGGTGACGATACCCACCAGGGTGGAGATATTCAGATCCTTGTGTGGCGGCAGCAGCGCCATATACCCCCTCCTCAATAACCCCGGCATCGGGCCGACACCGCGGGCGGTTTCGGGCTACCAATCCGGGACGGCCATCTGCCCGGTGTGCCAGCATACCCATAATACAGCGACGGGATCACTATAGTGCCTCTTGTCGGCGGATACCACGGGCGACAAACATCGCGCAGTCGGGAATTATCTGTTTTACTTAAGGGAGTTCCGAATAAAACCATGAACCGCCTTATCAGGGCAGAAAACAAAAATTCGATTTTTGGCTTTCTACATTATTCACGGATTGTAGCCATCGAGAACGGCAGTGCCGCAGGCGGCTGCGGAACCGCTGAACAGACAGGGGGTTCCTCGGGTTAACCGTCCCGTAGCGGCGGTCACCCCGACCAGCCATGGGGCCACAGTACATACAGGCCAACGGAGGATGCGATAATGACATTACATGATGTATTACAGAACAAACCTGGCGGCGTGATCACTATTCCCGCCGACATGGACCTGCTGGAGGCGATCAACACCATGTGTGAACGCAAGGTGGGCGCATTGCTGGTGACGGCCGCGGACGGCTCGCTGCACGGCATCGCCACCGAACGCGACATCCTCCGCTACTGCTCCTCCAGCAAGGGCAACCTCCAGGGTGCGGTGGTCGAGGACGCCATGACCCGCCAGCTGATCGTGGCGAGCCCCGACACCAGCGTCGACGAGGCCATGACCCTGATGACCGAGCACCGCTTCAGACACCTGCCGGTACTTGAGAACGGCATCCCGACCGGCATGATCTCCATCGGCGACCTGGTCAAGGCCCAGTTGACCGACATCACGGTCGAGGCCACCTATCTGCGGGAGTACATCAGCTACTCCTGAGGCACCATCCCCCGCCGCGAGCGCGGCGCGTTCCCGCTCGCGGCAGCAGCCCACGCACCCTATTAAGCCTATGCGATATCTCAACGCCCGGATCGGCCTCGCCCTGCTCTGCCTGCTCGCGCCGTTCACCGTCAGCCCGGCCCAGGCGGCCGGACAGCAGCTCTTCAACGCCTACCTGGATGCCCTGCCGGTGTTCTGGGATCGCATCTATCCCGCCGGCGGCCGCACCCTCTATTGTGATGAAAAGTTCGGCGCCTATCACGGTCGTCGCTTCAATATCGAACACGTCTTCCCGATGGCCTGGGTGGTACGCAATGAGGGCTGCCGCAGCCGCAAGCTGTGCCGGGAGACGAGTCAACGCTTCAACCGGATCGAGGCGGACATGCACAACCTCTATCCGGTGCGGGCCGATATCAACAAGGCGCGCAGCAGCCTGCCGTTTGCCGAGATCGCCGGTGAAAAGCGCGAGTTCGGCCGTTGCGACTTTGAGTTCCATCCGCGCCAGCGGGTGGTGGAGCCGCGCCCGGCCAGCCGGGGCAACATCGCCCGCGCCCTGTTCCACATGCACGACACCTACGGGCTGACCCTCTACCGGCGCCAGGGCGAGCTGATGAAGCAGTGGAACCGGGAGGACCCACCGGACGCCGAGGAGCGGCGGCGCAACGAGCTGATTGGCAAATACCAGGGGACGCGCAACCGCTTCATCGACAATCTCCAGGCGGCCGAGGCGCTGAGTTTCAAATAGCGGGTCGCGACGATTCGTTTCACTCCACCATCCATGATACCTACCTCTCCGACCGCGATGGAGGGCGCATAAGTGCCCACCGATAGGTAGCCTGGATGGAGCCCGCTCCGGGAATTTGAAAAATGCGCCAGCCTACGTGGGCGGAATCCGGGTGCATGGTAGGTCGTGGCCTGCGTTCCCGGATTCCGCCGCGTGGGATATGTGGTTTTTTCTGTTGGGGCGGGAGCGCCTGCATCCAGGCTACGGGACTACGCTGCCGCTGCCGGACGTCAAACATCTGCCTTGAACTTCAATCCTCCGCCAGCCAGCCGGCCAGTTGCGTCAGCAGCGGCGCGGCATCCTGGTAATCGTGATTCAGCCGGTGGTAGCGCCCGCGCTGCTCCAGGATCAGCGACGGAAACCCCTCGGCGCCGATCGACCGGGCAAATTCGATCTCCTGGGTCAATTGCCGGTGGGTGGCCGGATCGTTCAGCTCCCGGGCGAAGCGCGCCTGGTCCAGCCCGAGCTCGTCCGCCAGGGCGATCAGGGTGGCGTCATCCGAGGGGTTCCTGGCGCGCAGGTAGTAGGCCTGCTGGATCGCCAGGATCATCGCCGGCTCGCATTCCGCCCCCTGCTGGCGCGCGGCGATCACCGCGCGGCAGGCCGGGTAGGTGGAGCGGCGCGGGCGGCAGCGGCTCCAGAAATCAAAATTGAACGACGTGCCCGGCACCCGCCGCTGGATGGTGTACCAGGTGGTCTGCAAGTACTCCTGTAGCGGCCGGGGCATCGGCTGGTCACTGTCCGGCGCCAGGCCGCCCAGCAACCTGACCAGCGGCACGTCGGCCGGCAGGGCGCCGACGATGCGGGCCAGCACCGGCCGGAAGGCCCAGCACCAGGAGCACATGGGGTCATGGACATAGTAGAGCCTGCTGCTCATCTGCTGCTCCTCCGCGCACACGCACGGCCAATGCTTCAGTCTGTGGACGACCGCCCGACCACGCCCAATCCGGTCACTCCCGGCGCAACACCTCGGCCCGGCGAATTTTTCCCAGCGGGATATACAGTGTCATCTTGCCGCCGTGCATTCGCTGCTCCAGCTCGAGTTGCTGGTCACGCAGCGCCATCATAATGCCCTGTTGGGGCTCGACCCGATCGGCACCGAAGATCCGCGCCTCGCGCCCGAGATAACGCGGCAGCTGCGCCAGCGGGGTGGCGATGTAGCGCGCCCGGGGCTTTTTCGGCGCCGCGGCGGATGGGGCCGCTCCCTCGCCCGGCACGACGGCGGTCTGCGGAGCGTTATCGCCGAACAGGGGGCTCAGAGCGGCATCGCCCTGCGCCAGGCGGAAGCTCAGATCGGTCACCGGCTGATCGTTGACACTGAGGTTGATCCCCAGCAGCCTGACCAGCTCCGCGGCCGTGTACTGCTGTAGCCGGGCGGGGTTGAAGCGGCTGTCGGGTACCGCGGTGATCAGCAGCTCACCGGGCCGGCTGATCAGCCGGTGCAGGGCCGCCTGCAGATCCGCGCCCGGGATGAAGCCCAGATTACTGGCGAAATAGTCCGCGCCGCGGGAAAACAGCCCGTCGACAAAGGCCGCCGGTTGCAGACCCGCCTGTCCGGCGCAGTAGTCGACCGCGCGGCGCATGTAGTCCGGGTCCATGTGATAGTGCAGCGAAAAGCGGCGCAGCGTCGGCGGCGACTCCACCCCGGGGCCGAGCAGGTTGCCGGGCAGGTTGCCGAGCACCATCTCCAGACTCAGCCCCGCCAGGCCATCCAGGGTGAACTCCAATCCCAGGGTGAGTTCTCCGGCGCGCCGGTCATGGTCGTAGCGCAGCTGGGCGTCGGCCAGCCGCTGGCGGAAACCCAGGCGCTCGATTTCAGTCTGGCCCAGCAGGCCGCCGAGGCTGCAGAGATCAGGGGTGGTAGCCGCCCCGGGGCTCCAGCCCTGCAGGTAATCGCTCCCCAGCGGTATCCCCATGCGGCTGATGGCGAGCCGCAGCCGTGGCGGCGGCCGTTGCGGATCGAAGCCGCCGAGCAGGTCCAGCAGGAAGCCCGGCCCGTCACCCCGCAGGTCGACCCGCTCGATCCGGATCCCCGCCGGCGCCCCGGCCGGCGTCAGGGTGACACCGTTTACCGCCACACCGCCCCTGAGGCTCGACGCGATGCCGTCGTAGGTGAGCCTGGCGACTGGCGCCACCTGGGAGGCCAGCCGGTCCAGTTCACTCTTAACCTGGTAATAGAGCACCCCCTTGACGGCCGCGTAGGCCAACAGGCCGATACCTACGGGGATCAATATCAGCGTTTTCAATCTCACCCGGCAGCTCCTGTTATTACCATTTCGGCCCGCTTGGGGCTCGCGCAAGAATAATCCCGTAGTACCGAGTGCGTCGCCGGGCCATTGCCAAAAAGCGTAACACCGCCGGCGGGGTCCAGGGGCGACCGAATAGAGGAACTTATTTTTGCGCGAGTCCTCAGGGCCGGTCCTCCGGCCGCCGGGCGAGAAACGCCTTGCCGTGAGCCATCAGCTCGACAAAGCCCTGCTCGTCGCCGTCCAGCACCCGCCCCGCCACCTGGGTGACGGCGTTGAGCAGGGTCACCAGGGCGCGCGGACTGTGGGCGTTGAGGGACTGAATCTCGAAATAGAGGTAGGGATTCTCCTCCGCCACCCGGCTGGCCACGTCCATCTGGGCGTCGAAGGTGCTGCTGGAGAGGGTCGCCAGCGCCTCCGCCTGCTCGCCGCTCTGGGACAGGGCGTTGAAAAAGGCGATATTGACGGCATGGGAGAGACCCAGCACATAGGCCATGGCCCGATCGTGGCCATCCAGGGACATGCTCACCTGCTCCACCATGGTGGAGGCGAACAGTGCCTGCACCGTGGCGGTGGCGGCGGCATCACCCAGATCCACGAACACCACATTGCGCCCGGAGAGCAGCTCGGTATCGGGACCGAACATGGGGTGGATGGAGGTGACATGACAACCGGCGGCACGCAGTTTCTGCAAGGCGTCGGCCAGCGGCCCCTTGAGGGAGCTGATATCGAATATGACCCCGCCCGGCCGGCGCTCGGCCAGTTGCTCCAGCAGCAGAGCCGTCTGCTGGATCGGCGCGGCGATGACGATCAGGTCGTGGCTGAGATCGCTCTCCTCCAGGGTGAGGTGACGGCGATGGCCGGAGCGGGCCGGCAGCGGATCGCAGATCTCCACCGCGTAGCCCTGGGCATCGAGGAAGCGGACAAACCACTGCCCCATCTGACCGGCGCCGCCGATCACCAGCGCCCGCTGGCCGCTGCCGAAACCGTGGGAGGCGACCTTGTCCAGCTCCTGGGCCGCCAGCGAGGCACGGATCAGCAGCCGGAACAGCTCCTCACCGATCTCCTCATCCAGCCCGACCCGCCGGGCGGTGCGCCGCGCCAGGTCCAGCACATCCTTCTCCCGGGCATAGTCCCGGGTACCGCGCCCGGCGGAGGACTTGACCCGGCCGATCTCGGCCACGATCTCCTGGCGCCGCGCCACCATCTCCAGCAGTTCTACATCGAGCCGGGAGAGTCGCTCCCGCAGCACCTGCAGATCTTTCATCTTGCCCTCACCTGTCTGGGCCGACCGGAGGCCGAACCGCTGAGGCCGTTATCACAACCGGCGCAAATTTGTCACGAATCTCTCGCAATGGGCTCACCCAAAGGTTATTCGCGTCCGCTCAAGCCGGCCTGGCCAGGGTGATCACCTCGCCACCGGCGAAGTACTCCCGGGCGCCCAGGCGGCCCAAGGGGTTCAGGCGCTCGGCATGGATCTTGAGACGGCCCTTGGGGTCCCACTCCGCCACCCCGTCGTCGATATAGAGATGGGTCAGGCGACCGAATATCAGCGCCTGGGGCACCGGACCCAGCTCCATCACCTCGTACAGTTCGCAGGCCATGGCCAGGCGGCTGCCGGCCAGTCGGGGCAGCCGGGAGCCGGGGAAGTCGGCCAGCTCCAGCCCCAGATGGGTGATCTCCGACTCCCCGGCCGGCAGGGTTGCCGAACTGGCGTTCAGCTGATTGATCTGGTCGACCCCGGCGATATGCACCACAAAGGCGCGCCGCGCCTCGATATTGACCCGGGTGTCCTTGGGCGTGCCGTCCGGTTTCTTGCCCAGGGAGATCATGATCAGTGGCGGATCACTGCAGACGGCATTGAAGTAGGAGAAGGGGGCCAGGTTGTAGTCGCCCGCGTCGTTCTCGGACAACACCCAGGCGATGGGCCGGGGGATGATCGCCTGGGTCATGGCGAAATAGGTGTCGGCGCTACTCAGGTGATCAAGATCGATATTCATGCATTACAGTCCAGGCTGATCAGGGGAACATACATCTCGTGGGACGAGAGGCCGCCATGTACGCCGATATGGCTCAACGGCCGCTCTCCGGGCAGTTCGCTGGTGATTATATAGTTCTCTTTCATTAGCAGGGCATAGTGACCGATGCGGTCGTGCAGCCGCGGATGCGCGGCGCCCAGGCCGAAGCGCCCCGCGTTCAACAGCTGCGCGCTGCGGCACAGGGTCGCCGCCTCGCCCAGCCGGTCGGTGACATAACGCTCAAACTGCCCGGTCCGGTCCGGATGCACATAACAGAACGCCAGCCGGGGTTCGCCGCACAGCGGCATCATCAGGGTCTCGGCCAGTTCCGGGTGGGCCGACAGCCGCAGGGTCCGCTCCGGGGTGGTATCGACAAATCCGTGATCCGCCGTCACCAGCAGTTGGGTGTCGGTCCCGCGCAGACGCTCCACCAGTCCGGCAAAGGCCTGATCCAGTGCAGCCAGGTGTACCGCCACCTCCGCGCTCCCCACCCCATGCTGATGGGAGAGGCTGTCGAATTCCGGCCAGTAGGCGTAGATGAAATTGCGCCCCTTGCCCGCATCCACCGCACCGGCGATGCCCTGGATCATCCCCGGCAGCCCTCCCCGGTAGGGTCGCAGCCGGCCCGCTCCGGTGAATGCCCGGTTGAAGGTGGTGCCGGCGATCCAGTCCGGTATCACCAGATGGCTCTGCGCCGCCAGCCGGTCATAGATCGGCGGCACCCCGCTCAGCCGGCGCGGATTCAACTCCCGGTCATCGATCGGCATGCGCCCCAACCGCGTGGTGTAGGGGAGTACGGTGAGGATGGCGCCCACTTCGACGAAATAGGTGAACCAGCCGGTCAGTCCGTGCTGCTGCGGCGGCAGGCCGGTGAGGAAGGTGGGTATCGCGGTGGCCGTGGTGGACGGACAGACCGAGGTCAGGGAGTCCACACAGTGGTGGAACAGTACGCTGTGCGGGGCCTGCTCCTTGAGATGCAGATAGCCCAGTCCGTCCACCACCAGCAGCACCAGGTTGCGTACCCGGCCCAGCCGTTCGCGGTCCAGCCGGGCGAGCGGCTGATAACCGGTCTCCCAGCCCCCCATCGCCAGGGCGATGGAGGACATGAGATTGGCAATGCTGCCGCCATGATAGTCGGGAAAGATCATGAATCAGGCGGCGATCTCCACCAGCTCCAGCTCGAAGGTGAGGGCCTTGCCGGCCAGCGGATGGTTACCGTCCAGGGTGACGCTGCTCTCCGCCAGCTCGGTCACCACCAGGCGAAAAACCTGGCCTTCCGGTCCCTGGGCCTGCAGCTGCACGCCGACGGCCAACTCGATTTCAGCCGGGATCTGCGCCCGATCCACCTGCTGCACAAGTTCCGGCTGATGCTCGCCATAGGCCTGATCGGCGGGGATATGCACGGTGCGGGATTCACCTTCTTTCATCTCCGCGAGCGCCTGTTCGAAGCCGGGGATCACCTGCCCCTCCCCCAGGGTGAACTCCAGCGGCTCGCGGCCGGCGGATGAGTCAAACTGGGTGCCATCATCGAGGATGCCGGTGTAATGGACTTTGACCGTCTGGCCAGGTTGTGGTGTGGACATGGTTGGTCTCCTGGTATCTGCGTCGATTGAACTGACGGGCAGGGCACGGGCACCCGGACCGCCCTGAGGGATTGCCACCACACACTGGTGCTAACAAACCTAGGGAGTCTGTCGGACTCCTTATTCCCTGAGAATAGGGGAACATAGCCATTTTATCATGGCATGATTTCAGCCCCGTTGCCCAGCCCAAGCCGATATGCCGTGCCGTCCCCAGGGTGAGGTGCGGGTTTGTGCCTTGGGGCTCGCGCAAAAATAAGTTCCGGTATTCGGTCGCCACTGGACCCAGCCGCCGGCGTTACGCTTTTTGGCAAGGGAACAGGTATGTCCATGGATGGACTTATGCGCGGAGGCCATGGATGGCCGGAAGCGGTCATTGCCTGCAAAGCGTGCCTTGCCGGCATGGCGCCCAGAGTAATCCGGTGACGCCCTCGGTACTACGAATTTATTCTTGCGCGGGCCCTTAGCCGGCGCGGGCCGGCCGGAAGATCACCACCGCGCCAGGCAGCTCGCCGTTGGCGATCGGATAGGCCGAGTACTCTACCGCGAACGGGGCGCCTTCCGCATGCCAGAACACCCCGGCCAGCAGGTGTGCCCGCTGACCCTGACGGTAGGCGCCGTACACGGGCGACTCCTCCTCGGGGAAGGCGGTCTCGTCGGCCCGGGTGTGCTGTACCAGGTCGTGAAACTTGCTGCCGGTCAGCTCATCGCGGCTGTAGCCGAGCAGCTCCAGGGCGGCCGGATTGGCAAAGGTGCAACGCCCGGTGCCGTTGAGGCCGCAGATGCCGTCGCCGGCGGACTCCAGCAGCAGCGCCAGCTGGTGGTGCAGATGGCTCAGCTCCCGGGCCGTCTCCTGCTGGGCGGTCACATCGAGTCCGATACCACCCACCATCTCCGTCTCACCGGAGAGGCCGGTAATGGGAAAGCGGACCATCTGCCACTGGCTCGGACGATCGCCCCAGGGATGGATTTCGGTACTCTCCACCACCTCGCCCGCCTCCAGCACCTTGCGCTCCTCCTGCAACCGCGTCGCCAGATCCCGCTCCGGCCAGATATCCGCGGCGCTACGCCCAAGCACCGCCGCCTCGCTCAGGTGATTGGTTCTTTCCCAGGCCGGATTGACGAACAGATATTGCCCGGAGGCCGACTTCATGTAGGCAATACCCGGCAGATGCTGCATGAAGGCGGTAAACCGCTGGTTCATCTCGCGGATCGCTCCGGTCTGCACCCTTACCTGACTGCGCAACAGCATCACGCCAACGGCCAGCAGCAGCATCAACAGCATCAGGAACAACAGCACCCAGATCAGCCATTCCGGGATCTCCAGCGTCGCCGTATCGCCGAACCAGCGTTCCTGCAACTGGTAGAAAGGGGATTCCCGATCGCCCTTCAGGCGGGTCAGGTGATAATCCAGCCGCTGGATGCGCTTGGCATTGGGGATCTGGCCATTGAACGGGGAGAGGGCGACCCGGATTTCGGCCGGATTGAAAATCACCGACGACTTGATCAGCGGGTACTGGCGGAAGCCGGCCAGATCGAAGGAGCGCGGCACCAGCCCGGCATCCACCGGCCCCTGGTCGACCCAGGCGAGCACCGACTCGTAGTCACTCACCTCGAGGAACCGCACATTGATGTCGAAACGGGCCGCCAGCTCCTTGAGATCGGCGAAGTGGGGATCGCTGGAGAGCGCCACTACGGTCTTGTTCGCCAGGTCCAACGGCGACTTGATCACATCCTTGCCCGCCATTACGATCTGCCCCCAGTTCACGTAGAGGCTCTCGCGGTTGTAGTCGAGGCGGCGCTGCTTGGCCTCGTTGGAGGAGATCGGCGTCAGCATGGCGATATCACCCAGCGCCAGGCGATGGTTGCACTCATCCCAGTCGCAGGGAACGTACTCCAGCTCCCAGCCCTCGGCCGCGGCGATCAGGTCCAGGAGATCGATGACAAAACCCCGCGCCACCCCCTGACTGTCGATCAGCGAGAGGGGGGGATTGACGTGGATACCGACCCGGATGGTTTCCGCTGCCGCCGGACCAGCGACGATAAGCAACAACAGTAATGGCAACAACCGTCTGAAAAGCATGGTGATTTTATTTTGTTGGGCCAGCCAGATCATAGTCGAAAGTGTATCCCTTTCCCGGGAAAAAATGGATCGTTTTCTTGTACTGCGCCAATAGCGTGGCTCTATGACGGTACTTTTTCCAGCAACAACAACGACTAACCGGGTCCCGCCCGCGGCGTTTCCCCTTCACCCCCAGGGCACCCTATAATAGGCCGTTCTGTCCCTAGCACTCGAGTTGATCCATGAACCGCCCCGAAGATCGTACCGCAGAACTCCTCGCCCTGTTGCAGCAGCGCATCCTGCTCCTGGATGGTGCCATGGGCACCATGATTCAGCGTCACAGTCTGGTGGAAGCGGACTACCGGGGTGAACGCTTCGCCGACTGGCCCAGCGATCTGAAAGGCAACAATGACCTGCTCTCCATCACCCAGCCGAAACTGATCGGCGACATCCACCAGGCGTATCTGGAGGCCGGGGCGGATATCCTGGAGACCAACACCTTCGGCGCCAACCGCATCTCCATGGCGGACTACCGGATGGAGTCGCTGAGCCACGAGATGAACCTCGCCTCGGCACGCCTGGCCCGCCAGGTGGCGGACGCGGCCAGCACCCCGCAGCGGCCGCGCTTTGTCGCCGGCGTGTTGGGCCCGACCAACCGCACCTGCTCGCTGTCGCCCGACGTGAACGACCCCGGTTTCCGCAATATCACCTTCGACGACCTGGTCACCGCCTACGCCGAGGCGACCCGGGGACTGATCGAGGGCGGCAGCGACCTCATCCTGATCGAGACCATATTCGATACCCTGAACGCCAAGGCGGCCATCTTCGCCGTGGAGCAGGTGTACGAGGAGGAGGGCCTGCGCCTGCCGGTGATGATCTCCGGCACCATCACCGACGCCTCGGGCCGCACCCTGTCGGGCCAGACCACCGAGGCGTTCTACAACGCCCTGCGCCACGCCCGGCCGATCTCCATCGGCCTCAACTGCGCCTTGGGGCCGGACCAGTTGCGCCAGTACGTGGAGGAGCTGTCACGCATCTCCGAGACCCACGTCTCGGCCCACCCCAACGCCGGCCTGCCCAACGAGTTCGGCCAGTATGACCTGGATCCGGCGGCCATGGCGAAACAGATCGGCGAGTGGGCGGCCAGCGGCTTCCTCAATATCGTCGGCGGTTGCTGCGGCACCACCCCGGCGCATATCCGCGCCATCGCCGAGGCCATCGCCGGCCTGCCGCCACGGGGACTGCCGACGATCGCGCGCGCCTGCCGCCTCTCCGGCCTGGAGCCCCAGACCATCGACCGCGACAGCCTGTTCGTCAATGTGGGCGAGCGTGCCAACGTCACCGGCTCGATCAAGTTCAAGCGCCTGATCATGGAGGAGCAGTACGACACGGCGCTGGAGATCTGCCGCCAGCAGGTGGAGAACGGTGCCCAGATAATCGACATCAACATGGACGAGGCGATGCTCGACTCCAAGGCGGCGATGGTCCGCTTCCTCAACCTGATCGCCACCGAACCCGACATCGCCAAGGTCCCGGTAATGGTGGACTCCTCCAAGTGGGAGGTGCTGGAGGCGGGCCTCAAGTGCATCCAGGGCAAGGGGGTGGTCAACTCCATCTCCATGAAGGAGGGCGAAGCCAACTTCCTCCGCCAGGCGACCCTGATCCGCCGCTACGGCGCGGCCGCCGTGGTGATGGCCTTCGACGAGGAGGGACAGGCCGACACCCTGGAGCGCAAGGTGGCGATTTGCAGCCGCGCCTACAAGCTACTCACCGAGCAGGTGGGCTTTCCGCCGGAGGATATCATTTTCGACCCCAACGTGTTCGCCGTCGCCACCGGGATCGACGAGCACAACAACTACGGCGTCGACTTCATCGAGGCGACCCGGCGGATCACCGCCACCCTGCCCCACGCCCTGGTCTCCGGCGGCATCTCCAATGTCTCGTTCTCGTTCCGCGGCAACAACCCGGTGCGCGAGGCGATCCATGCGGTGTTCCTCTATCACGCCATCCAGGCCGGCCTCACCATGGGCATCGTCAACGCCGGCCAGCTGGCGATCTACGACGACCTGCCGGCGGAACTGCGCGAGCGGGTGGAGGACGTGATCCTCAACCGCCGCGCCGACGGCACCGAGCGACTGCTGGAGATCGCCGAGAAATACCGCGGTGACGGCGCCGCGATGGAACAGAAGGAGGACCTGGCGTGGCGCGCCTGGCCGGTGGGGCAGCGGCTGGAACACGCCCTGGTAAAGGGCATCACCGAATATATCGAGGCGGACACCGAGGCCGCGCGCCAGGGGGTGAAGCGCTCCCTGGAAGTGATCGAGGGGCCGCTGATGGACGGCATGAACCGGGTCGGCGACCTGTTCGGCGCCGGCAAGATGTTCCTGCCCCAGGTGGTGAAATCGGCGCGGGTGATGAAGCGGGCGGTGGCCTATCTGGAGCCCTTCATCCAGGAGGAGAAGAGCGTCGGCAGCAGCCAGCCCAACGGCAAGATCCTGCTGGCCACGGTTAAGGGCGACGTGCACGACATCGGCAAGAACATCGTCGGCGTGGTGCTGCAGTGCAACAGCTACGAGGTAATCGACCTGGGGGTGATGGTGCCGGCCGAGACCATCCTGCAGAAGGCGGCCGAGCACAAGGTGGATATCATCGGCCTGTCCGGCCTGATCACCCCCTCGCTGGAGGAGATGGTGCACATCGCCCGAGAGATGGAGCGACTGGGGATGCGCATCCCGCTGCTGATCGGCGGCGCCACCACCTCACTGATCCACACCGCGGTGAAGATCCACCCCGGCTACAGCGGCCCGGCGGTCTATGTGCCGGACGCCTCCCGCGCTGTGGGCGTGGCCAGCAGTCTGCTCTCCGCCGATCGCCGCGATGAGTACATCAGCCGGATCAAGGCCGAGTACGCCGATGCCCAGGCACGCCGCGCCAGCCAGCAGGAGAACCGCAACCTGATCCCGCTGACCGAGGCCCGGGCCAACCCGGCACCCATCGACTGGGACAGCTACCGGCCACCGCTACCACGGCGGCCGGGCGTCCACCTGCTGGAGGATGTCGATCTGGCGGAGTTGGTGCCGCTGATCGACTGGACCTTCTTCTTTCATGCCTGGGAGCTGCGCGGCAGCTATCCAAAGATCCTGCAGGATGCGGAGAAGGGCGAGGAGGCGCGCAAGCTGTTTGCCGACGCCCAGACGATGCTGGCACAGCTCATCGAACAGAAGTGGCTGCGCGCCAACGCCGTGATCGGCATCCTGCCGGCCAGCAGCAGTGGCGATGATGTGACGGTGTATCGCGATGAGGCGAGGACGGATATCGCCACCCGCTTCCATTTCCTGCGCAAGCAGGGCAAGCAGCCGAGCGGCCGTTATAACGACTGCCTGGCCGATTTCATCGCCCCGGAAGGGAGCGGCGTGAAGGATTATATCGGCGGCTTCGCCTGCACGGCCGGCATCGGCATCGATGAGAAGGTGGCGGAATTCGAGGCCCAACATGACGACTACAGCGCCATCATGCTCAAGGCGCTGGCCGACCGCCTGGCCGAGGCCCTGGCGGAGCAGCTGCACCTGCAGGTACGCCGCGAGTTCTGGGGCTACGCCGCCGACGAGGCGCTGGATACCCGCGCCCTGCTCAAGGAGCAGTACCAGGGCATCCGCCCGGCCATCGGCTACCCGGCCACACCGGACCACACCGAGAAGCGCATCCTCTGGGAACTGCTGGAGGTGGAGGCCCAGACCGGCATCTGGCTGACCGATGCCATGGCCATGGTGCCGACTGCCGCTGTCAGCGGCCTCTACTTCAGCCACCCCGAGGCGCGCTACTTTGCCGTGGGCAAGCTGGCCCGCGACCAGGTGGCCGACTATGCCGAGCGCAAGCAGATGCGCCTGGCGGAGGCGGAGCGCTGGCTGGCGCCCAACCTGGGCTATGATCCCGAAGCGTCCGCGGGTTAGGGCTGCACTTTAGCCACAAAGGCCGATGAACACGCGTGCGGATGGGTGGAGGCGCGGCGCCATTGGTGACGGTTATTCACCACGATCGGGCGCGCCGTAACCCATCTTCGGATGCGGATACAGGTGTTCAACGTCCCCGTCGGGGCAACTCGCCGTGGTTGCCCGATTCTCCCAGTTGCACCTACCAGGGCAGGCACGGGGGCCTGCCCCTACGAACGGCTTCGCCCGCCCTGTAAGCCAGCCAATTATCATGCAAAACGGAACGCCGCAGGCCGCGCCGGCGGAGAATTCTGTGCCACTATTACAGTAACAAACCAGAGGTTGACGCGCCCTGGCAAGGACAATAGATTCAACACTCATAAGAAAGAGCGTCAAGACACCTGAGGAGGAGTCATGCTGAAAGTCGGTGATCAAGCGCCGGATTTTGCCCTGCCCAATGCGGACCTGGAAAAATCCGAGCTCGGAGACTATCTGGGCAAGCGCAATCTGGTGCTCTATTTCTATCCCAAGGACAATACCCCGGGCTGTACCATCGAGGCCCTGGAGTTCTCCGACCTGATGGAGGAGTTCCAGGCCGCGGAGACGGAGATTCTTGGCGTCAGCATGGATAACTGCATCAGCCATGGCGATTTCCGCGACCAGAACGGCCTCACCATCGGACTGCTGGCCGATATCGACGGCACCCTGTGCCAGGACTATTACGTGTGGAAGGAGAAGGAGGCGCACGGCGAAAAACGCATGGGCATCCAGCGCTCCACCTTCATCATCGACAAGCGGGGCATCATCCGCCACGCCCTCTATGACGTGAAGCCGAAAGGCCACGCCCAGGCGGTACTGGAACTGGTCAAGACCCTCTGACCCCGGCCCGGAGAGACCCCCAGGGCACTCGAAAAGACCCGCCAGGCTTTACGGATATTCACCGCCTGGGTTAATGTGCCTGCACCGGCAGCCGTTTAGCGACATGATGTGAAACTGCGCACCCAGATACTGCTGTTCTTCTTCGCCTTCGCCTTCACCCCGCTGCTGATCGCAGTGGCGATCAATCTGCCGTTGGTGCTGGAGCGCATGGACCTGTTCTACCAGAAGGCGCACCTGCAGAACCTGCGCGCCGACTTCCGCGACCTGGACCAGCATCTGGCCAGCCGCCACGAGATGGTGCGGCTGTTGGCCAAGTTGCCGGAACCGGGCAGCCTGCTGGGCAACGCGGAAGCGGAGAGCGACGACTCGATCGACCTGGCGCGCACCCGTTATATCCAGTGGATCAACCAGATCCTGCACGAACAACTGGACATCGTACAGATCGTGTTCCTCGACGCCCGCGGCGACGAGCGTTTCTGGCTCGACCGCGACCCCGAGAACCAATCCTGGCAACCCACGGTGCGGCGACCCGGGCAAGCTCCGGAGGCCCTGATCGGCGCGGCGCTGCAGGCGGAACCGGGGCGGGTGCTGGTAAGTGCGCTCAGCCTTAATCCGGATGCCGGAGCACGGGACCCGCGCCGCTTCATGACCCTGCGTCTGATCACCCCGATCCACAGCCAGGAGAGCGGTGCACCCCTCGGCGCGGTGATGCTCAACATCGATGTGGGGGGCATCGCCCGCGTCTACCGCGAGACCCTGTGGGTCAATAGTGACGGCGGATTCCTGGAGATACCGGCCCCCGACACCCCGACCGGCAACGCCTTCGCGCGCTACCCCGGGCTGAAGATGCTGTTCACCCAGGAGAAACCGGCGCTTTGGAAAGGCCGCGATGAGCAGATCATGTGGGTACCCATGTTCCGCACCGAGCAGTCCCGCTCGCTGTGGGTCGGCCGGCGTGTGGACCCCTCGCCCATAGCCCAGTTCCGCAACGCCCTGACCCTGCGGGTGCTGAGCATCATCTTTCTGCTGATGCTGGCCACCTGGCTTGCCTCGCACTGGCTGGCGAGACGCGCGGAACGCCTGAGCCGTGAGCTGATCGACGGTGTCCAGCAGATCCTGGAGAACGAGGCCCCCGTCACCTTCGACTGGAAGGGCCCCCAGGAGCTGAAGCGCCTGGGCCAGAATCTCTCACGCCTGGCCGAGGAGCATGGCCGCACCTCGCGCAATCTGCGCGCCCACGCCCGCGAACTGGAGGCATCCAACCGTTACAAGTCACAATTCCTGGCCAATATCAGCCATGAGCTGAAGACGCCGCTCAACTCCATCCTGCTGCTGTCGAAGCTGCTGGCCGGATCAAAACAGGGACTCAGCGATGACCAGCTCAAACAGGCACGGGTCATCCATGAAGCGGGGCGTGATCTGCAGGCCCTGATCGACAACATTCTCGACCTGTCACTTATCGAGGCGCGCCGCACGCCGTTGCATCCGCAGGACGTCACCCTGGAGCCCCTGTTGCACAGCCTGCTGGAACTGGTCCAGCCCCAGTTCGACGCCAAGGGACTGACGCTGCGACTGGTGCTGGACCCGACGGCACCGGCGCGAATCATCACCGACCCGGGCAAGTTGCGCCAGATTCTAAAAAACTTCCTCTCCAATGCAGTCAAATTCACCGAACAGGGTGATGTGGAGATTCAGGTGTCTGGCACCGAACCATCCGATCCGTCTGGCCATGCCCTGCAGATCAGTGTCACCGACAGCGGCATCGGCATTCCCCCGGAGAAGCATGACGAGATCTTCGAAGCCTTCAAACAGGCCGATGGCGCCACCAACCGCCGCTATGGAGGTACCGGGCTGGGACTCACCATCAGCCGGCAGCTGGCCCGGCTGCTGGGCGGAGACATCCGTCTGCACAGCAGCCCGGGACAGGGCAGCCGCTTCACCCTGTTGCTGCCCGCTGAACTGGACACGCAACAGGCCCTGCCGGAGAAGACCGACCGACCACCCATACCGGAAGCTACCCCGGTGGTGGAAACCGACAGCACGCCCCCCTGGCTGGGCCGACACTCACTGCTGGTGGTGGACGCCAACCTGCACAACCTGCTGCAACTGACCCCGCTGCTGGAGCGGGCCGGCCTCAAGGTCACGGCGGCTGAGAACAACCAGGAAGCCATGGAGTTGATGGCCGACGAGCCCTTTGCCCTGGTGTTGATTGACATCATTCCACCCGGGGAGGGCGGCTGTGATACGATCAAACGTATAAAGCAGACCCAACCGCTGCCGGTGATCGCCCTCGTCGACGGAGCGGCAGCAGAAGAGGCCTGCCTGGCAGCCGGCGCCAATGCCCTGATCCGCCGCCCCCTTGACGCGGGAGCGCTGTATCGGCTGCTGGCGCAGTATCTTCCAGCACAAGCAGTGGATGCCCAATAATGCAAAATTGGCATGAGAGACAATTTTCACGGCCGCAGGCCGCCCGTCAGGGTGCGGCACAGGAATGTGCCTGCCGCATGACAAAACGGCAGGAGAGCCGTTTTGCACAGCGAAGCTGCCCGACGGGTGCGGCACAGGGATGTGCCGGCCGCATGAAAAATTGGCAGGAGAGCCAATTTTCACGGCCGCAGGCCGCCCGTCAGGGTGCGGCACAGGGATGTGCCGCATGAATCGCTATAGCGGATTTACCCTGCTGGCCGTGGATGACCACGAGCATAACCTGTTTACCCTGCACACCCTGTTGCAGCAGCACATGGACGTGACCATCCTGGAGGCCACTTCCGGACAACAGGCACTGGATATCGCCCTCGGCGGCAGTCACATCGACCTGATCATTCTCGACGTGCAGATGCCGGAGATGGACGGCTTCCAGACCGCCTCGATGCTGAAGATCCGCAAGAAGACCCGCGACACTCCGATCATCTTTCTGACTGCCGCCTTCAAGACCCGGGAGTTCCAGCAGAAGGGTTACGAAGTGGGCGCGGTGGACTACCTGCTGAAGCCGATCGACGACAACCAGCTGATCAACAAGATAAGCACCTATTTCCGCTTGATCGAGAAGGAGCGCCAGCTCAACCGGGAGCTCGAACGACAGGTGGCGGAGCGCACCGCCGAACTGGCCCAGGCCAAGCAGCACCTGGAAAACATCATCCAGTACATGGGCGAGGCGCTGCTGGTGCTGAGTCCGGACGGCAAGATCCGCGAGGTCAATCCGGCCCTGCGGCGCATGCTGGGCTACAGCGACGCCGAACTGCTGGGCATGGGCATCGGTGATATCTTTGAAGAGGAGGGCGACGAGCAGGCCGGCGCCTTCATGGGCACCTGGCTGGAGGCGCTGATCCGGGTGGGTGCCCTGAGCCAGATCGAGGCCCGTTTCATCAGCCGCGACGGACGACGCATACCGATTCTGATCTCGCGCACCGCAGTAAGGGATGGGGACGGGGAGATTTCCGATATTCTATGTATCGCCAAGGACATGAGCGGCTACGTCCGACAGGATGCGACGGCGGAACCGGCACTTCCCTCCAAAGCCGGTCTGCCTTCCTGAGTTGTAACAGGAGATCAACATGAGCGAGCAAGTGAACGAGCAAGGCCATCCACCATCGGAACAGGAAGACACCACGTTAACGGCCAACGCCCTCAAGGCGATGGCCCACCCGTTGCGCTGGAAGATACTCTGCTCCCTGGGCGACGACGAGCTGTCGGTGGGGGAGATCGTGGAGCGCACCGGCACCTCCCAGAGCAATATCTCGCAACACCTGGAGCAGCTACGCAACAAGCATATCGTGGTCTCCAGAAAAGAGGCCAACCGCATCTATTACCGGATTCGCAACGGCCAGTTGCTGACCCTGATCGGCACCATGCGCAGCGTGCTCTGTCCGGCCAATCTGGACGAGCGCTATTCCGGGGACGAGGAGTGACAGACCAGGAGCCTGTCGGATTTAACGCTGTTTGGCTGCAAATCCGTTCCTGCGGATTAGTCGCTTCAAACGGATAAACCCGACAGGCTCCTAGGCAATCTCCCGCCTGTTCCGGTATTCTTGCGCGGATGACACCCGAGCAATATTACCGGCAGCAGTTGCAACAGGACCTTGTGGTGGCGGACCCGGATCAGGCCGCCGTGGTCGCGGAACTCCAGACGCTCTACCAGCGGCTGATCCGGCCGGCGCCGCCGGCGGCGGAAGCGGATCTCTTCAGCCGCCTGCTGAAACACAGGCAGCGTCAGGAAATCACCCCCGAAAAGGGCATCTACCTGTGGGGGGGTGTCGGCCGGGGCAAGACCTGGCTGGTGGATATCTTCTTCAACCAGCTCCCGTTCGATGCCAAGCTGCGCATCCATTTCCATCACTTCATGCGCGACACCCATGAATCGCTGAACCGTCTCAAGGGGGTGAGGAATCCACTGGAGCAGGTCGCCGAGGGGCTGGCCGCGCGGACCCGCATCCTCTGCCTGGACGAATTCATCGTCACCGATATCGGCGATGCCATGATCCTGGCGCAGCTGCTGAAATACCTGTTCAGACGCGGTGTCACCTTGGTGACCACCTCCAACACCGCACCGGACAACCTGTACCGCAACGGCCTGCAGCGGGCCAGTTTCGTCCCCGCCATCGAGATGATCAAACAGCATACCCGGGTGATCCATCTGGATAGCGCCACCGATTACCGGCTGCGCTATCTGGAACAGGCCACGGTCTACCACACCCCCCTGGCGGCGGCCGTCAGTGAACGCCTCGATGAGGAGTTCGATCAGCTGGCGCCGGAACCGGGACGGCGCGGCGGCAGCATCACCCTGTATGGGCGGGAGATCGCGGTCGAACGGTTGGCCGACGATCTGGTCTGGTTCGACTTTTTTGCCATCTGCGGCCCGCCGCGCAGTCAGGCCGACTACCTCGAACTGGCGCGCTGTTATCATACCGTGATCATATCGGATATCCCGCTACTGACCGGCGAACTGGATGATGCCGCCCGGCGCTTTGTCTTCCTGGTGGACGAGTTTTACGACCGCGGGGTGAAACTGATCATCAGCGCGGCGACGGGCCCGCTGGAGCTGTATCAGGGGGAGCGGCTGCAGGCCGAGTTTGAGCGCGCCGTGAGCCGGCTGCAAGAGATGCAGTCGATCGAATACCTGTCCCGGGAGCACAAGGCATGAACAATGAAATCATCGACCTGCAGAGCCGCGTCGCCTTCCAGGAAGACGCCATTAATCAGCTCAATCTGACCGTCAGCCAGCTGCAGAACCAGCTCGATACCCTGCAGCTGGCGATCCGGGAGCTGCACCAGCAGATGCGCAACCTGTCACCCGCCGAGGATGGCGACAGCAACGAGATCCCGCCACATTATTAATGTTTGTCCCGTCGGCAAGAAAGAATCAATCGCATCTTGACATACGAATGATAATGATTATCATTGATCTCCAAGTCACAAGGAGACGATCAGATGCGCTGTGTCATAGATGCCTGGCTGGAACGTAGCGATCCCTGCCTGCGCCTGCTGGATGCCGAGACAGGTCAGGAGATTTTGCGCTGTGGCGCCGGCTGGATCATCCCCCTGCTGGAGAGTGGCGAACTGAGCCTGGAGGATATCCAGGACGAGGGACTCAGCTATGCCGAGCGTCTGGGATTCACCGCGGGAGAACCGGCACCGTGTGCGATCTGAGCAAAAAACGCTTTGACCCCCCCCGGACACCCGCATCCAGACGGCTGCGGCTCTGGGAGGTTGACCGGCGTTTTCACTGCGCCATCCTCGGCACCTGCCTAACCCTCCAGGAACTGCATAAGGTGATCCGCCAGGCCGGCCTCATCCTGGAGCCGAAGCACAGCGACTATGACGCCCATAACGCCCTGGTCGCCAGTGCCGGCCAGGAGTGCCATGCCGCCCGGCTGCTGACCCGCCT
Source organism: Sedimenticola hydrogenitrophicus (assembly GCF_025175675.1). Lineage (GTDB taxonomy): Bacteria > Pseudomonadota > Gammaproteobacteria > Chromatiales > Chromatiaceae > Sedimenticola > Sedimenticola hydrogenitrophicus. The sequence goes on from NZ_JANIOA010000011.1 coordinate 44,657, forward strand.
GCTGGACAGAAAATACCGCACCCCCATCAGCCAACTGGCCAAGGGTGACGATAAGGCGCTGCGCAGCTATTGGGCACAGGCCCTGCAGACGGGTGATATCGCCGGTCCCTTCTGGGGCCTGGTGACACTCCCGCACACCAGTCCAGAGCTGATACAACGGGTCTATGGCGACGTGCATATGCTGTCGCACCTGGCCGGGGCCTCCAATCGTGCGGACCTGAGGCGCCTCGCCACACTGGAAGCCAGCGCGGCCGAATTGAGGGAGTCGGCGCAGCACACGGCCCGGCAACAGCGGCACCAGCTGGCGCAAAAAGACACGGTGATCGCGGAGCTGGAGGCACAACTGCTGCGCCGGCTTGCCCGGGACAAGCAGGCGTCAGCACCCGGCGAGGCCGAGCTGAGCGAGCAGCTCTCCGCAAGCCGACGCGAGTTGACTCAGTCACTGCGGCAGCTGGAACGGACCCGACGCCGGCTCACCAGTCTGAGCCGGCGCAACGACCATCTGCAGCAGCAGCTGGAGTCTGCACGGGCGGCACTCGACGAGGCCGAAGCGGAACAGCAGGCCACCGAACTGGCACTCCATCAGCTGTTGATCACCGATCCGGCATCCGCCGCACCGGCAACCGACCTCTGTGGGCGACAGATCGTCTACGTGGGCGGCCGGACCTCGCTGTCCCCCCACTTCCGCACCCTGGTGGAAAAATGCCATGGCCGCTTCGAGCACCATGACGGTGGCGTGGAGGAGAGCCGGGCCAACCTGCACTGCCTGCTGAGCAAGGCGGACATGGTGTTCTGCCCGATCGACTGCATCAGCCATGACGCCTGCCTGAAGGTCAAGCGCTTCTGCAAACAGAACGCCAAGGCGTTCATACCGCTGCGCAGCTCCGGCCTATCGGCCTTTGCCAAGGAGCTATCGCAACTGAACCGGACCGATACTTAAGTCCAATTTGACCGCCAATCACCATGCTATTGAATACCACCCAAACACCCGCCCGGCCCCGCCGCCGCTGGGCCCTGAGCGGAGTCTCGGCGGGACTGCTCGGGGCAACCGCCCTGGCGGCCCTGTTGCTGGCCAGCCTGAGCGGCTTCACCCCCTGAGTGGGTCAGCAGGGGGTAGTGCAACCGGGCGACCGGACGAGACCGACCTTAAACAATAACACCCCGGCGACCCTGTCCGACCCCGGATGGGGTTGCCGTGTGACATACAGATCCTTAACAACCTATCAGTAGATACAAGGGGACAACGTGAAAAATCGATATCTTGGCGTGGCGATGCTGTCGCTACTGGGCATTCACAACGTGCAGGCCGACACCCTGGCCGACGCATTCAAAAACGGCACCGTCAGCGGTGACCTCAATCTCTTCTATAAAGGGATCGACAACCAAAGCGCCGCCGACAGCGCCTACGGCACCGGCTTTCTCGGCCTGAAATACGAGACGGCGCCGCTGAACGGCCTGCAGTTGGGGCTCGCCTTGCGCCATGGCAGCGAGGTTTACGAGAAGAATCCGGGCGATTCGGACGAGGGCGTCGGCACCCTGGTGACCGAGGCGTATATCAGCTACCAGGGTGACGGGTTCGGTGCCGTGCTGGGGCGCCAGGAGATCGATCTGGAGTGGGTAGCCGATTTTCATGAGGCCTTCACCCTGACCAGCGATGCCCTGCCCGACACCGAACTCACCGCCGGTTACAGCCGCAGCCTGGCGGTGGCGGACGAGGACGACCTGCAGGACAGCTTCACCGACATCGGCGACGACGGCGCCTGGTTCCTGGATGCCAAGATCGCACCGGCCGAGGGGCTGCTGCTCAATCCCTACTATATCCATGAGGACGAGGTATTCGACGGCCTGGGCCTGAAAGCCGATTTCGAACACGGCTCCGGACTGGGCCTGACCGCCCACTACGCCACCTCGGATGTGGATGTGGCGGGTGAGGCGGACGGGGCCATCCTGCACCTGGAGCTGCGCGGCGCCCTGGGTGAACTGGCGCTGGCGGCCGGTTATATCCAAACCGACAAGCAGGGCGGTGTGGGCCATCTGGATGACCTGGGTGAAAATATCAATCCCTTCGAGGAGGGAAACCAGGTTTATCAGGCCGATGCCCAAACCTGGTACCTGGGCGCCGAGTACAGCCTCGGCCGCGCCACCCTGGGACTGCTGGTCGGCAACAGCGACTATGCCGGCAATTCCGAGGAGCGCGAGATCAATCTGACCCTGGACTATGACCTGGGGGAGATCGCCGAGAACCTCAGCGTGGGCCTGGTCTATGCCGACATCGACTCCGACGCCGGCAGCGACGACTATGAGAAGCTGACCCTGATGTTGAGCTACGCGTTCTGATCCACGCACCGGGGCAGGCGTAGGAGCCTGCCCCTACGCCGATTGGTGTTTAAGCCAAATCGGCTACTGCGTAATAAAAAACCCCGACCGGTCTCCCGGTCGGGGTTTTTTGATGCGCCCGTTGAAACGGCCGGTGAATCAGTCGCTGCCCCAGCTTTGCCCCTTCACCCTGGGGCTGTGATAGGCCCGGCTCAGTTCATGCACCGCCTCCACCAGCACCCCGGCATGCTCCGGATTCACATCCGGATGGATACCGTGGCCGAGATTGAACACGTGCCCGGGGCCGTGACCGTAGCTGGCCAGCACCCGGCCCACCTCTTCGCGGATGCGCTCGGGCGCGGCATAGAGGATGCTCGGATCGACGTTGCCCTGCAGCGCCACCCGGTCCTTGACCAGGATACGGGCATCCGCCAGGTCGGTGGTCCAGTCCACCCCCAGGGCATCACAACCGGTGCGGGACATGGCATCCAGCCACTGGCCGCCGCCCTTGGTGAACAGGATCACCGGCACCTGGCGACCCTCATTCTCGCGAACCAGGCCCTTGACGATCCGCTCCATGTAGGCGAGCGAGAAGAGCTGGTAATCACGCGGACTGAGTACCCCGCCCCAGGTATCGAACACCATCACCGCCTGGGCACCGGCGGCGATCTGCGCATTCAGATAACCGATCACCGACTCCGCCACCTTGCCCAGCAGGCTGTGCATCAGGTCGGGCCGGTCGAACATCATCTCCTTCACCTTGGCGAAATTCTTGGTACTACTCCCCTCCACCATGTAGGTGGCCAGGGTCCAGGGACTGCCGGAGAAGCCGATCAACGGCACCCGCCCATCCAGTTCGCGGCGGATGGTGCGTACCGCGTCCATGACATAGCCCAGATCATCCTCCGGATCGGGCACACCGAGGGCGGCGACGGCCGCCTCGTCCTGCACCGGGTATTTGAACTTCGGCCCCTCGCCCTCGGTGAAATAGAGCCCCAGGCCCATGGCGTCGGGAATGGTGAGGATATCGGAAAACAGGATGGCGGCATCCAGGGGAAAACGCTCCAGCGGCTGTAGGGTCACCTCGCAGGCCAGTTCCGGGTTCATGCAGAGATCCATGAAGCTGCCCGCCCGGGTCCGGGTGGCCCGGTATTCCGGCAAATAACGACCCGCCTGGCGCATCATCCAGACCGGGGTCATGTCTACGGGTTCACGGAGCAGGGCACGGAGAAATCGATCGTTTTTCAAGCTGGACACAGCGGGTTTCCTTTGTTGACACCAAGAGGCAACCGGCCCGTAATGCCGGTAAGAGGGCGAGTTTACACCGAAACCGCCAACGACACACGGCGCCAGTGGCAATCCATCAGGTCGACGTCATCTAACGCCGAGCGGGGCGAGTATCTGCCTACTTGCTTGCCGGGACGCCGCAAACCCATCCCTTGGGGCTTGCCGCGGCCATCCATGGCCGCGGACACCCGGCAATCAAGCAGTCAGATCCACTCTCACAAGCAGTTGCATGTTTAGATGACGTGGCCCTGGGCAATCCACCGCGCCGTGCATATCTGACCGGCCGGTCAGGCCGTAACGGTGCGATCAATAGTCGCCTTTCTTCCCCACCCCGACAAAGGCAAAATCCCACTCCAGGTCAAACGGTGCCCACCAGGCGCCGACGCCGGTCTCCTTGTCGGTATGCCGATAGAAACCATTATAGGCCGGTGGCTTGATGTGGTATTTCAGGTGGTACTTGCCGGGGCCATTCAGCTTGATGTTGTCGGCGTAGTGGGGACCATCGGAGGCCACCATGGGCATGAAGCTGCCGGTGGTCGACCAGCCGTCGCCCTGCTTGGTGATGGTGTAGCTGATATCCAGATAGGGCATCCATTCACCCTCGCCGAAACCGTTCTGGTTGCCCTTGATGGCGTGGATGTCCGCCTCCAGGTGGATGTCGGTATTGCCCATGCCGGGCAGCATCGGCTCCATCTTGGTCGGCTGCAGATAGACCGCGGCGATCTCCATGCCGTTCAGCTCCACCGGATCACCGATCGGCTGTTCGCCGGCGCTGACGACGGCACTTCCCAACAGACCCGCCAGGGCCAGACTCAATGCACCTCTTTTCATATAACTCTCCAGTATTATAATACGACTCATTCGCGTTACTGAGCCAAAAAAAAACCCCGCCTGGAGACTCCCCCCGACGGGGCGCGACTAAATTCCGAAAACGGCCGGCCACCAGGCCAGCCCGACCAGCATGCTTCCGGCAACACCCGGCAGCAGGGGCACCCACAATCCATGGCCCCGCAGCCCTTGATTAATCAATATCTGCCGTCCCAGGTAGAGACTCCAGAGCAGCCCGAGGGAAAACAGCCCCCCTTTCACCAGGCCGACCGTGGCATCCGACAGGCCCAGCCGGGTCAGCGGGGCGAACAGCTCACCCCCCAGTCCCAACACCAGCGACACCATGGCCACCGGCGCGTACTGATAGCCCAACTCGACAAACCGATCCGCCAAACCGCGATCCGCGCCCAGCCGCCCGGCCAGCCAGGCGGACAACCCGGTGGTTAATGACAGCAGCAGGCTTAGGAGCAGCATGACAGCCAGCATGAAACCGACAATCAGGGTGAAATCGAGCCAGTTGAACACCTCGCGCCGCTCCGGATGCACGCTCATCAGCCACCAGGGGCCGGACTCGCCGATCCAGTACCAGCCGCGCTCGATGAACCAGCCACCGACCGTCTGGCGCAGCTGTTGATACTGGGGCAGTACCAGCCAGAGAAAGCCGCCCAGGGCCACCCCGGTCCCCAGGAACAGAAAGCCCACCTCGTAGGGATTGGGGTGGTGCCGGTGGATCTGCGCGATCTCCTCACCGGGCGGCCGCAAGCGCAGATAGAGTCCCCCCGGGGATTCGGGATTGACGCAACGGAAACATTCGATGCAGTGGCGCGACTCCTCCTTGCGCGGGATGTCGATCATGGTGGGACAGACCCCTTTTTCGGTGAAGCGGTCGCCACCGGTCTTCTTCCGCTTGGGCGCGAACTGTACCGCGCCGATGCGGGAGAAGACCCCCAGCAGCAGGCCGATCGGACACATGTGACGGCACCAGGCCCGTTTATTCCGGCCATAGACGAATCCCAGAAGAATCGCCAGGAGCAGGGTACCGCCAAACACCTCGGCGATCGCTTCCGGGTGATCCCGCACACCGACCGTCTGGCCCAGTATCGTGATCAGCAGAAAACTGATGAGTGGCGTTCCCTCCCAGCGCACCCAGGCCGGAATCGGTCGTTGCAGGCCTTTTTTATTGGCCCACTCCGAGGCGGCCCCCATGGGGCAGAGCAGGCCACACCAGCTGCGCCCAGTGAAAATTACCGAGATAAACACCAGCGGAAACCAGAGGCCCCACATGGCGTAATTGGCGAAACGGGTAAAGTTGTTCAGCGGGGTGGCGTTTTCCGGCGCCTCGGGGAGGAACAGCGGCAGCAGGATGACGGCCAGGAAAAACAGGAACATGGCCGCATGCAGCCACACCAGCCGCTCACGGTGGTGGACGAAAAAGGCCTCCAGCGGGCCGGCGATGCGGGCATTCACGGTTCCCGCCACACGCACCGGGATGGCGGCCAGCCGGTCGCCGGCCCGGCCCGTGGCGAGTCGATTCACCGACAGAGGCACGCTCATGTCCCAGCACCGGCGGCGACGCGGCGGCGCTGTTTCCACCACCAAGCGATGGCCAGCGGCAGCGGCAGAATCAGCAGCAGCTGGGCCGACAGGCTCTCCAGGGTGGGATAGAGGCCCAGCCAGCTGATACGGGCAACCCCGTCAACCGGGGTAATCCCTACCCAGCCGGCTTCCTGCAGTTCCAGTATCCCGTTGCCGGCGAAGGTGACGGCCAGGTAGTAGAGCAGCACGGCGGTGAGGGTAAAAAAGAGTCCGATCGGCAGTCGGAACGAGGCCGCCTGCATCAGCCGGTAGAGCAGCAGCAGGGCCGCCAGGGCCAGGGCGAAACCGCCCAGCAGCGGCCACCACTGGCCATTCGTCTGACCACTCAGAGCCTGATAGAAGAGTACGGTCTCGGCACCTTCGCGATAGACCGCCAGAAAGGCCGCCAGGCCCAGGGCGAAGCGGCTGCCCCGGGAGAGGGCGCTGCTGATCTGGTTATGGATAAAGGCCTGCCAGCGGGCCGCCTCGCTCTTCGAGATCAGCCAGTAGCTGACATAGAACAGCACCGCTGCGGCCAGCAGCATGGTGACGCCCTCCAGCGCCTCCCGCCCGGCGCCGGAAATCTGCAGCACCACGCTGAACAGCCAGGCGGTCAGCAGGCTCGCCAGCAGCGCCCAGGCGGTGCCGTGATAGACCACCCGCACCTGCTCCGCCGCGCCCTGGCGACGCAGGTAGGCCACCAGCGCCGTGATCACCAGCATCGCCTCGAAACCCTCACGCAGCAGGATCAGGAACGCCTGCACGAACAGCCCCCAAAAATCGCTCTCCGCCGGCTGCTGGGCGTCGGCCACCTGTTCCAGTTGGGTGCGCAGTTCTTGCCAGGCGGTCGCTACCTCGTCAGCGGCACGTTCACGCGAGGCGAGTCCGATGATCTTGCTGAAGCGCGACTCCAGTTCGCTTTTCAGCGCCGGGTCGCGCATGCCGATGGCCACCTCCATCCCGCTGCCTTCGAAGATATCGAAATAGAGCCCGGAGACGGCATCCGCCGTATCAATTCCCTCCTCCGGCCGATAGTCGGCCACGATCCGGTCACCCTGACGGGTCAGTTCGGCCACCACGGCGCCGAAATCGGGTGACGCATTGGGTGTCTCGGTGGCCCCGAAACCGGTCACCGGGAGCAACAGGATGAGCAGCAGCCAACGCAGGCTCACTGGTTCACCTTGAACACTTCCAGCGGAATACCGGCCTGGTCCAACTTTTCGGCATCCCGGCGCATCGCCACCCGGATCGTCTCGGCAATGGCGCTCACCTCGGCCCCGTCCAGCCCGTTCTGGATCGCCTTGCGCAGGTCGCCGAACCGCCGCTCGACCTGATAGGTGTGCTTGGCCCCCAGCTCCATGCGCATCGCCGCCTCCATCTTGCGGTCCTCGAAGACACCGAAGTAAGCACTCACCACCGAGCGTTTGGCCTGTTTCGCATCCCCGGCCAAGTAGGAGTGCTCGGCCGCGTCGATATGCTCCACCACGGCCTCAGCCACCGCCAGCCAGCCTGCGGGTTCGCCGGCCCAACCGATAGCGGGCAGCAGCAACCAGAGAGAAATAAAAGCGTATTTCATGGCGAATCCGTACTCCACAGGCCCGGCCCTCCACCCCGGAGGCGGCTACGGGTCCCGTTCAGAAACCAGGAGAGCCAATAATAACGATTCGCAATTGTAATATCAACACCGCTTGCCCAGCCATGCTAAATTTGGCGAGGTTTAGCCTCAGCATCTCTTGGCAAGGATTTACCGCAGGGGGTTGCCCCTACGCCCGTCCCGGCATTGCCTCGTTGGGGTGCTTTACGATCCTGCGATCCCTGGATAAAAAAAGGGCGGTGGCCCTCCCGGCCACCACCCTTTTTGCCAACCGCCTCCGGCGATAAATCGTCAGCGCGGCAACTCGGAGCTCCCCATCAGGTACTCATCCACGGCGCGGGCGCACTGGCGGCCCTCACGAATCGCCCAGACCACCAGCGATTGCCCGCGGCGCATGTCGCCGGCCGCGAACACCCCACCGATGGAGGTGCGGTACGCCTCGTTCCCTTCGGTATCCCCCTTGACGTTGCCACGGCTATCCAGGCCCACGCCCAGCTCATTGATCATGCCGTCATGCACCGGATGCACAAAGCCCATCGCCAGGGTCACCAGGTCGGCCTGGAGTTCGAACTCGGAGCCGGCCACCTCGCTCATTTTCCACTCGCCCGAGTCGCTCTGCTGCCACTCCACCTTGATGCAGCGGACCGCCCTGACATTGCCCTTCCCATCATCCAGGAATGCCTTGGTGGCGACACTCCAGATCCGTTCGCAGCCCTCTTCCTGGGAGGAGGAGGTGCGCAGCTTGTTCGGCCAGTAAGGCCAGATGGTCAGATGGTCCTCTTTTTCCGGCGGCCGCGGCATGATCTCGATCTGGGTCACCGACTCCGCGCCCTGGCGGTTGGAGGTGCCGATGCAATCCGATCCGGTATCGCCACCACCAATCACCACCACGTGCTTGCCCGCGGCGGAGATGAACCCGTCCCCGACCTCGTCACCCTGCACCCGGTGACTGTTCATGCGCAGGAAATCCATGGCAAAGTGGATGCCGTTCAGCTCGCGTCCCGGTACCGGCAGGTCCCGCGGCTGCTCGGAGCCGCCGGTCAGTACCACCGCGTCAAACTTGTCCACCAAGACCTTGGCCGGAATATCGAGGCCGATGTGGGTATTGGCGTGGAACTTGACCCCTTCCGCCTGCATCTGCCCCATGCGGCGGTCGATCACCTTCTTGTCCAGCTTGAAATCGGGAATCCCGTAACGCAGCAACCCGCCGATACGGTTCTCTTTTTCGAACACCGAGATCGAGTGACCCACCCGCGCCAACTGCTGGGCGCAGGCCAGTCCGGCCGGTCCGGAACCGACGATGGCGACCCGTTTGCCGCTCTTGTGGCGGGCGATCTGGGGCTGGATCCAGCCCGCTTCCCACGCCTTCTCGACAATCGCCAGCTCGATGCTCTTGATGGTCACCGGCTCATCGGTGAGGTTGAGCGTGCACGCTTCCTGACAGGGCGCCGGGCAGATGCGCCCGGTAAACTCGGGAAAGTTATTGGTGGAGTGGAGTACCTCGATGGCCGATTTCCAGTCATTGTGGTAAACTAGGTCATTCCAGTCGGGGATGATATTGTCCACCGGGCACCCCTTGTGACAAAAGGGGATGCCACAGTCCATGCACCGCGCGCCCTGAATACTCAGCTCGTCGCTGCTCAGTTCGATGGTGAACTCGTTGAAATGAGTCAGCCGGTCGGCGACCGGCGCGTAGCTGCGGTCCTGACGCGGATACTCCTTGAAACCTGTTGGCTTACCCATGATTAGCGACCCCCCTTGACAACTTCACTACCTCGCGCCTGCGCCACCTGCATCTCCATCAGGGCGCGACGATAATCCACCGGCATCACCTTCACGAACTTCGGTAGATACTCACCCCAGTTGTCGAGGATCTTCTGAGCAACGGTACTGTTGGTGTAATGCAGGTGGTTCTCAATCAACTGCCGGAGACGGATGGAGTCGAAACGGGTCATGTCGTGACTGACATCGACCCGCCCCTTGGTCTCCAGGTCGCCGCCCTGATGATCCAGCGTCTCCAACGCATCGTCTTCGTCCCGGATCGGCTCCAGGTCGACCATGGAGAGATTGCAGCGCTGTTCGAAGCTGCCGTCCTCATCCAGTACGTAGGCGATGCCGCCGGACATGCCGGCGGCAAAGTTGCGCCCGGTCGAGCCCAGACAGACCACCACGCCCCCGGTCATGTATTCACAACCGTGGTCGCCGACCCCCTCGATCACCGCCGTGGCGCCCGAGTTGCGCACGGCGAAGCGCTCGCCGCCGACCCCGCGGAAATAGCACTCGCCGGCGATGGCGCCATAGAGCACGGTGTTGCCGACAATGATGTTCTCTTCGGCCTTGTCGATGCCCGACTCCGCCGGCGGATAGACCACGATGCGCCCGCCCGAGAGCCCCTTGCCGACGTAGTCATTGCCTTCACCCGCCAGTTCGATGGTCACACCCCGGGTCAGCCAGGCGCCCAGAGACTGGCCCGCCGTGCCCCTGGCCTTGACGTAGATGGTGTCCTCAGGCAGACCGGCGTGGCCGTATTTCTCGGCCACCCGTCCGGAGAGCATGGCGCCGAAGGTGCGGTTGTAGTTGTGGATATCGATCTCGATCCTGACCGCCTCGCCGCGCTCCAGCGCGGGCTGGGCCAACTCGATCAGGCGATGATCCATCGCCTTGTCCAGCCCGTGGTCCTGGACCTCGGTGTTATGGATCGCCACGCCCTCACCGGCCACCGGTTTCGCCAGGATGCGCGAGAAATCGAGCCCCTTGGCCTTCCAGTGGGTCACCGCCTTGCGGGTATCCAGACGGTCGCTTTGGCCGATCATCTCGTTGAAGTTGCGGAAGCCCAGCTTGGCCATCAGCTGGCGCACCTCCTCGGCGACAAAGAAGAAGTAGTTGATCACATGCTCCGGCTTGCCGGTAAACCGCTTGCGCAGTTCCGGATCCTGGGTGGCCACGCCCACCGGGCAGGTATTCAGATGGCATTTGCGCATCATGATACAGCCCTCGACGATCAGCGGCGCGGTGGCGAAACCGAACTCGTCGGCCCCCAACAGCGCGCCGACCACCACGTCGCGTCCGGTACGCAGGCCGCCGTCGACCTGGACGGCAATACGCCCGCGCAGCCGGTTCAGCACCAGCGTCTGATGGGTCTCCGCCAGACCGATCTCCCAGGAGGAGCCGGCATGCTTGATGGAGGTGAGGGGCGATGCCCCGGTACCGCCGTCGAAACCGGAGATGGTGACATGGTCGGCATGCGCCTTGGAGACACCGGCGGCCACGGTACCGACACCCACCTCGGAGACCAGCTTGACCGAGATGCGCGATTTCGGCTGCACGTTCTTCAGGTCGTGGATCAGCTGGGCCAGATCCTCGATCGAGTAGATGTCGTGATGCGGCGGCGGCGAGATCAGGCCTACACCCGGGGTGGAGTGACGCACCCGGGCGATCTGCGCATTGACCTTGTGGCCCGGCAGCTGACCGCCTTCGCCCGGCTTCGCGCCCTGCGCCATCTTGATCTGGATATCGTCCGAATTGACCAGGTATTCGGTGGTCACGCCAAAGCGGCCGGAGGCCACCTGCTTGATGGCGGAACGCTGCGGATTGGGCGAGCCGTCCGGCAGTGGGTTGAAACGGCTCGGCTCCTCACCCCCTTCACCGGTATTGGACTTGCCGCCGATGGCATTCATCGCCATCGCCAGGGTGGAGTGGGCCTCATGGGAGATCGAGCCGAAGGACATGGCCCCGGTGGCGAAACGCTTGACGATCTCCTTCGCCGGCTCCACCTCGTCCAGAGGCACCGGTTCACTCGCCCAGTTGAAATCGAACAGCCCGCGGAAGGCGAGCAGGCGCTCATCCTGTTCGTTGATCAGGTGTGAAAACTCGGCATAGCTCCTGGCATCGTTGGCCCGCGAGGCGTGCTGCACCTTGGCGATGGTATCCGGGGTCCAGGCGTGCACTTCGCCGCGCTGCCGGTAGGCATAATCGCCCCCCACATCCAGGTGTCTGCGGTAGATCGGATTGTTGCCGTAGGCATTGGCGTGCAGACGCACCGCCTCCTGGGCGATCTCGTCCAGTCCGGCGCCCTCGATCAGGCTGGAGGTGCCGGTGAAATACTGGTCGACGAAGCTGCCGGTGAGGCCCACGGCATCGAAGATCTGCGCCCCGCAGTAGGACTGGTAGGTCGAGATCCCCATCTTCGACATCACCTTCTTCAGGCCTTTGCCGATCGCCTTGATATAGCGTTTCTGCGCATCCTTGAAGCCGAGTTGTTCCGGCAGGGCCGACAGCAGGGACTGGATGGTATCGAACGCCACATAGGGGTTGATCGCCTCCGCACCGTAGCCCGCCAGGGTGGCGAAGTGGTGTACCTCGAGTGCTGCGCCGGTCTCGACCACCAACCCCGACTCGGTACGCAGCCCCTTGCGGATCAGGTGGTGATGCACCGCCGAGACCGCCAGCAGGGCCGGGATGGCGATATTATCCGCATCCACACGGCGATCCGAGAGGATCAGGATATTGAACCCCTCCAGCACCGCCTTCTCGGCGGCGTGACCCAGGGCATCCAGGGCCAGCTTCAGACCGGTCGCACCCTTGGCCGCCTTGAAGCAGATACTCAGGGTACGGGTGCGGAAGGCGCCGCCGGTGTTGTCTTCAATATTGCGGATCCGCTCCAGGTCGCTGTTCGTCAGGATCGGCTGATGCACCTCCAGGCGCATGGCCGGCTTGCTCTGGCCGATACCCAGCAGGTTGGGGCGGGGGCCGATCAGCGACACCAGCGACATCACGATCTCTTCGCGGATCGGGTCGATGGGCGGATTGGTGACCTGGGCAAAATTCTGTTTGAAGTAGGTCGACAGGTGCCGCGGCCGGTTGGAGAGCACCGACGGCGGATTGTCCGCGCCCATCGAACCGGTCGCCTCCTGGCCGGTCAGCACCATCGGTGTCAGCAGGAACTTGATATCCTCCTGGGTGTAGCCAAAGGCCTGCTGGCTGTCCAGCAGGGTCGCGGGATCCGGCGACATGGCACCCACCACTTTCGGCAGATGATCCAGGTGGATCTGGGTCTGATCCAGCCAATCCTGGTAGGGGTGCTCGGTGGAGAGCTGCGCCTTGATCTCCGCATCGTCAATGATACGTCCCTCTTCCAGGTCGATCAGGAACATCTTGCCCGGCTGCAGGCGCCACTTCTTGATAATGCGTGCCTCCGGGATATCCAGCACCCCCATCTCCGAGGCCATCATCACCATGTCGTCGTCGGTGATCAGATAACGCGCCGGGCGCAGGCCGTTGCGGTCCAGGGTGGCGCCGATCTGCCGGCCGTCGGTGAAGGCGACCGCGGCCGGTCCGTCCCACGGCTCCATCAGGGCGGCGTGGTACTCGTAGAAGGCGCGGCGGCTTTCATCCATCAACGGATTGCCCGACCAGGCCTCGGGGATCAGCATCATCATGGCGTGGGCCAGGGAGTAACCCCCTTGCACCAGCAATTCCAGGGCGTTATCGAACGACGCGGAGTCGGACTGTCCCTCCGGGATCAACGGCCATACCTTGGCCAGGTCGTCACCCAGGATCTCGGAGGCCATGGAGTGCTTGCGTGCCGCCATCCAGTTGACGTTGCCGCGCAGGGTATTGATCTCGCCGTTGTGGGCGATCATGCGGAACGGATGGGCCAGATCCCAGGTCGGGAAGGTGTTGGTGGAGAAGCGCTGATGGACCAGCGCAAGCGCCGAGACCATGCGCTCGTCCTTCAGGTCGGGATAATATTCGCCCACCTGATCGGACAGCAGCATCCCCTTGTAGGTGATGGTGCGGGAGGAGAGGGAGGTGAAGTAGAACGACTCGCCCTTCTCCAGGCCGGTTTCACGAATCACCTTCTCGATCTGTTTGCGAATGACAAACAGTTTGCGCTCGAAGGCCGCCCGCTCCGGGCAATTGGCTCCACGGCCGATAAATACTTGTTTGATGGAAGGTTCTGTTGGCTTTACGCTGTACCCAAGACCTTCATTATCCACCGGCACCTCGCGCCAGCCGATAATCTGCTGCCCCTCATCCTCGACAAACCGGTTGACCGTGCTCTCGGCCCGTGCCCGCGCCGCCTCATCGCGCGGCAGGAACAGCATGCCGACCGCATACTCGCCCGGTTCCGGCAGGGTGAAATCCAGCTGCTCACGGAAAAAGTGATCGGGTATCTGAATCAGGATACCGGCGCCGTCACCCGCGCGCGGGTCCGCGCCGACCGCACCACGGTGCGTCAGCCGCTCCAGGATTTCCAAGCCCTGTTCGACAATCCTGCGGCTCTTACGGCCCTTGATATTGGCGACAAAACCGACGCCACAGGCGTCGTGTTCGTTACGGGGATCATAGAGTCCCTGCTTCGCTGGCAAAGCGCCTTGGCCCATCGTAAACCTCATCTCATCGGGGCAGAATACGGCAACAACTGCTCTCTACCCGTTGTAAACATGGACGTAAGACCCGAAAAAACACTCTTCGAGGTTCGTCCAAAATGGCCGAAGAATGTCCATCACAAGGAATTCCGGCCGGACAGAACCCTGCAGGATAATGGAAAACTTTATTCCAGGCCAGCAATTTACTGAACAGCTTTAATTTCCCTAGATGGAGTGGGTATCCGCTACGGATTTCCGTCCTTTATTTACCCATGGCCGCCTGGACGGAGGCAAAGGTACGGGGCCAGACACCGCTATTGCGCAGCGCGGGCGGCAGGGTCTCCCGGCCCTTGAGGGCGCTGGATCGGTCCCCATAGACGCCATGGATCACCGAGTACCATGGTTGGCCCGACCGGGTCGTCTTGAAGTAGGCAACGTCCCCGCGTAGCCGGTGTTGCTCGATAAACCGCCTGGCGGCCGGCTCATCCCTGACACCCACCAGCTGCAGTGTGTAGGCAACGGGACTCCGGGTCAATATCCAACGCTCGTCCCGAAGGCGCTTCCCGGCGGTGGGGGTCGCCGAATCCGCGCCATCAGTCGCGGCGGCGGGCCTTGCCGCGAGCCCTGGCGACTCGGCAGCGGCATCCTCTTCGACCACGGGCGTGCCGCCCGCCCCGGGAGCGTCCTCGCCGGCCGGCAGATTATCGGGTGGTGACGCCTCACCGGCAGGTGACACATCGTTAACCGCGCTGGCCACTTCCCCGGCGGCCGGCGCTGTGCCGGGTTTGGGTGTGGCCGGTTCATCCGTCACGCCCGGTTGCGACGCCATCGCCTCCGCGGCAGTCGGCGGGATGACCGCCGGCCCTGGCGCCTGCTCTGTTTCCGTTGCTGTTTCCGGTTCCGGTTCCGGTTCCGGTTCCGTTGCTGTTTCCGCTTCTGGTTCCGGCCCCGCTAACAGCTGCGGCGGCTGGTCCGTCCGGGGAGCCGTCCCCAGGGGCGGCGCTTGCTCCAGCCGCTCCCCTATCCCGGGGCCTTCCGTCTCGCGCGCCGTTCCCGACCCGGGTTGCGGAAGTTGCAGGGGATGCAACCTCCCATCTGTGAAGCTCGTAACGCCTTCCACGGCCGGATCGGCTTCCGTCTGATCGAACAGCCGATTGATCTCATCCTGAAAAACCAGTGTCAGCAGCAGCAGTACCAGCAGCAAGGGCGCGCCCATCAGCACCGACAGCGGCAGGTCTGACACCACCGCTCGAATACCGAACCGTTGCTTTGCGGTGGATTGCGCAACCACCGCCTCGGCAGGCTTGGAGGCACCGGCAAAAACGCCCTGCAGTCGCTCTTCCAGCACGCCCGGCACTCCCGCGGCGTCCCTGATAATCCGCTCAATTCGTCCGGGCGCCAGTTTCAGGCCCGCCGGCTTACCCTCGGTATCGAGCAGAAACCCGATAAATGCCTGCGCCTGCGCCGCATCAAACAGCGGCATCTCAAGAGACTGGACACTCTGGAGATTCATCGCCTGCAGTTGCGGCGTCTGGAACTGCGCATTGATCTCGGGCGTGGCAAACAGCACCACCCGAATCAGCGCCCGGCTGCCGGGACGACGCTCAAAAAGCCGGAACAAGGCGATCAGTGTCGCTACCGGGAGCAGCTGGGCGTCATCGACCACTATCACCGGTAACCGTCCGGCGGCATGCAGCATCTCGAAGCGCTTGAGCAGCTCCTCGATATTCATCGCCGCGGGACCGGTCAGCCCGAAACGCCGATAGAGGAGTGAGAAGAACTGGTCGGGCTGCAGCATGTGGTCCGCCGTCAGACAGCAAAGCGCCCAATCCTCCCGGGATAAATCGCGGAATTGTTGCAGCAGGGTACTCTTACCGGAACCGGTGGCCCCTTTGATTAACAGTATTTTCTCACTGTTATCCGTCAGATGCCGCAGCAGATCCAGGCGTTGCCTGAGCTCCGGAGTTGAAAAAAACGCCTCAGATCTCCCCGGGGTGGGCGTCCTGTCATGCCGGTGAGTTGATTCGGCGCTCGCTACCGCGTCAGCCGGCCGCTGATCCATACTCATTCAGGTCCATACCCATTCAGGGTCACCTTCAAAAGTTCTGAATCAAAATCATCGGTCACTACGGAAGAGCCCAGCTGATTCATCAGAACCAAGCGAATTTTCTGTGCCAGCACCTTCTTGTCAACCGACATCAGTTGCATGAACCGATCGGCATCGATGCTCTCCGGCGGATGGGTGGGCAGGCCGGCTCGGGCGATCAGTGCCGTGATCCGGGCCTGATCGGACGCCGTCAGCCAACCCAGCCGGCGGGAAAAATCCGCCGCCATGCAGATACCGGCGCCGACGGCCTCACCATGCAGCCACTCACCATAACCCATCCCCGTTTCGATGGCATGGCCAAAGGTGTGTCCCAGGTTGAGCAGGGCACGATTGCCGGCCTCGCGTTCGTCCGCCGCCACGACACCGGCCTTATCGCTGCAGGAACGCTCAATGGCATAGCTCAGCAGAGCCTGGTCCCGGGCCATCAGACTGTCCATATTCTGTTCCAGCCAGACAAAAAATTCCGGGTCGCCGATCAGCCCGTATTTGATCACTTCCGCCAGCCCGGCGGAGAGTTGGCGCTTGTCCAGGGTAGCCAGCGTCTGAATATCGGCAATGACGCACTGTGGTTGATAAAATGCGCCAATCATATTTTTTCCCAGCGGATGATTCACACCGGTTTTACCGCCAACCGATGAATCCACTTGCGCCAGGAGCGTGGTGGGCACCTGGATGAAATAGACGCCCCGTTGGTAACAGGCGGCGGCGAAACCCGCCATGTCGCCCACCACCCCACCACCCAAACCGATCACCGTACAGCGCCGGTCGAAGCGGTTTTCCAGCAATGCATCAATAATCCCTTGCCACACCGCCAGGGTCTTGTACTGCTCGCCATCCGGCAGAATGACCGACTCGACCCGAAACTCCCGAAGCGCTGCCTGGACCGTCTCCAGATAGAGGGGCGCCACCGTGGTATTCGACACGATCAGCACCTGCTGTCCATGGATATGGGGGCGGTAGACCGCACTGTCGCCAAGCAGATCGGTACCAATATAGATGGGATAAGAGCGCTCGGCGAGATTAACATTCAAAATGCTGGTCTGGTTATTCATTATGCGATAATAATTCTGGTTAATAACTGGGTTTGGCAAAAAAATGGTAACTATTCAAAAGAACCACGGATGGACACAGATACACGCGGAGAGGGGGTCAGCATTCTGAATCTGTGTTTATCTGTGTGAATCCGTGGTTCTACAGTGCGGTTGGAGTGAAGTACGCACCCCAACGAGCCGAGCCTTGCGCATAGGGCGGGCCGTACCCGCCGACGGCGCCCATGGGGCGCCCTATGGCCGGTTTCCGGGGTATCGAAACTGCGCGTAAACCAGAAATAAGCCATATTTAGAATTGCCGCCGGGAATCACTCGGCCCTGAGCTTTCTGACAATCTCATTGGCCACCGCCGAAGCACTACGCTTCTCTGAAGTCACGACGATATCCGCCGTCTCCCGATACAGGGGATCGCGCTCCGCCATCAGCGCCTGCAGGGTGCCCAGAGGATCCTCTGTCTGCAACAGCGGCCGACTCCGGTCCCGCAGGGTACGTTCATACTGCTGTTCCGGGCTACAGTAGAGATAGACCACAAAACCGCGGCTGCTCAGGTTGCGTCGATTATCCGGATCGAGGATCGAACCACCCCCGGTGGCCAGCACCAGCCCCGCTTGTTGGGTAAGATCTTCGATCACGGCGCTTTCGCGCTTGCGGAATCCCTCCTCACCCTCATAGTCGAATATGGTGGGAATATCGACCCCAGTACGTCGCTGGATCTCGTGATCGGTATCATCAAAATCCAGGCCGAGCAATGCGGCCACCTGACGACCGATGGTGCTTTTACCAGCCCCCATGGGCCCAATCAGAAAGATATTGTTTGGATGATTCATAGAGCGCTAGGTATGCCAGATTTTCTATCAACAGACAATTAAAAATGGACCATCAACACGAATCGCCGGATATTTCCGGGCTATCGGCAGAAATCCTGGTCCAGTTGTTCATGGGCCACCCGTTGCGCGGTCCCGGACCACGGCAAACTTTTCCCCGTCATTGCGAGGTGCCGCCGCACCGTTCCCGGCCATTGCCAGGGGTTTGCGCGACGCAGCAATCCCAGGCTTCGGATTGGCGGGCCGCTTCGCCGTTGTGCTCCACGCAACGCCCGCAAGGCATAAGCGCTTCACGCGCTGCGTTGTCCGGCCGCCCCAAACAAGAAGGGTCTATCCGCGCGGATAGACCCTTCCGGGTGCAACCAGGAGAGCCGTGTATCAGCGGGCTGACAGGGTCTCCTTGAGGATCTTCGGGGTGACGAAGATCAACAGTTCCCGGTTCTCATCCGTACGCAGTTCCTGTTTGAACATGAAGCCCACATAGGGGAGATCGCCGAAGAATGGGACACGTTCATTTCTGCGCGTCTCCGAACGCTCGAATACACCGCCCAGGACCACGGTTTCGCCGTTCTCGACCAGCACGGAGGTCTCAACCTCCCGCGTATCCACTGGCGGCACGCCCAAGACCGAACGGGAGAAGTCGGGACTGTCCTTGGAGATATTGAGATCCATGATAATCCGATCATCCGGGGTGATATGGGGGGTCACCTCAAGCTTCAGCACCGCCTCCTTGAACGAGACCGTGGTCGCGCCACTGGAACTGGCCTCCTGATAGGGGATCTCGACACCCTGCTTGATCACCGCGGTACTCTGATCCGATGTGACCACCCGGGGGCTGGAAACGACCTCGCCCTTGCCCTCCTGCTGCATGGCGGAGAGCTCCAGCTGCAGCAGATAGGAACCGAGCTTCCCGGCGATAAAGTTTATTGCCCCGCCCCTGGATGAACTCAGGGTCTGTGGGAGATTGACCAGCAGCCCCTCCATACCGGAACCGGCGGGCGACTCCAGGGAGCCCTCATGCAAGCCGGCCGTGTTACCGATGTAGCCCGCCTGGGTGCCATTGATATCCAGGAAGTTACCGTCCTGCTTGAGGTGGGTGCTGAGGCCGAAACGCACGCCGATATCCCTGGCGAAATCATCATTGGCGATCACCACACGGGACTCGATCAGCACCTGCCGGACGGCCACATCGAGCCGCGTGATCAGCCGCCGGATATCGTCAAGTTTGGCGGCGGTATCGCGTACCAGCAGGGTATTGGTCCTTTCATCGAAAGTGACATTGCCACGCTCAGGCGTCAGCAGCTGATTGCCTTCCGCCTTCAACAGTTTCTGTATATCGGTCGCCTTGGCATAGTTCAGCTGTATGTATTCCGAAAACAGCGGCGCCAACTCCTCGATCTGGCGCTGCGACTCCAGCTCCAGCTTTTCGCGCGCGGCTATCTCTTCGGTTGGCGCAATCAGCAGGACGTTGCCATTCTGGCGCATGGAGAGACCGCGCGTTTTCATGATGATGCTTAGCGCCTGATCCCACGGAACATTCTTCAACCGCAGGGTGATATTGCCGCTAACCGTATCCGAGGTGACCAGATTCAGACCGGTGAAATCCGCCAGCAGCTGGAGTACGGCGCGCACTTCGATATCCTGGAAATTGAGAGACAACCGTTCACCGGTGAACGTCTCCTTGCGCCGCTGCATCTCCTCTCTTTCCTCCTTGGTCAGGGCGCGAAATTCGACAGTAAAGAGATCATTGGCCTGGTAGGCGAGGTGTTCGTACTCACCCATTGCGGTGATCTCGATATGCACATTCTCGCCCTGGCTGGTGACCTCGAACTGTTTTACCGGGGTGGAGAAATCGCCCACATCAAACTTGCGCATCAACCGCTCCGGCAGCGAGGTATTGAGGATATCCAGGACGATCCGGCCTGACTCCTCGCGCATATCCACGGCGGCTGCCGGATTGCCCAGGGTCAGGATCACCTGCCCCTCGCCGCCATCACCCCGCCGGAAATCCACATTGCGCAGACTGTCCACCGGCTCCCCGGCCGTGTCCGGGGAAGCTGGCACGGCGGGTGCCGCCGCGGTGGCTGTTCTGCCGGAGGAGGCCACCCGGGCACCACCCTTGATGGTGATTTCCAGCTGGTTTCCGTTCACCACGATATCGTGGCCTGTCGCTTCAACCAGATTGACCACCACCCGGGTGCGGTCTCCCGCCTCAATAGCCGTGACGCTACGGGTATTGCCAATCCCGATTGCCTGGGTTTTGCTGCTCAGCCCGTTGGACATGCCAAAAAAATCCAGCGCAATGCGTGCGGGATTATCGGTGGTGAACATCTGTGGCCGTTCAATCGGTTTATCCGCACGCAGCGTAATGACCACATCGTCGCCAGGCAACGCGGAGAAAGTCAGTTCTTTCAGCACATTGTCCGCCGCGAAAACGGGTGTCAGCGAACACAGGAACAGGAGAACAACTGCCAGGAACAGCCGCCGGGAGGAGTGGTGCAGGGGTGCACCGTTTACGGACCCAAGGATGGAGGAGGGGTACAGGGATGTACCGTTTACGAACCTGAGGATGGAATTCATCACATCCGTCGCCACACCCTGACCCTGAGGCTGGTTCCACCGTTTTACGTCAAGTGGTTTATTTTTCATTAACATAGCCCTGTTACTCTCCTGCCAATGCCAAGGAGGCCTGCCGCTCACGGTAACCGCCCTGACCGTCCGGAATGATCTCCGTCAACTCAACCTGGGTTTCATTGATCTGGGTTATCTGCCCGTGGTTTGTCCCCAGATAATTGCCCGCCTTAACCCGGTGAATCGTTCTCTCTTGTGTCTGGATCAACGCCCATGTAATCCCCAACTGCTCCAGCAGCCCCACCATGCGCAGCGAATCCAGCGGATAACTCTCCAGCTCCTCCTTGCGGCGGTTGAAGTCCGGCCCGAATCCATCGCCTGCATTCTGTCCGAGCGACTCCTCGCCCTGGGCCTGTGACTCAAACGGGCTGCGCCGGCCGTCGCTTAGATAGGCGAAAGTCTCAATCGGCTTGATTTCCGGCAATGGCTCAATGTGCCCGGCCTTCCTGGATTTCACTTCATCCACATAGCTTTTCAGATCGTGCATGCTCCGGTCGGCACAGGCAGACAGCAGGAGAACAGCGGCCAGCAAAGGTACAAGACGAATGATCTTGTTATACGTCATCAATTCGCCTCCTCTTCCAGATAGCGGTATGTCTTTGCCGTCGCGGTCATCACCAGCACCCCCTCGGCGCGGGGCGTCACGGAGACGTCATGGATGGTGACGATGCGCGGCAGGGCGGCCAGGCCACTGATAAAGGCCCCCAGTTCATGGTAATTGCCGAATACCCGCAGCTGTATCGGCAATTCGGCGTAAAACTCGCGCGGGACTTCAGCCTGCGGACCGAACAGCTCGAATTCCAGGCCCGCGGCCAAACCGGTTTGCGATACATCCACCAGCAGATCCGCCACTTCGGTCTTGTTCGGCAACTGTCGCAACATGGCGCCGAAGGACTGCTTCATCTCTTCCAGCTGCTTCTTGTATTTCTCCAGATTTACCGCTTTGGCCTGCTTGCGCTCAAACTCGGCACGCAGGCTCAACTCCTTCTTCTCTGCGGTCTCCAGGTTGAGCAACTGCTCTTCGGTGTTGTAATAGTACCAGCCGACGGCGACTCCGACGCAGAGCAGGATAATAATAAACGCCTTTACGGGCGTCGGCCAACCGCCGATATTGTTGAAATCAAGTTCATTCAACTCCTGAAGGTTCACTGCTGATCCCCCTTTTCCTTATTGCGGTCGATCTGTTTGGCCGTCAGGGTGAATATACCCTTGGATCTTTCGGTGCTGGTGATCACCTGCAGGGACGGCCCACCCAACCAGGCCGAAGTATCGATATTACGCATGTAGGCGGAGACGCGGGCATTGGACTCGGCGACTCCATTCAATGTTATCGCCCCCCCCTTCTGATCCAGCTTGGTCAGGTGGGTACCATCCGGAATGGTAGTAACCAGTTCGTCAAACAGGTGCACGATCTGCGGTCGGCTGCCCTGTAGTGACTGGATCACATTCATGCGCGCAATCAGTTGCGCTTTCTGCTTCTCCAGATCCTGTATCTCTTTGATTTTTTTATCGACGATCGCAATCTCTTGCCCCAGATAGCCGTTGCGCGCTCCCTGGTGGCTGATCATATCCTCGATATAGAAGTGCACTCCCCCCGCGGCGGCACCGGTCAGTATCAGCGCAAGCAGCACCGACATGCCGAAGTCCTTTTGGCGCTTTTTTCTGAGGGTTTCCCGCCAGGGAAGTAGATTTATATGGGCCATATCAGTCGAAACTCCTCAATGCGAGTCCGCAGGCAATCATCAGCGACGGCGCGTCGTTACTCAGTCCCTGGGGTTTTACATTGGATGATACCGACATGTTGGCGAAGGGATTGGCCACAACCGTGGGCGTGCCTATCTTCTCCTCGATCAGTTCATCAACGCCCGGGATTGACGAACTCCCGCCGGCCAGGATGATGTAGTCGACACTGTTATAGGCGCTGGACGAGAAGAAGAATTGCAACGAACGACTTACCTGTTGAGCCATCGCCTCCTTAAACGGCTCCAGCACCTCAGGCAGATAATTATCCGGCAACCCGCCCTGACGTTTTGCCATGCCGGCCTCCTCATGCGAGAGACCGTAACGCCGCTGAATCTCCTCGGTCAACTGCCTGCCGCCAAAATTCTGTTCCCGCGTATAAATGATCTTGCCGTTGCGCAGCACATTCAGCGTCGTGGTGGTCGCCCCGATGTCCGCGATGGCAACCGTCTGATCGTCGCCGCTGTCCGGCAGCTGATCGACGATCTGGCTGAAGGCGTTCTCCATGGCGTAGGCTTCGACGTCGACAACGCTGGCCGCCAAACCGGCAATTTCCAGGGCCGCCACCCGGTCATCGACATTTTCGCTGCGCGAGGCCGCCAGCAGCACATCCATCATTTCCGGGCTCTTCTCCGAAGTCCCCAGGACCTCAAAATCCAGGTTCACCTCTTCCAGCGGATAGGGGATGTACTGATCGGCCTCAAGTTGAATCTGACTCTCCATCTCCGCATCGGAGAGCGAGGCGGGCATGGTGATGATCTTGGTGATTACCGCAGACCCGGAGACGGCCACCGCAGCCTGGCGTGCCTTGGTACCGGAACGCCTGACCACATTCTGAATGGCCTGACCGACGGCGTCGACATCGGCTATATTCTTCTCCACCACGGCATTTGCCGGAAGCGGTTCTACCGCGTAGGCTTCAACCCTGAACTGGGCGCCCGACCGGCCTGACGACTTACTCAACTCTAGCAGTTTGACTGCCGTGGAACTGATATCCAGGCCAAGCATCGCCTGCTTCTTGGAGCCGAAAAAAGGGACCATCGCGTTTCCTTTCTCGCAATTAAAATATAGCTTTACGGAGAACTTTTAGGTTTTCCTTTAATTAGAATAGTTAACTATATAGCAGTAAATGATTTTCTTGTGAAGTATTTTTTATCCAAGACTGTCACAACAACACATATTTGGTAGTATAGCCACATATTCTGGACAATATATTCTGGATCCCCATCAATACACAATCCGTGAACTGGCTCATGAAGTGGTTAATGAAACCGATCAAGTTTTTCCTCTGGCTCAGCCTGCTGGGATCCCTAACCGGCGCCCTCACCGTCGCCTCACTCTACTATTATCTCGAGCCGTCACTCCCCTCGATCGAGAGCCTGAAAAGCGTCCAGTTCCAGGTCCCGTTACGGGTCTACTCGAGTGACGACAAACTCATCGCCGAGTTTGGTGAAATGCGCCGCATCCCTCTGGCCTATGAAGATATCCCAGAACCCCTGGTCCAGGCCTTTCTGGCCGCCGAGGATGACCGCTTTTTCGAACACCCGGGTGTCGATTACAAGGGCTTGCTGCGCGCCGCCTATCAATTGTTGCTTACCGGCGAACGCCGACAGGGCGGCAGCACCATCACCATGCAGGTGGCACGAAATTTCTTCCTTTCCAGCGAAAAGACCTTCACGCGGAAATTCAGCGAGATCTTCCTATCCCTCCGGATTGAACACGAACTGACAAAACAGGAGATCCTGGAGTTATACCTTAATAAGATATACATGGGAAATCGCGCCTATGGGATCGGCGCGGCCGCCATGGTCTACTACGGCAAGACCGTAGACCAGTTGACCCTGCCCCAGATTGCCATGATCGCGGGCCTGCCAAAGGCGCCCTCTCGCTACAACCCGCTGGCCGACCCGGAACGATCAATGCAACGGCGGGACTACGTCCTCGGCCGGATGGCCAAGCTGGGCTTTATCAATGATGCGGAAGAGCAAGCGGCGCGGTCCGTACCCCTCACCGCAGCACTGAATACCGCACAGACCGAGGCCGATGCCCCTTACGTCGCCGAAATGGTCAGGGCGGAAATGTATGAGCGTTATGGCAACGACGCCTACACCACCGGCTTTAATGTCTATACCACCATCGACAGCAAGCTGCAGTCCGTCGCCAACCAGGCGCTCAGAAACAACTTGCAATCCTACGACCTGCGGCATGGCTACCGCGGTGCGGAGCAGCACCTCAAGCTCTCGGGTGACGAAGATAACCAGACGCTGGATGCACTGCTCAGGGATCACCGGATAGTTGGCGACCTGCTGCCCGCCATTGTCACCGGCATCGAGGAGAAAAGCGCCACACTCTATCTCGGCGAAGGCCGCCATGAAACCCTGTCGTGGACCGGGATGGAGTGGGCTCAACCATTCAAGAGCGAAAATCAGGTTGGCGCAAAACCCCGGCAGGCCAGCGAGATCATTCAACCGGGGGACCTGGTCAGGGTGCTGATCAGCGAGAGCGATACCGGGCCTACCCTCCGACTGGCCCAAATCCCCGCCGCCGAGAGCGCTTTTGTCGCACTGCATCCGGACAATGGCGCCATCATGGCCCTGACCGGTGGCTATGATTTCTATCACAGCAAGTTCAACCGGGTTACCCAGGCCATGCGCCAGCCGGGATCCGGCTTCAAGGCCATCATCTACTCCGCCGCGCTCGAGGCCGGCTTCACTGCCGCCAGCCTGATCAATGACGCCCCCGTGGTGTTCGATGATCCCAGCCTGGAAGGGGCCTGGCGCCCGGAGAACTACAGCGGAAAGTTCTTTGGTCCCACCCGACTGAGATATGCGTTGACCAAGTCGCGCAACCTCGTCTCCATCCGCCTGCTGCGTTCCATGGGGATTGCCCACGCCCTGGAACACGCCAAAAAGTTCGGCTTCAATCCCGCCGATCTGCCGCACAACCTTTCGTTGGCCCTGGGCAGCGGCGCGGTGACCCCGCTGCAGATGGCCTCGGCCTATGCCATTCTGGCCAATGGCGGGTTCAGGATCGAACCCCACTTTATCAGCCGCATCGAAAGGGACAATGGTGAACTGATCTTTCAGGCCACCCCGGTCACGGTCTGCGACGGCTGCACAGCGGCGGGCAACAGTGAACTGCCGCTCGCGGAACGGGTGATTTCACCGCAGAATCACTACCTGATGAATTCCATGATGCGCGATGTCATCACCCAGGGCACCGCCGTCAAGGCACGCAGCCTGGGGCGCTCGGACCTTGCCGGCAAGACCGGCACCACCAACGACCAGCGGGACGCCTGGTTCAACGGCTTCAACCGCTCTCTGGTGGCGATCACCTGGGTCGGCTTTGATTCGTCCAAACCGCTCGGCAGGGGCGAAGTCGGCGGCCGCGCCGCACTACCGGCCTGGATCGAGTTCATGGGAAGCGCATTAAAGGATATCCCCGAACAGCCGCTTAAGGTACCAACCGGTATGGTCACCGTACGCATCGACCCACAAACGGGAAAGCGTGCCAGCGTCGATCAGTCCGACGCCATATTTGAAGTTTTTCGTAGCGAAAACGCCCCCAAGGAACTCTCCGGTGAGGCGGTGTCGAACAGCGAGCCGGGACAGCCCATCAAGGGAACTGCCAGTGAGGAGCAGATATTCTGAGGGCCTGGAAAGCAATAACAGTTCTAGCTTGTGCCGGATTTTCGTTAGCCTTCAAGGCACGCAGAACGCCCGAAGCAAGCCTTGGCGCAACACCGAGGGTGGACGAAAAGACCTGCAAGATGTGATGGTTGATTATTGACCAGCCCTAACCAGGAGCATCATTATCATGCCCCGTCGTTCAGCGCCCCGCGCGCTCAGACATCAGATCGCCATTGAGGCTGCGCAATTGATCGCCGAACAGAGTGATCTCAGCTATGCCCAGGCTCGCACTAAAGCCGCCAGGCGACTGCGCTGCACGGACCAGCGCCAGCTACCGGAAAACCGCGAAATCGAGCTGGCCCTGAAAAACCACCTGGAACTGTTTCAGTCGGCGACCCAGGGCGCGCAGCTGCGCCAGCTCAGGGAGAGCGCGGTGGCGGCCATGCGACTGTTCAGCCAATACCATCCGCGCCTTATCGGCCCGGTACTGAGCGGGATTGCCAACCAGCACACCCCCATCAGCCTGGTGCTCTTCTCGGACACCGTGGAGGCCGTGGCCATCTCATTGATGGACTGGAAGATCCCCTTTCGACAGCGTGAGCTGCCGTTGGATTACAGCAATAAAAAGCGCGCCGCACGGACGTTATTCAGTTTCCATGCCGGAGAGCACCGGCTGGAACTGCTGGTCCTTCCGGAGTCGGAGCGGCACAACATGCCGCTGGACCCGACAGAAGGACGCCCCCAGAAGGGGGCGTCGCTGAACAAACTGCTAACGATGCTCGAGTCAGACTAACGCTTGCCCACCGGGACGTAATCCCGCATCGGCGCGCCGGTGTAGAGCTGGCGTGGGCGCCCGATTCTCTGCTCGGGATCGTCCATCATCTCCATCCAGTGCGCCACCCAGCCGACCGTCCTGGCAACCGCAAACATCACGGTGAACATGCTGGTCGGGATACCCAGGGCCTGATAGATGATACCGGAGTAGAAGTCGACGTTGGGATACAGTTTGCGCTCGACGAAGTACTCATCCTCCAATGCCACCTGCTCAAGGCGCAGGGCCAGCTCGAACAGAGGATTATTGTTGTCCTTCATGTTCTCGAGCACTTCGTGACACACTTCGCGGATCAGTGTGGCGCGCGGGTCGAAGTTCTTGTAGACCCGGTGACCGAAGCCCATCAAACGGAACGGGTCGTTCTTATCCTTGGCTTTGGCGATATACTTGTCGATCTGGGAAACATCCCCGATCTCTTCCAGCATATCCAGAACCGCCTCGTTGGCGCCGCCGTGCGAGGGGCCCCACAAGGAAGCGATACCGGCGGCGATACAGGCGAACGGATTGGCCTGCGAACTGCCGGAGAGACGAACGGTTGAAGTACTGGCGTTCTGCTCATGATCGGCATGCAGGATGAACAGCATATTGATCGCCTTCACCGCGACGGGATCCGGGGTGTAATCCTCGCAGGGATTACTGAACATCATGCGCAGGAAGTTTTCGCAATAATCCAGATCATTTCGCGGATAGATGAAGGGTTCGCCAACATTGTGCTTATAGCTGGCCGCCGCGATAGTCGGCATCTTGGCAATCAGCCGGTGGGCGGAAATCTCACGATGCCGCGGATTATTGATATCCAGCGAGTCGTGATAGAAGGCGGAGAGCGATCCAACCACACCGACCATGATACCCATGGGGTGGGCGTCATACTGGAAACCATCGAAGAAGTTCTTCAGGGTCTCCTTGATCATGGTGTGGTGGCGGATGGTGTTATCAAATGAGGCCAGCTCCTCGGCCTTCGGTAGCTCGCCATACATCAGCAGATAGGCGACTTCGAGAAAGCTGGCCTCTTTGGCCAACTGCTCGATGGGGTAGCCGCGATAACGCAGGATCCCCTTGTCTCCATCAATGTAGGTAATCGCGCTACGGCAGCTTGCCGTGGCCACGAAACCGGGATCGTAGGTAAACATCCCGGTGTTCTTGTAGAGGGTCGAGATGTCGGCGACTTCAGGTCCTTCAGTGCCCTTATACACAGGCAGCTCTACAGAGGTTCCATCCACTTCGTTGGTTAAGGTTACTTTTTTATCTGACATAAGTTCACTTTCTCCTGCCATAAACTGGCTAACTGGCCTTTTATATAACAGTCGGCCGATCAGAACAACCCCTCAGACACTTAATAGGACAACCATCCAAACATAGTTTTCCTTGTACTGCCTGACTTTTCGGCAAATTATTAAATAAAATCGGTTGCGGCCACGTTGAGACGCGGAGTCTTTCGGGATTTTGCAATCGCCGCAATGCTACCAAAACCTTATTTGGACGCAATGACTGCATTTTTTAATACAGCACATTGAAATAATGAATACTGCCGAATACCAGAAGGCGAAAGGGTGTCGATTATGCGTTGTGCAAAGACGCGTTAAGCATAGTCCATCGGTTTGAAAACGCCCGGATTCGAGGCCGGTGCAATCAACGCCGGGTGCGCCCGAGCCAGGACCGCCTGCGGTTGCGGGGCCACTAGCGCCTCTCAAGCGGGCGGCAAAGCCGCTCCCGGCCATCATCCCTGGCCTCCACGGCATATTTCCATCCCTGAATAAAATAAAAGGCACCGAAGTGCCTTTTATCTGTTTTCTGCTTTACGCTACGCTCAACCGCGCGAATAACGCTTGCGGAACTTGTCTACACGGCCAGCGGTATCCATGATCTTCTGTTTTCCGGTGAAGAACGGATGGCAGGCTGAGCAGACTTCCACGTGCAGATCCTCGCACAGCGCTGAACGGGTGGTAAACTCGTTCCCGCAGCTGCAAGCCACTTTAATCTCTTCGTATTTGGGGTGGATATCCGCTTTCATGACAGCCTCTGAATAAACTCAAACTACCCGCAAAATTAGGACGGGGTGAACGGGGCATTATAGCCAACTCCACCATTCCCCGCAATACTTACCCGGTGATTGCCTAGTTTCGCCTGCCGCGCCCGGGAAGCAGCGGGATGACCTTTGCCGACTTTCCGCTGCCCGCCCGGGCGGAGTACGCGCCGCTGCCGAGATCGTGGAGGCGGTCGACCAGCCCGCCCTCACCCATCATCTGCTCCCACATCATCCTGGATATACGGATGCAGGCCCCCATCGGGCTACCGGAGCGTCGTCGCTCCTGGTCGATACGCCACTGCAGCCGGCGCAGCCTATCCTGTTGCGCCTTGGGTGCCTGCCTGATGACTTCATCGATAGTCGAGCGGCGCAACGCCTCGAAGGCCAGCAGGTCGGTACTGGCCAGCTTCAGCCAACAATCAAAATCCAGCTTGCCTCCCGTCCGCTCCATTGACCATCCCTCCTTACCAACGCCTGCCGCTCCCTCCACCGCTTGGCGGCCTCACAGTGAAATCCTAGCACAGAGCACGACCGGCTGCCCTGAGTCGCAATACCACCCGGGACCTAAGAGGCTGATAGTTATAATATTGGTCGTACTTTAGGAGACTGTCGGCACACTGACGCGCCACGCACCCGCGCAAGAATAAGTTCCTGTATTCGGTCGCCCCTGGACCCCGCTGGCGGCGTTACGCTATTTGGCAAGGGAACAAAGCGCGCCTTGCCAGCGGGGTCCAGGAACGCCCTCGGTACCACGGAATTATCCTTGCGCGGGTCCAAATCAAAGCAGTCCGCCCACCACGTCGTCCAAAAACAGCCAGGCGGCTTCCGATGTTCTGACAGTGCCGGCCTCGTGGAGCAACATGCCCCGTTCCAGCAGATTTGCCAGCCTGCCCCACAAATACGCCTCGTCCAGCCCCGTGCGCTCGGCAAACAGCGCCACCGCGAAGCCCTGCTTCAGTCTCAGCGTGTTCATCATGAATTCAATAAAAAGGTCCGCGCCATCGAGTCGGCTCTCTCCGGAGAGCGCCCCCCTGCGGCCGGCGCCGCGCAGATACTCCTCCGGACGCTTCACCCGCCATCTGCGCCGCACCTGCCAGGGGGGGGCGGAGGTGAGCTTGCCGTGCGCCCCCGCTCCAATACCGATGTAGTCGCCGAACTGCCAGTAATTGAGATTGTGCCGACAGACTCGGCCGTTGTGCGCGTAGGCCGACACCTCATACTGCCGATAGCCGGCCGCCGCCAGCAACCGCCGCCCCTCGGCCTGGAGATCGGCCGCCGCGTCCTCGCCCGGCATGGCCCGGGGCGACTGGCGATGGAAGGGGGTATTCGGCTCCAGCGTCAATTGATAATAGGAGATGTGATCGGGAGCGGCGTCGATGGCCAGTCGGACATCCTCGCCGGCCATCGCCAGGGTCTGCCCCGGCAGGCCGCACATCAGGTCCAGATTGACCGACTCAAACCGGGCCGAGCGGGCACTGTCGATCGCCGCATGGACCTCCTCGGGGCCATGGATCCTGCCCAGCCGGACAAGGGAGTCTTGCTGAAAACTCTGCACTCCGATGGAGAGGCGGTTCACCCCCGCTTGCCGATAGCCGAGATAACGTCCGTGCTCGAGGGTGCCGGGATTCGCCTCCAGGGTCACCTCCATACCCGCGACACAGGAGATCCGCTCGCGCACGCCCCGCAGCAGCCGCTGGATCGACTCGGCGGAAAACAGGCTCGGGGTGCCGCCGCCGATAAAAATGCTCTGCAACTCACGCATCCGGGCCCAGCCGCCGGCCAGCTCAAAATCGAGATCCGCCAGCAGGGCCTCGATATAGGCCGCCTCCGGGATGCCGGTCCGCGCCTCGTGGGAATTGAAGTCGCAATAGGGGCATTTGCGCACACACCAGGGCAGGTGGATATAGAGCCCCAGCGGCGGCAACAATGGCATTTGACTCATCTATCCTTCCTCATTCCATAACCATCAAATCCGGTTTTCGCCCCATCAACATTAACCGCTTTGCAACACTGCGAACAGGGGGTAGCATATTGGCCCATTTGTCACTAATCACTCGCATGAGGATAAAAATGTTTGAACAGCTCAGTGCCGCGCCGGCCGATCCCATCCTTGGTTTGACGGAAGCCTTCAAGAAGGATACCCGCACCGGCAAAATCAATCTCGGCGTCGGAATCTACAAGGATGAGGCGGGCACCACCCCTATCCTCTCATGCGTCAAAAAGGCTGAAGAGCAGCTGCTGACCCAGGAGACCAGCAAGAGCTATCTCAGCATTGAAGGCACCTCCGAGTACGGCCTGGGCGTGCAACGCCTGCTGTTCGGCAATGACAGTGACATCATCAGCAGCGGTCGCGCGCGTTCGGCCCATGCCCCCGGCGGCACCGGCGCCCTGCGCATCTGCGCCGAATTTATCGCCCGGCACATGCCCAGCCGGCGCATCTGGGTGAGCAACCCCACCTGGGCCAACCACGCCAACATCTTCCAGGCGGCCGGCCTGGAAGTGATCACTTACGACTACTACGACGCCGAAGCCAAGGACAAGGACTTCGCCGCCATGAAAAATTCCCTGCAGCAGGTGGCTGCCGGTGATACCGTGCTGCTTCACGGCTGCTGCCACAACCCGACCGGTATCGACCCCACCACCGCGGAGTGGGAGGAGCTGGCGAAGCTGTCGGCGGCCGGCGGCTGGCTACCCCTGTTCGACTTCGCCTACCAGGGTTTCGGCAAGGGCATTCAGGACGATGCGACCGGCCTGCGCATCTTCACCGAACACAATCCCGAGCTGCTGGTGGCCAGCTCCTTCTCGAAGAATTTCGGGCTCTATAACGAGCGCGTCGGCGGTATCACCCTGCTGGCGAAAGAGGCCGATCAGGCGGATAACGCCTTCAGCCAGATCAAGTCGATCATTCGTGCCAACTACTCCAATCCGCCATTCCACGGCAGCGGTATCGTCACCACCATCCTCAACAATGCCTCCCTCTATGCCGAGTGGGAGAAAGAGGTGGCCGAGATGCGGGACCGCATCCAGGCGATGCGCGATCTGTTCGTGGCCACCCTGAAAGAGAAGGGGGTAAGCCAGGACTTCAGCTTTATCAGCCGTCAGTGCGGCATGTTCTCCTTCTCCGGACTGAACCCGGACCAGGTGAAACGCCTGAAAGAGGAGTTCGGCATCTATATCGTCGGCTCGGGCAGGATCAGCGTCGCCGGCATGACCCGCAACAACATGGATGCCCTCTGCAGCGGTATCGCCCAGGTGCTGTAAATCTGGGCTCGCCTGGAGGAGATAAGCGGCGGTCAGCGAACATGCTGGCCGCCCTTATTTATCGATGGCCGGGCTGGGTTGTACCGTTTCGATCAGGCGGTACCTGGCGGCACACGCCATCCATCCAAGACCGCTCCCGCCATCCCCGGACGTAACTACTCACGGAGTGATTGGCCTGCCTTGTTGGCCGATCTTGGTGGCGCCTCGAATCCGGCCCCGTTTTCAGATTCAAGCCTGCCCTTGTTTGAGCGAAGCGAGTTTGGGCAGGCGCTGAAAATGGGGCCGAATTCGAGGAGGCAAGCCATCGTGTGAGGCCGGCAAGGCAGGTCAATCACTTCCAGACCGGGTGAGTAGTTACCCCCGGACAAAAAAGCGCCCGGCTCAAACCGGGCGCTTTTTTATCGGCTTGGCGTCCGCTATCAGGTGTTGGCAAACTCCACGCCTTTGGCAATGTTGCTCTCCAGGGTCGGCAGCATCTCGTCGAACAGCTGCTGCTCGTAGGCACTCAGGGTACCGGCCGGCAGGATCTCCTCCACGCCGTTCTTGCCCAGGCGCACCTGCAGGGAGAGGAAGCGGGTCGGCTGATTCTCCACCTCGACATAGGTACAGACCACCGATTCTTCGCCACCCAGTGCTTTCAGCAGGGTCAGGGCGAAACGGGCGCCGGCATCGGCCATGGAGAGGGTGGCGGAGCCGCCGCCCGCCTTGGCCTCGACCACCTCGGTCCCCGCATTTTGAATGCGCGGGGTCAGGCTCTCGATCTCCTCCTGGGAGAATTCGATACCGATCTGGGAGAGCAGGGGCAGGATGGTATTGCCACTGTGACCCCCGATCACCGGGATATTCAGGCTGGTGGGATCCAGGCCCTTCAGCTCCGCCACGAAAGTGTTGGAGCGGATGATATCCAGGGTGGTGATACCGAACAGCTTGCGCTTGTCATAAACACCGGCCTTCTTCAGCACCTCGGCCGCGATCGCCACGGTGGAGTTGACCGGGTTGGTGATGATGCCGTAGCAGGCATTGGGACAGACCTTGGCGCCGGTCTCCACCAGCGCCTTGACAATACCGGCATTGACATTGAATAGGTCATCGCGGGACATGCCCGGTTTACGCGGCACACCGGCCGGAATGATCACGATATCGCTATCCGCCATCGCCGCTTCCAACTGATCGGCACCGTAACCGGAGACCTTGACCGGAGTTGGAATGTGGCTCAGATCCGCCGCAACGCCTGGTACCATCGGATTAACATCGTACAATGCCAGCTCGGAACCAGCGGGCATGGCATTTTTGAGTAGGAGGGCCAGTGGCTGACCGATGCCGCCGGCAGCGCCAAGAACGGATACCTTCATGAGATTAATCCTCTGCAGTAGTGTTGGGAGTTAACTTAGAATAGCTGAAAATCGGACGAAATCTTACGGCATTTCCCGGCAAGAATCCATGTTCACGGCAAAAAACCGCAAAATAAATAGGACATTCATACTAATTTTTCATTAAATTCTGGGAATAGCCGAAAAATAGCCCTAAACTTGCAAAATCCAGGTTACTATTTGTTGGCATTGGTATAATCTATTCGATAATTCTATAGTCATTATTTGTTTTTTTAATCTAAGCTGAATCACCAACCCCCGTATATATAAGGAATAGGACATGTCAGACGAGCTCAGCGAGGCGTCACTTCAGTATCACCGTTACCCAAAACCCGGGAAGCTGGAGATCGTTGCCACCAAGAAAATGGTCAACCAACGTGATCTCGCACTCGCCTACTCACCCGGCGTTGCCGCCGCCTGTGATGAGATCGTGCGTGATCCCAATGAGGTGGCCAATCTCACCGCCCGCGGCAATCTGGTGGGCGTTATCACCAATGGCACGGCCGTACTCGGTCTTGGCGCCATCGGTCCGCTGGCGGCCAAACCGGTCATGGAGGGGAAGGCGGTACTATTCAAGAAGTTTGCCGGGGTCGACGTTTTCGATATCGAACTCGACCTGACGGACCCGGAAAAGATCATCGAAACCGTCGCCGCCATGGAGCCGACTTTCGGCGGCATCAATCTGGAGGATATCAAGGCCCCGGAGTGCTTTGAGATTGAGCGTCGACTGCGCGAGCGGATGAACATCCCGGTGTTCCATGACGATCAGCACGGCACCGCCATCGTGGTCGCCGCCGCCGTGCGTAACGGACTGCGGGTCGCCGGGAAAAAGATCGAGGAGGTACGGCTGGTCTGTACCGGCGCCGGCGCCGCGGCCCTGGCCTGCCTCAACCTACTGGTCAGCATGGGACTGAAAAAGGAGAACATCCGGGTGGTCGACCGGGATGGGGTGGTCTACAAGGGTCGCAAGGCGGACATGGACCCCTACAAGGAGGTGTATGCGGTCGAGACCGACCAACGCACCCTGGATGATGTCATCGAAGGCGCCGATATCTTCATGGGCCTCTCGGGACCCGGCGTGTTGAAGCAGCATCAGGTGCAGAAGATGGCCAGTCCGCCCTTCATTCTGGCCCTGGCCAACCCGACCCCGGAGATCACCCCGGAAGAGGTGCTCGCGGTGGCCCCGGACGCCATCATCGCCACCGGTCGTTCCGATTACCCGAATCAGGTCAACAATGTCCTCTGTTTCCCGTTCCTGTTCCGCGGCGCCCTGGATGTGGGCGCCACCACCATCAATGAGCAGATGAAAATCGCCTGTGTCGAGGCCCTCTCCGACCTGGCGATGAAGGAGGCCTCCGACCAGGTGCAAGCCGCTTACGGCGGCCAGGCGCTGCAGTTCGGTCGTGAGTACCTGATCCCCCGACCGTTCGATCCGCGGCTGATGACCGACCTGCCGCCGAAGATCGCCCAGGCCGCCATGGACTCCGGCGTCGCCACGCGGCCGATCCAGGACTTCCATGAATACCGCAGAACCCTGCGCGAGTTTGTGTTCCGTTCCGGTCTGGTGATGAAGCCGGTATTCGAACGGGCTATCGCCAATCCCCAGCGCGTGGTGTTTGCCGAAGGTGAAGCGACCCGAGTATTGCAGGCGGTGCAGGTGCTGGTGGATGACAGCATCTGCAAACCGATTCTGATCGGCCGCCCGGAGGTGATTGAGGAGAAGGCCAAGGGGCTCGGCCTGCGCTTCCAGCTGGGTCAGGATGTCAAAGTCGTGAATATGAATGACAACCCGAACTTCGAACGGGACTGGCAGCATTATCATGAGATCGAAGGACGCAACGGCGTCTCACCCGCCTTCGCGCGCGGCGTGGTCCGTACCCGCTCCACCGTGCTCGCCGCACTGCTGACCCGGCAGGGCGATGCGGACGCCATGATCTGCGGCGTGGAAGGCGCCTATATCCAGCACCTGAAATATATCCGCAGCGTTATCGGTATCCGCGAAGACACCACCGACTGCTCGGCCATCACCATGCTGATCCTGTCCAAGGGTACCTTCTTTCTCACCGATACCCATGTGACCCCCGATCCCTCGCCGAAACAGATCGCCAAGAAGACGGCCATGGCGGCGGAGATTGTACGGCGCTTCGGCATGTCGCCCAAGGCGGCCCTGCTATCCCACTCCAACTTCGGCAGCCGGGATAACGCCTTCTCGCGCAAGATGAAGGAGGCACGGCGGATTCTGCACGAGCAATATCCCGGGGTGGTCGTGGAGGGCGAGATGCATGCCGACTCGGCGCTCTCCGATGAGATCCGTGACAAGGTATTCCCCCATTCACGTTTCAAGGGCGCGGCCAATCTGCTGGTGATGCCCAACCTGGATTCGGCCAACATCGCCTACAACATGGTCAAGATGCTCGGCGAAGCTGTCCCGGTGGGCCCGATGCTGACCGGGCTGAAATATCCGGCCCATGCGGTCTCCGACTCGATCACGGTACGCGGCATTGTCAACATGAGTGCCGTGGCGGTGGTTGATGCGATTGACTGGCAGACGACCCACACCGCGGGCTGAACCACAAAGCGGGATATCCGCATCACTCAGGCGCGTACCGATCAACTCGGGCGCGCCTGATTTTTTCTGTTCATGTAACGCAACCTCCGTCCGTTTTATCAAACTGCGTAAATGTTGCGCCTGCAACTGTTTATTGGCCCGCATGATGATACCGTCGATGCAACCCCAATCTTCACGGGTGTTATAAATTCACGATTCTATTTGCACTCCCTGAGTTGATCGCATATATATAAGCTTCTACGCTGTTCAGATAATAACTGTAAACAAGACAGAGGAGATCCAGATGAAGCGTCGTGATTTTCTAAAAAAGGCGGCAGTGGGTGCTGCGGTTGCCGGGGCCTCAGCCACGCTCATATCTTGCGGGCAACAACAACAGCAGCAAGAGACGACCAAAACCACCAGCAAAAAAATCAAATGGCGCATGGCCACCAGTTGGCCGAAGGCGTTTGACACCATCTATGGTGGCGCCGAAACCGTTGCGGCACGGGTCAAGGCGATGACCAATGGCCAGTTCGAGATCATCCCCTATGCCGGCGGTGAGCTGGTCGGCGGCCTCGAGGTCTTCGATGCGGTATCCCAAGGAACCGTGGAGATGGGACACACCGCCTCTTACTACTATGTTGGCAAGAATCCGGCCTTTGGCTTTGATACCGCCATCCCCTTCGGCCTTACCTATCGCCAGCAGAACGCCTGGCTATACAACGGTGGCGGAATCGAGGCAATGCGCAAGATCTACGCCGAGCACAATATCGTCAACTTCCCCGCCGGCAATACCGGTGTGCAGATGGGTGGCTGGTTCCGCAAAGAGGTCAACACCGTAGCCGATCTGCAAGGCCTGAAGATGCGCATCCCCGGGCTGGGTGGCAAGGTGATGAGCCGGCTCGGCGTTACCGTGCAGGTGCTGGCGGGTGGAGAAATCTATCCGGCACTGGAACGTGGTGTCATCGATGCCACCGAGTGGGTGGGTCCCTACGATGACGAGAAGGCCGGCTTCTACAAGGTGGCCAAATACTACTACCATCCGGGCTGGTGGGAGCCCGCCCCGACCCTGAGTCTCTATGTCAACCAGAAGGCGTGGGACAGTCTGCCGAAAGAGTATCAGGAGATCATCGCCTCCGCCGCCGCCGAGGCCAATCTGGATATGATGGTCGACTATGACTCGAAGAACCCGAAGGCCCTGAATAGTCTGGTGAGCAAGGGTGTGGAAATGCGTGAATTCTCCCAGGAGATCCTGGAAGCCGCGCGTAAGGAGGCCTATGCGCTATATGATGAGCTGGCGGCAGGTGATGCCCAGTTCAAGAGTATCTACGAGGGTTGGAAGGCGTTCAAGGAGGAATCCGATCCCTGGTTCAATACCGCCGAGGCATCCTACTCGCGCTTCAACTTAAAATAATCATACCGCTGGCAGGCAAAGCGGTTCCTGGAAAAAAGCCCCATCTCCTGAGGGAGTTGGGGCTTTTTTTGTCCTAAGGGACCGGCGCCCTAAGCAGACTGACCAACCCCCATACTCAGCAATCCCGTCACCAGTTGCGGGAAGTAGAACAACGCCAGCAGGCCGATCAGCTGTATCACGATGAAGGGTACGGCGCCGCGGTAGATATCGGCCGTGGAGACCGAGCGGGGTGCCACGCCGCGCAGATAAAAAAGTGAGAAGCCGAACGGCGGCGTGAGGAACGAAGTCTGCAGATTCATGCCGATCATGACACCGAACCAGACCAGCGCCATGCGGCCCGGCTCATCGAACTCGGCAAACATCGGCGCAAGAATCCTGACCACCACGGGCGCCAGCAGCGGGACGATAATAAAAGCGATCTCGAAGAAATCGATAAAGAACCCGAGAACAAACACCAGCAGGTTGACCAGCACCAGGAAGCCCACGATGCCGCCCGGCAGGGAGGTCAGCAGATCCTCCACCCAGAGATCACCGTACAGGCCACGGAACACCAGCGAGAACGCCTGGGAACCGACCAGGATAAACATCACCATACTGGTCAGTTTCGCCGTCTCGGTCATGCTGTCCAGCACCGAGCTGAGGGTCAGGCGGCGCTTCAGCACCGCCAGCACCATGGCGCCGATCGCACCAAAGGCGCCCGCCTCGGTGGGTGTCGCCCAGCCGGCAAAGATACTCCCCAGCACCACCACGATCAGCGCCAGCGGGGGGATCATCACCAGGATGATTTCCCGGCTCAGTTTTTTCCCGTTCAGATTTCGCGCCTCTACCGACATCGCCGGGGCCAGTTTGGGCCGGGTCAGTGCAATAAGGCCGATATAGGCCATATAGAGTCCGGAGAGCATCAGCCCGGGAATCAGCGAACCGACAAACAGATCACCCACCGGGGCGCCCAGTTGATCCGCCAGTACAATCAGGACGATACTGGGGGGGATCACCTGGCCCAGCGTCCCGGAGGCGGAAATAATCCCGCAGGCCAGGGACTTGGAATATTTGCTCTCAAGCATGATCGGCAGGGCGATCAGGCCCATCGCCACCACCGTGGCGCCAACCACGCCGGTCGCGGCGGCCAGCAGGGTACCCACAATCACCACCGAGATCCCGAGCCCGCCGCGCATCCGGCCAAAGGCGATGCCCATAGTTTTGAGCAGATCCTCCGCCAGTCCTGTTCGCTCCAGCACCATACCCATCAGGATGAAGAAGGGCACCGCCAGCAGGGTGTAGTTCTGCATCACCCCGAAGATACGCTGCGACATCGCCTGCAACAGGGCAAAGTCCAGCAGCTCCATGTTGATGCCGATGGCGGCAAACGCCAACGCCGTGCCGCCCAGGGCAAAGGCCACCGGGTAGCCCATGAAGATCAGCAACAGTGCGCCACCGAACATGATGGGACCTAACAGATCAGGGTTCATATGCCTTCCTCCTCATGTACCTGGGGGAAGGGGATAAACCCGTTGAGGAAGGCGACCTGCTTGATCAGCTCGCTGATGCCCTGAAAGATCAGCAGGATAAAGGCGATGGGTATGGCCGATTTGATCAGATAGCGTGGCAGGCCGCCCGGATCGGGGGATCCCTCCAGGATTGCCCAGGAGTCGGCCGCATAACTGTAACTGACCCACAGGATCAATGCCGACAGCGGGAACAGAAACAGGCAGGTGCCGATAATGTTTATCCACGCCTTGAACCGATCCGATACCCGTGCGTAGAGAATATCCACCCGCACATGGGCCTGGTGTTTCAGCGCATAACCGGCGCCCCACAGAAACACCAGACTGAACATAAACCATTGCGCCTCGATATAGGCATTGGAGCTCAGATCAATACCGATCGTCTGACTCAGCTTGCGGGTGATGGCATTGTAGGCGCCCAGCAGCACCATAATCACAACCAGCCAGGAGATCAGCCGTCCAATCCGTTCATTCACGGCATCGATGATGCCGGAAAGACGTAGAAACTTTTGCATAGAGTAAAACCCTTAGGCTAATTTTTA
Organism: Sedimenticola hydrogenitrophicus; assembly: GCF_025175675.1. GTDB lineage: Bacteria > Pseudomonadota > Gammaproteobacteria > Chromatiales > Chromatiaceae > Sedimenticola > Sedimenticola hydrogenitrophicus. The sequence continues at coordinate 84,106 of NZ_JANIOA010000011.1, forward strand.
TGGGTTACTGCAGTTAAGGGCTCGCGCAAGAATAAGTTCCGGTGTTCGGTCGCCCCTGGACCCCCTCGGTGCTACGGAATTATTCTTGCGCGAGCCTAAACCATTGAACCATACAAGATTCAACGACTGGAAACCACCTCCATGCGAGCAATGGAAATCGACTGATAACCCTGCAAAGGCCACGCTTTACGCCCCTTTACGCCCGCGGGGTTGTAGGCGAGAATCCATTGGGTAATCCTCGGACATTCAGGTAACAAACATCATGACCACTCTCTACGGCGCTGTCGACAGTGTGCTCCCCGCACTGACCGAACTGCTCGGCGAACGGCTTTCCACCGCCTCCGCGGTCCGGGAGCACCGCGGACATGACGAATCCGGTTTCAAGACCGTACCACCGGATGCGGTGGCGTTTGCCCACAGTACGGAGGAGGTGAGCGCGATCGTGAAGATCTGCGCCCGCCACAAGATCCCGGTGATCGCCTACGGTACCGGCACCGCCATCGAAGGGCATGTACAGGCGCTGCGGGGCGGGGTCTGCATTGACCTCAGCGGGATGGACCGGATTGTGGAAGTCAACCCGGAGGACATGGACTGCACGGTGCAGGCCGGGGTCACCCGGATGCAGTTGGAGAGTCACCTGCGCGACACCGGCCTGTTCTTTCCAGTGGATCCGGGGGCCGACGCCTCCCTCGGTGGTATGGCGGCCACCAGCGCCTCCGGCACCAACGCCGTGCGCTACGGCACCATGAAGGAGAATGTGCTGTCGCTGAAGGTGGTCATGGCCGACGGGCGCATTATCCGCACCGGCACCCGGGCGAAGAAATCCTCGGCCGGCTACGACCTGACCCACCTGTTCATCGGCTCGGAGGGCACCCTGGGGATCATCACCGAGGTGACGCTGCGGTTGCATGGCCTGCAGGAGGCGATCTCCTCTGCGGTGTGCAGCTTCCCGAGCGTGGACGACGCCATCAACATGGTGATCCTCACCATCCAGTCGGGCATCCCGATCGCCCGTATCGAACTGCTCGACGGCTTGATGATGCACGCCATCAACCGCTATTCGAAAATGGACTACCCGGAGCAACCCCACCTGTTCCTGGAATTCCATGGCAGTGCCGCCAGCGTCAAGGAGCAGGCCGAGGCGGTGCAGGAGCTCGCCAGCGAGTTTGGCGGCGGTAATTTCAGCTGGGCCACCCGCAGCGAGGAGCGCAACCGCCTGTGGAAGGCGCGCCACGACGCCTACCCGGCGGCGCTGCAGCTGCAGCCCGGCACCCGGGCCATCACCACCGATGTTTGCGTGCCAATCTCGCGGCTGGCGGAGTGCATCCGCGAGACCCGCGAGGACATCGACCGGGCCAGCATGCCCATCGTCATGCTGGGCCATGTGGGCGACGGCAATTTCCATCTGGCGATCCTGCCGCATCCCGACCGTCCCCAGGATATCGAAGAGGCCGAGGCGCTGAATCACCGCCTGGTGCGCCGCGCCCTCGCCCTGGACGGCACCTGTAGCGGCGAGCACGGCATCGGCCAGGGCAAGATCGGCTTCCTGGAGGAGCAGAACCCGGAGGGGGTGGTGCTGATGCGCCAGCTCAAGCAGACCCTGGACCCGGACAACCTGCTCAATCCGGGCAAAGTGTTGCGGATGGATTGAGCAGGCTCATGGTAGAAAAACTGTTCTGGCAGGATCCCTATCTGACCCGACTGGAGACGAGGGTAGCGACGGTTAACGGTGGCTCGGTCACCCTGGAGCGGACCATCTTCTTTGCCTTTTCCGGTGGCCAGGAGAGTGATCGGGGCAACATTGGGGGTTACCCGGTGATCTCGGCAGACAAGCAGGACCGGGAGATCATCTATACCCTGGAGGATGATCACCAGCTGAAGCAGGGAGATTTGGTGCTGATTGAAATCGACTGGCCGCGCCGCTATCGACTGATGCGTCTGCACTTTGCGTGCGAGCTGGTACTTGAATTGGTCTACCGGGCACTGCCGGGCATCAACAAGATCGGCGCCCATATCGCCGAGGACAAGGCGCGGATCGATTTCCTGCATGCGGAAAGTCTCGGTAGCTTGCTGCCAGATCTGACCAAACAGGTCAACGCCATGACCGCAAGAGACCTGCCGATTATCAGTGACTTCAGCGACCGCGCCGGTGAACGGCGCTTCTGGGCCATTCAGGATTTCGCCCAGGTGCCATGTGGCGGCACCCATCTGAAACGTACCGGGGAGCTCGGTACGGTGTCGCTGAAACGCCGGAATCCGGGCAAGGGCAAGGAGCGCCTTGAGATCCTGGTCGACTGATTCCGACGATGCACGCGGATATCGGAACCTACCACCCGCCGGCGGATAACGGCCTTGAAATCCTCTATCAGGATGAGGCGCTGCTGGTACTGAACAAGCCCAGCGGCCTGCTCTCGGTACCGGGACGGGGAGAGGAGAAGCAGGACTCGCTGGCGCGACGGGTACAGGCGCGGATTCCCGATGCCCTGGCCGTCCACCGCCTGGACATGTGCACCTCCGGTGTCATGGTAATGGCGCGGGGAGGCGAAATGCACCGCACGCTGAACCGGATGTTCCAAAAGCGGGAGATCGGCAAACGCTATATCGCCGTGGTCGACGGCCGGCTGGCACCGGCCTGCGGCAGCGTCCGCCTGCCGCTGATCTGCGACTGGCCGAACCGGCCGCGACAGCGCGTCGACCACGAAATCGGCAAACCCTCCATCACCCATTACCGGCGGCTGGAGTACCGGCCGGAGAACGACAGCAGCCGCATCGAACTGATCCCCGAGACCGGACGCTCCCACCAGCTGCGGGTGCACATGCTGGCGCTCGGTCATGTCATCCTGGGGGACAACCTGTATGCCGACCCGGTCAATCGGGAGCGGGCACCCCGCCTGCAGCTGCACGCCTGTGAGCTGAGCCTGCGCCACCCCCTGAGCGGCGAACCCATGACCTTCCACTCTCCGGCGCCGTTCTGAACGAGGCCCTGGAGAACCACGGATTCACACAGATAAACACGCAGGTGAGGTGTCGGAGTCAAACCAGGCTCGGTCGGGTGGCCTGATCGCACGGCGGGCGGCTGGTTTGACTCCGACACCTGGGGGTTCCGGCAAGGTGGGCACAAACTACGTGCCCACCCTACGCGGCTGGCCTCATCACAAGCAATCGTATCGTAGGGTGGATAAGCCGGTAGGCGCATCCACCGTAGCACTGGTGAGGAGTGGTACAGGGATGTACCGTTTACGGACCTGAGGATGGCTTGCGCCTCTGGCTTATCCACCCTACAAAAAACACTGGGGAACCACGGATTCACACAGATAAACACGGATTCAGAATTCTGATCTCCTATCTGTGTAAATCCGTGTCCATCCGTGGTTCCTTATTAACCGGGTTGGGATAATCAGGCTATTGAAAGCCATATTTAGCTCGGTAGGGTGGGCACGCTTTTTGTGCCCACACGGAAGGTGCGGCACCGGGCAAAAAGGTGGGCACAGACTACGTGCCCACCCTAAGCGTCTGCGGATCACCAGGCGGTCAGCTCAGTCAGACTTCACAACGGCTGCAGGTTGGCATAGGCCGCCACCAGCCACTTGGCGCCCACCTGTTCGAAATTGACATGCACCCGGGCGCTGCCGCCCTGGCCCTCGGCGTTGAGCACCACCCCCTCGCCGAACTTGGGATGCAGCACCCGCTGGCCCAGTTGGAAGCCGCAGGCGGGATCGGCAAAGCCGGACGAGGCGGCGCCATAGACCGGTCGGCTGATCTGCGGCCGGGAGCGGATTTCGCGAACCAGCTCAGCCGGGATCTCGCGCAGAAAGCGCGAGGGCAGGGGATAGGACTCGCTGCCGTGCAATCGCCGGCTCTCGGCATAGGTGAGGTAGAGCTGCTCCATGGCCCGGGTCATGCCCACGTAGCAGAGGCGCCGCTCCTCCTCCAGCCGCTCCGGATCCTCGGCCGACATGCTGTGGGGGAACAGCTTCTCCTCCACCCCGGCGATGAACACCAGCGGAAACTCCAGCCCCTTGGCCGAGTGCAGGGTCATCAGCTGCACGCAGTCCTCGAACTGGTCCCCCTGGTTCTCGCCGGCCTCCAGCGCCGCATGGGAGAGAAAGGCCGACAGCGGGTCCAGCTCATCCTCATCCTCGGCCACCTCGTAGGTGAACTCGCGCGCCGCATTGACCAGCTCCTCCAGGTTCTCCACCCGGTCCTGGCCCTTGCCGTCGCGACCCTTGCGGAAGTGCTCCGCCAGGCCGGCGGCCGAAATCACCTGATCCGCCAGCTCGTGCAGCGCCAGCCCCCGGGTGGACGCCTGCTGTTCGGCGATCAGCTCCAGAAAGCCGTTCAATGCCGAGGCCGCGCGCTTGGCCATGGCGCCACCCTGCACCAGCTCCTGGGCGGCTTGCCACAGGGAGCAGCCGAAGTCCCGGGCGTGGGCGCGCACCGCATCCAGGGTGCGTGGGCCGATGCCACGGGGCGGCTGATTGACCGCCCGCTCGAACGAGGGGTCCTCCTGGGGATTGGCCACCAGGCGCAGATAGGCGAGGGCATCCCTGATCTCGGCGCGCTCGAAGAAACGCAGCCCGCCGTAGACCCGATAGGGCAGCTGGGCGTGGATCAGGGCCTCCTCGAACTGGCGTGACTGGGCGTTGGAACGGTAGAGGATGGCGCACTCGTCACGGCGGTGACCCTCCTCGGTAAAGTGACGAATCCGCTCCACCACAAAGCGCGCCTCATCCACCTCGTTGAAGGCGTTGTAGAGCAGGATCGGCTCGCCCTCTTCACCGTCGGTCCACAACTCCTTGCCCAGCCGTGATGGGTTATTGGCGATCACCGCGTTGGCCGCCTTGAGGATGGTGGCGGTGGAGCGGTAGTTCTGTTCCAGCCGCAACAGCGGCGCGTTGGGGAAGTGCTTGCGGAAGTCGCGGATATGCTCCACCCGGGCACCACGCCAGCCATAGATCGACTGGTCATCGTCGCCCACCGCAAACAGGTGGTTCTGTTCCCCCGCCAGCAGCCGCAGCCAGGCGTACTGAATGGTGTTGGTGTCCTGGAACTCATCCACCAGGATGTGCTGGAAGCGTTCGCGGTAGTGATGCAGGATATCCGGCCGGTCGCGCAGCAACTCATGGGCACGCAGCAGCAACTCGGCAAAATCGACCACGCCGCCGCGCTCGCAGGCGGCCTGATATTCGCTGTAGATGCGGATCATGGTGCGCTGGTAGGGATCGCCCCCGTCGTCCATGTGCTGGGGCCGTACCCCCTCGTCCTTGCGCCCGTTGATGAACCACTGCGCCTGGCGCGGCGGCCAGCGCGCCTCGTCCAGGTCCATCGCCTTGAGCAGGCGCTTGAGCATCCGGTACTGATCGTCGGAATCGAGAATCTGGAAACTCTGCGGCAGGTTGGCATCCTTCCAGTGGGCGCGCAGCAGGCGGTGGGCGAGGCCGTGAAAGGTGCCGACCCACATGCCGCCGACCGGCTGGCCCAGCAGGGTCTCGATGCGCCCCTTCATCTCCCGGGCCGCCTTGTTGGTGAAGGTCACCGCCAGGATATTCCAGGGCGCGGCCCCCACCACCTGCAGCAGCCAGGCGATGCGGTGCACCAGCACCCGGGTCTTGCCGCTGCCGGCGCCGGCCAGCACCAGCATGCCGCCCGGTGGCGCGGAGACCGCCTCACGCTGCGCATCGTTCAAACCTTCGAGAATATGTGAAACGTCCATCGGACTATATTAACAGCGGCGGGGCGGGATCACGACCGCTTGTGCAAAGCCGGGCGATTAACATCAAAAACGCCATTGACCGAAGAGGGGGTGTTGTTTAGTTGACCGCGGTCATTTCCTTACTATTTGTAGCGTTTTATAAAGGAGGCCCATGGAACAACAGTAGGGGGAAAATTCAAGGTTGGTCGTGTAATCAACAATAAATCCCGCGTGCAGGGAGTCGCGCACCAGGGGATCCGGGATGGAAGCTAACGGGCATTGATCGCGTCATGCCCGTTTTTTTTGCCCCGGGATGGGCGGGAGCGGCTTTGCCAGGGGCCCATATTCGCACCACAGATAGAGAGAGGCCGGAGCCGCTACGCCTGCACTGCTTCGGCGTAGCGCTCGCGCAACCGTGGCTTCTCGATCTTGCCGGTGGCATTGCGCGGCACGCGGTCGAACAGGTAGCGGCGGGGACGCTTGTAACGGGGCAACCGCTCCGCGAAAGTTGCCAGTGCCTGTTCCGTGAGACTATGCCCCTCCTTGAGCTGGATGATCGCCGTAACCAACTCGCCGAGGCGCTGGTCCGGGGTGCCGATCACGGCGATATCCTGGATGCTCGGGTGTTCGAGAAAAAAGTGCTCGATCTCCACCGGCGAAACGTTCTCGCCACCGGTGATAATCAAGTCCTTCTTGCGATCCACCAGCCAGATGAAGCCCTCCCGGTCCATCCGGGCGATGTCGCCGGTATGCAGCCAGCCATCCTGGAGGGTCTCGGCGGTCGCCTCCGGGTTGCGGTAATAGCCCTGCATCACCCCCGGTCCCTTCACCAGCAGTTCACCGGCCTGACCCGAAGGCAGGCGCTTGCCCCGGTCATCGACAATACACGCCTCCCAGTCAAACCCGGGCTTGCCGATGGCGCCGATCTTGTGGCTGTTGCCCGCACCGAGATGGATACAGCCGGGACCGCTGCTCTCGGTCAGGCCGTAGTTGGTGTCGTACTCATGGTGCGGAAACAGCTTCCTCCACGCCTTGATCAGGTTAGGCGGCACCGGCTGGGCGCCGATATGCATCAGCCGCCACTGATCCAGGCGGTAACGGCCGAAATCGAGTTCGCCGTTCTCCCAGGCGATCAGGATGTCGTGGGCCCAGGGCACCAGCAGCCAGACGATGGTCGCTTGTTCCTCGGAGATCGCCTCCAGGATCCACTCCGGGCGCGCGCCCTTCAGCAGCACCGCCCGGGCGCCGACCACGAAATTGCCGAACCAGTGCATCTTGGCCCCGGTGTGGTAGAGCGGCGGTATGCAGAGAAAGTTGTCTTCATGGGTCTGCCGGTGGTGCTGGTTCTCCACATAACAGGCGTGTTCCAGGTTGCGGTGGCTCAGGCTCACCGCCTTGGGCAGACCGGTGGTGCCGGAGGTGAAGTAGAGCGCCGCCTGGTCGGTGATCTCCAGGTCGATCCGCGGCGGGGTATCGGCAGCCCCGCTGACAAAGCGGTCGTAGGCGATGGCAAAACCGGGGCAATCCTGGTCCGGCCCCACATAGACATAGTGGCGGACGGTTCGGTCCAGCGCCGGTTTCACCGCGGCAATGCGTTGGCTGAATTCCGGCCCGAACAGCAGCACCCGGGCCTCGGCAAGCTCATTGCAGCGCTGGATGATCCCGGCCTCGAAGCGGAAGTTGAGCGGCGCGGCGATGGCGCCGGCGCGCAGGATGCCGAAGTAGGCGGGCAGCCACTCGAGCGAGTTCATCATCAGGTGCAACACCCGATCCCCCCGGGCGACGCCGTGGGCCAGCAGGGCGTTGGCCAGGCGGCTCGCCTCGCGATCAAACATCCGCCAGCTGATCTCCCGCCGGCGGTTGGCGGCCGGATCACGCTCAACCAGCGCGATCTCGTCGGCATACATACGTCCGTTACGGGACAAAATCTCGGTAATCAACATCGCTGGGAATGGCCTGTCGCTCGATTGGTGGCGACCCCTGCCCCCCCGCATGCCCTGTACAAACCGATGAAGCGGGGCTGGAATCAGCACAGGTCTTGTGGGGTTAATTTATCACAGAAAAAGAGGGGCCGTGAGGAGTGGTACAGGGACGTACCGTTTACGGACCTAAGGAGGGAGGAGTGGTGCAGGGATGTACCGTTTACGGAGCCGAGGATGCCATGAACCGTTTACGGATCTAAGGATTGAATAAACGCGAACAAGGTTATTGGGGATCCGGTTGACCTGGGTCGGGTGGGCACGCTTTTTGTGCCCACGCGGAAGGTACGGTACGTGGCAAAAGGTGGCCGCAGACTACCTGCCCACCCTACGCAACTCAACCGGATAAACGGCGCTATTCGCGTTCGATCGTGGCGATGGTCCCCAGCGCCGTCTCGATCTCCGGGTAGCGGGGCAACCACGCCTCCGACAGGTCGGCCATGGCGCCGAAGCAGCGCAGGCGCATTACATTGGGCTGGCTGTCGGACTGCAGCCAGAGATCGTAGTAGCGGGATATCAGCGGCTCGCCGATCTCCCTTTCGGAAAGGGAGAACAGCCCCAGTCCAGCCACCCGAACAGAGGGCTGTCCGACGATCTGGGTGTTGCCCAGTTGAACCTGTTTTACCGCGAAGGTGTCGGGCGCTATCTGTTGCGGTGTCTGTTTCAGATCCCGCACCTCGAAGCTGCAGCTGGGCCAATACTGGTCCAAATCGGAATGGCCCGTCACCGCGCCGCGCTGCAGGAATACCCGGGTATGTCCCGACCGGATATCCAGCGGTTGATTCAGCACAATACGACTGCCCACCGGGACGCGGTAGAAGGGCGAGTCCGGATTCCGCACCGCCTGCTGGACACAGGAGCTCAGCAGCAGGGGTACAACAAGGGTCAGGGTCAGTTTCATCAGGCCGTTCATTCGCCACCTCACCGGTTACTCTAATACCGTAGACAGGCCGGTACAGACCGGGTTCATCCATAGTATACGACCGGATCGAATGCGCATCCGCAATTCCGGGGAAAACGAGTCCTCTGCGCCGGCCAGGGTCTATAATCCAGGGTGCCTTTTCTATCTTGCACACAAGGAACACACCATGAAGTCAATTACTGCTGTACTGTTGAGCGCCCTGTTGCTGGTTACCGCAGGCAATCTCCTGGCCGCCAAGAAAGAAGGCAAGGCCTACGGCGCCGGCGGCGTCTCGGAAGAGAAGATGAGCGACTCCGCCGCCGAACACCGCAAGGCTTATGCCGGAGAAAACGAGAAGAGGATGAGTGAAGAGAAGGAGATGAAAGAGGAGAAGATGAAAAAAGCGAAGAAGCAGAAATAAGATCATTTTCTGCCCCTCAACCTCCCGGGGATCGGTGCTGGGCCAATCGACGCTTGCCCAGTCGCCCCCAGTACGCCGCCTGGCACCGCCCCCCCCACCACCCCGCGGGAGACCGCCGGGGAAGTCGCCGCACCCGGCCGAACCTGCGGCAATATATGCTTTACTTAAATAGAGCATTCGAGATCACGGCACAGCGACATACAAGGCTGTCCACACCAACAACCAGAAAATAAGGACCCGGTCATGAGCGAAGCATTCGATCAAGTCGATGAACTGGGCCCGGCCAAGATTATCCACGTCTACGAGCCCACCCATCAGCTGAAGGCGATCCTGGTGGTCGACAACGTGGCCTGCGGACCGGCCATCGGCGGGCTGCGCATGGCCCCCGACGTGAGCACCCGGGAGTGCGCCCGGCTGGCCCGCGCCATGACTCTGAAGAATGCCGCCGCCGGACTCGATCACGGCGGCGCCAAATCGGTGCTGTTCGGCGACCCGAAAATGCCCCGCGAACAGAAGGAGCCGCTGATCCGCGCCTTTGCCTGCGCCGTGCGCGGCAACGAGGAGTACATCTTCGGCCCCGACATGGGCACCGACGAGAGCTGCATGGCCTGGGTCCGGGATGAGCTGGGCGGCCGTGCCGTGGGGCTGCCCCGGGCGCTCGGCGGCATCCCTCTGGATGAACTCGGTGCCACCGCCTGGGGCCTGAGCAGCGCCGTGGACGCCGCCCTGGAACACGTGGACTTCCGCCTCGACGGCGCCCGCCTGGTGATCCAGGGTTTCGGCTCGGTCGGCTTGCACGCCGCCCGTTTCCTGCTGGAGAAGGGCGCCGTGCTGGTGGCGGCGGCCGACTCCCGGGGCGCCACCTACCACCCGGACGGCCTCGATCTGGACGAGCTGATCCGCCTCAAGGGCGAGGGCGCGAGCGTCGCCAGCTATCCCAAGGGGGAAAAGCTGGCGCGCGATGCGGTGGTCGGCATCGCCTGCGACATCTGGATCCCGGCGGCACGGCCTGACGTGGTGCATGCCGGCAATGTCGGACTGATGGACACCCGGCTGGTGGTGCAGGGGGCCAACATCCCGTTCACCAGCGAGGCGGAGACCGCCCTGCATCAGCGCGGCGTGCTGGTGATCCCGGACTTCATCGCCAACGCCGGCGGCGTCATCTGCGGCGCCATGGAGTATCGGCACATGAGTCAAAAAATGGCCTTCGAGGCCATCGCCGAGAAAGTCAGTAGCAACACCGCCGGGGTGCTGGAACGGTCGGCCAGGGAAAAGATACCACCCCGGGAGGCGGCGGTGGCCATGGCCGGCGAACGGGTACGTCGGGCCATGCAGACCCGGCGCTGGTCCATCTTCTGATCCGCAATGCCACCCCGGCGCAAGGAGTACATGATGCCACCGCTGAACAGCAGCTACCTCCACCAGGGCAGTGACTTCCCGCTGATCGGCGACACCATCCCGCAGTGGCTGGCGCGGGTGACGGCGGCGCAGGGCGGGCGCGAGGCGGTGGTTTCGCGTCCCCAGGCGCGACGCCTGAGCTATCGGCAACTGGCGGACCAGGTGGACCAGCTGGCGCGGGCTCTGCTGGGATTGGGCTTCAACCGCGGCGACCGCATCGGCATCTGGTCCACCAACAATATCGAGTGGCTGCTGCTACAGCTGGCCACCGCACGCATCGGCGTCATCCTGGTCAACATCAATCCCGCCTACCGCAGCCATGAACTCGCCTACGCCCTGCAGCGTTCCGAGGTGCAGGGGCTGTTCCTGATCCCCGCGTTCCGTTCCAGCGACTACCTGGCGATGCTGCTCGAGCTGCTGCCGGAGCTGCGCCAGGCACCCCCCGGGGAGTGGTGCAACGCGCGCTTCCCCCACCTGCGCCGGGTAGTGTTGTACGACCCCCGCAACCCCGAAGCCACGGCACCGGCGGCACCCGGGATGAATGTCTGGCGCGACCTGTTGGAGGCGGCGGAGGCGGTCTCCGGCGCCACCCTGGAGGCGGCCACGGCGGCGCTGGACCGGGACGACCCGATCAACATCCAGTACACCTCCGGTACCACCGGCTCACCCAAGGCGGTGCTGCTGAGCCACCATAACCTGATCAACAACGCCTGGTTCGCCGCCCAGGGGCTGCAGTTCGGCCCCGATGACCGGCTCTGCGTCTCGGTGCCGTTCTACCACTGCTTCGGTATGGTGCTGTGCAACCTGCTGGCGCTTTCGGTCGGCGCCTGTGTGGTGATCCCCTGTGAGCACTTCGATCCGCTGCAGGTGCTGGAGACGATCGAGGCGGAGCGCTGTACCGCACTGCACGGGGTGCCCACCATGTTCATCGCCGAGCTGGACCATCCCCGGTTCAGTCGCTTCGACCTCGGCTCCCTGCGCACCGGCATCATCTCCGGCGCCCCCTGTGCCCCGGAGCTGCTGCGCCGGCTCACCGAACAGATGCACTGCGGCGAGATCCTGGTCGGCTACGGCCAGACCGAAGCCTCGCCCCTGACCCATCTCTCCCGTCCCGACAGCACCCTGCAGCAGCGTACCGAGACGGTGGGCATCAACCTGCCGCACCAGGAGGTGAAGCTGGTCTCCACCGAGAGCGGGCAGACCGTGCCGATCGGCGCGGTGGGGGAGGTCTGCTATCGCGGCTATCACGTGATGCGCGGCTACTACGGCGATGCCGAGGCCACCGCCCAGGCCATCGACCCGGCGGGCTGGCTGCACTCGGGGGATCTGGGGGTGATGCAGGCGGACGGCTACCTGCGCATCACCGGCCGACTCAAGGAGATGATCATCCGCGGCGGCGAGAACATCTACCCCCGGGAGATCGAGGACTTCCTGTTCACCCACCCCAAGATCGCCTCGGCGGCGGTGTTCAGCCTACCCGACCCCTTCTACGGCGAGGAGGTGGTCGCCTGGATCAAGCTGCGCGCAGGTGAACAGGCCAGCGAGGCCGAAATCCGCGACTACTGCAAGCAGCGGATCGCCCACTTCAAGGTACCGAAGCAGATCCGCTTCGTCGACGAGTTCCCGATGACCGTCACCGGCAAGCTGCAGAAATTCCGCATGCGCGAGCTGATGCTGGCGGAGACGGACCAGACCCACATTATCTAAACGCGTAAATGCTTGAAAGGGAGGATCTGCCCAGAGTTAGATGGCGTCGTCCCGGGAGACGGATACCCCGATTGATAACCACTACCACTTGGATATACTGAAACCATTGTTTTTACCGATGGTTAATCCATGAACCTGCGGGACCTGAAGTACATCATCGCCGTTGCCGAGACGCGGCACTTCGGCAAGGCGGCTGAGCGCTGTTTCGTCAGCCAGCCCACCCTTAGCGGCCAGATCAGGAAACTGGAGGAGGAGTTGGGGGTGGCGATCTTCGAGCGCAGCAACCGCTCGGTGACCATCACCCCGGTGGGCGAAGAGATCCTGGGCCATGCCCGGCAGATGCTGGAGCAGGCGGATGCAATCCAGCAGGTGTCGCGGCGTCACCAGGACCCGCTGGCCGGCCCCCTGCGAATAGGCGCCATTCCCACCCTCAGCCCCTACCTGATGCCGCTGATTCTGGCGCCGCTGAAAAAACGCCACCCGCAGATGCAGCTGGTGCTGTCGGAGGAGATGACCGAGACCCTGCTGCAACGCCTGCATCGGCACGAGATCGATGCCGCCCTGCTGGCCACCCCGGCGGACGCGCCGGACCTGCGGAGCCTGCCGCTGTTCAACGAGCCGTTCTGGGTCGCCTTCCCCCGCAGCCACCCGTTCTACACCCGGGAGCGGATCACCCAGGCGGACCTGAACAACGAAAACCTGCTGCTGCTCTCCGAGGGCCACTGCCTGGCCGACCAGGCGATGACGGTCTGCCACCTGCAGCAGCGTCAGGCGGAAGGCGGAATGGCGGACCTGCGGGCGGCTAGCCTGGAGACCCTGATTCAGCTGGTCGGCGCCGGTTACGGCATCACCCTGATCCCGGCGTTGGCGATGCGCGGCTCCTGGGCCAGCGGCAGTGGCGTGGTGGCCCAACCTCTGGCCGCGGCAGACGCCTCGCGAAACGTGGTCCTGGTCTATCGCCAAAGCTTCCCCCGCCAGGAGGCACTACACGCCCTGGCCGCCGTGCTCCTCGACAACCTCCCCAACACCGTGACCCCTCTCGCCGCCGACAGACCGACCGAATAGCGGCATCCAGCGCAGCGCCCCCTTTTGGGTAATCGATAGTCCATTATGGCTGTCCCGTTAACAAACACTGCCATGTTGTAAAGGGTGATTTTCCTTGGCCTACAGTGTGTTTTTCAGAATTGAGACACGAATTCTCAGTGACTTCTCCCGTCATTCCGGCGCAGGCTGGAATCCAGCAGTTTCAACGACTTACTGGATGCCGGCCTGCGCCGGCATGACGGATGAAAAGTTAACGGGACAGCCGTGATAGGTTATGCCTATCAATTTTATAGTAACAAACGATTTTACCTATCTATTGCCAGCCCCGATAATCCTCCCATCGCCAGCAACAACCCAGGCCGGAAGGAGGGTAAGCCATGACCAAGACATTCACCTTTGCCGCCGTGCATTTCAGTGTCGCCTTTTCGGTGGCCTACCTGCTGACCGGCAGTCTGCTGGTGGGGGGCGCCATCGCCCTGGTCGAGCCGGCCATCAACACGGTCGCCTACCACATACACGAATGGCTCTGGATGTGCTGGCGGCAGGCACACGACAACAGCGCCGGCAACCGCGTCCGCTTTGCTTGAAACGATCAACCCTGACTTATTGAAACGGAGAAAACCCATGTTTAAAAATCACGAAGGCAACAACGTACCCCAGGTCACTTTCCGCACCCGTCGCAACCACGAGTGGGTCGATGTCACCAGCGACGAGCTGTTCAAGGGCCGGACCGTGGTGGTGTTCTCACTGCCAGGCGCCTTTACCCCGACCTGCTCCTCCACCCACGTGCCGCGCTACAACCAGCTGGCACCGGCCTTCAAGGCGCAGGGCGTGGACGAGGTGATCTGCATCTCGGTCAACGACGCCTTCGTCATGAACGAGTGGCAGGCGGAACAGCACGCCGACAACATCACCTTCATCCCGGACGGCAACGGCCACTTCAGCGAGGGCATGGGGATGCTGGTGGACAAGCAGGAGCTGGGCTTCGGCAAGCGCTCCTGGCGCTACTCCATGCTGGTGAAGGACGGCGTGGTGGAGAAGATGTTCGTCGAGCCGAACAAGCCGGGCGACCCGTTCGAGATCTCCGACGCGGACACCATGCTCGGTTACATCGCCCCCAACGCGGAGAAACCGAAGGACATCACCGTCTTCACCCGTCCGGGCTGCGAGTTCTGCGCCCGGGCCAAGGGCATGTTGCACGACGCCGGCCTGCAGTTCGAGGAGCTGGTGCTGAACCGGGACTACACCGAGGCCAGCCTGCGGGCGGTCGCCGGCCAGTCCACGGTGCCCCAGGTGTTCATCAACGGGGAGCACATCGGCGGATCGGAGGCGCTCGAGGCGTACATGGCCGAGGCCAAGGCTGCCTGATACGGCATGCAGCCACCCCGGGGTTGTTGTCGTGGGACAGGGAGGTCCCGATGCCGTTCCGGCTATCCCCCGGTGAAGTAAAACCAGAACGGTATTGGCGCCACCGCCACGACCAGCAGGGCGAGATAGCCCCAGTAGGGCACGAGCCGGCTCATGCCCACCATCAGGCCGATACCGCCACCGCCGCCGATCAGCGCATTCCCCGGCATATTGAGAATCGCGGCAATGCTCAGGTAGCGGTGATTGACCAGGAACAGCGCCACCTTGTCCGGCAGTTGATCCTGCAGCAGCCGCAGACGCTCGCTGCGGCCCAGCGGCTCAAGCTGCAACACCAGCAATCGTGCGCGCTCGAGGTGGAGCCACTGAAGGAATCGGCAGACCAGTGCGGATGGTATCAGGCGCCCCACCAGGTAGCTGATAGAGAGCGCTGCCAGGGTGGAGAGGTAGACCAGCACCGCCCCCTTGCTGCCCAACAGCATCATCAGACCGAGACCGATCTCCATACCTGGCATGAAGGGCATCGCCATCAGCAGGATATAGAACAGCACCACCCCCAGGATCAGCAGGTCGCGCATCGCCGCCTGCCGGGGAGTGATCCCACCAATATTGATCTGCTCCTCAAGCCACACACCGGTGAAGTGAAGCCCCACCAGCACCAGGATCAGCAGCAGGAGCTTGAGATAGCGCCCGCGCCTGACGGCCCGGTCCCGGCTCTGATTCACTAACAGCATTCAGTACCTGCTTATCGATTAGTAGCGGCTCCCCCGGACGGGGGGTGGCGGGACCGGATCACTCCACCGGAGTGCGGATCACCGCCAGCTTATCAGTCGCCGACTCCGGTAGCCAGACCTCCCCCGGGCGGCCGTGGATCTGCCGGACCATCGCGTTCCGGCTCGGCAGGGTGATCGATTCAAAGGCCTCTGACACGGGATCGAAGCGCCAGATGGCATTGCCGCCGAAATCGGACACCCATACCCGGTCCGCCGCGTCGACATAGACCGCATAGGCCCTGGGCCGGTCGCCGGGGAGCGGCCATTCACGCCACTGCCCGGTAGCGGTGTGGTAACGGCCGAGCCGCCCGGCATTCCACTCGCTGACCCAGATGTGGCCCTGCGAATCGCCCCATACCCGCCGCGCACCCTGGCGCGGGGTCGGCGGCTCAATTATCTCCGCCGACCCCGTCTCCGTGTCCACCCGGGCGATATGCGAGCCGGCGAGCGAGGCGTAGTAAATGTTCCCGTCCACTCCGCTGCTGATGCCGTAAGGCCCGCGCCCGCGCGGCGCCTCGAACACCCGCACCTCGCCGCTGTCCGGATCGACGCTACCGTAGTAGCCGGCCTGGCCGGTGAACCAGAGTATCCCCCGGGCATCGAAGGCGGCGGTGTTGAGATTCATGTAGGGGGTCCCGGGAGGCGGTGCGAAGCGCCGCACCGCCTGGTTGTGCGGATCGACGCGCAGCACGGCATTGAGACCGGAGTCGGTGACCCAGGCGGCACCATCGGGGCCGACGATCACCCCGTGGGGACTCGAGCCGTCACCCAGGGGGATGTGGCGGGTGGCGCCGCTGGCCGGATCAAGCCAACCCAGGGCGCCGGCGTGCTGGGCGGTGTACCAGACCCCGCCATCCGCCGCCGGGGCCACGTCGTGGGGGTGATCGCCGTCCGGCACGGCAAACTCCTGCACCTCGGCACCAAATGCCGCCACCCCCGGCAGGCTGAACAGCACCAGCAACAGGTAGCGGATCAACTGTCTCGGGGGCATAGTCACACCTCCTCTCGGACCGACCGACGCCTAGTTACGTAGGTTGGGTTAGCGGCGCGCAGGCACGACGCCTGCAGACCACGACAATGCCCGGGCGCCGCGTAACCCAACAATTTCCCAGTCGCCCGACGGCGGGTTCGGGTGCGCACCTGACAACATGCTCGGAGATTGCCTTTCGGTTCGAGAGGTAACGTTATGCCTCCGTCACCTATCCTGCGCCGATATAGGTACCGTTAGCAAAGTATAGCGCCCTCCCGCGGTGATTCCCGTCCGGGCGATGCGGCGCTGCCATCGGGGGCAGGCTATAGTTGTGGTTGGTATCCACACGGAGGTTGCTTCCCATGGCACAACTGATCGCCGGTCTCGTTCTGTTCTTCGCCAGCCACTCCATATCGATCATCAACCAGCCCTGGCGCGACCGCATGGCCACGCGGCTGGGCGAGAAGGCCTGGCAGGGGCTGTATGGCCTGGTGGCGTTGGCGGGGCTGGTGCTTATCGTCCGGGGCTACGGCGTGGCGCAGCAGGCACCAGTCGTATTGTACGCGCTTCCCGGCTGGGCCCGGCCGGTCAGCCTGCTGCTGATGCTGCCGGTGTTCCCGCTGCTGATCGCCACCTATTTCCCCGGACGCATCCAGGCGGCGGCAAAACATCCGATGTTGCTGGCGACCCTGCTCTGGGCCCTGGCTCACCTGCTGGCCACCGGCACCCTGGCGAGCCTGCTGCTGTTCGGCAGTTTTCTGTTATGGGCGATGGCCGACCGGCTCTCCATGAACCGGCGGGAGCAGCGCCCGATCCCGGGCGCACCGCCCACTGCTTGGAACGATGCCGTCGCCCTGCTGGCCGGGCTGGCGCTC
Source organism: Sedimenticola hydrogenitrophicus (assembly GCF_025175675.1). Taxonomy (GTDB): domain Bacteria; phylum Pseudomonadota; class Gammaproteobacteria; order Chromatiales; family Chromatiaceae; genus Sedimenticola; species Sedimenticola hydrogenitrophicus. Next base: position 101,231 of record NZ_JANIOA010000011.1, read on the forward strand.
TACGCCGGCTTCCTGTTCTGGCTGCACGGCTGGTTGTTTGGGGTGGCACTGATCCGCTAGTCGGAGCAATCCAGCTCCGGGTAGTGGCGGAAGATCCCATCCTCGTTGAACGGCAGGCGCCGGGGGGAGGCCAGGTAAGCGGCGATGTTCGGCCTTTGTTTCACCCGATCATGCAGCGCCACCAGGCCGGGAAGCGACGGCTCCAACTGCTCCATCAACTGCGGAAAGGCGTAGCGCAGGCCTGCGACCACCTGGAACAAGGACAGATCGACATAGCTCAGGCGACGAGCCACGCCGTAACCCCGGCCGCCGGAATTGGTCTGCAGCACCTGCTCGAAATAACCCAGCAGCTCCGGTGCCCGCTCCCCGGTGAAAAACCCGGCTCGGCGTCGCGCCTCATCCCGCTGCTCAGCGTAGTAGAGGCTGCCGCCCACCGGGTGATGGGTGTCATGCACATCCACCACCAGGTCCTCCACGGTCAACTGCAACTGGTGCGCCCACAACCGGGCGCTCTCCGATTCCGGCGCCAGGCCCAGGCGGGGGCCGAGAAAGTGCAGGATGTTGGCGGTCTGGGCGATCACTTGGTGACCGGCGCGCAGGAAGGGCGGGGCGAAGGGCGGTCGCGTCAGCTCTCTACCCGACATCAGGCGCTGCATCGCCGCGACACCCCTGCCGCGTCCCCGCTCGCGGGCCACGTCGATGTACTCCGCGCTCGCCTCCTCCAGGGCGAGGCGCACGAATTCACCCCGCCCCTGGATCGAAGGCCAATAGAACAGTTCGTAACGCATGGATCCCTCCTGTGCATGACTTGGAACGGGCGAGAGGCCGACACCTTCAGCTTAGTCGTGTATCGGACGGGAGGTTGGTAGGGTGGGTACGCTTTTTGTGCCCACGCTGTTATGGCGTGGTATGCATTCCCACGCGGAGAGACTGTGAAAGTATTCAGGCTGATCAACGCGGCAAAAAAATTGACCGCCTGAGAAGCCCGTAGAGAGGCGATCGCCATCTCGGGAAGGGTTTGGGTACCCCCCTTTTCGCGTCATTTGGCAATTCTTTCACAGTCTCGGAGCGTGGGAACGAGGAAGGGTTCACTTTACGGATACAGCTGCACGATGCCGCTCCTGCCTTCGAAATCCCCCACAATCCAAATCTGCTCAAAGACGTGGTCACAGGGCACATCGATATGGTGCTGCAGTGTTTCAATCTCCCGCGCGGTCCAGGCCGGGTGGGCATTGCGGATCACCAGCCAGACCTGCCGGGTCTTGTAGCGCTTGGTGGCCTTGTTGCTCAGGATGCGGTTCAGCGCCTTGAGCAGCCGCTGGTGGGGGTCGCTCTCCCGCTCCAGCCGACGCAGTTCGTGCCGCGTCTCGCCGCTCAGGTTACGACCCAGAATCTTCATCGCCTCCTGCTCAGTACCGTAGAGGTGGGCGATCTCCAGGTCCAGCCGCTCACCCTCCAGCCTGCAGGAGACATCCGGCTTGCTCGGCCGGTTGTGCCAGATATGGCGGATCTTCCTGCCCGTATCGTGCTCGTACCAGCGCATGAACAGCTTGGCCGCCTGGTGCTCCAGCTGGATTTTTTCATGATCACTCGACTGGTTGGGCGGCATGGGCGACGACTACAGGCTCTGGACGAAAACCCTGATCCCGTTCAACAGCATCTGGGTGGCCAGTATCACCAGGATCATCCCCATCAGCCGTTCCAAAGCGCGCGCCCCCCGGTTACCGATCACCGACAGCAGGTAGGGCGAGATCAGCAAAAGGAGTGTGGTTGCAAACCAGGCGATCAGCAGCGCCAGGCTCCACTCCAGCATCCGCCCCGGCTGGTTGGAACTGAGCAGCAGCAACACCGCGATGGTGGAGGGCCCGGCGATCATCGGCACCGCCAGGGGGACGATGAAGGGATCGTCGTCCTCCTCACCCTGCTCGACGGCGCGGCCGGGAAAGATCATGCGTAGCGAGATAAGGAACAACAGCACACCGCCGGCGATACTCAGCGACGGCTGGCTGAGCCCGAGAAAACCGAGTATGAAGTTACCGGCAAACAGAAAGCCCAGCAGGATGATCAGCGCAATTACCAGCTCCCGCGCCACCACCCGCACCCGGCGCCCTCGATCCAGCTTTGCCAGGACCGCATTGAACACCGGCCCATTGCCCAGCGGGTCCATAATCAGAAACAGGGTCACAGCGGCGGAAGCGATATCGGTCCAGTTCAAGTTTTTCCCCAATCGTAAAGCCAGGATTGTCCATGGCTGACAGACGCCGGTCCATGCGTCGATCGGCATTCCGGGCCCATTGAAGTCGTTGCCTTTATACCGCAGGCGCAGGGATTTCACCAACCACCGGAAAATGCCCCTCTTGATAGCGCCTGGCCGTGCCCGATGGCCCAACTTATTCGCAGGCCGGCAAAACCGCTCCCGCACATCCCTGTGCTTCGTGGCATAAGTCCTTCCTTGGACGTAACTACTCACGGGGTGATTGTCCTGCCTTGCCGGGATAAAAAAAGCCCGTCGGGATGACGGGCAATGGGAGGTTTGCTATACAGGTCGGCCGGATTGGCCGGCATTTATGGCCTCACGGCTTTTCTTTGTACCGAGGTGAAACAAAACATTGGGTCATGATTAATGCAACTATTGGGTAAACCTATCAGCCTTAGCCCGGGTTAGGGGCCAGCTTACCGGGAACCGGCTCGTCCACATCCAGATTGGTTGCTACGGCCTCGCCCTGTTCCTTCCAGGTACGCTGCTCTTCCTCACTGGCACGTGGCGAAAACAATCCCGTCTGGGCGTAGATCAGGCCAATGACCGGGGATACCCAACAGGCAAATGCCAGTGGGATATACAACAGGTTTTCGATATTTCCCTCCGCCACTCCCAGTCCCAATGCACTAATCACGAATGCACCACCCGCGTTCCACGGAATCAGCGGGGAAATCAGCGTACCGCCCTCCTCAATGGCACGTGACAGGTTCAGGGTCGAGTACTTCATTCCACGATAGATGGGGGCATACATGCGACCGGGCAGGGCAATCGACAGGTAGGGATCACCGGCGACCAGGTTGGTGGATATGGATGTACATACGGCGGCTGTCTGCACCCCTTTGAAGGTGCGAATTTTCGTCATGATGGCGCGAATAATCGCTTCCAGGCAGCCCGTCCTTTCCAGCGCACCACCGAAACCCAGCGCGATAAGCACCAGGGAGATGGTCCACATCATCGATTGAATACCGCCGCGGTTGAGCAGGCTGTCGATGGTGGCGATCCCGGTCTCAATGGAATAACCGCTGTTGGCGAAAGTGAGCAGCTCATGCAGACCGCTGCCCTGTGCCAGCATGGCGGCAACCGCGCCTGCCAATACGCCGGCGAACAACGACGGAATGGGGGGCATGCGTTTCACCGCCAGCACAATCACCAGGGCAGCCGGCAGCAGCAGCCAGGCGGAGATGGTGAAGTTCGCTTGCAATGATGCCGTAATGGCATTGATTTTTTCGAACGAAGCGTTTCCGCCATCAATCAGGGTGAAGCCGGCGATAAGATAAATGGTGAACGCAATCAGCATGGCCGGTATGGTGGTCGGCATCATGTTCTTGATGTGTGAAAACACATCCGTCCCGGTGACCGCCGGGGCCAGGTTGGTGGTGTCCGACAGGGGGGAAACCTTGTCACCAAAGAAGGCGCCCGAGACCACGGCTCCGGCTGTCCAGTAAACCGGAATGTCAAAGCCTGCCCCGATACCCATCAGCGCCAGCCCCACGGTTCCCACGGTCCCCCAGGAAGTACCCAGCGACACCGAGACCACCGAGCAGAGTATCATGGCGGCTGCCAGGAATATCTGTGGCGACAAAAGTATCAACCCGTAGTAGATCAAAGTGGGCACGGTGCCGCTGGCAATCCAGACACCAATGATCATACCAACGCAAATCAATACGGACACCGAGGGGAGCGATACGTGAATCACGTGAAACACACCCTCTTCAATGTGTTTCCACTTAAACCCCAACCTGATGCCGACCAGTCCGGTAATGGCCAGGCCGATGGCCAGGGGAATGTGGGGAGTGAAATCCCCGAAATAGAACAGCTGCACTCCCAAAACGATCAGGGTTAAAACGACGGGAGTGAGTGCCAGGAGCAGGCTGGGTTGCCTGGGGTCTCTCATCTGGGTTGGTTCTGCCATAGTGATCTCCTTTGATGGATGTTCGTGCAGGGCCGACCCCTCGGTATATCGAGAGGCCTGTCGCGAAAAAGTGCCCTGGTTCAGTCCGAACTCCGCTGCGTCGGTGAAAACCGGTTTCAACCTTTTACGCGTACTGCCTACGCCCACGTCTGTTGCCAGATATCGCAAAACCGCAAAGAAGGCCGGGAGTCGTTCTGACTGCGAATCGAGATCCTGTTGCGCTATCTGATCGGTTCTTATTCGTCAGGCCTTCTTGTCTACATTATTAGACTTTTTACCTAGGAATAGGCTCTAAATAATGATTATTTGCCTACCTTATGGCCTATTTATTCCAATTAAATAGGCAATAAGCCTAAATGATTGATCGCATCGACAAACTGATTCCGCATCAGCTTCAGGAACATGGACATATGTCCATAGTTGAATTGGCGAACAGAGTGAACCCGACCAAAACGCCTTGTGCCCAGCGTGTATGCCGGCTTGAGAAGGCCGGCATTATTCGCGGCTACCGCGCCGACCTCGACTCGCAACAGCTGGGGGCGGGGCATGTGCTGGTGGTGCAGGTGACGCTGGACAAGACCAGCGAGGACGCGCTGGAACGCTTTAACGAGGCGATACGGCGCATTCCGGAAGTGCAGAGCGGCTACATGGTGGCGGGGAATTTTGACTATTTACTAAAGGTCAGGACCCGCGATATCGCCCACTATCGCAGCGTACTGGGTCATGAAATCGGTCAGCTGCCCCATGTCCACCAGACCCACTCCTACGTGGCGATGGTGGTGGTGAAGGACGAAGTGACCGTGCCCATAGAGGTGAAGGGGATTACCTGGCGCGGAACAAGGATTTACCGAGCATTTGGTAATGTTCCTCAAAACAGCCGGCAAGGCCCAACGCTCCCGCTGATTGATTATGCAAAACCGATAGTGAACTGTTTTTTGAACTCTTCGATCTCATGCAGGAAATCGTGGCCGGGATGTTGCGGCAGTGTATCCAGACGCTCATCCACGTCCACCTGTAGTTCCCACGGTTCGACATGCTGGTTGATAAACAGTAGTTCGGTATCGGGGAATACCTGCGTTACACCCTCGGTGATGTCATGGATCGTGAGGTTGCGGGCCACCAGGTCATAGATATCCGGTTGCAGGTCGGCATCCAGCAACCCGTCCAGTACCCTTGTCGCATCTTCCACATGGATATAGGCCCGTGCCTGGTTACCCGACCCGTTCACCGTAATCCGTTGTCCGGACGCCGCTTCCATCATGTAGCGGTTAATACGCGCATCAAAGCGCATGCTCTTGCTGTAGCCGTAGACATTGGCGATGCGTACCGTGTAGGCAGCCATTTTCTCCCGTAAACGGTCAACATGCTCTTCACCGCGCAGTTTGGAGATGCCGTAATAGGTCGTCGGGTGCGGTGGGGTTTGATGATTCACCATAGCGCTTGAGGTACCGTACACCGCCGAACTGCTGGTGTAGATCAAGCGCGACACGCTACTCTCTTCTACCGCGTACACCAACTCCGAGGTGCCCCAGTGATTGACCTGCTCCAACAAGTGGGGGTTGTGGTCTGAAAACGGCTTGGTCACGCTGGCCGCGAGGTGGTAGACGACGTCGATCCCTTCGAGGGATTGTCGCAGCTTGCGGGTATCGAGCAGATCGCCGTGGATGAAACGGACCTTGCCCAGCGGAAACTTCCTTACCCCGATAAACAGGTTGTAGTTGCTGCGACTGAGGTTGTCGTAAATCACCACCTCGGCGATATCGTCGCGACTGGCCAACTGATAAGCGAGTTCGGTCCCCAGGTAACCTGCACCGCCGGTTAATAGTACTTTCATCGGTTACTTCTCTATCAGTTGGGTGTGTAATCCACACTCGGTTTTTTTCATGCCAAACCAGCGTCCCTGGCGCTCATCCCCGTCCGGGTCCACTTTACGGGTACAGGGCTCGCAACCAATGCTCAGATAGCCCTGCGCTTCCAGGGGATGAGCCGGCAGATCGTGCAGTTTCCGGTAGTAGAAGATATCCTTGTTGTTCCACTCCAGCATCGGGTGGTAACGCAAGGTGCCAAACGGCCCCTTCGCGGTCTCTCCCATCTGTCGTCGCGTTTCACTCTGGTCGGCGCGAACGCCGTTGATCCAGATATCGCGCTCGATCAAAACGGGCTCCAGCGGTTGAATCTTGTTCAGGTAGCAGCAGTGGTCCGGATCGGAGGCAAAATAGAACGAGCCATTGGCATCGCATTGCAAACGCTTGCTCACCAGCGAGCGGGTGCTGATGACATTCAGGTCCAGTTGTTGGGCAATCTGATCTTTAAATCGGATGGTGTCGGGAAAATGAAACCCGGTATCGATGAAGTAAACCGGAATTTCCCGGGAGATGGAACGGACGATATGCAATAACGGAATACTGTGGCTTTGGAAGGAGGAGCCGACAAACAGCTTTTTTCCTTCGCCAAGAAAGTCGCCAATCCGTTGCCGGATCGGCGCCGTCTTTTGCTCAAAATACGTCGCGTCCACGGGGCATCCTAGGCGACCGCAGCCGGTCCCTTGTAGGTTTCAACTACGCCACGCTGGGCCAGCAGTTCGATCACCTGGTCGACACACTTTTCCAGACTCTGCTCACCGGTATCGACTACCAGTTCAGGAGACTGCGGCGCTTCGTAGGGAGAAGAGATTCCGGTGAAGTGAGGAATCTCGCCGGCACGCGCCTTGGCATACAGCCCTTTCACATCGCGCTTTTCGCAAACATCCAATGAGGCGTCGCAGAATATTTCATAGAAATCACCATGCGGGGTGACGTTTCTGGCGATTTCCCGGTCGGCCTGGAACGGTGAGATGAATGCGGTCAATACCACGCTGCCGCTCTCCAGAAACAACTTCGCCAGTTCGCCGATACGCCGGATATTCTCGGTACGATCTGCATCGGAGAAACCGAGATCGGAGCAGAGGCCGTGGCGAACGTTGTCACCGTCCAGCACGAAGGTACGGCTGCCCATATGGTAGAGTCGATCTTCAACCGCATGGGCCAGTGTCGATTTACCGGAACCGGACAGGCCGGTGAACCAGAGCACGGCCCCTTTGTGCCCATTCTGCTTTTCCCGCAGTTCCCGGGTGATGGTCGCATTGTGCCAAACGATATTGGTGCTCTTGCCCGCTTTTTTGTCGCTCATGTCATTAACTCAGCTAATCTATGCATATGGAATAATTATGTTTGGCATGATGCCAGCGACAGGGCCCGTTGAAAAAGTATTTCTGGTTATCAGCTCATACCGATACTGAATAAGCCTAAAAAGAGAGGGGTGTCGGCAGGCAGGGCCGCCGCCAGCCACCCGATAGAAAGGGTTAAGATGGATTAATATCGCATTTAGACAAGGCAGTTCGGATTAAAATTCGGCTCTGGGTTCGGGTTTCTTCCAGCTGAGAATGCATCATCAAGGCGTTATTTGAGTAATATTACTTAATGAAGCCGGGGCCGGACTTCTTCCTGATCACCGGCCATGCGATCCGGCACAAGCTGTCCGGCACTGTCTATATTTGCATAGGGATCGCGGCAGGCAATGCCGTCTATATCGGTATTGCCATTCTGGGCTGGACCGGGATTCGGGACAATCCACGGCTTTTCTCCCTCATCGAGGTCGTTGGCGCCTGTTATCTGTTATGGGTAGGCTGGCAACTGATCAGAAGCAAACAGGCACCGACTATGCCCGCGACAACAGTGCTTCACTCCCCTTCGGCGTTCAAACAGTTGCTACTCGGAGTTAACTCGGCGCTGCTGAACCCCAAAAATGCCCTGTTCTATATGAGTCTGATGACCGTTATTTTGGGAAGCGAGGTGACCGTTTCTCAGCAACTTGTATGTGGCCTCTGGATGTTCATGGCTGTGTTGGTCTGGGATCTATCGCTGGCTGCCCTGGTAGGGCAACCCGGAATTCAGCGCTGGCTGAACCGTAGGATTCATCTCGTCGAGCGCGGTGCCGGAGCGGTATTGATGAGCTTTGGCCTCGGCCTGTTTATTGGAAGCAGTGGCAAGTCTTAGTAATCATGTGGTCAGAGTCATTGATTTTGCAATGTACCACTGCCCGCCCCGAGTGCCCGCTGCATCAGCACCGTGTCGACCCACCGGCCAAGCTTGAAGCCAACGGCCTCGAGCGTGCCCACGCTACGGAAACCGAGCCGCGCGTGCAGGGCGATGGAACCGGCATTGCCGCTGTCCCCGATCACCGCCACCATCTAAGGTCAGACTCCATGAGTTTGCCCACTATCGTAGTGTGCAGGGTCATGAAATCAGTCAGTTGCCCCATGTTCACCAGACACACACCTATATGGCAAGGGAGGTGGTGAGACGAAGTGACCGTGCCCATTGAGGTGCCGGGAATTACCTGACGAGACGGCCATCCTCGCCAGCTGGCGTTATCAATAATGACGAGGAACTTGTAGCTAAACAAAAAATAATGGGAGGGGAGTGTTCGTGCTATTCAATGGGATAGGCGTATTGTCGCTCAGTGAATGAATCAGGGATGACTTGCCGTTTCAATGATGGGATTCGACAGCGACACACGGCTTCTCGTATGTTGCGGCCAGCATTACCTTGGCCACAAACGGGGAGGTCATTGCACGGACCAGCGCACTGTAGTTCAGTCCGAATCTGATCTCGGCACCTACTTGGGGATGGTTGCTATCGGACTGGGTGATCAGATGGTCGCCGCTGGCGCCCAGTATCCGGGTGCCGTTTGGCGCCTTGAGACCCGACGGATCGACGTCCTGGTGGCCGATGGCGAGAATCGCCCGCGAGATGTCCCCTCGACAGGCAACGACGCTTGCCGCTCCGAACGCGGTTTGCGCGATCGTGCCCCATGGGCGCGCCGGCTTGAGCTTTGCCTCGATCACCTCGCCAACCAGCGTAATCGCATCGAGGTGCAGGCCCTCGATCGGTCGCCGGTGGAGCGGCTCACAACCGAGCAGAATGGCCTCACCGAGACGGAGGTTGTTGATTCTCCCGATCTCTACGCCACTCAATGCCCAATCCAGGTTGGCCGAGTTTCCACCCGACACCAGATCAAGACTCACACCGAAGGTGGCCTCGACCGAATCCGCCAGCGCGGACAGCGCGGACATGTTGTCCGCATCGGGTGAGATACCGCCATGGCATGCCAGGTTGGCACCGATACCGCTGAGTACGATGTTCGGCAGTTGCAGCACCGCATGCACTATGTCGTTGAGGTCAGCGGGCATGATACCTTCGCGGAGGTCACCAAGCTCAACCATGAGCACGACCTGGTGCGTCCGCTGCGCTGCCCGGGCAGCGCACGAAAGCCTGTTGATCACCGCCAGCTCGGTATTGAAGCTCAGGTCGGCTTGTCGCACGACCCGGTCGGCCTGGCTGAGCATCGGAGAGCGGATCAATATCATGGGTGCCGCAACGTGCTCGCCACGCATCGCCTCGATATTCTCGATACGCGAATCGCCAAGCGCGCTCACGCCGGCGCGCAGCAACACCTTGGCGATATCGGCTGACCCGAGACTCGCTTTCGTCACGCCCGTGACCGAGATGCCACGCTCGACCAGTCTCTCAACCAGGGTACGGGCGTTGTGATGAATCTTATCGAGATCTATTTCCAGTCGCGGTGCCGTCACTTGGCGCCAACTGGTAGCTTCTCCTGAAGACCGGGGAACGCCGCGAAGACCATCTCCAGCAGACGCTGAGGTGACCGGGCCAACGCATCGGTGGTGGGGATTTCGAGTTCGGTTTCATACTTGTCGATGGCCGCGCTGATCTCGGCATCGCTCATATACTCATGGTTGATCGTGAGCCCGATGACCCGTGTATCGGCGAAGGTCTGAATCAAGTTGATCTCGCTGGCCGGCGACGGCATGGCCATCTGGTTGAAGTCACAGCGGGCCACACGTCCCGGTGCATGCTGCAACACCACCGCATCGGGGCAACTGCCGCGCAGAATGAACGATGTGGTCGAGAACGCCGGATGACTCAGCGCGCCTTGCCCCTCGATGATAATGACATCGGGCTGCTCTGCCTCGAACGCTTCGACGATGGTGGCTTCCAGTTCGCCGGCACAGAACTGCGACGGCACTGCATCCATCGCGATGCCGTAACGGGCGCCCTGGATCAGACCGGTTTGCCCCGTGCCGACCAGCACCGCCTTTAAACCGACATCCTTGAGGGCACGGGCGAGAACGGTGGCCGTAGTGCGCTTGCCAATGGCGCAGTCGGTGCCCAGCACGGCGATACGCGGGCAGGTTACCTCGTTGATACGGCCGCTGAACATCCGCAGATCCTTCTTCGGGCGAGGCTTGCGAACGTCAAGAATACTGACGTTGTTGGCTATGCGGGCCGCCGTGAACTCCGGATCATCGTTCAAGAACTCATGCAGACCGTTCACGATATTCATGCCGAGGCCGATGGCACTGAGCACGAGCTCACGCTCGTACACGGATAACATACCACTGGCGGGCGCCATACCAAAGATGAAGTAATCCGGCACACAGCCCGCCTGCTTGAGTGAAGCGGTCAGATCGTGACAAATCGGGATGCCGTTTGGCTTATCGTCGAGCACCGTGCCGGTATCGAACCCCGCCTTCTCGCTGTCGATGACCGAGAGAATCTGATACTTTTCCGAGTGCCGGACCAGCCCGTTCGCGGTCTTTCCATCAATCTCGCCGAAGTTTGCCTCGCAATAGACAATCGCGGTGGCAGCCGGTTTACGTACAGCACCGTCGCTATCAATGAGGCCAAGCTTTACACGTATCGAGGATGGAGATGGGAGAGTTTCGGTATAAGCGGCGAGCGGTGAAGCGGGGATGAGAAGTGGCGCAACGGCAACCGGAGGGCCCTGCGGAGAATACGGGCGAGCCCGCTGCGGACCGGAATAAACTATGGACATAAGGGTTCCTTGAGCTGGACGGGGCTCAGAGGGCGCAATGTAGTGATTGCCGGACTGATATACCCGGTTGTCAAGAAGAGTCCCCACTAAGCGGTGGGGTTAAGCGACCCTCAGGTTAACACGGATCTTCCGAAGAGTTGGGAAATACTTGAGGTTTCCGACCAAAGGTGGTCACAGTTACTCATCAGCGGTAGCCATGCAGCGTCCAATTGTATTGCTGTACCTCGCCTCCCGGAATGACAAGACCAGCGAACGATGGGGTCAGACTCGATGAAAGTTAGGTTCTGGTGGTCTTTGCGGGGACAGGCGCTTAGTTGTCCCCGCGCACATCATATTCCTCATTGCCTTCGCTGCACTTACTGTTCTGCATACAGCACGATCACACCCCGGGAACCGCACCACTCATCCTGTTCTGCAAGGTACCACTGCCCGCCCCCAGTGCCCGCTGCATCATGACGGTGTCGACCCACCGGCCAAGCTTGAAGCCAACGGCCTCGAGCGTGCCCACGCTACGGAAACCGAGCCGCGCGTGCAGGGCAATGGAACCGGTATTACCGCTGTCCCCGATCACCGCCACCATCTGGCGCCAGGGGCCGGTTTCGCAACGGGCGATCAGAGCGGCAAGCAGGGCCATCCCGATACCCCGACCCTGCATCCCGTCCGCCACGTAGACCGAATCTTCGATTGTATTACGATAGGCGGGACGGGGCCGATAGGTCGTCGCATAGCAGTAGCCGACGACCCCGCCGTCCAGTTCCGCAACCAGGTAGGGGAGACCGAGGGCAAGTACGTTTTCCCGCCGAAACAGCAACTCGTCCGCCGTGGGGGGAATCTCCTCGAAGGTCGCCAGGCCGTGCAATACCTCTTGCTTATAGATCTGCTTGATTGCGGGGATGTCCGCGTTCGTTGCATCCCGGACGATGACTCCGGAATTCAGCGTTGAGTTAACCTGCCACATCGGCACACTACTGCAATGAACTTAAGGGCGTTAGCTGCACAAATTATGGAACTTGGTTAAAAGTGCCTTATTGCCTCGCTTATTCCCGTAGATTAGCGACAAACCGATGATCTCCGGAGTGCTTTCGCATTCGGTACAAGGTCGCAGGCCGCCCCCGCTCCGTACGCTGCTGTCCTGTATCGATCAACAAATCTGCTTGCTCTATCCGGCGCCGGAATGATTTCTTTTGTAGGGGTTTGCCGAGCAATACTTCATGGACATGCTGCAACTCTGGCAAGGTAAATTTGTCCGGAAGCGTATAGGCCGGGACGATAGAGTAAAGCGCCTTCTGCCGAAGGCGCTCTACCCCAATCCGGATAAGTTCCTGATGATCGAAGGCCAAACTGATTCTATCCAGTCCCGCAATATCAAACCATTGCGCATCCTGGACCGTTGAAATACCCGCTTCGCAGACTTGGTAGCCGATAAGCGCGGTGTAGCAAACCGTGACGGACCAACCCCGTTTATCCCGTTTGCTGTTACCCATGGTCGCCAACTGGTCAATATAGGGAGGAGCGACACCGGTTTTTTCTTTCACTTTCCGAATCACAGTTTCTTCCAGATTCTCGTCGGCCTGCATGTCGACAAAGCCGCCGGGAAGGCACCATTTACCCCGGTCCGGATGATTGGCGCGCTCAACAAGAAGCACTTTCAAGGCGCCTTCATGGAATGTGAAAAGCACTGCATCCACCGTGACCAGCGGGCTATCGTGGTCTTTTGGATTGTATGCCTCCAAAAAGGCTTTCTCACTCATTCATGGCCTCACAGTCTGTCGATTTAATCCTAGATTACCCTCGCATTGCGACTGTGCGCAACGAATTTGTGTCTTTTTGACAAAAACCTTGACATATAGTGTCTTATAGTCACTATAATGCAAGTGACAGTTAGTCACTAACAATGAAATCAAGGAGAGCAGCCATGTTAGGTATAAAATTTTACAAAGCCGATTCATCCACGTTTGTCATCAAGAGTTCCGATGGAAGGATACGCCGAAAGGGCAAGGGGCTGAGTTTCTTCTATAGCCCGGCCACCACATCGATCGCCTCGATTCCCGTCAACGTACAGGAGGCACCGTTCATATTTGGACTGCAGACCGCAGACTTTCAGGAAGTTCGGGTTCAGGGACAGATAAGCTACCGCATCGTCGATCCGGAACGCATAGCCGATGTGATGAACTTTAATCTCAACCGCAAAGGGTAAAATTACACATCCGAGGATCCATTAAAGCTCAACGACCGGGTGGTGCGGGCCGTGCAAACCGTCATCCAGAGTGAGGTGGAAGGGGTTTCGTTGCGGGAGTCACTGCAACTTAGTAAGCCACTCGTGGAAATCATCAAAACTCAGCTGGGCGACCAGACCGCGATCGGCTCCCTGGGTATTGAAATAGTGGATGCCTCCATATCCGCCATCAAGCCTTCTCCGGAGACCATTAAGGCGCTGGAGGCGGAAACCCGTGAATCGATATTGAAAGAGGCGGATGACGCCATCTACCTGAGGCGCAAGGCCGCAGTCGAGCAAGAGAGAACCATCAAGGAGGCGGAACTGGAAACGGAACTCTCCATTCAGCGGAAAGAGCAGGAGATCGAAGAGTCGCGTATAACCAATGAGCGGTCGGTGCTACACGGCGAAGCCGAGACAGAGCAAGAACGGATACGGGCTCAGATTGACGCCGAGGAGAAGCGCAAGCAGTTGGTAATTTTAAACGCCGAGAACAGCGGGCAGAAAGCGGATGCGGAAGCCTATGCCATCGAGGCCAGGATGCAAGCATTCAAAACGCTTCCGGTTGAAAATCTCAAGGCGATGGCGCTGGCCAATATGAACCCGGAACAGCTGATGGCGATGGCGTTTGATTCCCTGGCGCAAAACGCAGGAAAAATCGGTGAGTTGAACATCAGTCCCGATTTGTTCGGCAAGCTGATGAAGAGGTCGGTATCAAAATGAGCAATAAAAATGCTATGCGAAAAAGGAACTAGACGCGCTACATTCTGGTCACCCGCAAGACCCGGCTTCAGGAGCTGGTTGAACGCTTCAATACCTGGTCACAGGCGCAGTTTTATCTGGAACACAATCAGGTCGATGCGCAAGATTATCTGGATGAGCATGACCTGTACCAGCAGCGATTGTTGGAAGCGGAGCGGGTCCTGAAGGGGAGAGGACGATTTCAGCTACTGGAACGCACTTTTTTGCCCAGCTATCAGTTTGGTCCCACTGATATCGTGGTGGTCATTGGCCAGGATGGACTGGTGGCCAACACGCTCAAGTATCTTAATGGCCAACCGGTCATTGGCATAAATCCGGATCCCGGTCGGTGGGACGGCAAGCTGCTGCCTTTTCAGATTGGTGATTTGGATGAGGTTATCGGGGACACCGAAGACAATTCGGTCGGGCTGGAGTCGGTTACCTTCGCTGAGGCTCAAACCAACGATGGTCAACGGATGTTGGCCATCAACGACATCTTCATCGGCCCGAGAAGTCACACCTCGGCCAGATACAAACTCTCCTGGCGGGGTAAAAGCGAGTTTCAGTCTTCGTCGGGCATCATCGTATCGACCGGCTTCGGCTCCACC
>NZ_JANIOA010000110.1 GCF_025175675.1 Sedimenticola hydrogenitrophicus
ACACATAAATATCGAAACATATATTATACTGTTGCATATCTACCCCGAGACGAGGAGTTGGCCATGCGACAGACTAAATTACATCTCACCGATGAGGATCGCGAGTTGATCGAGTCATACCGGGCGAAGGGACTACACCATGCACGGGAAGTCAATCGGGCGCATGTTCTTTCCGCGCTTGATCGCGGCATTCCGGAAACCCAGATCATGGCGGTTCTCGGCGTCGGGCGTACGGTCATTTGGCGGACACGAGCGGCATACCTGGAAGGTGGTGCTGAATTCGCGCTGCACGATGTTCCACGCCCGGGCAAACCACGGCAGTACGATACCGACGTCGAAGCGAAGATTTCAGCTTTGGCCTGTTCGACGCCGCCACCGGGTGCTTCACGCTGGACCATTGCCTTGTTGGAGCAAGCCGCGCGGGCACAACCCGGGATAGGCCCCATCAGCCGCGAAACAGTCCGCCGGCTGCTAAAAAAAACTGCATCAAGCCGTGGCGCAAGCTGATGTGGTGCATCGGACGACTGACGGAGGAGTATCGGCAACGGATGTACGATCTGCTCGACCTCTATGCCCGTCCGTTCCGTTCGGGAGAGCCGGTCATTTGCCTGGACGAGAAGAGCAAGCAACTGCTCAAGGATTCCCGTACGCCTTTGCCCATCCGTCCCGGAGTGCCCGTACGGCAGGATTACGAATACCTGCGCGGTGGTACCTGCAATCTGTTCGTGGCGGTGGAGCCCAAGGGTGGGCGGCGGACGGTCTTGGTTACCGATCGCCGCACCAAGCCCGACTTCGTGGCCTTCGTTCAGTATCTGCTCAACACGGTCTACGCCAAGGCGCGCCGTGTCCATCTGGTCATGGATAATCTCAACACCCACTTTCGCAAATGCTTCGAAGAAGTGCTCGGGGTCAAAGCGGCGAAAGCACTCCTGCGTCGCGTCGTCTTTCACTACACCCCGAAACACGCCAGCTGGCTGAATATGGCTGAAATCGAGATCGGTATTCTTGACCGCCAATGTCTTGACCGCCGCTTGCCAGACCGCGCCACGTTGGTCTCCGAGGTCGACGCTTGGCAACAGCGCCGCAATGCAGACCAGTGCGGTATCGCGTGGTCGTTCACTCGGCAGGATGCAGATATGAAAATGGCTCGGCATTATGTTTCGTAATTAATGGTTCGTGATACTAG
>NZ_JANIOA010000111.1 GCF_025175675.1 Sedimenticola hydrogenitrophicus
CAGGGCTGTTCAGAAAATTGCAGCCCGTAGGTTGGGGTGAGCCTGCGAACCCCAACACAACAACCAATAAAATTGGCCGGCGATGTAAAATTGGCAAGCCGCTGTAAAGGGAAAATTTTTCACGTTTACAACGTCATAGCAGAATGCCTTAACCTGATCAGGACGGACAAAAGCAAGTATGGAATATAGCAGCAGCCCTATTGGGAAGACATAATTTGAGATGAACTCGACGACCAACGGCTTGTGGATATTATTAACTCACAAATCTGTGAAGAATAGACATGTACACAATGGAAAGTCCCGGCTCGAGTATCCATCGGTATATTGCTGGCACCATTCGGTATGGTGATCGGAAAATAAGAATGTGGATATGGCGAGCGTTGAGATGAATAGTGTTGGGGTTCGTGGGCTCACCCCAACCTACAGGCTTCGCACAACAATATTTATATCGATCGGATTGCTTGTTACCGCGTGTACGATTCCGATTATCCCCGTGCACACTTTTATCGAGTGGAATCCACCTCGTGAAGATATCATGCCGGCGAACAGCAATATGTGCCCGGATCTCTCTGGGATCTATCTGGAGAAAAGAGTAGGTGAAAAATATCTTTTCGATTTCTACCTCGATCTGGCCAATGAGTCTCTTTATCAGCCAGTTGCAAGAAGGATAATACATAGGAGTGATTATCCATTTAAAAGCGGGCAAACATGGGAAGAATATCGAGTTAACAAGGAAAAATTCAGACTTTCTTCAAGAGTATTGATTGAATCTGGATCGAATCACATTAATGTGACGAATATAGATGCATTTGGTAACAAATTCATCACTATATCTATCGACAGACAGTACCGCAACTCACGCGACTACTATATTGGATGCCATAACAACAAACTGATATTGCGAAAAGTTCATTTTAGTGGAGGTGCCGAAATGACACCGCATACTGTCGAAGCGTCTGAAAGACGTTTCTCAAAGAGTGAAGATGGCTCATTAATTCATGAGTCTTATTACAGGGAGTGGACCAGAAGCCGACTCGGCGGGTGGTTGAAAGGAGAGCCGAGAGAATATTCTGGAAGTATTGTTTTTCCTCCCACACCTGCTACGTCCATGATAATGGAGGAAACCAAGCCATGACAATCTACGGGCTGGTGAGTCCCAGTGCGAGAAGTTAAACC
>NZ_JANIOA010000112.1 GCF_025175675.1 Sedimenticola hydrogenitrophicus
GCAACAACGCCGGCGCCGACGGTACGGCCACCTTCGCGGATCGCGAAACGCAGACCCTCTTCCATCGCAATCGGTGCGATCAGCTTTACCGACATCTTCACGTTGTCACCCGGCATCACCATCTCCACCCCCTCGGGCAGGTCACAGGCACCGGTCACGTCGGTGGTACGGAAGTAGAACTGCGGGCGGTAGTTATTGAAGAACGGCGTGTGACGGCCGCCCTCGTCCTTGCTCAGCACGTACACCTCGGCCTCGAAGTGGGTGTGCGGGGTGATGGTGCCCGGCTTCGCCAGTACCTGCCCACGCTCCACCTCTTCACGCTTGGTGCCGCGCAGCAGCACACCCACGTTGTCGCCCGCCTCGCCCTGATCCAGCAGCTTGCGGAACATCTCCACACCGGTGCAGGTGGTCTTCATCGTGTCCTTGATACCCACGATCGACACTTCGTCGCCCACGTGGACAATGCCGCGCTCGATTCGACCGGTCACCACGGTGCCGCGACCGGAGATCGAGAACACATCCTCGATCGGCATCAGGAACGGCTTGTCGGTGTCACGCTCCGGGGTCGGAATGTAGCTGTCCATCGCCTCCACCAGCTTGACGATTGACGGCGCACCGATGTCCGAGGTATCGCCTTCCAGCGCCTTCAGCGCCGAACCCACGATGATCGGGGTGTCGTCACCCGGGAATTCATACTGGTCCAGCAGCTCGCGAATCTCCATCTCCACCAGCTCGAGCAGCTCTTCGTCGTCCACCATGTCGGCCTTGTTCATGTACACAAGGATGTAGGGAACGCCAACCTGGCGCGACAGCAGGATGTGCTCGCGGGTCTGCGGCATCGGACCGTCGGCCGCCGACACCACCAGAATCGCGCCGTCCATCTGCGCCGCACCGGTGATCATGTTCTTCACATAATCCGCGTGCCCCGGGCAGTCAACGTGCGCATAGTGGCGCGCTTCCGACTCGTACTCGACGTGCGCGGTGGCGATGGTGATGCCACGCTCACGCTCTTCCGGTGCATTATCGATGTCAGCGTAGTTTTTAAATACTCCACCCCGCGCTTCCGCCATCACCTTGGTGATCGCCGCCGTCAACGTGGTCTTACCGTGGTCAACGTGACCAATGGTTCCCACGTTTACGTGGGGTTTTGTACGCTCGAATTTTTCCTTGGACA
>NZ_JANIOA010000113.1 GCF_025175675.1 Sedimenticola hydrogenitrophicus
GGCCAATCGCTCACAGACCGGGAGAGTAGTTACCCGGGCAGAAGCCAATCCGGGTCAATCTGACAAAGTAGAACCAGGGGGAAATAGATGACAAAAGAACGGATTGCACTGATCGGTGCCGGCGCGGCGGGCGGCGCACTGGCGCTGGCGCTGCACCGGGCCGGACACCCCATTGCCGGGGTGGCCAGCCGCTCCCTCGAATCGGCGCAACGTTGCGCCGCGCTGGTCGGCGGTCCGCCCGCCACCCGCGACCCGGCGCCGGCGGTGGTCAGCGCCGACATCATCATTCTCGCCACCCCGGATGGCCAGATCGAGCCGGCCTGCCGCGCCATTGCCGAACAGGGCGTGATCCGCCCCGGCCAGCTGTTTCTCCATCTCAGCGGCGGCCTCACCTCCGCTGCCCTGGCCGCGGCACAACGCAAGGGAGCCGAGGTACTCTCGCTGCACCCGATCCAGGCCCTGGCCGATCCGTTAAAGGGGGCGGAGCTGTTGCGCGGCACCTGGTTCTGCCTGGAGGGTACCGCCGCAGCCATCGGCCGCGGCGAGGCCCTGGTCAAGGCGATGCAGGGGGAGACCCTGATCATCCCGGCCGAGCACAAGGCGCTCTATCACGCCGCGCTCTCGGTGGCCGCCAACTACCTGATCACCATCGAGTCCATCGCCGTCAATCTGCTGGAGCGGATCGGCATCGAACGCCAGGACGGCCTGCAGGCGATACTGCCGCTGATCGCCGGCAGCGTGCAGAACCTGGCCCACTCCGGCCTGCCCAACGCCCTGACCGGGCCGATCAGCCGCGGCGACAGCAGTACCGTGGCACGCCACATCGACAGCCTGCGGGGGATGCCCCCGGCCCATCAGGCGATCTATCGCATGCTCGGCAAGGAGACCGTGGAGCTGGCCCTGGAGAAGGGCGGACTGGATGCGGAGCAGGCCGAGGAGATCCGGCGGCTGCTCACCCCGCAGCCGCCGGACACCTGTCTGATCAGTTGAAGTTCAGCTCCAGGCAAGGCCAACATCCCAGGCCAACAATCGCGGCGGGGGCGCCGCTCCTACCGGTGAACCGCCCACTGGAGTGCAGCCTGTACTGATAGGGGTCGGGAAGGACTAACCCTCCCCGCCCTCCGAACCGTGCGTGCGGTTCTCCCGCACACGGCTCTCCAGTCGGG
>NZ_JANIOA010000114.1 GCF_025175675.1 Sedimenticola hydrogenitrophicus
GGAGGCGGCCTGGCGTGACGTCAGAGCCAACCGGGGAGCGGCGGGCGTGGATGGGCAGAGCATCGAGCGCTTCGAGGCGCGGGCCGAGCACTACCTGGAGGAACTGTCCGAAGTGCTGAAGAGAGGGAGCTACCGACCGGAGGCGATCCGACGCGTCGAGATACCGAAAGGGGACGGCAAATACCGCCCCCTGGGTATCCCGGCGGTGAAAGACCGGATCGTACAGGCGGCGGTGAAGCGCGTGATCGAACCGATCTTCGAGCACGAGTTCCTATCGATGAGCTACGGCTTTCGCCCCGGGCACGGCTGCAAGGACGCACTTCGAGAAGTGGATGCCCTGTTGCGGGAAGGCTACACCTACGTGGTGGATGCCGACCTGCAAGGATACTTTGACAGTATCCCACACGATCGACTACTGGCGCAGGTGGAAGAGCGGATCAGCGACGGCAGACTGCTGTCGGTGCTGGAATCCTGGCTTGAACAGGAGATCGTCAAGGGGGCGGAGCGATGGACGCCAAGCGGCGGAACGCCGCAAGGGGCCATCATCAGTCCGCTCCTGGCGAACCTCTACCTGCACCCACTGGACGTGGAGATGACGAGACGGGGCTACCGGACGGTCCGCTACGCGGATGACATGGTGACCCTGTGCCGAAGCGAGGGCGAGGCCCTGCAAGCCCTGCGGGAAATGCAGCAATGGGTGGAAGCCAATGGACTGCGCCTGCATCCGGACAAGACCCACATTGGGGACTGTCGGGAGAAGGGGCAAGGCTTCGAGTTCCTGGGTTATCGCTTTGAGGCGGGTCGTCGGTGGGTACGGAAGAAGAGCCTGAAAGCCCTCAAGGAGAAGATCCGTCGAAAGACGCGACGGACCTGTGGGAACAGCCTGGAGCATGTTATCGGGGAACTCAACCCTATGTTACGAGGCTGGTTCAACTATTTCCAGCATGCGCGCCGATGGACCTTTGCACGGATAGACCCGTTCCTCCGTCGTCGATTAAGAGCGATCCTGCGCAAGCAGGAAAAACGGCCCGGCATGGGCAGGTGTCATGCCGATCACGTCCGTTGGCCAAACAAGTACTTCGCTGATGCCGGGCTTTTCACCATGGCCGAGGCCTGGCATCTGGCGAGCCAATCACGATGCTGAAACC
>NZ_JANIOA010000115.1 GCF_025175675.1 Sedimenticola hydrogenitrophicus
TGAGAGTCGCCAAGATAATCGATGGTTTACCCCCTCCTTCTGTCCAAATTACCTGATGGCCAAGCAAAAACCCCCTCAAACAACTTGAACATTGCAGGAGGGGGCTGTCACCTTGTATTCGACCAAGAACAACAAGAGGACAGTCCCAATGTGCCACACCTTTCTCTCCGATACCAGGTTCTACCAGTTTCTCACTCAAATCGACCAGGATATTGCCGCTGAGGTACAGCGTGGCGGCTGCCCTCACTGCCTGGATGGCCCGCTCCACATTGCCAACTACCCGCGCAAGCCCCGCGGCCTTCGAGACGCACTCGATGACAGCTACCAGATCCGGCAGAGTCTCTGCTGCGCTCGCGAGGGATGCCGGCGTCGCTGCACCCCGCCGTCAGTGCGCTTCCTGGGCCGTAAGGTCTACCTTGGTGCAGTGATCATTCTGGTAACGGCGATCACACAGGGTCTCTCTCCCCGTCGTCGCAAAGCACTGGTTGAACAACTTGACCTCTGGCCCCAGACCATCGCTCGCTGGCGTCGCTGGTGGCGGGCCATCTTTCCCGCCAGTCGCTGTTGGCACAGTGAGCGCGGTCTGTTTGTCCCGCCGGTTGCTATCGGCGAGCTGCCGGACGCTCTGCTGGGTCGCCTAGCGGGTGTTGACCTGCGCCAGCGGTTGGGGCGATTACTGCGCCTTCTGATACCGATCACCAGCGCATCATGCCCACCGGGGCTATCCGGCTCAATGAGGGGGGTGATGGATACGCAGAAGATGTGATCGCCGATGCACAGATGATCTGCCTACACTCCCGACCGACGGATTACCGGGAGCAATGGCATGAACGATCAGAGAGACCTGGATGGCTGGGCGCGGTTCCGCTTCGCGATCATCGGCACCCTCTTGGCTGCACCGCCAGCAAAGGGGGAACTGCGACGATCCCTTGAGGCGTTAGCCGAGCGCAGTTGGCCACATCCGGTGAAGGGTACAGCAACCCGTTTTAGCTTCACCACCATCGAACGTTGGTTCTATGCGGCACGCAACG
>NZ_JANIOA010000116.1 GCF_025175675.1 Sedimenticola hydrogenitrophicus
CGCTATTTTCGAACCGGTATTTGACGAAGCCAGCTTTGGATACCGGCGAGGAAGATCGACCAAGGATGCCATGCGCAAGATCTGGTGTGAACTGGAGCAGGGGAATGAGTGGGTGGTGGATGCCGATCTGAAAGACTTTTTCGGATCGGCGGACCACGACAAACTGATGGAAATGCTCAGTCAACGGGTGGCCGACGGACGTGTACTGCGTCTGCTGGAATCGATGATGAAAGTGGGCTACTCGGAAGATAAACAGATTCATCCCAGTGAGCGGGGAGTCCCCCAAGGGGGCGTAATCTCCCCGCTGATGAGCAACATTCTACTAACTCCGTTTGATCGGGAGATGCGCCACAAGGGGTATCGATTGACGAGGTTTGCCGATGATTGGCTGGTGACGTGCCAAACGAGACAAGAAGCTCAAGAGGTACTGAACTTCGCCAAGCGGGTTCTGGAAAAGTTGGGAGTGGTTCTGAACGAGGAGAAGACTCGAATCGTGCATATAAGCCACGGTTTCGAGTTTTTAGGCTACAAGATCAAGCGAGGAAAGCGTCCGTTGAAGCTAGCCAGGCACAAGATCAAAAGCAATACCCGACAGGGTGCTTTGTATGTCTATCCGAGGCAGAAATCCACCACCCACTTCAAGGAGCAGATCAGAAAGCGAACGAGTCGAAAAGCACCTTTGACCACCAAAGAGCTGATCGACCAGATCAATCCGGTCATACGCGGCTGGGGCAACTACTACAGGAAGTCCCATGTCCGAAGGCTATTCAACCAACTTGATCGCTGGATTGTTCGGCGGCTGTGGTCACATCGCCACAAGAGGTGGCGTAACTGTGGCTGGAAGACGCTCCCGCAATCCAAGCTATATGGCGAGATGGGTCTTGTCAGCCTGATCCATTTAATACCGTCTTTGAGCCGGCAACGCGTTGCAACCTTGTGAAAGCCGGATGCGGGAAAACTGCACGTCCGGTTTGGGCGGCGGACGGAGGCAAGCCGGGACTTGGCGCCTCCTCCGACCCGACA
>NZ_JANIOA010000117.1 GCF_025175675.1 Sedimenticola hydrogenitrophicus
ATTAATGCAAGCCTTGGCGTTGCTAGTCCAGATGACTCATCGGAAATTTGCGCAATAAATCATGCTGGCTGGCAAAAGAATGAGAGGAAATGTAAGTATTGGCAGCCTTCTATAGGTCTTTCGCTTGGTGAGTACATGTCGTTACATGAGGCGCGGAAGATGGAGATGTTAACTAAAGATATCCATAAGCTAACGGCAATAGCGGCACTTATACCGCTGATATATTTTATTCAACAAGTAAACAAATGGGTCTCATAGCCAAACATAAGTAGGCGCCATAAAATCAGCACCTGTTTTCCATGACCCGAATCCGAAACACTGATTCCACTGGAGAAAATCAGGATATTTGGGGTCAGATGAAAAACCCAATGTGTCACACGTAGGGTGAATGGATAGTTTTTCATCTGACCCCAAGCTTCCGTATTCTTTGGTAGGGTGTGATTATTTGGTGGGCATTCAGTGGGTTTCTTGCGCGAGTGTTTGATCAACTGTATATGTGCTCAGGGAGAAGCAATTTGAACATTACGGATTTACCTTTCGGAGTTACAGACTGGTCTGAAGTTGAGAAGACTGAATATTCCGGGGAACATGGTGTTGCTTATTGGAAGACCCGAAATTTCGGGAATATCCGGGTTCGGATGGTTGAGTACAGTCCCGGCTATCTGGCTGACCATTGGTGTTCCAAAGGACATATATTGCTCTGCCTCGAAGGTGAGCTTCATACTGAACTACAAGACGGTCGCCGCTTTGTACTCAAGCCTGGTTCGAGCTATCAAGTTGCCGACAACGTCGAGCTTCATCGTTCCTCGACGGAGCAAGGAGCCACGTTATTCGTTGTCGATTAATATCAGAAAACCGGGTCCAGAAAACCGCCACCATTAAGCAGTCTGGATC
>NZ_JANIOA010000118.1 GCF_025175675.1 Sedimenticola hydrogenitrophicus
TGTTAACGGCTGAGTAAAACCGCGCCTATCTGGCGAAGTCCACAGTCGCGGATTTGGGCGGCATTACTCGACCTCAGCCAGGCGGGTCGCCTCGACTCAAGCCAAGTAACGCCGCCGATCTCGGCTGAATGATCTGCTCAGAAGGTCAAGTCATCGTCGTTGACCTCGAAGGTCGTTACCCGCTCCTCCTGCATCAACTCGATCAATGAGATCTGGTAACGGCTCCAGATCGCATCGCGGATTTCGTCGATCAACTCGTAAACGGCTAACGCCTGCT
This sequence comes from Sedimenticola hydrogenitrophicus, assembly GCF_025175675.1. Taxonomy (GTDB): domain Bacteria; phylum Pseudomonadota; class Gammaproteobacteria; order Chromatiales; family Chromatiaceae; genus Sedimenticola; species Sedimenticola hydrogenitrophicus. The sequence goes on from NZ_JANIOA010000118.1 coordinate 278, forward strand.
CCGGCGTCCAGTAGTCGGGTATCTGTATCGGGATCATGGCTTGGTCTCCTTCTTCCCGGCCGTAGCCGTTTTGCTTTTCTTGCGGCTGGCGGCGCGCCGCTGTTGCCGCTCCTTGGCCTCCTTGAGGCGGTAGGACTGCCCTTCGATGGTGAGGATCTCCGAGCGATGGATCAGACGGTCCACCAACGAGACCACGCAGGAGGCGTTGGGAAAGACCTCGCCCCACTCGGCGAAGGGCCGGTTGGTGGTGACCAGGGTGGATTTCTCCTCGTAACGCCGGGAGACGATCTCGAACAGCAGATCAGCATGGCGATTGGAGTAGGAGAGGTAGCCCACCTCGTCGATCACCAGCAGTTGCGGCCGGGCGTAGCGGGCGAGGCGCCGTTTGATGGCGCCATCGCCGTCCTGGGCGGCCAGGTCATTGAGCATCTGGCCGGCGCTGGTAAAGAGGACGCTATGGCCCGCCAGTACCGCTTGATGGGCGATGTTGCGGGCCAGGGTCGATTTGCCTACCCCGTTGGGTCCCGCCAGGATGATATTGACCGCCTCGGTGAGGAAGTCGAGGCGCATCAGGTCACTGACCAGCTCCCGGTCGCACTGG
>NZ_JANIOA010000119.1 GCF_025175675.1 Sedimenticola hydrogenitrophicus
AAAATGAAAAGCACCGGCTACTATGTCCACACCGGTAGATGAGCAGTGCAGGCGACAGTAGGATGGCTTTTTTGGGCGGAAGTCCCGATCGATAAGTGCTTCATGCACAAATGTCACGCACCAGCCGTCTGGCGGCTATGCAGCGTACCAAGAAAAATATGGAAAAGTTGATCCATGCTCATAATAGATTGTTTCACCGAGGAGTTCGCGGCGGTCGGTGCGAGGGTGACGCGTGTCGAACGACTGACCACTCAGGGCCAGCGGCTGGCGGTGGCACTGTTGCCGACCCTGTGCAACCCGCTACGCCTGGACCGTTATATCGCCGCCTGTCAGCTCGGTATTACGCTTTCGAGTCTGGTACTCGGCGCCTTCGGGCAGGCGACGATAGGCCTGGCCCTGGGCGCGCAGCTGGACAAGCATACGGGACTCGAACCGCTCACTGCCTATGCCTTGTCGGCCACCATCACACTGGTGGTGCTCACATCGATCCAGGTCGTCTTCGGGGAACTCATTCCCAAGACGGTTGCGCTGCAATACCCCGTTGGCACCGCCATCTACACGTATCTGCCTGGGCGGCAGGGGTGGATTTCAGGGTGCACTCAGGGCGATCGGATATTGATGTGGCAGGCCGCAGATGTCCAACGACCGCTGGACTTGGGCAAAGGGGGCGTTTATTCTTCTTTTCTCCGACGACGCCAGCACCGGCGAATAAACTCCCAGAACTGGCATAAGCGAGGTCAGAGAAGAATGGCACTTACTTAAGGCGAATAGCAGGATTTTCGTCATTCCGCCGCAGGCCGGACAATGCGCTTCGCGCTTTGTCCGGCCTGCGGCGGGAAGACGGTGGTTCTTGGCTTAAGAAAGT
>NZ_JANIOA010000012.1 GCF_025175675.1 Sedimenticola hydrogenitrophicus
AAATTCTGTTGCTGGATGAGATCGATGCCAATCTGGATGCCACCTCCTGCACCTTGCTCGATAGCGTGCTGCAGGAGTTTCAGGGGACCGTGCTGCTGATTAGCCACCGCCTCGAACTGGTTTTGAAAGCGGATATCATCTGGCATCTGGCCGGCGGTGTGGTGCTGGAGGCCGGCTCACCCGATATCCTTTTGGCGCGCCCCGGCCCCACTCATCAGCTGTTCCACAGAAAATTAAAGAGTGTCGCCTGATCGGTGAACAGAATCGGTGAACAGTATCGCTGAACAGTTCCCGGCATGGGCAGAACAGATAACCAGCCATGGGCCGCGATCGCTCCCCGATCCTGGGCGCCATGTCCGAGCAACCATGAGGGCAGCTGAACATGTCAAACACACCAATGGCCACCTCGATCGAATCATCCTCCTGTGCGGCCGTGCCGCGCGAGCTTGAGCACACCCCCATGGCGGGCGTCATCACCCGACATGAACTGGGTTGCATCCCCAGGCTGGGCTACTACCTCTATGTGCCCGCCAGCTGTGGTGAGGGCGCGCCCCTGATGGTGGCGGTACACGGGATCTCCTGTAATGCAAAAAGCCAGGTGCGCCAGTTTGTCGTCCTCGCCGAACGCTATGGCGTGATACTCGCGGCACCCCGTTTTACCGCGGCGCAGTTTCCCGCCTACCAACGGTTGGGAGTCAGGCGTGGTGCGGTTTGCAGTCGCCCCGATCAGGCCCTGCATGCCCTGGTGGAAGAGGTGGGTATGCTGACGGGTGCGCGAACCGATCGGTTGTTCCTGTTCGGTCACTCGGGTGGGGGGCAGTTTGTGCACCGCTACGCCATGGCTTACCCGCAAAAGGTACAGGCTGTCACCATGGGGGCGCCGGGATGGTATACCTTCCCCGATGATCGGCGGCGCTTTCCCCGCGGCGTTGCCACAGCAAACGCACCGCAGGTCGGTGAATTATGCCCTGAACAGTTTCTGCAGGTCCCGATGGCGGTATTTGTCGGCGCGCGGGATATCTACCGGGACGAGGCCTCAACACCGCCAGGCGTATCGACACCCAACAGGGCAGGAACCGTTTGGAACGCGGCCATCGGTGGATTCGGGCCATGCGCGCCGCCGCGGGCAGCCGGGGCTATGGCACCCGCTTTGAGTTCCAACAACTGGAGGGGTGTGGCCATTCGTTTCATGAGTGCATGCTGCATGGACAGATGGGGCAGCGCGTATTTGAATTTCTCTTTGGCCAGTTCAAGGGCAACGACACCGGTTTGCCACAGCGGCCGGCAGCGAACTCCACCTCTCCCTTCGTGATGTTTCAGGAAGGGTAGATGGCCAGGGTGTTGATGGCGGTGAATTTCGACCAATTTTTCCGTGTACGCGGGATTGCGCGCTAACAGTGAGACTGAATCGAGTCTGTTTGGTTCTCCTGAAGGGTGGCGCTTTTTCACTTCATGGTTTCGAAATAGGGCGTAACCGTTGCGATTCGAGGCAGTTTCGAAGCGCCTCAGGCGACACGTGGCGCGATTGAAGTGCCCTCAGGCTAGCCTGAATCTGGCGGATGTGGCACCGGCCCCGCCGTCAGCCAGCCGATCAGGCGCTGCATCTGCTGGTAATGGGTCCCTTTCCAGTAGATCTTGCGGCACCGGTCACACTGTCCGAATACCTCCTGGTGGGCGCGGGTGTGGGGTAACAGCTGATCCTGGATCAGCGCCTTGGCCACCGGCCGGATCATGCCGTTGCAATGCATGCAGCGGCTAAACGGCCGCAGGTTGTTGCGCAGGTCGAAGCGGGTGACCACCTCCCGCAGTTGCTCGTGGGGCTGGCGTGAGCGCACGAAGTAGCCGTGGGTGATCTGTTTGCGCATCAGCAGTTTGCGGTCACAGGTCAGGAGGATGCGCCGCTGCTCCACCGAAATCCCGGCCAGCGTTGGATCGTCGTAGTCGTTGCGATACAGGGCGTCGAAACCGAGCATGCGCAGGTAGGCGGCCAGGCGGCCCAGGTGGCCGTCCAGCACAAAGCGGGGGTCGCGCAGGGGGCGGGGGCGCAACCGCGTGAGCGGGCTGATGTCGAGGGACTCGAACACCGGATAGACACTGATCTGGTCGCCGTCCTGCACCTGATAGTGAAAATCCACCGACCGGCCATTGACCAGGATGAGGTCGATCTCGGTGTGCGGCACCCCCAGTGATTCGACCAGATCCTTGATCGAGCCGGTTTGCTTGTAGCGATGCACGAATTCCACCTTTTGCTTCTCCGCAGGCAGAAGGTCGTTCAGTTCTTCGTAGAAGCGCAGGCTGACCTGGAGCGGCTGTGTCGCCATCCGCCTACTGCTCGTCACCCGTTGCTGTCGGGCTGTCCACCAGCGGCACGAAGGCGACGCTCAGGATATCGCGGCTGTGGGTACGCCCCTGCTCATCCTTGTTCACCAGCAGCAGTTGCTGGGTGAAATGGGGCAGGCCTACCGGGATGACCAGGCGTCCGCCGGGGGCAAGCTGGTCAATCAACTCCTCCGGGACGTAGGGGGCGGCGGCGGTGACGATGATGCCGTGGTAGGGTGCGTGCTCCGGCCAGCCGTGATAGCCGTTGCCGCTGCGGATGTGGACATTGGCGTAGCCGAGACGGGCCAGCCGGCTGGCCGCGGCGGCGGTGAGTTTCGGGATCAGGTCCATGCTATACACCTGCCGGCACAGCAGCGACAGCACCGCGGTCTGGTAACCCGAGCCAGTGCCGATTTCGAGCACCTGCTGGTCGGCTTGCGGCAGCAGCAGGTCGGTCATCAGGGCGACAATATAGGGTTGGGAGATGGTCTGGCCATGGCCGATCGGCAGCGGGCCGTTATCGAAGGCCAGCTCCTTCATCTCATCGGGTACGAACTCATCGCGCGGCACCCGTGCCATGGCGTCCATGACCCGCCGCTCCAGTGCCGACTTGCCGATCAGACGGCGCGTGTAGCTCACTTCGCTGTCGATGTCGGCGAGCATCTGTCGCATGCCCCTGTCGCGTGAAAAGGGCATCAGGCGGTACCTTCGTGCCAGGCCCATCCGATGCGTTGCACGCCCCGTTCCGCGAGGGCAGGGTCTTTGATATCGCAATTGGCATTCGGCATGGGCTGGCTCAGAGACTTGTCTTCTTCTCCTGATTAAAGGAGCTTATCCCGGGGGCGTCAAGCCGGGAGGGGGTAACTTTTGTCGCGTCAAAACAGGGGAGTGTGTTGTGGCTCTGTGCTATTTTTTAGTTAGAGGTACCAGGCGGACAGCCAGGTATCAGGAGAGCCAAGAGGGAGGGTATCGGACGCCATGAAAATTCCATTACAACTCACTTTCCGCAATATGGACCACTCGGATGCGGTGGAAGCCGATGTCCGCAATCATGCGGCAAAACTGGAGCAGCTGTTCCCGAATATCATTACCAGCTGTCGCGTGATGGTGGAACGCCGCCACCGGCACCACCAACAGGGTAATCTGTTCCACGCGCGTGTCGATATCACGGTGAGAGGGCGGGAGCTGGTGGCGAGCCGGAAACCGGATCAGCATCACGCCCATGAAGAGATGCATGTGGCGATTCGCGATGCCTTTGCGGCTACGAAACGGCAGCTGAGGCAGTTCACTCACAAGCTTAGGCATGAGGTAAAGTCCCATCAGTCCCCACCCCATGGCCGGGTGGTCTCGCTCATGCCGATGGAGGATTTCGGACGCATCCGGACCGATGATGGCCGGGAGATCTATTTCCATCGCAACAGCGTGATCAATGGAGGTTTTGATCGGCTGGAGATCGGTGATCAGGTGCGCTTCAATGAAGGGCAGGGGGATGTAGGACCGCAAGCGACCACGGTCAAGGTGGCGGGCAAGCACCACATACTTCCGGACCGGCCCTAGGGGGTAGGAGCGTTCGGGGGGATTCAATGCCTGATACCATGCAGTGTCAGTTGATCAGCTGGCGGCAATTCCATGCACTCGCCCGCCAGCTGGCGCTACGGGTGCGTCAGGCCGGTTTTCAGCCCGACCTGATCGTGGCCATCGGCCGGGGCGGCTACCTGCCGGCGCGCGTCCTGGCGGACTACCTCGGCATCTTCGATCTCACCGGGTTCAGGATCGAACACTATCGCGGCGCCCACAAGGAGCGGCTGGCCAGGGTGCGCGACCCCCTGACCGTCGATATTACCGGCAAACGGGTATTGCTGGTGGATGACGTCAGCGATTCCGGTGACACCTTTGTCGTGGCGCTCAGCCATCTGCAGGGACAGGGCGAGCCCGAGGTACTGAAAACGGCGGTGCTGCAGCATAAAACCGTCAGTGAATTCACCCCGGACTTCTACGCCGAACTGGTGCGTGAATGGTGCTGGATCATATACCCCTGGGCGCTGATGGAGGATCTGCGCGGTTTCCTGCGCGACATGCCGGGTCCCGCACCGACCGTTCAGTCGTTTGCCGCCTATCTGCGGGAACGGTATGGCATCGAGGTGGATCGGCAAAGCCTGGAGGATGTTCTGGGAGTCTGTCGGTCAAGCCCGACAGACTCCTAGCCAGCCCACGGTTGGCCGGTTGAACAGAACAGGAGGTTGATATGGCGGAACTGGAGATTAATCAAGACACGGTCTGCTTTCTCAGCGAAAAAGCACGGCTATTCCACTGCAAGGAGGAGGTGGTGATTCCCGAGGTACCCGACAGCCCGAGTGATGACTGGGCTCTGCAGGTGCTTGCGGATCATAGCGGCGACACCACCTTTCAGGAATTCAAGGCGACGATTGAGGACCTGGAACCGGATCAGCAGCAGGCGGTCGTGGCGCTGATGTGGGTCGGACGCGGCGACTTCTCCGTCGCGGAGTGGCCGGCGGCGCTGGAGGAGGCGGCCGATAGCTGGAACGAGTACACGGCGGAGTACCTGATCGCCCATCCGTTGCTGGCCGATTACCTGGAGGAGGGGCTGGCCGCATTCGGCTACTCCTGTAATCCCTGAGGCCCCGCGCCCTGAGGATCCGCGCGGCTACTTCTGATAGGTCCCGATCAGCTCCGTCCGGGCCAGGATGTGGCCCTGCATGGCCGCTTCCAGTTGCTTCTTGGTGGGCTGCCGCAGGTCGGCGAGTATTCGGTCCAGGCCATAGAGCTTGAAGAAGTAACGGTGCCGGCCGATCGGCGGACAGGGGCCGCCGTAACCGGTACGCTGCCAGTCGTTGAGCCCCTCCAGGGTACCGGTCGGTAGCTGCGCCGTGGTGACCTGCTCGGGCAGAGTGGTGGCGCTTGGCGGCAGGTTGTAGAGCAGCCAGTGCACCCAGGTCATCTTCGGGGCGGCGGGATCGGGGGCGTCGGGGTCGTCAACGATCAACACCAGGCTCCGGGCATTGGCGGGCACGTTCTCCCAGGCGAGCGAAGGCGAGCGGTCCTCGCCCGTGCAGGTGTATTGTCGGGGGATCTCGCCGCCATTCCCGAAGGCGTCGGATGTCAGAATAAGTGTCATGGCTCTCTCCTTGTCGTGCGCCACGCGCACTCCCGCCGTGGCGTCCCGGCTTGCGTGGCTGAACGGGTGTTGAGTGGATCACGCGGTCGCTGTCGGCCAAGCCATACCTGATCAATACCATAGAACAAAATGGCGTGAATCGTCGACGGATTGGGGCGGGGCGTGCCGGCCAACTGATTGCGGGGTCAAACATCGTTGAATCCGGCGCTGCCACGGCAGCGCTTTTGGGTCGACAGCCACCCGCGCATTTGCTTGAATAGCGGTCTGTATCGATTCGGGCAGTGATCTCCTCTATGCCGGCACAACATCCACAACAGCGCAGCGGAGTCGTCCGGGTGGCCTACCTCACCGTGGGCTGGCTGTGCTTCGCGCTGGGCATGCTGGGCGTGGTGCTGCCGGTCCTACCGACAACGCCCTTTCTGCTGCTGGCACTCTGGGCGTTCTCCCGAAGTTCGCTCCGGTTGCACCGCTGGCTCTACCGGCAGCGGACTTTCGGTCCCGCGCTGCAGCGCTGGCACCAGCACCGGATCATCCCGCTGCATGCCAAGCTGTTGATTGCACTGACCATGTCGGCCAGTCTGGTCTACCTCACCGGATTCAGCCGCCTGCCGATGCTCATCATCTGGGCGGTCGCATTGATCATGCTGACGGTGGCGACCTATCTGTTGTCCCGGCCCTCCCGGCTCAAGGGAGAGAAGCAGCGGACCGAGTAATCCGCTTTTGGCCCGTCACCCGGCATCCGTATTACGTCCTCGCCACCCCGCCTGTGCGCTACACTACTTCTTGGTGGAGATGCAACGCGGGGGACAAGTCGATGTCGGAGTACAGCGCCCGGGTAACCTGGCAACGGGGTGATGCCAATTTTCTGGATAACCGGTACAGCCGTGGCCATCGCTGGGAGTTCGATGGCGGGCTCAGTGTGCCTGCCTCGTCGTCGCCCCAGGTGGTGCCGGTGCCACTTTCGGTCGAGGCCAATGTGGACCCCGAAGAGGCGTTCGTCGCCTCGCTCTCCAGCTGCCACATGCTGTTCTTCCTCTCACTCGCCGCCCGGCAGGGATTTCGCGTGGATTCCTATGTTGACGATGCGCTCGGGGTGATGGGGAAGGATGCCGCGGGCAGGATGGCGATGTTGCGGGTGGTGTTGCGGCCGGCGATCGAGTTCGACGGCGAACACCAACCGACGGTCGCGCAACTGGAGGCGTTGCATCACCAGTCCCACGACCTCTGTTTTATTGCCAACTCGGTCAAGACGGAGGTGGCGGTGGAACCGGTATAAGCCGTAAGGTCCCGTCACACCTGGGGGTATCGTTATGGAACTGATCCAGCAGCGCACCGTGAACTGCCCGTACTGTGGAGAACCCCAATTGTTGCTCCTCGACTGCTCGGTATCCGAGCAGGAGTACATTGAGGATTGCCAGGTCTGCTGCCGCCCGATCACCATTACCATGAACTGTGACGATCCGGCGGATCTCTACCTCTCGGTCAGGCGCGAAGACGACTGACCGGTGACTGTCATCATTCGTTAACCCCGGCGTAAATTCACCGTCACATCACCCGGTTACTCTGCTGCAAAACCGAGTGGAGATGACTTGTGCTGAACGTCGAACAGGTGCTGACCGACCGATTTCCGGATTTTTTTGAAACCAGGCCGAGGCTGTTTTCCCGGCCGCTGGTGCGTTTTCTCCGCATGCTCTTCAACGAGCGGGAGATCAACCATTTTCTGCAACACAACGCCGGCATCAAGGGTCTCGATTTCATCGAGAAGGTGCTGGAGTACTTCGACCTCGACTACTCGCTGGTCAGCAAGGAACTGGAGAACATCCCGCCCAGCGGCCGGGTGGTGATCGTCGCCAATCACCCCCTGGGCGCACTGGACGCCCTGGCGCTGATCCTGATGATCAGCCGGGTGCGTAAGGATATCCGGGTGATTGCCAACGATCTGCTGGCGTCGCTCAAGCCGCTGGAGGAGCTGTTGTTGCCGGTGGATAACTTCGGTGGGGGTTCTCCCAGATCGCATATCAAACGGATCTATGATGCGCTGCACAGGGAACAGGCGGTGATTGTGTTTCCCGCCGGCGAGGTCTCCCGCCTGCGGCCGAACGGTGTGCGGGATGTGCACTGGAAACCGGGATTTCTGCAGTTTGCCCGACGCACCGCCTCGCCCATTGTGCCGGTGTACATCGATGCCAGAAATTCACCCCTGTTCTATGGCGTGTCCATGCTGTCCAAACCACTGGCGGCCCTGTTGCTGGTGCGAGAGATGTTTCGCCAGCGCCGGACCACCATCGGTTTTCGGATTGGTGAGGCGATTCCAATCCAGAGCATCAGTGAGTCGGGCATCACCCCCAATGCCCAGGTGAAGATGCTGCGCAAACATCTCTATCGCATCGGCCAGCGCCGGAGCGGCATTTTCTCCACCGAAAAAAGTATTGCCCATCCGGAATCGCGCCAGGCACTGAAGAGTGAGCTGCGCGGCGCGGACTTGCTGGGTACGACCACGGATGGCAAACAGATCATCCTCTCGGCCTGGAAGGCCGACTCCAGTTTTATTCGCGAGATCGGCCGCCTGCGGGAGCTGAGTTTCCGCAAGGTGGGGGAGGGTACGGGACAACGCCGCGACGTGGACGGCTATGACCAGTACTACCGGCATCTGGTGCTCTGGGATGACGCCGAGCTGGAGATCGCCGGGGCCTACCGGTTTGGTGAGGCCGCTTCCATCGTGGCGACCCGGGGGCTGGAAGGGCTCTACAGTGCCAGCCTGTTCAGGCTGGCCCCGGAGTTCACCGCCTTCTGTGAACAGGGTCTGGAACTGGGCCGCAGCTTTGTCCAACCGGCCTTCTGGGGTTCGCGGACGCTGGATTATCTGTGGCAGGGGCTGGGTGCCTATGTGCGGCACCATCCCGAAGTGCGCTACCTGTTCGGTCCCGTGAGTCTCAGTTCACGCTACCCCACCCACGCCCGTGATCTGATCGTCTACCACTTCAGTCACTACTACGGTGCAAAACGGGCGCTGGCGGAGTCCTATAACCCTTACCGGATCAGCAAGGGATCATTGGCGGAGTGCCGGCGGATCTTTTCCGGCGGCGACGTGAAAGCGGATTTTCAGGAGCTGAAGCAGCAGCTCTCCCTGTTCAATCTGACGGTACCCACCCTCTACAAACAGTACACCGAACTGTGCGAGGAGGGTGGGGTGCAGTTCCTGGCATTCGGGGTGGACCCCCAGTTTGCCGATTGTGTGGATGGTCTGATCCTGGTGGATCTGGACAAGGTGAAGGCCTCCAAGCGCAGACGTTATATCGGGGAGTGAGCCCCGTAAGCAGATACAGAAGGAGAGAACGATGGATATGGCGGATATGGCGGATAAGTTTATCGAGGATCAGGTGTTGACCTCGGTGATGAGGATCCGTGAACAAGACGTGGCCCAGGCGGGTCGGAAACAGAGCACCAAGCGGTATTGTGAAGTCTGTGGCGGAGTGATTCCCCGGGCGCGCCTGAAGGCGGTGCCCGGCTGCTCATGCTGTGTCAATTGCGCCTCGAAGCGGGAGCGGGAACGGGCGGGACTGTTTACCGCCGGCGACCGTCAGCGCATCAACGCCGAGCTGGACGATTACCTGCTGAGTATCTATTAGCCCAATTAACCAGTCATAGGCCGCAACAGATAGACCCGTTCGCGCATCGCCGTGACCCCGCGGTTCCTGAACCGGGGGCTGTCGTCCAGGATATCCCGGGTGAGGATGTTTTCGATCGTGAAGCGGCCGGCATAGAGTCCATGGACCTCCACCTCCTGTACCGAGAAGGGCGGGCCGTCCATTTGCTGCTGCGGATACTCCATGCTCACCAGCAGGATGGGACGGGCCGCAGGGAACAGGGATTGCAGCTTCTCCGCATAGGCCGGGCGCATGGCCGGGGGCATGGCGATCAGGGAGGCGCGATCATAGACCGCGCCGCAGTGGGCGACATCCGCGGCCCGCAATGTGAAGAAGTCGCCACACAGGATCACCAGCTCATCACAGGACCAGCGTGCTATACCGTCCTGGGAAGTGACCTCGGGAGCGAGGCCGTTCTCGCGGAAAAAATCGGCTACGGCTATCGGACTGATCTCGATGCCCAGTACCCGGTATCCCTGCTCCAGCAGCCAGAGCATGTCACGGCTTTTGCCGCACAACGGCACGAAGACCGTGGCGCCGGCGGGAAGCTGTAGCCGTGACCAGAACTGCTGCAGGTAGCTGTTGATCTCCTGCTGGTGAAAACCGATCTGGTTGTTCTCCCAGCGCTCATGCCAGAATTTTTTGTCCATACAACACCCCGCTTGTCTGTTGTTCGGTCGATCCGTTCCGAGATAGCTACTCGTCCAGCCACGCCCGCGGTTTCAGGTAGCGCGCATAGAGCAGCGCCTCTTCCGAATCCGGGTCAGGGTGCCAGTCATAACGCCATTTGACCAGTGGGGGAAGGGACATCAGGATCGACTCGGTCCGGCCGCCGCTCTGCAGGCCGAACAGGGTGCCGCGATCGTACACCAGATTGAACTCGACATAGCGGCCGCGCCGGTAGAGCTGGAACTCCCGCTGCCGGTCACCGTAGGCCTGATCCCGGCGGCGCTCGACAATGGGTAGATAGGCCGGCAGGTAGTGGTCCCCCACGCTCTGCATAAAGCGGAAGCAGGTGTCGAATCCCCCCTCGTTCAGGTCATCGAAAAACAGTCCGCCAATGCCGCGGGGTTCGTTTCGGTGACGCAGATAGAAGTAATCGTCACACCACTGCTTGAAGCGGTCATAGGTCTCTTCGCCGAACCCCTGGCAGGCGTCGAACGCGGTGCGGTGCCAGTGCCGGCAATCCTCGTCGTTGCCATAGTAGGGGGTGAGATCGAAGCCGCCGCCAAACCACCAGATCGGTGGCTCATCCTCCCGCTCGGCGATGAAGAAGCGCACATTGGCATGGGAGGTTGGGATATAGGGATTCCAGGGGTGGATCACCAGGGAGAGCCCCATCGCCTCGAATGCCCGGCCGGCCAGTTCCGGGCGATGCGCGGTGGCGGATGGCGGCAGGCTCTCGCCCACCACATGGGAGAAGTTGACCCCGCCCTGTTCGATGACAGTGCCGTTGTCGATGACCCGGGTGATGCCGCCACCGCCCAGACCCTGACGGCCGTCCCGCGTCCACTCGTCGGCGCGGAACTTCGCCTGGCCATCGGCCTTTTCCAGGGCCTGGCAGATGCGGCGCTGCAACTGCTGCAGATAGCCGCTGACCGCCGACTTGTCCGGACTGTTCATACTGTGCTCCCTAGGCATTTGCCTGGTTTACATGCCGTTGGCGAATTTTTTGTGCAGGGCGACGCCACTGTCGCGCACCGTTTTCAGCGCCGATGCGTACTGGCCGAGCAGGCTCAGGGCCCAGGCAATGCGCTCCTGGTAATAGGGGTCGGAGCGGGGATCGTTCTTCTCGGGATCGGCATTGAGTACCGTTTCCACGTGGCGCACGATAATCTGCTCGGGAATGTAGCAGATGCGGTTGTTCTTGTAGCTGCTCATGCGCAGTTCGGCCACCGGATAGGCGCCGCCGTCGCCGGCGGAGACGGTCACGATCAGCGCCGGTTTGTGCCCCACCTCGTTTTTGCTACAGAGCAGAAAAAGATTCTTTAATCCCGCCGGCACCTGGCCGTGCCATTCCGGCGAGACCACCACGAAGGCATCGCTGGCGCCGAACAGGGAACGCATCGGTTGTAGTATCTCCCGCCACTCGGGATCGTCCTCCCAGATGCGCTGGTCCCACAGCGGGAGTGGATTACCGGCGAGGCTGAAGATCTCTGCCTCGACGCAGTAATCGGCTTGCCGTAGCACCCGTTGGATATGTTGCGCGACCTTCATGCTCTGGGAGGGATCGCGATGGCTGCCGCTGATTATGGTTATTTTCATGTGACTACCCGACTGAAAAACGCCCACGGTTTGTGGGCTGTTAAAAACCGACGATAATGGTAGGGTATTGGAATGTCAATCCTGCAGAGCAATGGTATGTCGACGGTCGTCCGAACCCTGAAAATCTCAATTTCGATAACAGCTACGTCAGGTTGCCGGGGCACTTCTACCAACGTATCGATCCCAGTCCGCTGGAAGGGGCGCACCTGATCAGCATCAATCCGGATGTGGCCCGGCTGCTTGATCTTGACCTGGAATTGTTAAATCCGGATGAACTGGCCCGCTATTTTGGCGGCCATGTCACCCTCCCGGGGACCGAGAGCATCGCCATGAAATACACCGGACATCAGTTCGGTGTCTACAATCCCGATCTGGGGGACCACCATTGCTCACTGGATCGAGCGCTATGCCGCGCGGACCGCACGGGAGGCCGCCACGCCGCCGCTAAGAGCGGCCCGGATGCGGGCCGTGAACCCAAAGTTTATCCTGCGTAATTACATGGCCGAGGAGGCGATTCGTGCGGTCGATGCCGGTGATTATCGACTGGTGAATGAGTTATCGGCGCTGCTGCGCCACCCCTTCAGCGAGCACCCGGAACATCAGCACTACGCCGGAGAGATCCCCGACTGGGCCGGCTGGATCAGCCTCAGCTGTTCGTCATGAGGATCAGGTAATGGAGATTTCGAGATTGCGCCGACGCTTGCAAGCGGTCTGGCCGTCGGGGAGTTTTTTCTTTCCACCCACCATCAGCGTGCGATCGGCCCATTTCCTCACCGAGAGCCGATAACCGTGAAGTTTTTTTCCATCGAGTGAGCGGATCACCTTCTCCGCCGTCCGTTCCGGGTAAACATCCACCAGGCCATGAATCTCGACCCCCCCGCTATCCACATCGAGGATACGGATCAGGCTGCACTTGGCGACGGTGCCGCCCTTTTTGAGGGGCATGAACCATCTGGGTTTTACGGCGCGCTGAACAACCGAAAGGAGTTCCTGGCGCTTTATTTCGGAGGGAATATGGGGTATCAGAATTTTCATCGGATCCTGGATGTTTACTACTCTTGGATCCAGTATAAGCGACAATGCCGACATGCTTGATGAATTAACCAACTATTCCGCTATTTTTTCTGTAAATAAGCATGAAGTCGCTTGAGACTTGCCGCCCCTGCGGAAGGGCAACGTCAGGATCCTGCGGGGATTAGTAGGTGGCGTCGAGTTCCAGTTTCGCCAGGATCAGTTCGAAATCTTCAAACCCGGACTGGGGCGCCGGTTCCAGCTCGGCCAGTATCCGATCGAACTTTTCAAACCGGGGGTGGGCATCGAGCAACCGGTCATCCCGATAGACCTGTCCATTGGCATCCAGTTGATAGACCGGCCGGTAACCGGATGCCGACAGGGTCTTGATCTCATTAAACAGATTGTCCAGCACCAGCGCCTTATCGCCCTGGCCGATGATCAATACCATGTGGGGCAGTCCCGCCGGGGTGTGGACATAGCTCAGCCTGAGCTGTTCCGGCGGAATGGATTTCCGGATAGCGGGGTCCAGCATCTTGGCAATGCTGATATCCTCGCAATCACCGGTTTTGAGCTCCACTGTTTCCGACGGGGATTGCCAGTGATCCTCCAGGCTATCCTCCTTGTAGGTGACCAGCAGGTTCCATTGGCGGTTGATCTCGACCAGTTCGGCCGCGCTGAGGCTGGCCTGCAGTTTTTTCTGGTGGACTTTCTGCTGAACCGTCTGTGACTTGATTTTATAGGAGGCGCAGCCGCCCAGCAGGGCGGGTGCGGCAAGGCCGATGAGGAGTAAACGAAACAGGAATTTCACCAGTCAGTCACCATGAATCCAGAGGTTCAACGCAGTGATTAGCGTCTATAACTGTACAAAAACTGGTCCAAGGCTAACAAAATATATCCAATTAATCCACCGCTAAATAACTCACTAACTTACTGTATTATTGGGAAAAAAGAACCTTGATCCGAATTTCGGCCGGAGCGGCATTTGCGCCGTTGATCTCGCCGAGAGTCTGTCTATCAACCCGGCAGGCTCCCGGTTGCCACTTCCGTTACCATCGGAGTACGCAGTAACATCGTGATAAGCCGGCTCCGGTTTCCCCGGCTGTTTGACCGCTCCGCGGGGCTGGACACCGGTAGCGTTGCCGGTCCAGGCCACCTATTGACGATCACTCGGTATTTTCCTATGGACACTTCTGAATTCGGATTCTGGGCTATGCTGCTCTTCTGGGGCAGCGCGATCGGCGGTATTGCCCTGGGTATCAGCTGGGCCAGGATGAAGGGGCGCAATCCGGTCAACCGGGAACTACTGGAAAAATCCCTGAAACGCCGCCTGGAGGCGGGCGAGATTACCCGGGAACTCTACAACCAGAAGCTGGCAGAGCTGCAAAAGCCTGATAAGCCGCAATAGCCGCCGCTCTCCTCTTCGGTAACAGGAGCATCAGATGCATAACAAAAGAGAATTTCCGCTGCGCGGCCAATGTCTCTGCGGTGCGGTGAAATATGAGGTGGAAGCCATCGGGCCGCGGATGGCCCACTGCCACTGTTCCATGTGCCGTAAGTTTCACGGCGCCGCCTTTGCCACCTTTGGCGAGGCGAGGGTGGAGGATTTTCGCTGGTTGGAGGGAGCGCCACTGCTCAGCAGCTATCAGGCAGCCAATGGCACGGTACGTCGCTTCTGTTCCCGTTGCGGATCCAGCATGACCTTCGCCCCGGCCGATGACCCGGGGGAGTTTGTCCAGTTTACCCTGGGTACCCTGACCGGTCCTCCCGGGGTCGATCCGGATGCGCATATCTTTGTCGGTTCCAAGGCCGCCTGGGATCATATCTGCGACCAATTGCCCCAGTATGAAGCGGGGCGGGACAGCAAACGGATCGACTGACTCCAGTTTCGAAATTCGCCGTATCTGTAGGGTGGGTTAGCGGCGCATAGGCACCCCACTTCCAGGCCACGATAATACCCGGGCGCCGCGTAACCCACCAAAAAACCGCCCCTCGTCGTTCTTTGATCCACGGCCGGATATCCGGTACTCGCCGATCCCGAAATAACCCCTCCAGTGGGGTTGGCACAGTCGCTGCATAACCCTGTAGGTGTTGTTGATTGCCCTGGAGTTAGCAAGTGACCTGTTCTGTCCATTCCCATCAAGATATCGTCCTGCGCGGGCGGCGCCTGGCGCTCGCCAGGGAGAGGGGCTAATCATGCCGCGCGTATTGGTGATCAATGAATGTGTGGAGCATGCCGGACGGCTGCAACAGGCGCTGCTGGAGAATGGTCACGAGGTGCTGGCGACGCGCCTGCTGTCCGAGCAGTGGATCGGGCAGATTGAGGCCCTGCAACCCGATCTGGTGGTGATGGATATCGCGCTTCCCGATTCGCGGCTGCTGGATCAGATCCGCACCATCAGCAGCCGATGGCCGCGTCCGGTGGTGATATTTGCCGATCAGGACGACAGTGAAATCATGGCCGCGGCGGTGGATGCCGGCGTGCATGCCTATGTGGTGGATGGGTTTGATGGCCGGCGCCTGGGATCCATCCTCGACGTGGCGGTGGCGCGTTTTCGCGTGTACCAGACCCTGCGCGATGAGCTGGACCGAACCCGCAGTTCGTTACGGGAACGCAAGCTTGTGGACCGCGCCAAGGGCATCCTGATGAACAAACGCCACTGGTCTGAGGAGCAGGCCTATCGGGCATTGCAGAAGATGGCCATGGACCAGAATCGGCGCCTGGCGGATGTGGCCGAGCGGCTGATCGAGATGTCTGAGCTTTTCGAATGAAGTGCACGCTCCCTGGGCGCCAGCGGTGCACAGGCACCGGAATTGTGCAGGGCGGCGGGGTGGATGTTCAGCCAGGAGGGGGGGCACGGGCGCTATCCATTAAACAAGGGGTGAAATCCACGGGATTTGAAAAGTTGGCCCGCACCTTGCAGTAACAGCGGTTAACTGAATCGAAACGCCCGCGGGCGGTTTCGAAGCTGATCAACGACAGGCCAACGGCGGTCTGTCAAAACGGACAAAGGCGTCCATTACAACGGGTCTGGCACCCGCTGTGGTGGGCGCTTTTTTATTTTCTGGCCATTTAGGAGAGCAAGAGATGAAAAAGTGCCATCAAGTGGGTGATACAACAGCAAGTCAGGCGCTGCCGGCGCGGCGGGGTCCCCTCCGCGCCATGCGCTCGGTGCTGCTGTGCGCGGGGATTGTCGCCGCTGCGGCGCTGACTGCGAACAGCGCGGCCGCCGCAGTGGGACCGGCCGAAAAGGAGGATCTCAAATTCGGCTTCATCAAGTTGACGGACATGGCACCGCTGGCCATCGCCTATGAGAAAGGCTACTTCGAGGATGAGGGGCTCTATGTCACGCTGGAAGCGCAGGCCAACTGGAAAGTGCTGCTCGACCGGGTGATCGACGGCGAGCTGGACGGGGCGCACATGCTCGCCGGTCAGCCGCTCGGCGCCACCATCGGCTTCGGTACCCAGGCGCATGTCATTACCGCCTTTTCCATGGACCTGAACGGTAACGCGATCACCGTCTCCAACGATATCTGGGAACAGATGAAGCCGCATGTGCCGCACGAGAACGGCCTACCGGTGCATCCGATCAAGGCGGATGCCCTGAAGCCGGTGGTGGAGAAATTCAAGGACCAGGGCAAGCCGTTCAAGATGGGTATGGTGTTCCCGGTCTCCACTCACAACTACGAACTGCGCTACTGGCTGGCCGCCGGCGGCATCCACCCCGGCTTCTATGCACCGGCCAAGGGCGACACCAGCGGTAATATCAATGCGGATGCCCTGCTTTCGGTCACGCCGCCGCCACAGATGCCATCCACCATGGAGGCCGGCACCATCAACGGTTACTGCGTGGGCGAACCCTGGAACCAGCAGGCGGTGTTCAAGGGTATCGGCGTGCCGGTGATTACCGATTACGAGATCTGGAAGGACAATCCGGAGAAGGTGTTCGGCGTGTCCAAGAGCTGGGCCGATGAAAATCCCAACACCCATATCCGGGTGGTCAAGGCGATGATCCGTGCCGCCAAGTGGCTGGACGACAACAACAATGCCAATCGCCCCGAGGCGGTGAAGATCCTCTCCCAGCCCAACTATGTGGGCGCCGACTACGAGGTGATCGCCAACTCCATGACCGGTACCTTCGAGTACGAGAAGGGCGACAAACGTGAGGTGCCGGACTTCAACGTCTTCTTCCGTTACAACGCCACCTATCCCTACTACTCCGATGCCATCTGGTACCTGACCCAGATGCGCCGCTGGGGGCAGATCGGCGAGCAGAAGGCGGACAGCTGGTACATGGACATCGCCAAAAAGGTGTATCGCCCGGATATCTATCAGACGGCGGCCAGGGAACTGATTGCCGAAGGCAAGATTGCCGCCGGCGAATTCCCCGACTTCGCGGCTGAAGATGGCTTCCGTGCGCCCCAGACCCACTTCATCGACGGCATTACCTACAACGGCAAACAGCCGAATGAATACCTGGAGCAGTTCAAGATCGGACTCAAGGGTGCTGACAAAATCTAACCGCAATCGCCCCCGCCGCCGGTTGGCGGGGGCATGCAGAACGGATAACGCAGGATACGACTATGAGCACAACAATCATCAATCCAGGCAAGAGTTTTGACTTTAAGTGGCTGCAGTTGCTGTTCGCCTTTCTCGAGGGCGATCGGCTGGTCAAGGCCACCTCGTCACTGGTCAGGCAACTGCTGATTCCCCTCGCCGCGCTGGGTCTGTTCCTGATGCTGTGGAGTGCCGGGGCCGCCTCGGTCACCACCTCGCTGGGACAGCTGCCCGGGCCGGCGCAGGTGTGGGATCAGGGTGTGCAACTGTACCAGGAGCATCAGGCGGAGCGGCAGAAGGAAGTCGCCTTTTACCAGCGCCAGGAGCAGCGCAACCAGGCCAAACTGGCGAAGAACCCGGATGCCGAGGTCAAGGTGCGCCCCTATACCGGCAAGCCGACCTTCCTGGATCAGATTGCCACCAGTCTGGTGACCGTGGCGACCGGCTTTATCATCGCCTCGTTGATCGCCATCCCGATCGGCATCATCTGTGGCATGAGCGCCACCCTGTACCGGGCGATCAATCCGCTCATCCAGCTGTTCAAGCCGGTCTCGCCGCTGGCCTGGCTGCCGATCGTCACCATGGTGGTGAGCGCGGTCTACATCAGCGATGAACCAATGTTCGACAAGGCGTTCATCACCTCGGCCATCACCGTCACCCTGTGCTGTATCTGGCCCACCATTATCAATACCACGGTGGGAGTCTCCTCGATCGACCGGGACCTGATCAACGTCAGCCGGGTGCTGCGTCTCGGCTGGTTGACCAAGACCATCAAGATTGTCATCCCGTCATCGATACCGATGATGTTTGCCGGCCTGCGCCTCTCCCTGGGCATCGGCTGGATGGTGCTGATCGCCGCCGAGATGCTGGCGCAGAATCCCGGGCTCGGCAAGTTTGTCTGGGACGAATTTCAGAACGGCAGCTCCAATTCACTGTCGCGCATCATGGTCGCGGTACTGGTGATCGGTTGTCTTGGTTTCATACTGGATCGCGGCATGCTGCTGTTGCAGCGCTGGGCCACCTGGGACCGCAATGCGGTACTGCGATAAGGAGCAATCACATGAATAATTACCTGAGTCTGGAAAATATCAGTATCACTTTCGCCACCGACAATGGGCCGTTGAATGTGCTCGATGATGTCTCGCTGAAGGTGGATCAGGGGGAGTTTATCTCCCTGATTGGCCACTCCGGTTGCGGCAAGTCGACGGTGCTCAATATCGTCGCCGGGCTGCTCAATGCCACCACCGGTGGGGTGCTGCTGGAGAACCGCGAAGTGACGGAACCGGGACCGGATCGCGCGGTGGTGTTTCAGAATCACTCCCTGCTGCCCTGGCTCTCGGTCTACGACAACGTAAGACTGGCGGTCGACCAGGTGTTCGGCAAGCAGAAGAGCCGGCAGGAGCGTCACGAGTGGACCCTGCACAACCTGGAACTGGTGCATATGGGGCACGCCATCGAACGGCGCCCCGACGAGATCTCCGGCGGCATGAAACAGCGGGTCGGTATCGCCCGGGCCCTGGCCATGGAGCCCAAGGTGCTGCTGATGGACGAACCCTTCGGCGCGCTGGACTCATTGACCCGCACCCACATGCAGGACTCCCTGATGGAGATCCAGGGCGAGCTCAACAACACGGTGATCATGATCACCCATGACGTGGACGAGGCGGTGCTGCTCTCGGACCGTATCGTGATGATGACCAATGGCCCGTCCGCCACGATCGGCGAGATCCTCGCCATCGAGCTGGAGCGCCCGCGTCTGCGCCTGCAACTGGCGGATGATCCGACCTACAACCACTACCGTGCCGAGGTGCTGCGCTTCCTGCATGACCGCCACGCCCAGCCGGATGTGCCCACCGGAAAACCGGCCAAGACTCCGGAAGTGGCAGCCGAAGCGCCGGCGGAAGAGCGGCCCGCCAGGCTGAAACTGGCCACGGGTTGACGTCGGGTGGGCGTGTTTTAACCAGGGGTCGGAGTCAAGCCGCGGAAAGTAGGACAACATGCCATTTGGACCGGCCGGCTTGACTCCGACCCCTGCTGGCGTGCCGCACCGGCATCCTAACGGCACCTTCGTAGGGTGGGTTAGCGGCGCACAGGCACCACACTTCCAGACCACGACAACACCCGGGCACCGCGTAACCCACCAAGTCCCCAGCCGCCCTACAATTACCGATCCCTCCTGGCCATACCTGAACAGGGCGTCACCGACGACTATAGTTCAGGTGTGGGGAGTGCCATGACAGGGTCCGCCGATGGTCGATCAGACCGCTGGAAAATGCATCGCCTTAACCCCACCTCATATAACAACAACGTTGCCACTCTCAGGTGGGGGTCATGCAATACAAAGACTATTACGCGGTCATGGGGGTCGACAAGGGTGCGGCCCAGGATGAGATCAAGCGCGCCTATCGTCGGCTGGCGAGAAAATACCATCCGGACGTGAGCAAGGAGACGGATGCCGAGAAGCACTTCAAGGAGGTGGGGGAGGCCTACGAGGTGCTCAAGGACCCGGAGAAACGCGCCGCCTACGACCAGTTGGGCGCCAACTGGAAGGCCGGACAGGATTTCCGTCCGCCACCGGACTGGGATGCCGGATTCGAATTCAGCGGCGGCGGTTTCACCGACGGCGACGCCTCGCAATACAGCGACTTCTTCGAGTCCCTGTTCGGCCAGGGATTTGGTTCGGCGTTCCGTTCGAGCCAACGCGGTGGCGGTGGATTCCACGCCCCGGGACAGGACCACCACGCCAAGGTGCTGATCGATCTGGAGGACGCCTTTCACGGCGCTACCCGCAGCATCACCCTGCATGCCCCCGAGCTGGATCCGCGCGGGCATATGATCACCCGCGAGCGCACCCTCAACGTACGCATTCCCAAGGGGGTCCGTCAGGGCCAACAGATCCGCCTGGCCGGGCAGGGTGCCCCCGGCATCGGCCGGGGCGCGGCCGGGGATCTCTACCTGGAGATCGAGTTCAGGCCCCATCCGCTCTACCGGGTGGACGGGCGGGATATCTATCTCGACCTGCCGGTGTCGCCCTGGGAGGCCGCGCTGGGTGCCAAGGTGAAGCTGCCGACCCCGGCTGGGGTGATCGATCTCACCATACCGGCCGGCTCCAACAGCGGCCGCAAGCTGCGACTGAAGGGGCGTGGCATTCCCGCTGCCAGCTCCGGTGATCTGTATGCGGTGCTGCAGATCGCTCTGCCGCCGGCGGACAACGCCAAGGCGAATGAGCTATACCGTAAAATGGCAGAGGAACTGGCGTTCAATCCACGTGCCGGACTGGGGGTGTAGATGAGACGGGAAGAGGAGATTCTGGTCGGCCTGCTGCTGGATGAGGAGTGCCAGCTGACCCTGGGTGAGCTGAGTCGGGCCTGCCGGGTGCACGCCGAGTGGATCGTCGAGCTGGTGGAACAGGGCATAATCGAGCCGCGCGGCGACGATCTGTGTCACTGGCGGTTCAGCGGCAGCAGCCTCGGCCGGGTGATGCGGGTGCAGCGGCTGCAGCACGACCTGGGGGTCAACCTGGCTGGTGCCGCCCTGGCGCTGGAACTACTGGATGAGATCCGGCGGCTGCGCAACCGGTTGTCGATCATCGATCGCGAGCTGTAGGAGGCTCGCCCCGGGCCGATCGGCGGCGCAGCCACACCCGCCTCCGACCCCCAGCACGAAAACCATAGGGCGGGCCGTGCCCGCCGATGGCGCCCACGGGGCGCCCTATGACGGATTTTGGGGGGGCGCGTAGCCTGGATGCAGCCGCCATTCCCCCATCCGCATAGACCGCCAGTGCCTATGACGGCGGAATCCGGCGGCTCGGCGCAACACCGCCCCGGATTCCGCCCGTCGCGGGCCGTGCGCCTGTCAGGCTTCCCGGGAGCGGGCTCCATCCAGGCTACAAACTAACTGATAAGGTTATTGACCCTCCTCATGAGTGTACATACAATGTACATATGATTGATTTCGAATGGGACCCTACTAAAGCCCGGTCCAACCTCAGAAAGCATGGCGTATCCTTCGAGGAAGCCAAATCGGTGTTCTATGATGAATACGCTATCCAATTTGATGATGTAGAAAACTCTGAGGAAGAAGACCGTTTTTTGATGCTGGGCCTGAGCAATGAGTTACGCGTTCTCATAGTTGCACATTGTGAAAGACAGTCTGGAAAAATTATCCGGATTATATCTGCGCGCAAAGCAACCAAGAAGGAGCGCAAGTTCTATAGAGGTGGCGCATTATGAAGAAAGAGTATGACCTTTCAAAAATGAAGTCCCGGAAGAATCCTTATGCTTCCAAACTAAAGAAGCCTGTCACAATGCGGTTAAGCGAGGATGTGATTGAATACTTTAAAGAAATGGCCGAAGAAAAGGATGTTCCGTACCAAAGTCTCATTAATCTTTACCTGCGAGATTGCGTTGTCCATCATCGCAAAGTCGATATTTCTTGGCGAGACAAACCTTAACCCGAACTCATTCCGGTGGAGTTGTTACTCTAACCCAGAACTCCGCTGACCCCGAACTCCGAACTCCGAACTCCGCGAACTCCTACTGACAGGGACGTTATCGGCGACACAGGGCAAGGGTGGCGTTCGGATGCCAGTCTGGTTTTGGCGAATCAAAGCGCCGAAATTCGGCCAGTTTCTCCGGTCAGGCAACCGCGACGGGTGATATTGGCGAAACCTGGCCGCGAAATGGCCTGGTTGATGGGGGTTGTCAGGGTGGTTTTTTAGCGAAAAGGGTGGGTTATATTACCTATACTTAAAGTGTGGCTTTTCAAGGGGCAAGAACTCTGGGGACCGAGGGCGCTCGGAAGATGAACGTGAAGTGGGCCGGCCTGGAAACCAGGTACGACAAGCGTTTCTACCGTATGTGGAAGTACTACCTGCTGTGCTGCGCCGGATTCTTCCGCTCCAGGCAGGGGCAGCTCTGGCAGTTGGTGCTGAGCAAGCGCCAGCGATCCGGCGTCTATCGTTCGGTGCGCTGAATATGGACATGGCGACGCCCATTCCAAAGGAGAGCGGAGAGTGCTATGACGCACGCAATGGAACATTGTCAGCGGCGCTGGTGGAAGCGACCGCCAGTGTGGTTTATCGCCATCGCGGCGGTGATGCTGCTCAGCGTGGCCGCGATCGAACGGATCGACAAACCGGTCGACACGATGCCCGTTGAGCGGAATACCCCGCAAGGGTATGATTTGGCCTTCCGCGAAGTCGCGATCCCGACTGAAAACGGCAAGCACCTGCTCGGCTGGTTCATTCCCGCGGCGGGGTCCGAGTCCGCCCCGGCCGTGGCCGTGCTGCACGGCTGGGGCAGCAATGCCGGGATGATGTTGCCGCTGGCGCCGCCGCTGCATCGGGCCGGTTACGCCGTGCTCCTGTTCGACGCGCGCAATCATGGCCAAAGCGACGGCGACGGCTCGTCCTCGCTGCCGAGTTTTGCTGAAGACCTCGAACATGCGCTCAACTGGCTGGCGCTTCAACCCGATGTGGATGTTGCCAGACTGGCTGCGCTGGGCCATTCGCTGGGGGCGGGGGCGGCCCTGCTGGTGGCCTCGCACCGCGATCTGGCCGCTGTGGTGAGCATCTCCGCCTTCGCCGACCCGGAGAGCAATATGCGGCGCTTTCTGGCCAGCAACCACATCCCCGATTTTCCCATCGGCACGGTGTTCCGCTACGTCAAGCAGCACACCATGGGCTACAACTTCAGCGACATCGCCCCGCGCAATACCATTCGGAAAATCCGCTACCCGGTGCTGCTGGTGCATGGCAGCGAGGATGAGACCGTGCCAGTTGCGGATGCCAAGGCCATCTATGCGGAGCGCCCCGGCGAGAACGTCCGGCTGGTGATTCTGCCCGGCGGCCACGACCTGACTCAGCAAGTGGAACGCCACACCGGGGAATTGATTGATTTCCTTGATGAGGCGACGGGGCGGGGAAGGGGCGCTCAATCCGGATCGAGCGACAGGTAATGCACCTCCGTATGGGGTGCCGCCGTTCGGGCCGGTTGCCGCCGTGCCCAGGGTCAACATTCAATTTGGGATTTTGCCATGCAAATTTTCAATAGCTCAGGGGAGTGCGCCCCAACGGATTTTTCGCAATCCGTTCCGTGGCTTGCCGGTCTGAAACCGGGCGCGCTCGCGGCGTTCGCCGGCCTGTGCCAATCGAAGTCGCTTGGAGAAGGCCAATCCATCTTCAGGGAAGGTGCCCCGTGCAACGAACTCTACATCCTCGAATCGGGACGCGTGAAATGCTACCGGTCAAGCTTGGAAGGTCGCGAGCAGGTGCTGAACGTGTTCGATCGGCCAGGGGATACCTTCTGCATCGCGTCCGCCTTCAGCACCGGCAGGCATATCGTGAGCGCCACGGCGGTGACTGCGGCCAGACTGTACGTGCTCGAACTTGATGATGCCCGCTGTCTGGCGCATGAGCAGCCGTCTGTAATGCTGAAGATGCTCATCGCCGCCGGCAATCAAATGAACCACCTCGCAATGCTGGCCGGGGATCTCTCGCTGAAAACCGTGACAGCGCGCCTGGCGAAATTGCTCTACGAACGAGCGATTAAACACGGCGTGCGAAACGGCAAGGAGATCCATCTGCGCCGCGATCTACTCCGGCAAGAGGAGCTTGCAGCGTTGGTTGGCACCGTGCGGGTCCACATCTCGCGGGCTTTGACGGGTCTGGTCCGGGCCGGCGGCATCAAGCTCAGCAGACAGACCATCCACATCGTCGACCTCGCGCTCCTGGAGCGGCTGGGCGAAGAGCGGTAGCCCCGATCTGTCGCCGGAAACGTCGTTCACGCAGGCCCTCCTGACGGCAGCAAGCCGGTTACAGCCGGATACACGTCCGCTCTCCTCACTACCCGTAACTTTTGTTACAGACAGCTTGGGACTTTTGCCTTGAAATAGGGATTCTCAAGGGGCAGAACCTATGGGAGCCGGCGTCACTCGGAAGATGAACGAGCCAGTGGAGGAGATACAAATGAGACAAATGGTCGGAACAAGGTTTAGTGCGATTGTGGCGTGTGCACTTCTGTATGGGATCGGGTCTCTCGCGCCCGCAAGGGCGGCTGAGGCGTCTCCGTACACGGTGGAAGGCGACATACCGATGTTTTCCTTCGAAGAACCCGTGAAGCTACGGGTCAAGGTTTTCGATAGTTCCCGCCGGGAGGTTCGCGATGCGAAAGTGATCTTCGAGATAGTTCCGGCCGCAGGGCCGCCGCCGTACGACCACATGACGGAAATGGGTTTCAAGGAGAAGATGGCTCACGGAGATATGAGTCATCCTGGTGTCAAAGATTACCGGCAGCACCTGCACACGATGGAGCTCAATCAGAACATCAAGGCTCCCCATGTCCAGAAGATAGCGGCGTACGACCTTTCTACGGGCTATTACACCGCGATTCATACCTTTCCCAGATTGCCTTGGGGAGTCAGGGTTTACGTAGCGGGACCGGACGGCCGCCTGCAAAGAACGGGTCCGGTCTTCCCGCATCGCTCCCACTGCGCGTATTTCGACGCGACGAATGTGGAACTCGTGAAGACGTATCTTCACCAAGCGGCTACGCTGGCAAGCAGGCAGCAGTGGTCGGATGTCGAAGGAAAACTTCGGGTGATGAGTGCCTCCGTGAGCGGTAAGCACGGTCTGTACTACATGACCGAGCGCCATCACGGCTACGATATATCGAAAGTCAAGCAGGAAATGACCCGGCTCCAGGAGGCCGTGACCCGCAAGTCAAAGGAAGCGGTTCTTCAGTCGATAGGCGCGGTGCTGACGGAAGTGCAGCGCGCGGAGGACTTCTTCGGGGCGATCGAGGTGAAGCAGACGGCTGAACCGGGCCGCTATGAAATCGTGGTAACGGACAACGCCAACGAAAAGGGTGTGACCGGGGCGCTCGTGGTCGTCCAGGAAGATTACGAAGTCGAGAGCAATCTTACGAACCCTGTGATCGTGCCGTTCCAAGCTCCAGCCGACGGTATGAACCACGCGAAGGTCGCATACCTGCCCGAAGGAATTCTTGCCGCGGAAGTGGGGAACGGCCGCTACAGGTTCGAAAGCAAGAAGTTCGGGACCGCGGGGAAACCGAAAAGGATTTTCGTGTACTACGCACTGCATCAGCCGGGGATTCCGAGCAAGTTCATTACGAAGGAGATGGACGTGCCCTATGTGCAAACAGCCGCTGGCCTTTAGGCTGGCCCTTTAGAAAAGGGCATCGGCATGCCGCTGGCGCCGGCATGCCGAGGCTCACGTTTCTGAGGGATAGGAAGCCGGGAGGCGTTTCAACCGCATGGAGTGCAGGTTTACTGGAAGACGTAAACTCAACATCCTCAGTGTTATTGCGAGCGACCCTAACCGCGCTTGCCAGACCGCCTTTCCGCCAGACCTTCACCGCCGGACGCGCCGCCTCTTGGGCTTCGAGTGCGAGCGTTGGTGACCATGTAGCACGACAACGGCCGCGCGTCCCTTTGAGGGGCGTGCTGGAGCCACTACAGATCTCCAACTGATTTTATTTATTTATTTTTGGCAGAGGCTGGGCCGATGGTCCATGAAACATAAACGCTTACTACAATTTGTGGTCCTGCTCCTGGTCCCTGCAATCGTCGCAGGCGGCGCATGGGCATTGATGCTCAGGCCTGTGGGCATCCAGGTCGCCGAAACCGACCGCAATGTGCCGATCCAGGTCTTCGGTTTGGGGACGGTGGAGACAAGAATCCTGTCGCGGGTGGGTTTCGAGGCGGCTGGCACGCTCATCGAGCTGCACGCGGATTATGGCGATCGGGTCGTGGCCGGAACCTTGCTCGCGCGGCTCGACAGCCGCGAGCAGGAGGCCCGGGTCGCGCAGGCACGGGCTGCGGTAGCGCAAGCCGAATCAGCGATCCATCAGGCCGCCGCCACGATCAAGCGCGCGCAGGCGAATCTGACACAAAAAGCACAGGCCAATGAGCGGCGTCAGGATCTGGTCCAGGAGGGCAGCGTGTCGATCGAAGCAGCGCAGGACGCGCAATCGGCGTACGACATGGCCCGCGCCGAGCTTGCGCAGGCGCAGAGCGCCTTGGAGGTTGCGCGTGCCAACCTCGAGCAGGAGAAGGCTCAGGCGGCGTTCGAAAAAGCGCGGCTCGCGAAATACGCGCTCTACACGCCTTACGATGCCATCGTGGTTTCGCGCAATCGCGAATTGGGCTCGATGCTGACCCCGGGTGAACAGCTCTTTACGCTGGTGGACCCCAAGACGGTCTGGGTGCTTGCTTATGTCGATGAGGCGAAGGCCGGTCAGTTGCACGTCGGCCAGCAGGCGGAGGTCACCTTCCGCTCCCTGGCCGACCGCCGGTTCTCGGGACGGGTCGCGCGGATCGATATCGAGAGTGACCGGGTTAACGAGGAGCGGCGGGTCTATGTCCGGTGCGATGCTTGTCCCGCCGAGTTCTATCTCGGCGAACAGGCGGAGGTGGTCATCACGGTCAATGAGCTCGCCGAGGCACGCCTCGTGCCGCAGATCGCCGTGACCGGCCTGGAGGGACGGCATGGCGTCGTCTGGACGGTCGAAGACGGCCAACTTGCCCAGCACGCCGTCGTGTTCGGCCAGCGTACACTGGACGGGCGCCTGGAGATTGTTGACGGGCTTCCGCCCGGCGCTGAGGTCATCGTCCAACCTGAGGCGGGGCTCAGGGTCGGCCGGAAGGTCACTGTGAATCGCGCCGGAGGGCAGCCATGAATCTTGCCTTCCGCGATATGCGCCACAAGTTGGGGCGTTTCGTCGTAACCTGGTTGGGCCTGAGCCTGCTGCTTGGCGTGGTCGTGACGATGGCCGGCATCTACCGCGGGATGATCGCCGACGCGTTGGCGTTGCCTGTGTCAATCGATGCGGACCTTTGGGTCGTCCAAGGGGGCACGAACGGTCCGTTTGCCGAAATCTCCCGTATGCCCGGTGCGACGCGCGAGATGATCGCACGCATCCACGGCATCGTTATGGCCGGCGCGGTGACCTTCCAGCCCGTGCAGATTGATCATGCCGGCCGGCGTCTCAAGTTGGAGGTCGTGGGCTTTGAGCCAGGGCGACCCGGCGGTCCTGTGAACTTGACCGCTGGGCGGGGCATTACCCGCAGTCATTACGAGCTGATCGCCGATCGCAAGACCGGCTTTGCCGTCGGGGATAGGCTGGAACTCGGTCGAGACGTCTATACCGTTGTCGGACTCACCCAGGGGAGCGTCACGGCTTCCGCAGATCCTGTGGTGTACATGACCCTGCAGGACGCCCAGGATCTGCAGTTTGATCTCTCGCCACCCGAGGCCCGGCGGGAGACCGCGCGCGGAGCCGAGCGAGCCGACACGGATATCGTCAATGCCGTTGTCGCACGCATCTCACCCAATATCCCCGTCGAGGCCGTGGCCGCCGATGTCCGTCGCTGGAAGCACTTGTCGGTGCTCAGCGAGGCTGAGCAGGAGGCGATCCTGACCAGCGTCGTCATCGAACACGCGCGCCACCAGCTCGGCCTGTTCATGGGCGTCCTGACCGTCGTTTCGGCCGTCATCATCGCCCTCATCATCTACACGCTGACGATGGACAAGCTGCGCGAGATCGCCACCTTGAAGCTTATCGGCGCGTCGGACCGCACTATCATCGGCCTCATCGTCCAGCAGGCCCTGCTTATGGGGGTGGTGGGCTTCGCCGTGGGTACCGCCCTGGTCTGGTCGGCGAAAGACCGATTCCCGCGGCGTGTCGTCTTGGAGTCGACCGATCTTGGAATCCTGTTCGGCGTGGTGGTGGTCGTTTGCCTGCTAGCAACCGCCTTGGCTGTGCGCGTTGCGGTGCGTGTCGATCCGGCCCGCGCCCTGGCCGGCTGATGCAGGGTCCGACCTTTATGAACGCGCTGATTGAGCTACGCGACATTTCCAAACATTTCGGCGAAGGCGAGACGCGCGTCGATGCGCTGCGCGAGGTGACGCTCAGTGTGGGTGCGGGCGAGGTGGTGGGGCTGCTCGGGCCGAGTGGTTCGGGAAAGAGCACACTGCTCAACGTCATCGGCTGCATCGTAGAGCCGAACAAAGGATCAATGAATCTCGACGGCGAGGTCGTCTATGCGAACCAATGGCTGCGCCGGGACCTGCGCCGGCTGAGGCTGGAAAAGATCGGTTTCATTTTCCAGTTCCATAACCTGTTGCCGTTCCTTGACAGTACCGACAATGTCGCGCTGGTGCTTCACTTGGCGGGCTATCCGAAGGCCGACGCGAGGCGGCGCGCGATGGATCTTATCGAGTACCTGCAAGTCGGCCATCGCCGGCACGCCATGCCGGCCCACCTTTCGGGCGGCGAGGCACAACGCGTGGCGATCGCCCGGGCGCTCGCCAACCGGCCGCGAATTATCCTCGCCGACGAGCCGACCGCTGCGCTCGACTCCGAGAGGGCCGGCATCGTCATGGACCTCCTTCGCAAGCTCGCCGCTGAGCAGCAGGCGGCGATCATCGCGGTTACCCACGACGAAAAGATCATCGGCCGCTTCGACCGGATTTTTCGATTGCGGGATGGCAGACTTGAGAGCTGATTGGGAGATATCGAAATGGCAGACTTGAGCACTGATTGGGTGATATCGAAGCGGCCGGAGCCGCCCGCCGTGCTTCGCGATCTTGCGGCCGAAGCGGGCGTGCGGTTCAGCGGCGACGCGCACTGGGACATCCAGGTCAACGACGAAAGGGTCTATCGGAGGATCCTCACCCAAGGCTCCCGCGGGTTCGGCGAAGCCTACATGGACGGCCTGTGGAAGTGCGAAAGCCTGGACCAGCTCTTCTGCCGTCTGCTGAGCACCGACACCGATCAAAAGCTCGGGGGCTGGGCGCGAGTGCGCCTGCTGGGCGAAGTCGTCCGCCACCGCCTGTTCAATCTGCAGTCCAGCCGGCGCGCCTTTCAGGTGGGAGAACAGCATTACGACATCGGCAACGACATCTTCAAGGCCATGCTCGATCCCACCATGAGTTATTCCTGCGCCTATTGGGACAAGGCCACCGACCTGGAGGAGGCGCAGCGTGACAAACTCGACCTCATCTGCCGCAAACTGGAATTGCAGCCCGGTGAGCGTCTGCTCGATATAGGCTGCGGCTGGGGCGGGCTCGCCCGCTTCGCGGCGGAGCATTACGGGGCGGAGGTCATCGGCATCACCGTGTCGAAGGAACAGCAGAAACTGGCCCGGGAACGCTGCGCCGGCCTGCCGGTGACCATCGAGCTCATGGACTATCGCGATCTCGCCGGGCAATACGACAAGGTGGTCTCCGTGGGCATGTTCGAGCACGTCGGCCCCAGAAACTACGACAGCTACTTCGACACGGTACGGCGCCTGCTCAAGGACGAGGGGCTGTTCCTGCTGCACACCATCGGCAACTATGCCACCTCGCCCAAGACCGACGCCTGGATCGACCAATACATCTTCCCCAATGGCAAGCTGCCTTCGGCCCGGGAGATCGCTGCGGCGCTGGAAGGTCGCTTCCTGATCGAGGACTGGCACAACTTCGGCGCGGACTACGATCGCACCCTGATGGCCTGGTGGGCGAACTTCGATCGCGCCTGGCCCGGCCTGGAAGCCAAGTACGGCAAGCGTTTCTACCGTATGTGGAAGTACTACCTGCTGTGCTGCGCCGGTTTCTTCCGCTCCAGGCAGGGGCAGCTCTGGCAGTTGGTGCTGAGCAAGCGCCAGCGATCCGGCGTCTATCGTTCGGTGCGCTGAACACGGAAATCCCTATGCCCATTCCAAAAGCGAGAGGAGAGAGCTATGACACACGCAAAGGAGCATCGTCGCCGGCCATGGTGGAAGCGTTGGCCATTGTGGCTCACCGCCAGCGCGGCGGTGTTGCTGCTCAGCGTGGCCGCGATCGAACTAACCGACAAACCGGTCGGCGCGATGCCCGTTGAGCGGAATGCCCCGCAAGCGGTTGGCTTGGCCTACCGCGAAGTCGCGATCCCGACTGAAGGCGGCAAGCATCTGTTCGGCTGGTTCATTCCCGCTGAGGGAACCGAACCCGCCCCTACTGTGGCCGTGCTGCACGGCTGGGGCGGCAATGCCGGGATGCTGCTGCCGCTGGCGCCGCTGCTGCATCGGGCCGGTTACGCCGTGCTCCTGTTCGACGCGCGCAATCATGGCAACAGCGACAGCGACGGCTCTTCCACTCTGCCGAGCTTTGCCGAAGACCTCGAACATGCGCTCGACTGGCTGGCGCTTCAACCCGATGTGGATGCTGCCAGACTGGCCGCGCTGGGCCATTCACTTGGGGCGGCGGCGGCCCTGCTGGTGGCCTCGCGCCGCGATCTGGCCGCCGTGGTGAGCATCTCGGCCTTCGCCGACCCGCAGAGCAATATACGTCGCATTCTGGCTGCCTACCACATCCCCTATTTCCCGATCGGCACTGTGTTCCGCTACTACAAGCAGCACACCATGGGTCAGCGCATCAGCGACATCGCCCCGCGCAACGCCATTCGGAAAATCCACTACCCGGTGCTGCTGGTGCATGGCAGCGAGGATGAGACCGTGCCAATTGCGGATGCCAAGACCATCTACGCGGAGCGCCCCGGCGAAAACGTCCGGCTGGTGATTCTGGCCGGCGGCCACGACTTGACTCAGCAAGCGGAACGCTACGCCGGGGAATTGATTGATTTCCTTGATCAGGCGACCGGGCGGGGAAGGGGCGCTCAATCCGGGTCGAGCGACAGGTAAGCTGCCAGCATGTGAGGATGGGCGGTACCCCTCACGTCCGGCCCGCGTTGTGCGCCTTGAGGAGTACGGGGTCAGGAGTACGGGGTCCGAGTAACAACTCAAGATTAGTGGCGTCGGCCGAACTTGCCGATACCGGATCAATCAGAACACTTGAACCGACTCAGCGCCTCGCCGGTTTCGTCGTCATCGCCATCGGTGCGCGACCCTGATCAGGGCAATGACACCCACCTGGCGGGCATAAGCGATGTCCTGCCTGCGGCTTCAGCGTTGCGGCGACATCGAGCACTGGCCCCGGTCGTAGTTGGGGTCCACCAACTGGTGAACGATCTCGCTGAGCTGGTCAGCACCCCCGACATACGCCCCGTCAATCCAGATCTGCGGCACGGTTATCGGCGTCCTGGGGCCGACAATCGGTTTCACCCGGGCCAGCATTTCGTAGAGTGCCCGCGCATCCCTGACCACATCATGGTAGCTGTAGTCGATACCCGCATCATCCAGATAGCCCTTCGCACGGATACAGTGGGGGCAGGTTGCCTTGCCGAAAAGATGGTTGCCGGTGATAACCTCCCGTCGCGAATGAACCTCTATCACCGCTTGGGTCAGCAATCCCCGGTTCAGCGCGTGGCCCTGGCTGATGACCCGTCCGTCGACGATCACGATCGGTGCATGCCAGCCCCCCCTGAGCAGCGGCAACCACCACTCGCTGAGCCATTCACGCATATCGAGCCGCACCGGGATATCGGCCAGTTCGTGCTCGCATGTATCCAAAATCACATCCTTGGTTAGGGCGCATTCACCACAGGGCACCTTAACCTTGAAAGGCCCCCAGGCACCGGCCCAGCGGAATACGGTTACTTCAACGGGTTCACTCATGCTCAACCTCTCCAGTTACTTACTCAAGTTTCGGAATTCATTTCACAAAGCCCGAATCGCTGAATTCGTAGGGTGGATAAGCATCAGCGCATCCACCATGAATCGGATGGCGGTGGATGCGCAAGCTTATCCACCCTACAAGTACGGCGAACTCCGAAACTTATGTTTGAACACAATCGGTTTACCATGCGTGGGATCCACTTGTTTTTGCTATCAACAGGTTAAGCAATATTTATTGCTGAATTTGAACTTCGAATCTTGAGTTACTTATAGCACGTCGTCAAAGCGATATCGGTACCGTCAGAGCACTTGATATCCCCCATGAATTGCTGCCCTATAACTGGAAACCGGCGATCACGGACAAGGTGTGATCGCCGGACGGTTACAGTAGGAAAGATAAGGTGTCAGTTCATCGTCATATCAGAACCAGATCCGAAGACCGGCTACGAGCTGTACATCGCTGGTATCGTCACCTCCAGCCTTGGCAAAATCCGCTGTCTGGCCAAACTTCCTGGTCCAGTTCACACCGATATAGGGGGCAAACTCGCGTCGCACCTCATAGCGCAACCGTAATCCCAACTCCATATCAGAGAGACCAGAGCCGATCCCCAGTTGTGCATCGTCCTCGCTGAATACATTGACCTCTATCTCGGGCGAAAGAATCCATTTCTGAGTAAACAGATATTCATACTCGGCATTCAGTCGCACATTCACTTGTCCCGATTCACCAATAAACAGACCGGCGTCCACCTCGAATTGGTAGGGAGACAATCCTTTGAATCCGAGTGCCAAATAGTCGCGTGTCGGTTTTGGTTTGATGTCGTGCCGCCATCCGGCCTGAAAATCCCAGAAGGGGGCGATGGCACGGCTATAAAGAAACTGTACCTCTGCTTCTTCGGTATTGCCGTTGACACGCTCCACATCCGTTTTAAGCCAGAACTTATTGAGGTCATAGCCGATCCAGGCATCGGCATCCAGCACCAGGGCATTGGGTCCGCTGGTGTTTCTTAATTCCATTTTGTCGATCATCACCTTGTAAAGCAGTGGATCATCCGCCCCACCGGCCATCGCCGTTGAAGAGAGACCGACAAACATTATTGCAGCAATTATGTTTTTCATTTTTACTTCCTCAACTGACGATGACGGTGCGGAACATGCCCGGCATGTGATAAAGCAGATGGCAGTGATAGGCCCAGCCGCCTTCCGCATCAACGGTCACGCGATAGCTGATACGTGCCCCGGGTTGCACAATCACCGTATGTTTACGGGGCAGATAGTTGTTATCCCCCGTTTCCAGATCACTCCACATGCCATGCAGATGCATCGGGTGATTCATCATGGTGTCATTCACAAACGTAATACGAATACGCTCTCCAAGCCTCCAGCGCAGTGGTTCGGCATCGCTGTGCTTCACGCCATTGATGGACCACATATAGCGGCCCATATTGCCCGTCAGGTGGAGTTCCAGTTCGCGATCCGGATCACGGTGATCATACGTGGTGCGCAAGTTGCGCAGATCGGAATAGGTTAAAACACGCCGTCCGTTATTACGCAGACCGACACCCGGATCATCGAGCCGGTACTGTGGCTCATCCGATCGCATATCGACTTGGGGGCCATACTCGGTTGGGGCATGATGCACGGGGCCTGCGGTGAAATCGGAGGGGTTGGGTTTCAGTGGTTTAATCTCCATGCGCCCATCCGCCATCATCTGGTGTTGGCCTTGCCCCATACCGGGCATCAAGCTGCCGCCGGACATCTCGTGTTGACTATGATCCATGCCGGGCATCATTCCTCCAGCCGGCATTTGCTGCTCTTCGTGTTTCATCCCGGGCATCATTTGCCCGCCACCCATCTGATGTTGGCTGTGATCCATACCGGGCATCACCGTTCCCGAAGGCATCTGATGCTGACCTTCGTTCATGCTGCCCATATCATGACCAGCGCCGCCCATCATGTTCATGCCCATGTCGCCATGTTCCAGATTGGGCAGGGAGTCGATCTCAGGGACAGCGGCTGTCAGCGAGATATCCGGTGTCAGGGTTCCCCGGGCAAATCCCGAACGGGCGATATCCTGGGCAAAAATGGTGTAGGCCTGGTCATCCTCTGGCTCCACAATTACGTCATAGGTTTCTGCTACGCCCATGCGGAATTCATCGACAAGGACAGGTTCGATGTTTTGTCCATCCGCCGCGACTACCGTCATCTTCAAGCCGGGAATGCGCACATCGAAAAAAGTCATGGCCGATCCGTTGATAAAGCGGAGTCGTACCTTCTCACCTTTCCTGAACAGCCCTGTCCAGCCGTCAGCCGGCGTCTGGCCGTTGGTTAGAAAGGTATAGGTTTGACCGGTCACATCGGAAAAGTCACGCTGACTCATGCGCATCTGGCTCCACATCTTGCGATCGTTCCAGGTGGCCGTCAGTCCCTTCTCCTTGAGGTCCTTCATCAGATCGCTGTGAGTACGTTCATTGAAGTTGTAGTAGTGGCTAAGCTTCTTCAGTTTTGCGTACACATCCGTTGGATCTTCATCCGTCCAGTCGGAGAACATCACCACATAGTCGCGGTCATAGGTGAAAGGGTCGGGGTCTCTTGGATCGATGACGATAGGACCATAGAGCCCCGTTTGCTCCTGAAAACCGGAGTGACTGTGGTACCAGTAGGTGCCACTTTGGGTGACCGGGAATTGGTAGGTGAAGGTCTCACCCGGTTTTATGCCGGTAAAACCATTGGCAATGCCGGGTACGCCATCCATTGCACTGGGCAAAATGATGCCGTGCCAATGGATGGAACTGGTCTCTGGCAACAGGTTGGTCACTCTCAAAGTCACGATATCGCCTTCACGCCAACGCAAGATTGGCGCCGGCAGTGAACCATTGACCGTTGTGCCGATTCGGGGTGTACCGGTAAAGTTGACGGCCTGTTGGCCAATGGTCAAATTGAAATCCGTGCCACGCAGGGTTTGCGGTCCTTGTTGTTGCAAGGCGGCGGCCAGCACGGAACCGGCCCCCAATCCCATGCCGGTGAAGGCACCTCCCATAGCCAATCCCTGTACAAATCGGCGACGCGTCAGCATGACGCTCCCCTTATATTTGGGGCGATTATTATCATTCATGAAATATATTTCCTCTACAAGTCAGTGGCATACACAACACCGCTGACAAATAATCAACCAATTAGTCGCATCAGGTGATCCCTGATGATTCGGTAATCACGGGTAGGGAAATCAGGACTTGGGCGGTCGAAAAAGAGAGGCCGAAGGAGGGCTTGCAAAGTGTCCGCTTAGTTGGAGCAGCAAGGGTTTTGAGGTGTGGATTGTAGAAAGGATTGGTGTCTGAGTCAGTACCAGTGCGCAAGCGGCGCAATGACCAGATAAACAACTGGTATTCGTACTGCCTGTGTCGGTATCAAATTGGCCGGAATCCTGGAATGGCTGGCTATCTTCAATACCATTGTCGCCCTGTATACCCACTAACTGATGCGCATGCCCCATTGGTTGAGGCAATGAAGTCAATTCCGCTATTGCACCCTGCACTGGGGATAGGCCCAGTAGCAGTGTCAACAGAATGGCCAGAAATTTTTTAGCGTACATAGGGGACAACGGCACGATTCATAATTCTTGTTCAATAGTGTCTGTTTGGTTGTGTGCAGTAGAAATAGTTCAACTATCACATAAACTAACACCACGACTTAGATTGTGTCTATCAAAACGGGGTACCCGGTGGACCGGAAAAAAACCGGAAAAAAACCGGGAAAATACCGTGACGCCCAAGATCTGATTGGTATGGCTAAAAGATTACCGCTGGGGCCAAGCTATTCGTAGTGGACTAAAATCACGTAATCAAGTTGTCCACCGGTTGTAAAAACCTCCGTTTTGCTGCGGTTTTGTCACCGGTGATGGCGGGCGTTGGGCACAAGGGCGCGCTATATACAATAGGCGTTATGGTATTAATTAATTCTCAAGAATGAGAGGAGCCAGGAAATGAATTATAAAGGTAGCTGTCACTGTGGTCAGATTGCCTTCGAAGCAGAAGGCGAAATTTCCGAGGTCATGGAATGCAACTGCTCTATCTGTTCTCGCAAGGGTTCTCTTATGTGGTTTGTCCCAAGAGATAAATTGCACTTGCTTACTCCTGAAGAAAACCTGGCCACTTACATGTTCGGCGAACATACTATCAGGCATCATTTCTGCCCCAAGTGCGGCATCCACCCTTTCGGTGAAGCAACTGATCCATCAGGAAACAGGATGGCAGCAATCAATGTTCGCTGCCTGGAAGACTTTGATTTTTCATCGTTGCCGGTGAAGCATTTCGATGGCCGCTCGCTATAATCATCACTACGCCCAACAAGGCCATCACCCTACCCGAAAACGCGTAATATTATCGGGTCGGTTGATGGCAAGCATTAGCGCATTTATGGGCTGATTCGGCATGATACAAAGCGACACAAAATCTCAGTTCAAAGCAAAACTGCTTCGTCCGGCCGAGTTGGGCGGCGATGTTCCGTGGGCTTTTGTAATTCTGCCCAAGAGCGCGAGCGCAAAGCTTCCCAGACGAGGAAGGACGACGGTAGAGGGTACCCTCAATGCTCATGGCTTCCGGGCTATGCTTGAGCCGGATGGTCAATTGAGTCATTGGTTGAGGGTAAACAAGGCGCTACTCGAAACCGCAGGCGCGAACTTCGGCGACATTGTCACGTTTGAGATCATGTCAGTGGAGCAAGAACCAGAACCTGAGATCCCCTCTGACCTACACGAAGCCCTGGCGGCTGCTCCCGAGGCCCGAGCCGTTTGGGACGATACAACCACCATCGCACGCCTGGACTGGATACATTGGATTACTTCAGCCAAGCAGCCCAAGACTCGGGCGAAGCGGATTAGTAATGCTTGTGACATGCTTGCTTCCGGAAAACGGCGGGTTTGCTGTTTCGATCAATCTGGCTACTACAGTAAAGCCTTCAGCGCGCCCAAAGCGGCAGATTAGGTCAATCTTTTTTTAAGATTGAAAAAACCAAAAAAACCCGCACACCCAAGATCTGATTACTGTTTTATCAAGGGGTTGGGGGAGTCGAGTCGAAACGGCTGCATCTCGCCTTGCCCGTGTAAGCATCCGACCTCTCCCTTCCGATCGGTATTCATCAACCCAGCAGCCGCGGCAGCAGCAGGGTGATGGAGGGGAACAGGATCAGGATCACCACCCGTACGATGTCGGAGATCAGGAACGGCATCACCCCCTTGAAGCTCTCGATCATCGGCACCTCCCTGGCCATCTTGTTGATGATGAAGACGTTCATCCCCACCGGCGGGGTGATCAGTCCCACCTCCACCACGATCAGGGCGATGATGCCGAACCAAACCTTGAGATCCTCCGGGTCCATGGCGAAATCCAGCCCCATCAGGATCGGCCAGAAGATCGGGATGGTGAGCAGGATCATGGAGAGCGAGTCCATGACGCAGCCGAAGATCAGGTAGAGCACCAGCATGGTGGC
Source organism: Sedimenticola hydrogenitrophicus (assembly GCF_025175675.1). GTDB lineage: Bacteria > Pseudomonadota > Gammaproteobacteria > Chromatiales > Chromatiaceae > Sedimenticola > Sedimenticola hydrogenitrophicus. Next base: position 36,980 of record NZ_JANIOA010000012.1, read on the forward strand.
CAGCACCAGGTAGGGGGAGAGGCTGCTCTCGCCGATCATGCTGGCCGCTTCGGCTGGCATCTGGGTGAGCGCCAGGAAGGCGTTGAAGAGATCGGCGCCGAACACGATCAGAAAGATCATGCCGGTGGCGCTGGCGGTGCCGAGCAGACACTCGCGCAGACCTTCCCAGCGCAGCCGGCCATGAAAAAATGCCAGTACGCCGGTGGCCACGGCGCCCACGGCGGCCCCCTCGGTGGGGGTGAAGGCGCCGGCGTAGATGCCGCCGATCACCACCAGGAAGATGGTGGCCACCGCCCAGATATCGCCCAGGCTGGCGAACTTCTCCGACCAGCTGCTGGCCTCGCCGGCGGGACCGGCCTCCGGATACAGCCGCACATAGATCGAGATGACGATCAGGTAACCCAGGGCGGCGAGAAAGCCGGGGATGAAGGCGGCCTGGAACATGGTGGCGATATTGCCTTCGGTGAGGATGGCGTAGATCACCAGGATGACCGACGGCGGGATCAGGATCCCCAGGGTGCCGCCGGCCGCCAGCGCCCCGGTGGCCAGGGCGCCGGAATAGCCGTGGCGCTTCAGCTCCGGCAGGGCCACCTGGCCGATGGTGGCGGCGGTGGCCAGGGACGAGCCGCAGATGGCGCCGAAGCCGGCACAGCCACCGATGGCCGCCATGGCGATACCGCCGCGGCGATGCCCCATCCAGACGCTGGCGGTGTGGAACAGGGCGCGACTGAGCCCCGCCTTGCTGGCGAACTGGCCCATCAGCAGAAACAGCGGCACCACGGAGAGATCGTAAGTGCTGAAACGCCAGTAGGCGGCGGTCTTCAGATAGTTGATCAGGGGGTCCCATCCGGAGAGATAGACATAGCCGATCATGCCCACCAGCAGCATGGCGACCCCGATGGAGAGTCGCAGTGCAATCAGCAGTAACAGAACGGCGAACATCAGGGATCCGATAGCGATACCACTCATAGCGTTCGGTTACTCCATTGGCGGGCACAGGTATAGAAACAGACCAGGGTCAGCAGGGCGAGGGAGGCAACGATGGGTATGAAACCCCACCAGCGCGAGAGACCCAGGATCATGGTCTGCTCGCCGTAGCGGTACATGTCATAGCCGCCCAGGGCGAGCCGCCAGGTCAGCAGTGCGGCGATCAGCCCGAACACCAGGCTGCCGACACTGTCCATGCGGCCGCGGGTGCGCGGGTGGATGTGCAGGGTGAAGAAATCCACCACCACATTGCCGTTGTGCAGCTGACAATAGGGGAGGAAGGCGAACACCGCGATGGCGCAACCGATCTCCACCAGCTCGAAATCACCGGGGACCGGCAGGCTGAACAGGTAACGGCCGACAATGCTGGCCACCGTCATAACCGCCAGGCCCAGCAGGACCAGTCCGCCGCCGGTGGCAAACAGGTTACACAGGGTGTGCAGAATCCGGCCCGGGAACCCGGGCCGGATCGTGTCGGCGGATGCTGAACTCATTTTTGCGCTTGTTTCGGCTCTTCCCGGCTGTACTTGCCGACCAGTGCCCTGGCGTCATCGTACATCTGTTGGCCGTTCAGGCCGCGCTCGTCCATCGCCTTGATCCAGTTGTCCACCACCGGCCGGGTGGCGATCTTCCACCGCTCCAGCTCCTCGCCCTCGATGGTGTTGAACTGGTTGCCGTTTTTCCGTGCCGCTTCCCGACCCGGGTTGTCGGCCTGGTCCCAGGTGGCGCCGATCTGTTTGGCCAGCGCCAAGCCGGAGTTGTTGTCGATCACCTGCTTCAGGTCATCCGGCAGGCTGTCGTACTTCTGCTTGTTCATGGCGAACAGGAACATCGCGGTATAGATGCCCCGGCCTCCACCAATCTCGGTGTGGAACTTGACCAGTTGATGCACCTTCAAAGGCAGGGTCACCTCGTAGGGCAACATGGCGCCGTCCACCACGCCCTTGGAGAGGGCCTGGGGCACCGCCGGCACCGGCATACCCACCGGGGTGGCGCCGATCACGTTCAGCGCCTCGTTGATGGTGCGGGTGGGGGCTCGGACCTTGGTGTTCTGCAGATCGGCGAGGGTCTTGATCGGCTTGTCACGCATGTGGAACTGACCGGGGGCGTGGGTATGGATCAGGATCGGGTGCACATCCTGGTACTCCTCCTGCATGTATTTTTCGTAGAACTCCCAGGCCGCCTGGCTGGTCGCCTCGGCACTGCCGGCAACGAAGGGCAGCTCAAACACCTCGGTCAGCGGGAAGCGGCCGCGGGTATAGCCGGGCACGGTCCAGACGATATCCGCGACCCCGTCGCGCACCTGGTCGAACAGTTGCGGGGGCTTGCCGCCCAGTTGCATGGCCGGGTAGATCTTGATATCGATCCGCCCGTTGGACTCCTTCATCACCTTGTCGGCCCAGGGCTGGATGAACTGGCTGTGGGCGGTGGATGGGGGTGGCAGGAAGTGGTGGATCTTGAGTTCCACTTCCGCTGCCATGGCCGAAGCCGCCGATAGCGACAGGGTCATGAGCAGTGGCTTCCACAGGGTGCTGGTGTGCATTTTCATCGATCTCCTCCTAATGTAATTATCCTGCCGGATGTGGCTGATCGCCGTTCAGCCGGCCGGTGTGGGCTCTTCAAGCAGCTGTTGTAATTTGTATTTCTGAATCTTTCCCGTTGCCGTTCTCGGCACATGGTCAATAATGCGCACATCCTGTGGGCACTTGAAATGGGCCAGCTGGCTGCGCAGCGTCTGCTGCACCTGCAGCGCCAGGGCCTGCGGGTCCAGGTCCGCCTGTTGCGGCTCCAGGAACAGGACGATGCGGGCCGGTCCGTCACCGCGAGGCACCTCCACCACCGCCGCCTCGGCTACGTTGGGCACCGACAGGGCGCAATATTCGATCTCGCTGGGGCTGACCCACTGCCCGGATATCTTCAGCATGTGGTCGGCCCGGCCCTGGTGATACCACCAGCCCTCGGCGTCGAAACTGAAGATGTCGCCGGTGCGATACCAGACGCCGTTGAAGGCGTGGCGCGTCATATCCTGGCGATTCCAGTAGCGGTCGCATACCGAGGGCATGCGCAGCCAGGCGACCCCGGGGGTATCGGGCGTCTCGATCGGGTTGCCGTGCTCGTCGGTCAGGCGCACCTCCGCCCAGGGCACCACCCGGCCGCTGGCGCCGGGACGGCACGCCTCCGGGGTGTTGACGATGAACAGGATCAGGGTCTCGGTGGTGCCGATCCCCTCATAGATCAGCTTGCCGGTGGCGGCATGCCACTCGCTGAACAGCGCCTTGGGCAACTGCTCGCCGGCGGAGACGCAGCAGCGCAGGTTCTTGAACGCGGGGCTCGCCGCGATCCCTTGGTTCAGCAGTTTGCGGTAGAAGGTGGGCACGCTGAACAGCAGGTCCGGCCGGTGTTGCTCGACCAGTTCGCCGGTGCGCTCGGGTGTGGGCCAGCCGTCGAACAGGATCAGGGTGGCGCCGCAGCGCAGCCCGGCAAACAGGCCGTGCGCCAACGGGTAGGCAAAGAAGAGTTTCGAGGTGCAGAGGATCTTTTCCCCCGGCTGGACTTTGAGATTTTCCCGCAGGTGCAGGTCGCTGACGATCAGGTCGTGATGCAGGTGGACGGCCGCCTTGGGCTTGCCGGTGGTGCCCGAGGTGTAGATCCAGAAGGCCATGTCGTCGGGCGACATGGGGGTGGATTCAAGTTCGGGGCTGCTGTCGGCGAGCAGCGCCTGGATACTCAGGTGATCGCTGCTTTCCGGGCCGCGCACGATCAGGGTGAACGGGTGCTGGATCCGCGGGCGTAGCGCCTCGATGGCGGCGACGTAGTCGGCCTCGACAAACAGATAGCGCGCCCGGCTCTCATTGATGGTGAACAGCAGATCCCGCTGCACCGCCATCCTGTTGTAGGCGATGGCCACCGCGCCGATGCGCAGGGTACCGATGTAGGCGGCCACCAGATCGGCGGAATCCTCCAGCAGGAACATCACCCGCTCTTCCGGGCGGACGCCGCGGGAGCGCAGGGCGTTGCCGAAACGGCCGGCGCGTTGGTTCAGTTGGGAATAGGTGAGGGTTCCCTGTTCATCAATGACGGCGATCCGCTCGCCCAGTCCCAGACCGAGGGCGGGACCGAGGATCTCATCTCCCGCGTTCATTGCGCTTTCGATATAGGGCTGCTGAGGTGTCATGCAGACTCTCGTTCGTTTATCGGCATGCAATATGATAAATAATGCATGCCATGGTTATATGTGCGGAATAATAATGCATCTACTGGGCCAATATCACTACTCAATGCAGGGTAGTTTGCCAATGCATTGTAAACAAAAGGAAATTATGGCGCGCGGAGTGGTGTCGCGAATCACGGTAAGTAGGCGGCAGTGTCCATAAAATGGACATGTATTGTAGGGTATTTTTCCCGGCAGCGATTTAAGCCACGTAATTTAAAAGGAATTTGGGATGACTTGACCATTGTGAACACACTGTTCAGGAAATGGACAGTTATTTTTTTGTGGGGGGGATATGCAGTATTGTTCAGTTTTTGGTGGATTTCAGAATCCGGTAGATCGTGGTGCGCGAGACTTCCAGGGCCTTGGAGACCTTGCTGATGTTGCCGTTGCACTGTTCGAGTACCCACTCCACATAGGCCTTCTCAAGCTGGGACAGGGGCATGACCCGGGCGAATGACCGTGCTGATTCATCGGCCGGCTCGCCATTCTGACGGTTCAGTATCGAATCGATATTGACCGCCCTGATCTCCGCGTCGCAATGCACGCGCAGCCGTTCGATGATGTTCTTCAGTTCGCGTACATTGCCGGGCCAGTGGTGGGCCATCAGTTGCTGCATGGCCTCCGGGGTAATGGTTTGCCGCGGGGTGTTGCCCAGGGGTTGCCCCAGAAAATGGTCCACCAGCAGCGGAATATCCTCCGCCCGTTGGCTGAGTGGCGGGATATCGATGGTGAGTACATTGAGCCGGTAGTAGAGATCCTGGCGGAAACGTCCCTGGGAGATCATCTTCTCCAGGTCACGATGGGTGGCGGCGATGATGCGCGCGTTGGTGCGCCGGATGGTGGTGCTGCCCAGGGGGCGGTATTCGCCGGTCTCCAGTACCCGCAGCAGTTTGGCCTGGCAGGAGGCGGTCAACTCGCCGATCTCGTCCAGGAACAGGGTACCGTCACTGGCCGCGTGAAACAGCCCGTCGTGGTCGTGGCTCGCGCTGGTGAACGCCCCCTTGCGGTGGCCGAACAGTTCGCTCTCCAGCAACTGGTCCTGGAGCAGGCCGCAGTTCAGCGGGATGAAGTTCCTGCCCTCACGCTCACTCCAATGGTGCAGCATCTGGGCGATGACCTCCTTGCCGACCCCGCTCTGACCGGTAATCAGCACCGGCATCTGCAGCGGCGCCATCTTTTTCGCCATCGCCATGGCGCGACACCAGGAGGCGCTGCGGCCGATGGCCGAAGGCGGGTTGCCGTGTGCGCCGTTAGTTGCGTGGGTAAGCATATCAGCGTAATTCCAAGCCCCGACAGTGATTTTCGGTGGTTCAGAATAGCAACATCGACGCGCCCATTGCAAAGACCCGTGCGTCCCCGACCCCGGGCCAGCACCCTTTTTCCGCCAACCTTGCGCGGGACCAGTTGCGGATCCTTCATGCAAGGCGGCACCGTTTCGCATATGCTTCTGTTTTTACCCGGCCACGTTGATCCGCGCCATGACACCGACAATTCTGATACTGCTGAGTGGCTTGGGGCTCCTGCTGGTGGGCGTAGGACTGCTGGGTACCCTGCTCGGCGTGCGCGCCACCCTCGCCAGTTTCAGCAATATCGATATCGGCCTGATCATGGCCGGTTACTATGCTGGTTACATCGTCGGCACCCTGGCCGTCCCCGGGGTGATCCGCAATGTCGGGCACATCCGCTCTTTCGCCGCCTTCGCCGCGGTGGGGGCGGCCGCCAGTCTGGCCTTCGGTCTGCTGGTGCATCCCTGGGTCTGGCTGGTGTTGCGCGTGCTCAGCGGCCTCTGCGTGGTGGGACTCTACATGGTGGTCGAAAGCTGGCTCAACGAGCAGAGCGCCGGCCCCGTCCGGGGCCGCATCTTCTCCCTCTACATGATGAGCACCCTGGTCGCGCTGGGAGCCGGCCAGCTGCTGCTGTTGGCCGGGGACACGACCGAGCTGACACTGTTCGCCCTGGCTGCCATCCTGATCTCACTCGGGGTGGTGCCGGTGGCGCTGGCGCGGGTGCAAGAGCCGACGATAGAGAAGGAGGTGTCGGCGAAATTCACCGAGCTGATGCGGATGACGCCCCTGGGTTTTATCGGCGCGCTGATTGCCGGCGTGGTCAATGGCGTGTTCTGGGGCATGACGCCGGTTTTCGGCCAGCGACTGGAGTTGGGGGACGGGCAGATCGCCATGCTGATGAGCGCCACCATTTTCGGTGGTGCCATCCTGCAGTGGCCGATCGGTCATCTCTCGGACCGGATCGATCGCCGCACCGTACTGACCCTGACCAGCCTGGCCACCGCCGCAGCGGCGGCGGCGACCGCCCTGATTGTCATCCGGGGCTATCCGGGACTGACCGTGTCTGCCTTCCTGCACGGCGGATTGATGTTCTCACTCTACGGCATCAGCGTCGCCTACGCCTATGATCACCTGGCGCCGGGACAGGTGCTGGAGACCACCCGCGGACTGCTGCTGATCTATGGGATCGGTGCGCTCTTCGGGCCGTTGCTGGCCGGCATCGCCATGGACCTGATCGGCCCGGTCGGTCTGCCGGTGGTGTCGGCCACCAGCGCCGGCATATTGGCGCTGTTCGGGCTTTATCGCATGTCCAGGCGCTCTGCCATCCCGGTGGCGGAGCAAACCGTGTTCGTGCCCATGGTGCGCACCTCGCCGCTGGTGCTGGAGATGCATCCGGACGTGGATCCGGCACCGGAGCTGGATTTGTCGGGGCGGGAGTGAGCGGCTCAGCGCCGCCGGCCCGCCGGCCAAATACCCGGGGGTTGTAGTGTTTGCAAAATCGGGGTAGTGTGCGGCGGCTGGAATGGTCCAGAAAAGCGCGGCCGAAGGAACTAAGAACAAAAATGGGCAGGTGGTTACTCCGACCATCGCGCTGTTCTCCGTCGCGTCTACCAAATTATGCTGGCGTCAGGGCTGATGCGGCGTATCCACAACGCAGCCCCAGAACCGGTCATCATGAGCAGCCGTTTCACGCCTCGTCCGCCGGCGGAAGACTCCGTGTCCCTCCATTTTAATCATCGGTTCTGGCTCGCCTCGGTCATCCTGGCCCTGTTCCTGGTCCTCACTATCTGGGGCTGGCTCATTGCATTGGAGATCAAAACCTTCTCCTTCCTCTCCAATTTTGAAGCACTTATTGTCGGCCAGCGCCCGACCCTGGTGCTATTGATCTGGCTACTGGCGGAGGCGGCGTTGTTGCTCCTGCTTCTTCAGCTCTGGCGCCGGCGGCGCAGGGAACAGCAGTTGCTGCGGTATCAACAGTCGGAGGAGACCGCCCGGCGCCTGGAAACGCTGATCGAGGCGCTTCCCGATGCCATCTTTTTCAAGGATGGGGAGGGGTGCTGGCAGGTGGTCAATTCGGCCGGTTTACGGCTTTTCGGTCTCGAGGGCGAGGCGTGGCGGGGGAAGAGCGACCTGGAACTGGCCGATCGCTATCCGCAAATGGAGGAGGCGTACCGGAATTGCGCACTGGATGATGAACAGGCGTGGCAGCGGCGGGAGCGGTTCGACAACATTGAAGAGATTCCCGACCGGAACGGCGTGCGTACCTTCGAGGTCAGCAAAGTCCCGCTGTTCAAGCCTGACGGCAGTCGCCAGGGCCTAGTGGTGATTGGACGCGACATCAGCGAGCGCCGTCGCAACGAGGAGACCACTCAACGGCTGCTGGACAGCCTCCGGCACCTGAGCGAGGTAGCTGCCCTGTCCCACCTGCCGCTGGATGAGCGGCTGCGGCGCGCTTTGACGGTAGGCATGAATCACTTGGGCCTGGAGTTCGCCATCGTCAGTCGCGTGGTTGGCAGTGAGTACCGTATCGTCTCCCAGGTATCGCCCCCGAACACGCTGCAGGACAATCAGCTCTTCGAGCTGGCCAATACCTACTGCAGCATCACCCTCGCCCATAACGGGGTGCTGGCGATAAATGAGATGGGCGACTCGCCCTACCATGGCCATCCCTGTTACCAGTCCGTCGCGCTGGAGTGCTATATCGGCGCCCCGGTAACGGTCGGCGACCAGGTCTACGGCACGGTGAACTTCAGCTCACCCACCCCCTATCGGCGGCGCTTCGATGACGGCGACCGGGAGTTCGTCACCCTGCTGGCGCGCTGGGTCGGTTCGACCCTAGAGGCGCACCTGGCGGCACAGAGCCTAGCCGCCAATGAGCTGCAGCTGCAGACCATTATCGACAACGAGCCCGGCTGCGTGAAGCTGCTGGACCGTGAGGGGCGGGTGCTGCAGATGAACCGCGCCGGTCTGGAGATGATCGAGGCCGACAGCCTGGATCAGGTACTTGGCTGCGACCTGGCGGAGCTGGTGCTGCCGCCCGACCGGGGGGCATTCACCAATCTGACGCAGCGGGTGTTCGCCGGTGAATCGGCTACCCTGGAGTTCCAGCTCCGCGGCCTCAAAAACAACCAGCGCTGGCTGGAAACCCATGCCGTGCCGCTACGCACGCCGGCGGGTGATATCTCCGCCTTGCTGGCGGTCACCCTGGATATCACCGAGCGCAAGGCGGCGGAGGCGGAGATCCACCGGCTCGCCTACTTCGACCCCCTGACCAACCTGGCCAATCGGCGCCTGCTGCTGGACCGTCTGCAGCAACTGCTGCGTTCCTGCACCCGGCGCAACTCCCTGAATGCCTTGCTGGTTATAGACCTTGATCACTTCAAGGCATTGAACGACGGCCTGGGCCACCTCAAGGGCGATCAGCTGTTGCAGGAGGTGGCGGGTCGGCTGACCGGCTCGGTCCGCGCCGATGACACCGTGGCGAGGATTGGCGGGGATGAATTCGTGGTGGTGCTGGAAAATCTCGATCCGGATGAACATATTGCCGGACGCCAGGTGGCCGAGATCGCCGAGAAGATCCGTGCCGCCACTGCCCGTCCCTACGAGATGGACGCTCAGCGACAATATCCGGTCACTGCCAGTATTGGTGCCTGTCTCTTTTCCGGCGATGGCGGAGACTTGGATGTGCTGTTTGGCCATGCCGACCGGGCGCTTTACCAGGCCAAGGAACGGGGACGTGATCAGGTCTGCCTGTATCAATCACCCTCCCCGGTGGTGCCCCTGCTGCTGAAGTGGCAGGCCGACCGCTGAGGTGCCGCGGTTGATGCGGTGGCTGGAGGCTTGGCTTGCTGTTTCCTAAATCAAATTTGACTCCGACCCCTGTCCTGAGGCGCGCCCTGCGCCGGGGGTGGCCGTTTGCATTGCACCGTGCGCGCGCCGTAACCCACCGTTTGGCGGTTGAGGAATCGGTGGGTTACGCGGCGCCCGGGTGGTGTAGCAGCCGGGAAGTGTGGTGCCTGCGCGCCGCTAACCCACCCTACGAAACTGGCCCTTGGGGATCGCTACTCCTCCTCGCTCAGTAGGCCGGTGCATCGGATTCGTAATGCAATCCTTTTTTCGCGGCCTGCTTCCTGACCGTGTCATAGAGCTGGTTGTCCAGCGACGTATCGGCGTCGCCGCGCTCCTCCACCCGCTCCCTGATGAAGTCCGCGCGCGCCCCGGCCAGTTCACCGATCTGCCGTTTCAGCGATTGGCGTGTCGCCGCCTTCCCCGCGATCACGGCCTGCTGTTCGGCCGGGGCCATTGCCTGCAGCGCGGCGGGGAGTTTTTCCCGTTCAATGGCGGTGATGTCGACCCGGCCGCTGGCGACATCATCCACCAGTTCCCCCTCGCCGAGGAAGTTCTCCTTGCCGCTCTTTGACGCGTTGAAGGTGGCACGGCGCGCGCGCGACGCGACCGACGCTTCGGCATGCAGTTTCTCGCTGGCGGCGAGCTTCTTCTGCTGCGCCCGCCGCTCCTCCTCGCTACCGTAATAGAGCCGTGTCTGGTCCAGTTTTTCCGAGAGTCTGGCGATCTGTTCATCGAACGGCGTGGCGATGGCCAGGGCGCCGCCGCTCTGTTCGACCTGGAAGTAGCTGCCGCTGCCCAGCTGGGCGATCCGCTGCCAGTCGTCCAGGGTGGCGCGGTCGTCGCCACACTGGATGGCGTTGATGACGATGCCGCGCTGCCTGGCTTTAACGATGGTCTCGGGATATTTCACCTCATCCGGGTAGTCCATGTGGGGCGCGGCGTCGCCGACCAGAAACACCACCTTGTAGCTGTTGTCGTCCCGGCTCCAGGAGATCCGGTTGACGGCGTCGCTGAGCGCTTGGTTGACGCTCTCCGGGCCGTCGCCTCCACCGGCCGCCTGGAACTCCATGAGTGCCGCATACATGCTGTCCAGGTCGCCCGACAGGTCCAGCACCCGGGTCACATAACTGTCGCCACGGTCGCGGTAGGCCACCAGCCCCATGCGGATCTCCGGGGCCGACCGGGCCGACGCCATGGAGCTGGCGATGGACCAGATCTTCTCCTTGGCCGCCTCGATCATGCCGCCCATGCTGCCGGTGGTATCCAGCACGAACACCACCTCGATGCGTTGAGCCTTCCGGGCGATCTGCTCAATCAGCGGCGGCTGGTCCGGATGGACCACAAGCGGTGTCGCCGCGCCGCTGCTCTGATAGACCGGGAAGAGGGCGATCGCCCCGGCGGTGGTGGTAAACAGTGACAGGGCAATGATTTTGGATTTCATGATGTGGCTCCTTGGGTGTCAATGGATCGATGAGAGTCGACGCAGGGCGGTTTCGGCGGCCTGCTCGGCCTGCTGAAAACGGTCGCCTGTTTCGTCGCCGGCCGCGCCGGGACCCGGGCGTTTTTTCATCTCGGACGGGATGGCGCAGAACAGTGCCTGGAGCAGGAAAAAACACCAGATGCCGAGCAGCAGGCTGCCGGTCTGCAGCAGCGCCCAGCTGGCTGCCGCCAGGCCCAGCCCACTCAGGCCCAGGTCGGCCAGCGCGGAGAACAGGCTGCTGTAGAAATAGAGCGAACGGATCAGCCAGATCAGCCCGATGTGCAGCAGCAGGTAGAGCGTGAGGGGAGGATCGAGCAACCAGATGATGGCCGAACTGAGGAGCCAGGCGGAGAGTGTGACCACGCGGCCGAGCCGCTGTCCGCTGCGCCTGAGCAGGTAGAGGGTGTAGGTGAGGCCGAGTCCGGCGATCAACAGTTTGAGGATGGTCGAATGGCCGACCACGGGCGCCAGGGCGCTGAACAGGATCGCGCCACTCAGGCTGGCCGCCAGGGCGAGGCCCACCCCTTCGAGAAAAGTGGGCCGCTTCATGAGTGACTCCGCTTGCGCTTTTCGCGCAGCAAGGCGATCTCCACATCGGCGTCGCTGATGTGGATGCCGGCCGGTTCCCGGCGGTCCTGCGCCCGGCTGTCGCCAGGCTGGGGCTCCAGCAGCTGCGCCTTCTGGCGCAGGCCCTCCAGCCGGGTGCGGTTATCGCTCAGTCGCCGCGACAGCTCGGTGAGCGCCTGTTGCAGCGTCTGCCGACGACCCTCCAGTTGCTCGCTAAACCGTTCCAGCTCCAGTTTTTTGCGCATCAGCTGTTTTGTCAGCGACTCCTGGTCCGACTGGAAACAGATGTCCAGCTCCTCGTCCATAGCGGCCAGCTTGCCGTGGCAGCTCTGCTGTTGGCCGCTCAGTTGGGCCAGTTCGTGTTGCAGCAGCCGGCTGCGCTGTTCATCCTCGGCAAACGCCGCCTCCATTTCCCGGATGGCCTGGCGAAGCAGCAGGTCCGGTTCTTCGATGCGGTCGAGTACGGCGTGCAGGTCGGCGCGGAAGAGCCGAGTTATCCGGTTGATCAATGCCATGGATTACCTCCCGATAGCGGGTTTCGTGGATTGCGTGGGGAGAGTCTAGGATGGCGCGTCGGCGCGTTGTAGACAGGGTTTTGTAAAATCATCCGCGGACGGTTTACAAAAGTTTTACATGTCTGCCATGGCTGAAACTGATAGGCTTTCAGGCAGCGCGAACGACCACTTCGGTGAGCCAAAGAAGCCAAATCAGAGAAGCCATACCAGAGCAACCATGTCCCGCAAGATTCGCTTATTGATTGTTGAAGACGAAAAGGCCATCCGCGGCGGCCTGGTGGATCTGTTCGTGTTTCACGGCTATGCGGTGGATGCCGCCGACGATGGCCGGGAGGGGTTGCGGCTGGCGTTGAGTGGCCGCTATGACCTGATCCTGCTGGATGTCATGCTGCCCGGTGTCAACGGCTTCGATATCTGTGCGCGGATAAGGGAGCAGGACCGGGAACAGCCGGTCATCATGCTGACCGCCAAGAGCGGCGATGAGGATGTGATCCAGGGACTCTCCCTGGGCGCGGACGATTACGTGGCCAAGCCCTTCTCCGTCACCCAGTTGGTGTTGCGGGTGCAGGCGGTGTTGCGCCGCTCGCGTATCGGCACGCAAGGGGAGAGCCGGATAAGGCTGGGCGATGCGGTGGAACTGGACTGCCTGAATCTCTCCGGCCGCTGCGGTGATAGCGAACACGCCTTTACCCGGCGGGAGATGGAGCTGCTGCAGTATCTGCATGCCAATGCCGAGCGCCCGGTCTCCCGCGATGAACTGCTGACCCGGGTCTGGGGCTATGCGAAAAATCTCGATCTGGAGACCCGCACGGTGGATATTCATATCGCCAGGCTGCGCCGCAAGATCGAGCCGGACGCCGCCCATCCACGTTACCTGGTGACGGTGCGCGGTGCCGGTTACCGGCTGCTGGTGGAGTGACCATGGGACATGGCAACCGGCTTACCGGCCTGGACCCGTCCCGGTTGCGGCGCTGGCTGCTGCTGTTTTTCCTGGCGCTGCTGATCCCCTCCGGGGTGCTGATCAGGCAATCCTACAGCCAGCTCAAGTGGGAGGCATTTCACCAGTATCGGCTGCAGGCGGAGGCGTTGAGCGCGCGCATCGATGACCGGCTCAGACGCTTGGTGAACAGCGAAGAGAATCGCCGTTTCAGCGATTATGCCTTCCTGGTGGTGAGCGGGGATCCGGGCGCCGGTTTTCTGCAGCGTTCGGCCCTGTCGAACTATCCGGTCGACACCTCAGTCCCCGGCGTGATCGGCTATTTTCAGGTGGATGACACCGGGCGTTTCAGCACGCCGTTGTTGCCCGCCCAGCCGGAGCAGGCGATCCGCTACGGCATTGCCGGGGATGAGGTGAACCGGCGGCTGGCGCTGCATGAGCGGGTGCAACAGATCCTCGGTGAGAACCGGCTGGTGCGGAGCAACGGGAGCGGACGCGACCGGACACCCGCCGGGAAGGAGGCGGAACGGACGCCTGGAGAGCCGTCCCTTGGGGCGCCCGCGGTCGGCCTATTCGATAGCGCTAGCGGGTCGGCGATGGAGGCGGAGCGTGCCGACCAGCCTCAGGCGGCCTTTGACCGGCTCACCGAGAACTTCAGCAAGCGCAAACAGGTGCAATCGCCCGCTGCCGCCGCACAGCTGGGCCGGGTGGAGGATCTGAAGCTGGACCGGCGTTTCGAGGCGCGGCTTGCCGAGGAGCAGGTTGCCGCGGCGGAGGAGCAGCAGCGGGGCGCGCAGCGCAGTGTCCGCAAGGAGCGCGGTATGCTGCCGGTGCCGGCGCCGGTCATGGACGAGGATGCGGCAGCGCGGCCGCCGGCAAGCCAGACCGGGGTGCGCATCCACACCTTCGAGAGCGAACTGGACCCGTTCGAGTTCAGCCTTCTGGACAGTGGGCATCTGGTGCTGTTTCGCAAGGTGTGGCGAGACGGTCGGCGCCTGGTCCAGGGGCTGCTGATCGAACGCCAGCCGTTTCTGCAGGCGACCGTTGCCGACCTGTTCAGGGAGAGCGCCCTGTCCGGCATGAGTGAGCTGACCCTGGCCTACCGGGGTGATCTGTTCAGCACCTTCCGCGGCAAAAACGCCCAGGGCTATTACAGCCGCGCCGAGGAGTTGTCCGGGGCGCTGCTCTACCGCAATCGCCTCGCCGCCCCGCTGAGCGAGATGGAACTGATCTACAGCATCCGGCAGCTGCCGGCCGGCCCCGGGGGCCGCCTCGTCCTCTGGGTGGCGGCCACCCTGCTGCTGGTGCTATGTGGCGGGTTCTATCTGCTGTACCGCCTGGGCCTGCGGCAGATTGAGCTGACCCGGCAGCAGCAGGATTTCGTTTCCGCCATCAGCCATGAGCTGAAGACGCCGCTGACCTCGATCCGCATGTATGGGGAGATGCTGCACGAGGGCTGGGCCAGCGAGGAGAAAAAGCTCAGCTATTACGACTATATCCATGACGAGAGTGAACGCCTCACCCGCCTGATCAACAATGTGCTGCAGCTGGCCCGCATGACGCGTAACGGTTTGGTGCTGGAGTGCCGGCCGGCCCGTGTGGCGGAGCTGCTGGACGGCATCCACTCGAAAATCGCCTCCGTGGTGGAGCGGGCGGATTTCGAACTCAGGCTGCAGGCCGATGAGGCGGCGGCGGCCGTGGTGAAGATCGACAGTGACAGCTTCAGCCAGATCATGATCAACCTGGTGGACAATGCGCTGAAGTTTTCCCGCGGCGCCGCGACCCGCCGGATCGATATCACGGCGGCGCTGGAGCGCGATAACCGGCTGGTGTTCACGGTCAGGGATTATGGTCCCGGGGTGCCCCGGGACCAGATGAAGAAGATATTTCGCCTGTTCTACCGCTCCGAGAATGAACTGACCCGCGAGACTATCGGTACCGGTATCGGCCTGGCCCTGGTCAGTCAGCTGGCCACCGCCATGGGGGGGCGGGTGGAGGTGATCAACCAACGGCCTGGCGCGGCGTTCCGGGTGATCTTTCCGGTCTGCGCGAGTCCTTAGTGCGGTGAGTAGTAGACCCCGTTGATGTAGTTGTACAGGTCGTCGATGACGATCTCCTGTTCGCTGATGATGGCCTTGACCACATCGCCGATACTCACCAGGCCGATCAGCCGGTTTTGCTCCATTACCGGCAGGTGGCGAATGTGTTTTTCGGTCATGATCGCGAGACACTCATCCATGTTCGTCTTTTTGTCCACATAACAGACCTCGTTGGTCATCACCTCCTGTACCAGGGTCTCCTTGGATGATTTGCCCTTGATGATGATCTTGCGCGCGTAGTCCCGCTCCGAGAGAATCCCGATCAGCTTGTTCCCCTGCATCACCAGCAGGGCACCGATATCCTTCTGGTCCATCAGCACCAGTGCCTCATAAACCGTAGCGTCCGGTGTGATGGACCAGATCTGACCATCTTTTTCCGCCAGTAAATTTTCCACGAACATGGCAACACCTCTCTACTCTTACCGCTGGATATACATTTGAGTATAGTTACCGGATGAGTAGTGGTCTATCTGACCCAACGGAGATAGGCATGGGGGCAAGGGTGTCACCTGGTGAGTCAAGTTCAGCTCTCCGCCGGGTAGTATTCGATCAGGGCATCACCCACCACGGGATCGGATATGCCGAGTCCGGGGCCCTGGTCTTCGAGCGTGTCCCTGAAGCGGTCGAGCAGCCCGACCATCTCCTCTTCCGCCTGAATCGAGTCGGCGGCGTGCTCCCATTCACCGATAAAGCAGTAGCCACGCTCTCCGGTGTGGATGACGTAGCCCCGCCTGAAACCCGGAAACCGGGGCTGAAACGTGCGGTGTTCCGCGAGGAATTTTTCTTCCATTCCCGGCTTGACCTTGAAACGGACCACATTGAATGCCGTCATGATGTCTCCTCCCGCTGGTAGAAAACAGACTGCATACCGCAAGTATAATTTATTACTCGGCATATTTCGTTGCGCCACCTGCCGAACCCGCCGCGCTCCAGCGACCGGGTCAACCGGCAGGGTGTCGAATTGATTATTCTTAAGGACAGCGTCGCACGATAACCCTATCCTGTGTCAGAATTACTAACCCGGCGGCGGCCCCCGGATCGGTGCGGCGCCTCGGGCGTGTTTTCAACTCACTGGAACGGTTGCTGAAACTCTGTCATGAAGCGGTTATGGCCGATGCTCTGGCTGCTGGCGGGCTGCCTGCTATCCACTTCGGGATATGCGCTGCCGCCGCTGCAGCTGTTTGTCGATATTACGCCGCCGGGGGGCGTGCTGACCCTGCCGGCGGGCCGCTATGCCGGTCCGGCGGTGATCCGGCGGCCGATCACCATCGACGGCCGCGGCGAGGTGACGGTTGATGGCGAGGGCAGCGGCACCGTGCTCACGGTCCAGGCCGACGGGGTCACGCTGCGCGGCCTGCACCTGACCAACTCCGGCCACTCGCATGATCAGGTGGATGCCGCACTGCTGCTGGCGGCGGATGACGCGCTGGTGGAGGATAACCGCATTGACGATGTGCTGTTCGGTATCCATATCCGCCAGTCGAACGGCAATGCGGTGCGCAACAACCGGATTGAATCCCGTGGCGACGCGCCGAGCCTGCGCGGGGAGGGGATTCGCCTCTGGTACAGCTCCGACAATCTGCTGGAAGGGAATCACATCAGCGGCGTGCGGGATGTGCTGTTCACCAACTCCACCGACAACCGCTTTGTCGGCAACACCATCGAGAACAGCCGCATCGGCATGGAGCTGATCTTCTCGCACAATAACGAGATAGAGAACAACACCCTGGCCGGCAATACCAGCGGCATCGTGCTGATCTACTCCAATGAGGTGATCATCCGCAACAACCGGCTGCTGAACATGCCCGATGCCACCAGTTCCGCGCTGGCGGTAAAGGGGAGTTCCCAGGTGCGGCTGGAGGCCAACGACATCGTCCGCTGCGCCGTCGGCCTGACCGCCAACTCGCCGACCCACCCGGAGAATATCCTCTATCTTAACGACAACCACTTCGCCTACAACGATGTGGCGATGTATTTCTATGGCGAGAAGGGCGGGCATATCATTCACGGCAACCGCTTCACTGGCAATATCATTCCGGTCGCGGTGAGCGCCGCCACCAGCGCGCGCGGCAATGACTGGCGCGATAACGCCTGGGATACCTATGAGGGTTTCGACCGCGATCGGGACGGTACCGGCGACACCCCGCACAACATCTATCTCTACTCCGACCGGCTGTGGATGGACCGACCCATGGCCCGCTTCTTCCGTGCCTCCCCGGTCCTGGAAATGGTGGATTTCATCGAGCGCCTGGCCCCCTTCTCCACACCGGAGCTGATCCTCTCCGATCCCTCGCCGCGCACGCACTGAATTCCGGGGGTAACTACTCACTCTGAGCGTCCGTCAAAGTTCCTCCATTGCACCACGGAGGCACAGAGGACGCAGAGGTTAACGAAACAATATACCGCCGCGGATACCGTAGGGTGCCGGTGAGCTTGCGAACCGCACCGTTGCCGCCCCCCATGCGATGCGGTTCGTTTCACTCACCGCATCCTACGATGCTGCGGAAGGATCTTGTGGTTTCTCTGTGCTCTCTGTGTCTCCGTGGTGCAGATGGGGCGAGTAGTTACCCCGGGGTTTATCTCCGCGCCGGGTCGTGTCAGCATGAAGGCCTGTTTTTTCTGACCTGCGAGCGAGCCTTCATGACCACCCCTGAATCAACCGACCCGCGACAGGCGGAGGCGGACTATCAGGCACTGATCGATTCCCAGCGGACCCTGCTGCTCTCCACCGTCACCGCCGCCGGCGAGCCGGAGATCAGTTATGCCCCCTATCTTCGGGATGAATTCAGGTGCTTCTATATCTTCGTCAGCGAGCTGGCCGCGCACACGCGGAACCTGCGGCACCAGGGGCGCGCCGCGATCCTGTTCATCCGGCCGGAGGAGGAGACCCGTAACCCCTTCGCCCGGGAGCGGGTGATCCTGCAGTGCCGGGCGGAGGAGCTCCCTCCCGACGCCCCGGAGCAGGCCGGCCTGCTGTCGCGGATGGAGCAGCGCTTCGGCGAGACCGTGGCCCTGCTGCGTCGCCTGCCAGACTTCCATCTGTTTGTCCTGACGCCACAAACCGGGCGCTATGTGGCGGGGTTCGGCAAGGCCTATGACCTGGTGCTGCCAGCGGGCGGACTGCGCCCCGTCACCCCGCCGGACTGAGCGCGGTGTCGATTTTCCGCTTTCAGCAGTTCGGTGTGCGGCAGGGCGAAACGGCCATGAAGGTATGCACCGATGCCACCCTGTTCGGCGCCATGGCCCCGGTCGCCGGTGGTGAACGGGTGCTGGATATCGGCGCCGGCAGCGGCCTGCTGTCGCTGATGCTGATGCAACTGGGGGCGGGGCGGGTCACTGCCGTGGAACTGGCCGCGTCGGCGTGTCGTGACGCCGCTGCCAATTTCGCCGCCAGCCCCTGGTCCGGGCGGCTGGAGTTGGTGCGGCGGTCGATACAGGCCTACGCGACCGACTGCGACCGGCGCTTCGATCTGATCATCAGCAATCCGCCCTTTTTCGAACAACACACCAAAAGCGGCACAAACCTGCGCCGCCTAGCCCGGCACGCCGACCGCCTGCCCTATGCCGAACTGGTGCCGATCGCCGCCCGCCTGTTGCGCGAGGACGGATGTTTCTACCTGCTGATCCCGGTGCACGGGGTGACCCGGGTTAGCGCGCTGGCGGCGGCGGCCGGCCTGCGGCTGAACGGGCGCATCGACTTTGCCGGGCATGGCCACAGTCAGGCCAAGGTGGCCGTGCTCAGCTTCAGTCGCCGGCCCGAATTGTTCGTCTCCCGCCGGCTGGTCATCTATAATGCACCGCGCACCTACAGTGAAGAGAGTACCCGTTATCTCGCCCCCTTTTTGTTGCGGTTTGCCGTCCCGGCCTAAAGGAGTCTTCCAATTTAATATGTCGGGTAAAGCTGTTCGGTTTCGTAGGGTGGATAAGCCAAAGCGCATCCACCATTATTGCGGTGGATGCGCCTACCGGCTTATCCACCCTACAAAGTACTTCATCGAATTGAAGTAGTACTAGTCGCCGATATTATCGCCCTTGTTGGAGTTTGGAAGTCTATGACCAATCTGGATGAATCATTACGCGACGACGTGCGCATGCTGGGTGAGAGTCTGGGGCGAACCATCGAAAACCATCTGGGTCCGGCGTTTCTGCGGAAGATCGAACGCATTCGCCGCCTGGCCAAGGCGGGGCGGCTGGATGCCGGTTCGGATCACCAGGCGCTGTTGCGGGAGCTCTCTGCTCTGAGCGAGGCGGAGATGCTGCCGGTGGCGCGCGCCTTCACCCAGTTTCTCAACCTGGCCAATATCGCCGAGGAGTTTCATCGTGTGCGGCTGCATCAGGATGTTTGCGAGCTGGATGCGGAGGACTCCTTCGCCCGGCAACTGAAACAGCTGCAGGCGGATGGCCTCGACAATGAACAGATCCTGCGGGCGATCGGCCGCATGGAGGTGGACCTGGTGCTTACTGCCCACCCCACCGAGGTAAACCGCCGTACCCTGATCAAGAAATACAACGCCATCACCGACTGTCTGCGCAAGCTGGAGCGGGGCGAGTACCGCCAGCGGCGCCTGAATGAACTGGTCAGCCAGATCTGGCACACCAACGAGATCCGGCGCCAGCGCCCCACGCCCATCGACGAGGCGAAGTGGGGCTTTGCCGTGATCGAGGGCTCGCTGTGGCAAGCGGTGCCAAACTATCTGCGCCAGCTGGACGAGTCGATGCAGGCGGTGCTGGGGCAGCCGCTGCCCCTCGACTGGTCACCGGTCCGCTTCTCCTCCTGGATGGGCGGGGACCGGGACGGCAATCCCCATGTCACGGCGGCGGTGACCCGGGAGGTGCTGCAGCTGGCGCGCTGGATGGCCGCCGATCTGTATGACCGCGATCTGGATGAACTGCGCTCCGAACTCTCCATGTATCAGTGCAACGATGAGCTGCGGGAGCGGGCCGGCGATACGGCCGAACCCTATCGGCATATCCTGGCCGGGCTGCGGCGTCGCCTGGACCAGACCAAGACCCTGATCCAGCAGGGGCTGTCCGGACACCACATCATCGCGGAGACGCTGCTGACGGCCGAGGAGCTGCTGGAGCCGCTGATGCTCTGCCATCGCTCGCTCATCGAGTGCGGCATGCAGATCATCGCCGGCGGGCTGCTGGAGGATATCATCCGCCGCATCGCCTGTTTTGGGGTCACCCTGGTGCGGCTGGATATCCGGCAGAATGCCGACCGTCACGCGGCGGTGTTCGAGGCCCTCACCCGGTTCTACGATCTCGGCTCCTACCTGGCGTGGGACGAGGCGGAGAAGCAGCGCTTCCTGCTGGGTGAGCTGCGCAGCAAGCGGCCGCTGATCCCGGCTAACTGGCAGCCGGACGGGGAGATCAATGAGGTGCTGGAGACCTGCCGGGTGATCGCCCAGGCCGATCCCAGCGCCCTCGGTTCCTATGTCATCTCCATGGCCAGCCAACCCTCCGATGTGCTCTCGGTCATCCTGCTGCTGCGGGAGATGGGGGTGGGTCACGACATGCGGGTGGTGCCGCTGTTCGAGACCCTGGTGGACCTGCAGGAGGCCCACCACTGTATCGACCAGCTGCTCGCCATCGACTGGTACCGGGACTACACCCACGGGCATCAGGAGGTGATGATCGGCTACTCCGACTCCTCCAAGGATGCCGGCCAGCTGGCGGCGGTCTGGGGACAGTACCAGGCCCAGGAGGCGTTGACCGCCACCTGCCGCGGCCGCGAGGTGCACCTGACTCTGTTCCATGGCCGCGGCGGCACGGTCGGCCGCGGTGGCGGTCCCACCCACCGGGCGATCCTGGCCCAGCCGCCCGGATCGGTGGATCACACCCTGCGGGTGACCGAGCAGGGCGAGGTGATCCGCTTCAAGTTCGGCATCCCGGAGATTGCCGAGCGCAACCTGGAGCGCTATACCGGCGCCGTGCTGGCCGCCACCCTCTGTCCCTTGCCGGCGCCCCGGCCGGAGTGGCGGGCGATGATGGAATCCCTGGCCGAGACCGCCTTTCACGAATACCGGGCGGTGGTGCGGGATGATCCGCGCTTTGTGCCGTTCTTCCGCGCCTCCACGCCGGAGCATGAGCTGGGCAAGCTGCCGCTGGGATCGCGGCCGGCGAAACGCCGTGCCGATGGCGGGGTGGAGAGCCTGCGCGCCATCCCCTGGGTGTTCGCCTGGACCCAGATCCGGCTCATGCTGCCGGCCTGGCTGGGCTCCGACAGCGCCTTGGGGCAGGCGATCGAGTCCGGCCGGCTGGCGCAACTGCACGAGATGTACGCGGCCTGGCCCTTCTTCGCCAGTTATGTGGATATGCTGGAGATGGTGCTGGCCAAGAGTGACCCGGTGATTGCCGAGTACTATGCCGCCCGGCTGGTGCCGGAGGCGCTGCAACCCCTGGGCGATACCCTGCGGGAGCGTCTCTGTGGCACCTTCGATCAGGTGTTGAAGATCAAGCAGACCCGCAAGCTGCTGGCGGATTTCCCCCTGATCCGGCGCTCCATCAATGTGCGCAACCCCTATATCGATCCGCTCCACTACCTGCAGGCGGAACTGCTACATCGCGACCGCAACGCCCCGGATGAGCGCCTGGAGCAGGCGTTGATGGTGACCATGGCGGGGATCTCCGCCGGTATGCAGAATACCGGCTAGCAGCTGCGTGGGCACAAAAAGCGTACCCACCCTACGCGCCCTATGGATGTCGTTATAACCACAAAGAACGCCAAGAGCGCAAAGGAAAAGCTACTCGTCTTCCTTCGTGTACTTTGCGTTCTTCGCGGTTACTTGCTTTTTGCCGGTTCCAGTTCGTAGGATGGGTGGAGCGCTTCCATGAACTCTCCGCCGGCTCCGTCTCCGGCGCGCAACCCATCGTGCACCTGCATCCGCATCCGAAGATGGGTTACGGCGCGCCCGACCGCCGCGAATAGCCGTCAATAATGGTGCCGCGCCTCCACCCATCCTACACGCTCGGGCACAAACAGCGGGTCACCCTGGTAGACGCGATTCGGTACTTGTAGGGGCAACCTCCCGTGGTTGTTCGTGGGCGGTGATTGCATCGGACCAGGGCAGGCACGGGGGCCTGCCCCTACGATCCGTATTTGGCCTGTGAAGTAAGGTAGCGTTCAGCCCGACTTCTTCACGAACTGGGTCAGGATAACGATCTGCTGGCCGTTCACCCGGCCCTCGATCTGTCCGGGATTGTCAGCCACCAGGGAGATGCCGCGTACCGCGGTGCCGCGCTTGGCGGTAAAGTTGGCCCCCTTGACGTTCAGATCCTTGGTCAGGGTGACCGTATCACCCGCTTCGAGCCGAGCGCCGTTGCAGTCCAGATGCGGCGCTGACTGCTCACCGCCGCCGCTTTCACTGCCGGCCTCCGCCCAGGCCAGGGTCGACTCGTCCAGGTAGAGCATATCCAGCAGATCCTGCGGCCAGCCCTCGGCGCTGAGGCGCTTGAGCATGCGCCAGGCCACCACTTGCACCGCCGGCACCTGGCTCCACATGCTGTCGTTGAGGCAGCGCCAGTGGTTGGGGTCGGTCTTCTCCGGCGCCTCGATCTGTTCGCGACAGGTGTCACAGAGCAGCAGGGACTGCTCGGCGCTGTCTTCGGAGGCGGGCGGGACCGGGTAGGGCTGGAGATTTTCCGTGGCCGCGCAGAGTTCGCATTTGGATTCGCTGCGCTCAAGTAACGCCTGTTCTGTACTCATGGTATGGCCTTGTCCGTTGTTAATGGGTGAATTCGGGCGCCTATTCTACCATCTTCCCGTCGATGGCCCGTTCCAGTTTTTCCAGATCGCGGCTGAACAGGCGGATCCCCTCGGCCAGTTTTTCCGTGGCCATGGCGTCCTCGTTCAGCAGCCAGCGGAAGCGTGTCTCATCGATCTCCAGCTGTTCGATGTCCGCCTGGCGGGCGTGCTCGGCCGAGAGCGCCCGGGGTAGGGGGTCGTGCTGGCCGGCCAGCTCGTTGAGCAGTGCCGGGCTGATGGTGAGGCGGTCGCAGCCGGCCAGCGCCTCGATCTCCCCCAGATTGCGGAAGCTGGCGCCCATGACAATGGTGGGGTGGTCGAACTTCTTGAAATAGTCGTAGATGCGCCGTACCGAGAGTACCCCGGGATCTTCATTGGCGGGATAGCTGTCGCGGCCGCTCTGCTGCTTGTGCCAGTCGAGGATGCGGCCGACAAACGGGGAGACCAGGGTGATGCCGGCCGCGGCGCAGGCCACCGCCTGGACGAAGCTGAACAGCAGGGTGAGGTTGCAGTGGATGCCCTCGGCCTCCAGCACCTCGCCGGCGCGGATACCTTCCCAGGTCGAGGCGATCTTGATCAGGATGCGCTCACGGGCGATGCCCTGCTGCTCATACAGCTCGATCAGGCGGCGGGCGCGCCGGATGGTGGCGTCGCGATCGAACGAGAGGCGGGCGTCCACTTCGGTGGAGACCCGCCCCGGAATCAGCTTGAGCAACTCACAGCCGAAGCTGACCGACAGCTTGTCGACCGCATTGTCCATGAAGCGCTCCTGATCGCCCTGTGCCCTGGCCCAGCGGATGGCCTGGTCCGTCAGCCCGGCATATTGCGGCTGCTGCGAGGCCTTCAGAATCAGCGAGGGGTTGGTGGTGGCATCTTCCGGGGTGTACTGTTTTACCAGCTCAAACTCGCCGGTGTCCGCCACGACAACCGTCATGCGTTTCAATTGATCCAGTTTGCTGAGGGTGGTGGTCTGATCCATCGTGGTGCTCTCTGTCTGCCGTGCGGGTAGTGGGGTGCCCTGATTGGCACTATGTCAGGTAATCCAGCGGCAGTTCGGTCTTGTGGATGATCTGTCGCATGATGAAGCTGGATTGTACCCCGGAGACGCCGGCGATGCGCGTGATCTTGCCCAGCAAAAACTCCTGGTAGGCCTCCATGTCGGGTACCACCACCTTGACCAGGTAATCCGCCGACTGTCCGGTGATCAAACTGCATTCGATCACCTCGGGGTACTCCGCCACCCGGGCTTGAAAATTCTCGAAGCGGTCGGGGGTGTGCCGGTCCATGCTGATCTGGATCAGCGCGGTGAGTTTCAGGTTCAGCCGCGCGGGATTGAGCAGGGTGACGTGCTTGTCGATGATGCCGGCCTCCTCCAGCTGCCGGACCCGCCGCGCGCAGGGGGTGGGGGAGAGACCTACCCGCTCCGCCAGCTCCAGATTGCTGATGCGGCCGTCGTGTTGCATCTCCGTGAGGATGCGTCGGTCTATGCGGTCCAGTTTCATATTGGATATTCGACAGTAGGGTCTGGTTTGTACATTATTAGAATAATCTGAATAATATCACTATAAATAGCCAATATTATAGTTAAAAAATCTATATTAAAGTGAATCATGGGCTGTATTTGCATCCATTCACTCAACTTTTTTCCCTATACTGGTGCCACTGAACAAGCCTGTCCCGGCCGTCTCCCAGCCACCACCCCACAAGGGTCTGTTGCCCGAGTCGTTTCATGAGAGCGACAAAGGTCAAAATCGCGGAGACCGGTCACTCAGGGCAGGCGGCTTGGTAGCAGGGAAAACCTGATCTGAGGTGGGCCGTACCCGGCCCACCGATTTCCCCCGCCGCTTTACGCTATCGGTCCAGCACACCGGAACCCCACGCTTTTTAATGTTTTTTTCATCAATAAATCGTCAACTCACTGGGTTATAATCCGCACCTGAACGACCGGCCGTGGCGCCGATACTTATCAGGAGAGTGATCAGATGCAGAATAAAGTTGCCGTGGTGACCGGTGGGGCGAGCGGTATCGGGCGGGCCGTGGCCGAGAAGTTGGTGAGTCTGGGCTGCAAGGTGGTAATTGCGGATTTCAATTCGCAGAGCGGAAACGCCACCGCCACGCAAATCGGCGCCAATTTCATCCAGGCGGATCTGTCCGATGCCGAGCAGTGCCGTTCCCTCATCGCCCAGGCCGCTCAACTGCACGGCAGTGTCGATATCCTGATCAACAATGCCGGCTTCCAGCATATCTCCCCGATCGAGGAGTTTCCGGTGGAGCAGTGGAACAAGCTGATCGGGGTCATGTTGACCGCCCCCTTCTTGCTGATCCGCTATGCCTGGCCGATGATGAAGCAGAAGGGCTGGGGCCGGGTGATCAACATCGCCTCGGTCCACGCCATGGTGGCTTCCCCCTTCAAGGCGGGATACATCTCCGCCAAGCACGGGGTGATCGGCCTGACCAAGACCGCGGCGCTGGAAGGGGGCGAATTCGGGATCACGGTGAACGCCATCTGCCCGGCCTATGTGCGCACCCCGCTGGTGGAGAATCAGATCGCCGATCAGGCCCGTACCCGGGGTATTCCCGAGGACCAGGTGGTCACCGATGTGATGCTGAAAAATGCCGCGATCAAAAAACTGATCGAGCCGGAAGAGGTAGCCGACCTGGTCGCCTTCCTGGCCAGCAACCAGGCCTCCTCCATCACCGGTTCCTCCCTGACCATCGATTCGGGCTGGACCGCTCAGTAACCGGGTGGGAGAGGCGATGAGAGAAGCGAACGAAACGGAAGCGATCGATCCCTGGCCCCTGGAGCAGCTGGTGGAGGGGCGGCACTACTACTGGGAGGACGGGCTGATGGTGTTCACCGAATGTTATCACCGCAGCCGGGGTAACTGCTGCGGTTCCGCCTGTCGCCACTGTCCCTTCGATCATGTCAATGTGAAGCCGGCCCGATGAGGCTCGTCTCGTCGCCTTCTGTATGTCCTCTAAACCCACCGCCCGTAAGCTGAAGAACCCTCATATGGCAGCAGAACAACCGCCTTTCATGAACTATCGCGCCCTGTTGCTCGGCGCGTTGATGCTGGTAACACTCTCCCTGGGGCTGATCGTGCTGGCCCTGTGGCTGGGCGTGCAGCAGGCGACCGCACCGCAACTGCTCACGCTCTCCGCACTGTGGATCGCCCCCGGCGTCTTCACCGCCCTGAAGGCACGCGATGGCCGGCTGCTGCACGGTATGGCGATGGGACTGATCGGCGCGCTGCTGTTATCCCTGCTGATCCACCTCATGCTCTACCCGATGCCCCAACCCACCTTTCTGCAACAGCTGGCCGGCGACAAAGCGGTGGTGGTGATCATTCTTGGTGGCCTCTGGGGCGCTATCGGCGGCATCTTTGCCGAGATTGTGCAGCTGCGGCGTATCAGAAAGGCGCAAAAACCAGGCCGCTAAGGGCATTCTTGAACTGCCACGTGGGATTAAGTACTATCCGGGAGGTCAGACTCCCGGGCGGGTTCGTCCTGTCGACGAATTTGTCGATTGGGTGCTGATCAGGGAATGGAGGTCTATGGATAGAATAATAATCCGGTCAATCCGGTACTTAGTCTATAACCAGCCAAAAGGACAGCCAAAAATGATCAGGGGAATCAGCGCTTTTCTCAGGGATCTGTTCGGTTCTTTCATCAGCGATGTCCCGGCTGAATGCGCACGTTGTGAATTCATCTGCGATAAGCTGGATTGCCCGCCCGAGCTTTTTGACAATTGCAATAAGCGAATCCAGTATCAGGATTGGCTGCGGGATAACTGAGCCGGGCGGCTCACAACCACTCCGGATGATGGTGAGGCGGCGGTGCCCGGTCGCACTCCCCATTGGTATTCACCCCCTCGTGTAGGCGATTTCGCCGTCCTGCCTAAATAATTGCGTTTGTAACCGATAAGCCGTAGCGCTTTGTTTGACGAAGTAATAGCGGTCCTCTCTGTCGGGTTTTATCTCCCTGCAACACAGGCTATAGTGACGTGAACGTCAATAGGGATAATTCATGAATGCTGTAGCCTTTCCACCACTGCGCCTGGCCTGGATGATCTGGGGACTTGGGGCGGCACTCTACCTCATCGGTTTCTATCAGCGGGTGGCTCCGGGGGTAATGACCACCGAGCTGATGACCGATTTTCAGCTCAACGCCACGGCACTGGGGAATCTTTCTGCCTTCTATTTCTAC
The DNA here is from genome assembly GCF_025175675.1 of Sedimenticola hydrogenitrophicus. Lineage (GTDB taxonomy): Bacteria > Pseudomonadota > Gammaproteobacteria > Chromatiales > Chromatiaceae > Sedimenticola > Sedimenticola hydrogenitrophicus. The sequence goes on from NZ_JANIOA010000012.1 coordinate 63,867, forward strand.
AGCTATGTGGCGATGCAGGTGCCCACCGGGCTGCTGGCGGATCACTGGGGACCGCGGCGACTGCTGGCCAGCGGGGCGACCATTGCCGGGCTCGGCACCCTGCTGTTTGCCATGGCCCCGGATGCGCTCTGGGCCAACCTGGGGCGCCTGCTGATCGGCGGGTCGGTGGCGGTGGCCTTTGTCGGCATGCTCAAGCTGGCCGGCCACTGGCTACCGCCGAAACAGTACTCGCTGGCCTCCGGCATGGCGCTGTTCTGCGGCGTGGTGGGGGCGGTGTTCGCCGGGGTGCCGCTGCGGCTGCTGGTGGATGGCTTTGGCTGGCGACCGGTGATGCTGGTATCCGCGGGGGTCGCCTTTGCGGTGGCCCTGGCCATCTGGCTGCTGGTCCGGGATGACCCCACGGAGAGGGGGTATGCCAGCCATGCCACCGCCCATGACGACACAGCCACGCAGCACTCCCGGGGGGTGATGGCGGGCATACGGACGGTGCTGGGGTATCGCAACACCTGGCTGCTCTATTTCGTCCCCGGCGCCGGGGTCGGCAGCGTGCTCACCTTTGCCGGCCTCTGGGGTGTGCCGTTTCTCACCACCCACTATGGACTGGAGAAGACTTCGGCCGCCGCCATCTGTTCGGCGCTGCTGGTCTCCTGGGCGATCGGCGGGCCGGTGTTCGGCTGGCTGTCGGATCACCTGGGGCATCGCAAGCCGCTCTATCTGCTGGGCTGCGTGGTGCAGCTGGCGGTCTGGTGTGTGGTGATCCTGGTGCCAGGCCTGCCGGTCTGGCTGCTGGTGCTGCTGCTGGTCGTGATCGGTTTCTTTACCGGCAACATGATCATCGGCTTCGCCTTCGCCCGGGAGTCGGCGCCACCCCGCCTGGCCGGCACCGCCTCGGGCCTAGTCAACATGGGGGTGATGATCGGCCCCATGCTGCTGCAGCCCGCCGTGGGTTGGCTGCTGGACCGGCACTGGACGGGGGCCATGGAAAACGGTGCACGGATCTACGGGCTGGAGGCCTATCGCAACGGCTTTGGCCTGATGTTGGGCTGGCTTGTCCTGGCGCTGGTATTGATACTGTTTACCAGGGAGACCCACTGCCGGCAGATTGCCTGAAATTACAGACTCAAGTTTCGGAGTTCAAAAGAGGTCGTTCAGGGCGTGCTACTCCCTTGCAGAGACACACTGTGAATACGTATATGGATGCCCTCGGCGTCGGCACAAATGCCTCCGACGGTCCCGGCAAGGGGGTGGCCCGACCGGTGTCTGGGACTGAACTCCGAAACTTGAGTTACAGACGGTCGGGAGAGATTGCGATGTCGAAACTGGTGACCGGATTTCATCATGCCAGCCTGATCGTGGCCGATACCACGCGGGCGCTGGATTTCTATCGGGGCGTACTGGGGCTGACCGTCGATCGGTCGCGCCCGGATCTCGGTTACCCGGGGGCCTGGCTCAACCTGGGCGAACAGCAGATCCATCTGCTGGAGCTGCCCAACCCCGACCCGCTGCAGGGCAGGCCGGCCCACGGTGGGCTGGACCGTCACCTCGCCTTTCGGGTGGAGACATTGGATGACCTGGTCACCACCCTGGATGCCGCCGGGATCGGCTACACCCTGAGTCGTTCGGGCCGGCGGGCGCTGTTCTGCCGCGATCCGGATCAGAACGCCCTGGAGTTTATCCAACAGACGAAAGCGTGATCCGTCAGGATAGGTCCGAATCGGTCTGGTTAAGCAACTCGAACAGCGATCCGGCGGAGCCATTGGCCTGTTTTTCGAGCTTTCGATAATGCTCGATCAGTGATTTGGCAAAGGGCGTCAGTTCGGCGCCGCCGCCGCCCTTGCCACCCACGGTGGTCTCCACCAGCGGTTGACCCAGCGCCTCCTGAACGGTTTCGATCAGTTGCCAGGCGCGCCGGAAGGTCATGCCGCACGCCTTGCCGGCACCGGAGATGCTGCCGTGTTGCGCGACCGACTCCAGCAGGGCGATCTTGCCGGGACCGATGACACTGTCGTTAAAACGGATCTGGAGTCGCAGTTTTACTTTCATCGGAACACCTTGCTTTGCCCTTCAGCCCTAGCTGGCCGCATCAGCCACCAAAACGCGCCCTATCCTAAAGCAGCGGTCGGGGCGTCACAACCAATGGGTTGCATTCAGACGCCTACCTTGTGACCGCCCGACCGCGCCGGTACTCCCGGACAAACCAGCTGAATGCGCCCGCCTGCAGCATTAGGGCAAAACCAAACGCCATCTGGTAGGCGACGGCCGGATACTGGCCGGGACCCACTTGCGGCCAGAGATTGATAATGGCGCCGATGGCGTATTGCAAAACAAAAATCGACACAAACACCAGCAGATTCATCGCCGTATTGACCCGCCCGGCCAGGTGACGCGGATAGTGTTGTGAGAGTACCGCGTACTGGACGATGCCGGTGGTGCCGAAGAAGCCGAAACCGATCCAGACCGGGGAGAGCCAGGCCGCCGCCGGCCCGAGGATGATCAGCAGCTGAATACACTGAAAGGTCAGCATGCCGGCCGCCGACAACAGGATGGGGCGTACCCCGATACGCGCAAGTCGTTCCGCCAGTGTACCCATGGCCAGGAAACCGGCCACCATGGCGGCGGCCACCAGCAACAGGGTGTCGGCCATGGCGGTGCGTTCCAGTCCGCCGATGTCCTGCAGCCAGGGGCCGGCCCAGAGGCTCTGGATGGAGATGAACGAGGACTGTGACAGCATGGTCAGGGGGGCGATCATCCAGAAGAAGCGGTCGCGGAAGATGGTGCCGATGCCGCGCAGCTGCTCCCGCAGGGTCTCCTGCGGGCGCTCCTCGGTGTGATCCGGTACCAGTACAAAGATGATCACGGATGAGAGCAGCAGCAGGCCCGCTAGCAGCAGGAAGACCCCGCGCCAGTCGGTCAGCGACAGGGCGGCCTGGACCGGTGCCGTGGCGGTGATGGCGCCGACCCCGCCCGAGGCGAGAATGATCCCGTTCAGCAGCGGCAGCTTTTCCGGCTTGAACCAGAGGGTGAAGGTCTTGAAGGCGGCCATCAGACAGGCCGACACGCCCAGTCCGATCAGGCCGCGGCCGATGATCAGGTCCCAGGCGCTGTCCCCCAGCGCGAACAGCAGGGCCCCGGCGGCCGCCACCAGCAGCAGCAGGGATTCAATGCGGCGCGGGCTGTAACGGTCCAACAGGATTCCCAGGGGCAGCTGGGCGGCGGCAAAGGTGAAGAAGTAGGAGGCGGTCAGCAGTCCGAGCGTATCCGCGCCGAGCGAGAGTTCCGCCACCAGGTCTGGTGCCAGTACCGCATTCACCACCCGGGCGAGATAGGAGAGGTAGTAGCCCAGGGCAAAGGGGAACAGGATACTGAGGAACAGGTGGCGGCGGGTGAGGCTGGGATCCAAGCGGGTGGCCTTTTATTATTGGTGGCGGAAAGGGTTGACTATGCCATTGCCGATCGAACCAAGACAAGCCGGAGTTGCGTGGGGAAATCGGTTGCAAGCGGTAACTATTTACCCGAGGTGTCCATTAATGCCTCTCCAATGTACCACGGAGGCACAGAGGACACAGAGGTTCACTCAACAACGTAGCGTGGCGGATAATTGGCACTCAGACCCTCCCCGATCCTGGAATGCACCGCTTACGGACCTGAGGATGGAACCTGCGGGAGGATCTTGTTATTTCTCTGTGCTCTCTGTGCTCTCTGTGCTCTCTGTGTCTCTGTGGTGTGGATAGGGGGCGAGTAGTTGTTGCAAACGAAAGTAATGCGCAACGGTTGGGGAATGCGTTAACGTATAGCCCGGCAACGAAACCGAAGGGAAGGTCAGGCTGCATGCTGGATTTCAACGAGATGGTGATCTTTGTAAAGGTGGTGGAGGCGGGTAATTTTACCGCTGCCGCGACCAATCTTGGCCTGCCGAAATCGAGTGTCAGCCGCAAGATCAGCCAGTTGGAAGGCCGGCTGGGTGCGCGCCTGCTGCAGCGGACCACGCGCAGCGTTCGCACCACGGAGCTGGGCGCGCTCTATTATGACCGCTGTGCCCGGCTGGTGGCCGAGGCGGAGGAGGCGGAGCGTGCCATCAGCCAGTGTCAGGAGCAGCCGCGGGGGCTGCTGCGGGTCACCCTGCCGGTGGATATCGGTATCTCCATCATGCCGGCCATTACCCGGGAGTTCCTTCGCCAGCAGCCGGAGATCCGGCTGCAGGTGGATGTCTCCGACCGCCTTGTGGACCTGGTGGGGGAGGGCTTCGATATGGCGATCCGGGCCGGGGAGCTGGAGGATTCCACCCTGGTGGCGCATCGGCTCTATACCGACCGGATGCGGGTCTGTGGCGCACCGGAGTATTTCCAACAACACGGGATTCCCGGCTCACCCGAGGATCTGAAACAGCACGACTGCGTGGTGTTCTCCGCGCGCCGCGGCAGTGAACTCCTCAAGTTCAGAGGGCCGCGGGGAACGGTCGCGGTGGAGATTACCGGCCGACTGGGTATCAACAACCTGAATGCCATCCGCGGGGCCTGCCTGACCGGCCGCGTGATCGGCCTGTTACCGGAGCTGCACTGCCAGGATCTGATCGCCAGCGGTGAGCTGGTCTCGGTGCTCGATGAGTGGAGTGTCCGGGAGGGGGGGATCTACGCCGTCTATCCCTCTCCCCGTCACCTGACCCCCAAGGTCAGGGCCTTCATCACCTTCCTGGACCGGCATTTCAGCAGTCTTCCGCATTAACCCACCTTCATGCAAGCCCTCCCAAGGGGGTGCATTGTTCCATAGGTGGAACATAGTTTTTGAAAAATACCGTCTAATAACAAAACAGGGACAATGATAGGCTCCTCTCCAAGTTAAACATTACCTGAGAGAGTGTCACATGAACAGAAAACGGCTACTCCATATCGACTCCAGTGCCCGGTTGACCGGTTCCGACTCGCGCCGGCTCAGCGCCCGGTTTGTGCGCCAGTGGCTCGACAACCACCCGGAATACCAGGTCATCGAGCGGGACCTGGTCGGCAAACCGCTGCCCCATCTGGACGAGACCATGCTGGCCGCCATGATGAGCCCGCCGGAGCAGCATACCCCGGAGATGGCGCGGATTGCGGAACGCATCAATCTGCTGATCGATGAATTTCTCTCCGCCGATCTGGTGGTCCTGGGTGTGCCGATGTACAACCTGGGCATCCCTTCCACGCTGAAGGCCTACATCGACCATATCGTGATGGCCGGACGCACCTTCGCCTATACCGACCAAGGGGCGGTGGGGCTGGTGCAAGACAAACCGGTCTTCATCATCACCGCGCGGGGTGGCGTGCACAGCGGTACCGCCACCGATCAGCAGGCCCCCTATCTGCAGACCCTGTTCAATTTCCTCGGCATACGGCAGGTGAACTTTATCCATTCGGAAGGGCTCAATATGGGGGATGAAATTCGTCGCAAGGGGATAGAGGATGCCCAGGCCGAGATCGAGCGGCATGCCGCCTGAGCCCGTCATATTCAAGATGGTACCGCGCCAGGTCCGCAGAGAGGGGGCTCAAGGGATGCGGCTCGGCAACACCCGGCAAACCTACGGCGCCATCAGCATTGCGCTGCACTGGCTGGTGGCGCTGTTGGTCCTGGGCCTGTTCCCGCTGGGTCTCTATATGACCAGCCTGGATTATTACCACCCCTGGTATCAGGCGGCACCGCATCTCCATCGCGGTCTCGGGATCACCCTGCTGCTGTTGCTGTCGCTCCGGCTGTGCTGGCGGTTTATCAGCCCGCCGCCGCGGCCGCTGGATGGCGGTTCGCGGTTGCTGAGGCGTCTGGCTGGCCTGGTGCACGGCGGGCTCTACCTGCTGCTGTTAGCCATCGCCGTCAGCGGCTATCTCATCTCCACCGCCGACGGACGCGGTATCGAGGTGTTCGGCTGGTTCACGGTACCGGCGCTGCTGCCGGCGTTTAAGGACATGGAGGATGCGGCGGGTGACGTCCATTTTGTCCTTGCCGTCAGCCTGATCGGGTTGGTCGCCCTGCATGCACTGGCCGCCCTCAAGCACCACTTTATCGATCGCGATCCCACCCTGATGCGGATGCTCGGCAAGCCCAGGCGCGTGACAGGCCGCGCGACAGGTGCAATCACTGAATCAGAAACCTTTTTTACCAAGGAGACATCATGAAAAAACGCTTGATATTTTCACTGCTTACGGCGGCCGGGATGGTCCTTGCCGCCCCGGTATCGGCCGAGCGCTATGTCATCGATACGCAAAATGCCCATGCCTTCGTCCAGTTCAAGATCGCCCATCTGGGTTACAGCTGGGTGCTGGGCCGCTTTAACCAGTTCGAGGGGAGCTTCGACTATGACGAGAACAACCCATCGGCATCGACGGTTTCAGTCACGGTCAATCCCGCCAGCGTGGACAGTAACCATGCCGAGCGGGACAAGCACCTGCGCAGCCAGGATTTCCTGAAAGTGGACGAGTTTGCCCAGGCGACCTTCACCAGCACCAGCTATGCGGTCACGGGAGATAACACGGGGCTGCTCAAGGGTGACCTGACGCTGCGCGGCGTGACCCGTCCGATCAGCATCGATGTCACCCAGATCGGCGCCGGCAAGGACCCCTGGGGCGGTTTCCGTCGGGGATTCGAGGGCACCACCCGGCTGGCGCTCGCGGATTTCGGTATTCCCATGGACCTGGGTCCGGCCGCGCGTGAAGTGGAGCTGTTCCTCACCGTAGAAGGCATTCGCCAATAGTCTTTACCCGGGACCGGTTCATTGCACGGTAGCCTGGATTTAGCCGCTACCTTGCACAGGGAGAAAATCCACAGGCCGATAGCGGCGGAATCCGGGGAGCAGAGCCGACAGGGTTCTACCCCGGATTTCGCTCGCCCAAGTCAGTGTATTGTTCGAATGTAACTACTCACGGGGTGACTGGCCTGCCTTGCCGGCCTCACGTGATGGCTTGTTTCCTCGAATCCGGTCCCTTTTTCAGCGCCTGCCCAAGCCGCTCCCGGCCATTGCATCCTCGGCTCCGTAAACGGTACATCCCTGTACCACTCCTCCTGGCCTTCGCGGCATAAGTCCTTCCCTGGACAAAACTCGCTTCGCTCAAACAAGGGCAGGCTTGAATCTGAAAAAGGGACCGGATTCGAGGCGCCATCAAGATCGGCCAACAAGGCAGGCCAATCACTTACAGACCGGGTGAGTAGTTACGTTCGAACAATATGGGTGGGCTTCATCCAGGTTACCGTCCGACGCACTTGTGGCCTATTACCTTAAATTTCCCTGGGTTGATCGCCGAACATTTAAACATCATCTGTAGTCCTATAGAGAAACATGCGGGAAGGACAAACCATGCAGATGCGACAGCTTTTCGATAGGGACTCCAGCACCTACAGTTACCTGCTCTGGGACAAACAGAGCCTGGAGGCGGTGATGATCGATCCGGTGCTGGAACAGAGTGAGCGGGACATCCGGCTGATCGAGGAGCTGGAGCTGGTTCTGCGCTATTCGCTGGAGACCCACATACACGCCGACCACATCACCGGCGGCGGGCTGTTGCGGGAGCGCTTCAACTGCCATGTGGCGGTACATGGGAATGCACAAGTTCCCTGTGCCGACGTCTGGTTGAAGCAGGGCGATCATGTGCTGTTTGGCGACAATGCGCTGAAGGTGCTGTATACCCCGGGACATACCGATACCGATATCTGTTACCTCGCCGCCGATCGGGTGTTTACCGGCGATACGCTGTTGATTCGCGGCAGCGGCCGCACCGATTTCCAGTCCGGTGACGCCGGTAAGGCGTTCGATTCGATCACGCGCCAGCTGTTTGTCCTGCCTGACCGGATCAGGGTCTACCCGGCCCATGACTACAACGGCATGACCACCTCGACCATAGGTGAAGAGAGGCGGCACAATCCCCGGCTGGGGAACAACCAGACGCGGGAGGGTTATATCCGCATCATGAGCGATATGGATCTGGAGAAACCGCAAAAGATCGACCTGGCGGTGGCGGGGAATCAGCGTTGCGGTATCAGCGCGGCCGAGGGGCTGGTCAATCAGGCCGGGGTGATCAGGGAGTGAGGCGGCGTGAATCAATCCGGGTCAGACTTCAATGCAGCCACCCGCTGTAGGTGCTCCTGCCAGTACTGCGCCTGATTGACCCCCAGCTCATAGAGAAACCGCCAGTCGTACAGGCCGGAGTTGTGGCCGTCGTCGAAATAGAGCTTCAGGGAATAATTGCCAATCGGTTTGATCTCTTGCAGTACCACATCCCGCTTGTCCAGCACCAGAATCCGGTCTTTGCCGAAACGCCCCCTGACCTCCTTGGAGGGCGAGAAGACACGCAGGTACTCCCAGGGCAGATTGAAACGCTCACCAGTATCGAAAACCACTTCCAGGGTGCGTGACTGGTTGTGCAGGATGATGTCGGTCGGTTTGGGGTTTGTATGCATAACGGATAAGATGCGGATCAGTTCATTGAATGCAATAGTAGACCCGACTGGGTGAAAACAGAAACAGGAGTGGGACTATGGAGGAGCGGATTCCAAGCCGGGATGAGGCGTACCGGCTGCTGACCACCTATACCCAAACGGAAAGCCTGGTCAAACATGGCCTGGCGGTGGAGGCGGTAATGCGCTATTTCGCCCGGCAACGCGGGGGCGACGAGGAGCAGTGGGGGATCGTCGGACTGGTGCATGATCTGGATTATGACCAGTTTCCCGAGCAACACTGCATACGCTGCGCGCCATGGAGAGCGAAGCGAAGGCGCGTAATCCCCGGCAGGCGTAGGTGCGGGCGTATGGCCGTAGTGGCGTAGGGCCGAAGGTCCGGAGCCAGCGGAGGCCATATGCAAGCACATTCGAAACGCCGTCGAGCCATTTGAGGAAGGGAGGCGTAGCCTGCAGCGAGCTTGCAATGCTGTGGCGAAGCGTCCCTGACGCAGGGCGGCCGGGGCTTAATAAGCTGTCGTGGCAAGCGAGGGCGAAAGGGCCGACTGGGATGTCCCGTTTTGCTTCCTGAGCGTCACGACACACTGGAAAACCGAACAGATACTGCGCCAACAGCAGTGGCCGGACGCCTATATCCGTGCGGTCATCAGCCACGGCTGGGGTATCTGCACCGAGGTCGAGCCGCTCAGCGACATGGAGAAGGTGCTCTATGCCACCGATGAGCTGACCGGGTTGGTCACCACCACCGCCCTGGTGCGTCCCTCGAAAAGTGTCCTCGACCTGGAGGCGAAGTCGGTGATCAAGAAGTGGAAGGACAAAAGTTTCGCCGCCAAGGTGGATCGCGGCATTATCGATCGCGGGGCGGCGATGCTCGGCATGGAGCGGCGCGAGCTGATCACCCAGACCATCCTCGGCATGCGCGAGGTGGCGGAGCGGATCGGTCTCAAAGGCGCGCTCTGAACCGATAATCCAGCAGACTACGCCCGGGTCGGAAACTGTTAATAATGCCGCGAATGAACGCTAATGGCGTGGTTTGTCATGAACAAACAAGGAATATTGGGCAGGCGGGGTTGCGCGCAATAACAAAGGCCATCCGCGCTTCCCTTCGCGGATGGCCTTTCCACGGCTCTAGGGGTTATTCAGCGGGTTTTTTCTCGCCACCCGCTTCGCCACCTTCCTTGAGCATGGATTCAAAGGCACTGAACTCGGCCTTGTCGATGGTGCCGCTGCCATCCTTGTCCACGGCCGTCCAGTTCTCATTCAATGCGGTGTCGCGGGCCGCCTCTTCGGCAGTCAGCTGACCATCCTGGTTCTGATCCAGAGACTCAAACTGAACGGCGTCCATCTCCGCGGCAATGGTAGCTGCGGAAAACAGGGTCGCCAATGAGAAACCGAGTATTTTCGCTAAAGTGGTAGTCTTCATTTTCTCCTCCATGGGTTGATTGTGGTACATCCACGTCCTCGTTACAGCACCATCCATGCCAACTCAACAGATGACTATAAAATCAATAAGATAGCCGTAGGGTGGCGCGGTTGTCGTGTCGTGTCTGGTCTCATCTGTCGTTGCTTGGCAACGCCTTTATGAGTGGTTTCGCAACTGCTTGAACTACAAGAAGATTTGTGTTGCGAAACGACGACAGGGCGCATTTCCGGGAGCCGGGGATGGTCCGCTAGGCATTTCGCCCGGTGCCGAACTGACATCGGATTATCGATCAGGGATCACTCTTGCGCCGGTGGAGATTCGCGTCTGACGGGAGTTTGTACTTCATAGCCCTCGTCTTTCAACAGATAACCGGCGGTTCCGCCCACGGCGGCTCCCACCAGGAAACCACAGCCCTGGACCAGCGTGCTGAGCGCCAGAACGACTATTGCGATAAATGATGTTTTTTTCCGCATATTGATTCTCCTACTCTGTCTCGGCTGTGGGGGATCAACAAAATAAAGCGGGAGCCAGGCTCCCGCTGTTGGTGAAATCCCCCAAGTGAGTGGTGCGCTAAAATCTTTTTCCCCCGGGGCCGGTTTCAAATCCCTTTGAAAACCGGGCGTCAATTCAAACTGTTTGCCCGATCCGACACCGGTCCCGTGAGAAAACTGGTTTTTGCACCACCCTGCCTGCGGTGAGATCCGCCACCACCCGCCGCCACATTACCTACCGTGCCGGCGAGAAGCGGAGTGCCAGGCGTCAGTTACTCTTCTGCTCCGCCGGCTGTTGCTGTTGCTGCTGTTGCTCCGGCTGTTGCTCCTGCTGCTGCTCCGGCTGTTGCTCAGGCTGTTGCTGCTCAAATGCAGAGAATTCACTGATGGGCCGGTCATCCGGCTGCACAACTAGATATTGATCTTCCGTGTATTCTTCACGGGAGGTCAACTCTTCCTGGGTAGTGCTGAGATGCAGTTTCTGCTCCTCCAGGCGCAGTTCACTGAGCGGTACCACATGCTCGCTGCCGCCAATGAGCCCCAGGAAACCACCGGTGGAGATGACGGCATAGATCTCGCCGCCCCCCCGGTTACTCACCACATCACTGATCCTGCCGATGGCCTCGCCGTCGCTACCGATCACCTCCTGTCTGCGCAGGTCATCGGGTGTCAGGGCGAGCATGGAACTGGGTTCGGCAGCCCCCGGCTGCTCCGCGGTTCCGGTCTGTTTATCCATCGGCTGTGGGGTGCTCGGGGAAGACTGCGGAGACTCCTGCATCGGTTGATCCGGTGTCACGCCCGGCGCCTCGGGTGCTTGTGCTGCATGTTCCGCACCCAGCACGGGCCCGGCGATCAGGGCGGCGATAGCGCCTGCCAATAGTGTTTTACGATATCCCTTATTCATGACTTCCTCCTGCCTTTCGGCATCGTTTGCATTAACCTCTCCGTATCGGATTCGATGCGGTGGGTTCCGTTCACTACCTAATTCTGCAATTTACTTGCCAGAATTGATTGGAGGCTGAAGCTGGGGTGCACAAGCCTTAGCGGACGGGGGTTCTGGAGGGCTAGGCGGCCACAGCGGGAGGCTGCCGGGATATGCGTAGCGGAGAGACGGCGAATTTGCCCGGCATAGCCCCGCTTTCCGTCGCCGGAAGGCGACGGAATTTAACGGGGCATGCGGGAGGGCGGATGGATTAGCTGTTGCGGCGGCTCACTTTTCCGGTGCACCGGCCAGCAGCGCGGGGTTGACGCAGTTGCTGAGCATCAGGCTCGGGGGTTCGAAGGAGAAGATGAATGGCCCAGCCTGTTTCAGGGCGCTCAGACCCAGAATCTGGCGTGTCTTGCCGGGGAACACCGCCGCCTCGACATTGCTGAGATGGCAACCACCGCCGATATTGAGACTGGCCAGGCGATACACCGGGACCACCATTTCCGTGCCGTTGGCCAGAATTCCGATCAGGTCACGCAGATATTCCGCCTGCTTGGTGCGCTTCAGTTCCGCCAGGGTCACCTCATTGATGGTGGTGTAGCCAGAACCGGTATCCACCATGAACTCCATGGCTTCCAGATCGCCGGCTACTGCCTTGACATAATAGGTGGTGGCGTTGCCGGTGCGCATCGGAACGCTGGTGCCGAATTCGGCGGCTACGGCAGTAGCACCGAGGATCAGCGCGCACACTCCGGTGAAGGTTGTCATCAGAATTTTCATGGTTCAGTAACTCGTGTCGGGTTCAGTAGGACCTGTACACTTCAACAGGCAAGCCTGCGTAAATTGATTCCCAAAATATAAACCTTGGATATATATGGGAATAATCTATCACCCATTGTATCGGCGGTCGGTCGGTAATCTTTAACGACGGAGATCCTTCTGCTTGGGTTTCTTATATCATGAGGCTGACCGGAAAGCACCCGGCGAGCAACTCCGGATAGCCCGGAAATAGCACCGGATCACACCCGAAACCTGGAAGCTGTTTTCCGGCTGAACGAACGGATTCCGTTTCTTCAGAATAGGGTTACCGCGTAAGCGCCACAAGCCACCATCATCCGCTGCTGCCCATACTGCGGAAAATGAATTAAACATCTATAAAAACAAATGGTTGCGCGCTATTATGGCGTGCCATCAGCTGGCCGTAAACCATAAAATAACAAGGGAAATATCATCAGGAAAATGGCTTGGAGTCACCCTTCACGATCCATTTTGCCGAATCAGGCAAGTAAGCACGAGTCGATTAGTCGTTTCTGTTTGCGTTCGTTTGTCACTGATCCCGACAAACTGGAGGGGTAACGTTCCTGTCACTGTTTCGCTTCAGTCGTCCGCTTCCGGCCTGATGATCTCCTGCAGGGTCCGCAGGGCCTGTTCATAGTCGAATCGGTCGAGCTGCCGGGTAAATTCCCCATAGCGACTGCCCAGCCTGAGGCGCAGCAGGTCGGCTGAGTCGCGGGCCAGCTGATTGGCACGGGTGTTATCCTCACTGAGCAGGCGCTCCAGCTCCTTGAAGAGCTGCACCGACTGTTCGTTGGTGATGCCGGTGGGGAGCGGTGCGGAAACCGCTTCCCCGGATAGACCATCTATCACCCCGACCAGTTGTCCCAATGCCTGCTCACACTGCCGGATCATTTGATCGCACGCTGCGGGCGCCGCCTCTTCCCGCAGCGCCCGGTCCAGCGCGCCGGCCAATTCGGCAATCCCCTCGGCACCCAGGGTGGCGGCGACCCCCTTCAGTTCATGGGTCAGCTGTTGGGCCGCCCGGGTGTTTTCCTGTTCCAGCAGGCGCTTTATCTCCGTTACATCCCCCCGGTGGGCATCGGCAAACATGTGCAACAGCTGCTGATATCTGGCCGGATTCTGCTTGACGGCGGCGATGCCCCGGGCGGGATTCAGCCCCGGGATTTCTGTCAGTTGGGCGGGGATGGCGCTCAAGGGGAGCTGCCCGGACTTTTCCCCGGTCGTGGTGCCGGATGGAACGGTGGACTCCGTCCCCCGCTCAGGCGGTTCGAGCCAGCGCAGCAGGGTGGTATAGAGGTCCTCCGGGTTCACCGGCTTGGCGACAAAGTCGTTCATCCCGGCATCAAGACAGGCGCGCCGGTCCTCATCGAAGGCGTTGGCGGTCATGGCCAGGATCGGCAGGTCGGCGTTGTCGGGTCGTGCGCGGAGCGCCCGGGTCGCGGTCAGACCGTCCATCTCCGGCATCTGCACATCCATCAACACCAGGTCATAGTGGTTGGCCGCGGCCTTCTCCAGGGCAATGCGGCCGTTTTCCGCCGTGTCCACCGACAGGCCGACCCCATGCAGCAGTTCCAGGGCCACCTCCCGATTGATCGGGTTGTCTTCGGCCAGCAGGAGGCGGCGGCGGGCGTGTTTCCGGCGCAACTGGGATTCAGCGTCGCGTGGCGTGGCGATCGATTCGCTGGTCATGATACCGTGCCCGCGCTGCAGCCAGACGGCAAACCAGAAGCGGCTGCCCTGGCCGGGCTGGCTCTCGACCCCGCTGTCACCCCCCATCATGAGTGCCAGTCGACGGGTAATGGCCAGCCCGAGACCGGTGCCGCCAAAGCGGCGGGTGGTGGAGATGTCTGCCTGCTCGAAGGACTGGAACAGCTTCGACAGCTGCTCCGGGGCGATACCGATTCCGCTGTCCCGCACCTCGAAGCGGATGTACAGCCGGTTGTCCCGCTGATCCAGCAGTTGGGCACGCAGGGTGATGCTGCCCCGCTCGGTAAACTTGACCGCGTTGCTGGCGTAGTTGAGGAACGCCTGGCGCAGCCGGGTGACATCGCCACGCAACCAGGCGGGGACATTATCGGTGTCGATGGTCACCGACAGGCCCTTGGCGTTGGCCGCTTCGCCAATCAGCGAACGGACATGGTCCAGTATCGAGGCGAGGGCGAAGTCGGTCTGTTCCAGTTCCAGCCGTCCGGCCTCGATTTTCGACAGGTCGAGCACGTCGTTGATGATCGACAGCAGATGCTGCGCGGCGCTGTCGATCTTGTCCAGGCGCTCGATCTGGCGCGGCGTGGCGCCGTCGCGGCGCAGCAGGTGGGTCAGTCCGAGGATGGCATTCATCGGGGTGCGGATTTCATGGCTCATGTTGGCCAGGAAGGTGCTTTTGGCCTGGTTGGCGGTGTCGGCCAGGGCGCGCGCCACCTCCAGCTCCGCCGTGCGGCTGGCCACCAGCTCCTCCAGGTGATGGCGGTGCCGGTCCAGCTCCTCGCCCAGGCGTTTCTTCTCGGTGATGTCCTCCTTGACCGCGACATAGTGGGAGATGCGGCCGTCGGGCTGGCGCAGTGGGGTGATAATGGCGAACTCCACGAACTCGCTGCCGTCGCGGCGGCGATTGTGGAACTCGCCCTTCCAGGTGTGTCCTTCGGTCAAGGTCGCCCACATCTCTCGATAGGTCTCCGGCGGCGTCTTGCCGGTCTTCAGGATGCGCGGATTGTGCCCCAGTACCTCTTCCCGGCGGTAGCCGGTGTTCTGCACGAAGGTCTCGTTTACATATTCGATCTCGCCCTGCAGATTGGTGAACACGATGCTCTCCGGACTCTGCTCGACGGCCAGGGAGAGTTCGCGCAACTGCTCCTCGTCCTGCCGCCGCTGGGTTACGTCGGTGAAGGCACCCACCAGGCGTAACGCCTTGCCCTGGGAGTTGCGTGACACGATCTGCCCCTGGTCGAGCACCCAGAGGTAGCGGCCGTCGGCGTGGCGTAGACGATACTCGGCCACATAGTGCGCGTCGCTCCTGAAGGCGTCCTTGAGCCGGCTGTTGACCAACTGCCGGTCATCGGGATGGATCAGCGCATAATAGAATTCGACCCCATGCTCGGGCAGATCGTCGGTGATGCCCAGCAGTTCACACCAGCGCGGGTTGTGCTTGATCCGGCCGCTGGGCAGGTCCCAGTCCCAAACCGCCTCCTGGGTGGCGGCGAGGGCATAGTTCAACCGTGTCATGCTCTCCTGCAGCTCGGCGTGGGCCGCTTCAGCGCGCGCCCGGGCGGCCAGCGCATCCTCCATCAGATTCAGTGCCGCCAGGCGTGCCTGGTGCTGCTCCTGCAGCATCGAAGCCTGGGCCTCACGCAGTCCCTGTTCGGCGGTGCGGCGGGCCCGGCGCTCTTGCGCATCCGCCAGTACGCGCTGGATGGCCGGCCAGAGTCGCACCAGGCTCTCCTTGAGGACAAAATCGTTCAGCCCCAGGCGCAGCAATTCCACTGCCGTCTCCTCGCCGACGCTACCGGAGACCAGGACCACCGGCAGGTCGGGTTCGGCCGTGCGGACCTGTCGCAGGGTCTCGCGGAAGTCCATGCCCGGGACCGAGTAATCGGAGAGCAGCAGGTCCCAGCGGGTCTGCAGGGCCTCCTCCAGCTCCGCCTTATTCACGACACGCCGACACTTGATGGTGATGCCTTGTTGACGCAGATGGCGTTCCAGCAGCAGGAAATCCGCTTCGCTATCCTCGATCACCAGCAATTTGAGGGGGACGTTCATCGCCAATCAATACTCCGGTGGCGCGATGTTGGTCGCCAGCCAGTAAATGCCCAGATGGGCCACAGTCTCGGCAAATTCGGCAAACGCCACCGGCTTGCGCACAAAACTGTTGCAACCGCTTTCGTAGCTCCGCAGCCGATCCTGCTCGTCATCGGAGGAGGTGAGTATCACCACCGGCAACAGGGCGGTCCTGGGGTCGCCGCGCAGCCGCTCCAGCACCTCCAGACCGGAGAGGCGCGGCAGGCCGATATCGAGCATCACCACGGTGGGCAGGGCCGGTCCCGCCCGGTCGGCGAACTCGCCTTCCTGGAACAGGTAGTCGAGCGCCTGCTGGCCGTCCCGCACCACCTCCACCCGGTTGGCCAGTTTGGCGTTGCGCAGGGCGCGCAGGGTAAGCAGTTCATCCTGGGGATTGTCCTCCACCAGGAGGATCATCTTTTCATTCATTAAACCTCTCCTTGTCACTCGTTGTGGTAGCCACGATGGTGCTGTCCACGATGGTGTCCGGCAGGGAGAAGCGAAATAGCGCCCCCTTGCCTGTTTCGCCCCGTCCCTCTATCTGTCCACCATGCCTGTTGATGATGCGCTGCACGGTGGCCAGCCCAATGCCGATGCCCGGGAACTCCTCCTGGCGGTGCAGCCGCTGGAAGGGTGAAAACAGCCGCGTGGCGTGGCCCATGTCAAACCCGGCTCCGTTGTCGGCGATGCAGAAGCGGCGGTCGTCGGCCTGTCCCTCGCTATAGACCCGGATGTGCGGGTTGGTCGTCCGGGCGGTGTACTTCCAGGCATTGCCGAGCAGATTGTGCATGACGATCTCGATCATGGACAGATCGCCGTCGACCCGAAGCCCGGCCTCGATGGAGACACTCACCTGGCGTTGCGGGTCGGACTGTGCCAACTCCTCGAGCAGACGTTGCGCAAGGTCGCTGAGGTCCACCCGTTCGCACTTCAGCGGACCCCGGTTGATGCGCGAGAGCGCCAACAGGGCATCGATCAGTTTTCCCATGCGCTGGCTGGCGAGCTCGATCTGGCGCAGATATCCCCGCGCCTCCTCCTGCAGCTGGTCGCCGAAATCCTCCGCCAGGGCCTGGCTGAAACCGCTCATCGCCCGTAGCGGGGCCCGCAGGTCATGGGAGACGGCATAGGCAAAGGCATCCAGCTCCCGGTTGGCGGCGCTGAGCTCGGCGGTGCGCTCGGCCACGCGCCGCTCCAGGTCGGCGTTGAGGCGGCGAATCTCCTGCTCGGCCAGTTTGCGCTCGGTGATGTCCTGCACCGTGCCGCGCAGGCTGATCACCTTGCCCTGGGCGTCCCGGGTGGCCTCGCCGCGGGCCACGATCCAGCGATGGTTGCCGTCGGGACGGATCACCTCGGCGTCGCACAAATAGGGAGTCCCCTCCTTAAGGCCCTGCTCAACCGCAACGGTCAGTCTCTCCCAGCTCTCCTCGGTGAAGTATTCGCGGACCTCCGGGTAGACCGCCGCCGGCAGTGCGGGATCGCGCCCATAAATGCGGTAGATTTCGTCCGACCAGCTGTGTATGTCGTTCACCAGATCCCAGCTCCAGTTGCCGACCCCGGCCAGCTGCTGTGCCTGGCGCAACTCCGCCTCGCTACGTCGCAGCGTCTCCTCGGCCTGCCGTTGCCTGGTGATGTTACGCAGGTTGATCACCGCCCCCAGCACCTCCTCCTGTCGCCGGTAGGGGAGGAATTCGGCGCTCAGCATCCGCGTTAGGCCGTCTGGAAAGCGCGGCTCCAGGACGAAATACTGCGCCTCGCCGGCCAGTGCCCGATCCATATGGGGGGCGATCTCCCGATAGGCCAGCGGGCCGACAACCTCTTCGACATGGCGCAGCCGCAAGCCTGCCGGGGTGGTGTTGAAGGGCTCGGCATAGGCGGGGTTGGCCAGCAGATAGCGTTGCTCCTGGTCCACGAAGGCGAGCATGTCACCCGAGGTGGAGACAATCTGCTCGTAGCGCTGCAATTCGGCGACATGGTTTTTCAGCGCCGCGTTGCTGGAGATCAGCTTTTCGGTCATGGCATTGAAGGAGCGGGCCAGGGCGCCAATCTCGTCCCCCCCGGCGCTATCCGCACGGCACGTGAGTTCCCCCTCGGTCACGGCCTGGGCGGTGCGGGTCAGGGCAATGATCGGGCGGCTGATGGAGCGGGCGATGTACCACGAGGCCAGCACCACCAGAGCGGTAATGGCGATGATCAGATAGATCAGCAGTTCCACCAGGCGGTCCACGGGGGCGAGGACTTCCGCCTGGTCAATCTTGGTCAGCAATCCCCAGCCGTACTGCGGTATCTGCCGGACGGCGGCGAGCACGCTGCGGCCGCGGTAGTCGGTACCGCTAAACATTTGTGGCGCGGTCAGCCGCAGGCTCTGGACCGCCGGTGAGGCCAGTTCACCCATGGGGAGTGAGCGCTTGAGGGCGGTATCCGGGGCGAACCGGGCCGGGGTGAGGAACAGCGCATCGCCGCTGCCGCTTCTGCCGATCAGCAGGGTCTCCCCAGTGGCGCCGAGACCGGTGTAGTCCTGTATCAGATCGAGCAGTTTCTGCCCCGTCGCCTCGATGACCAGTAGGCCCAGTACCCGGTCATTCAGCGACAGGGTGGCGGAGAGACGGATGCCGAGCTCGCCTCCCGGATAGGTGAAGAACCGGTCGACGCGAATCCGTTCCGTCCCGCCCTCCGGCGCTGTGTCCGGGGGTGCCTGCCGGCCCGGCTCGCGGCGGTCGGTGGAGGCGACAATACGGCCATCGGCGGTATGTATGGAGATCTTTGTGAAATCGTCGATCTGTGCCCTGGCATCGCGCAGGATACGGTTCATCAGCGCCTGGTCGGCCGGGTTGGGCGTCTCCAGGAAACGTTCCAGGCTGAGGCGCAACTGGGTGCGGCTGGCCACCAGCAGCAGGCGTTCCCGGCTCTGCGCCAGCAGCGCTTCAAGTCGCTGCTGTTGAATCGCGGCAATCGCCTGCAACTGCGCGTGGGTCTGCTGGATGAGGGCATTGCGGCCGGCCACATAACTCAGGCCACCCAGTGACAGGGTGGCCGCCAGGGCCACGGCGAGAAACGCGAGGCTGAGTCGGGTGGCTATCTGCATCAGGATCCTGTGTCGTTTATCATCCGTCGGGGGAGTGGCTTCGGCGGTCTGCCTCCCGCCTTCCAGGGTTGTGGATTCTGCTCACGATTCCCGGCCCTCGCTTTGCCGATCCATGCCGTTGTCGAGAAAATTCAGTGGGTAGGGCGGTTCCTGGCCAAGCTGTCGCGACAGCGTATTGATCTGGCGCTTGAGTTCAATCATGTCCAGCTCCCGCCCCACCGTGGCACGGTTGAAACGCTCCAGCTCTTCATTGCGCTGCGCCAGCTCCTCGGTCTGACGCTGCAGGGTTACCTCGAAATCCTTGCGCTCGGTGATGTCGCGTGAAACCCCGTACAGCCCCATGACTTCCCCGCGTTCATCGCGTAACGGGCCCTTGCCGGTGTGAAAAAAACGTTCGCTGCCAGCGACCGATATGACCTCTTCGAATATCCGGTGTACGCCTTCCGTCATCACCTGATGGTTGGCGGCGATCATCTGTTCGGCCTTCGCTGCCGGAAACAGCACCCTTTCGTCCTGGCCGAGCACCTCCTCGGCGGTCTTGCCGGTAAACTGCTGGGCGGCCCGGTTGAAGAGGATGAAACGGCCGTCCAGATCCAGGGCGAAGATCGCGTCCTCGGAGGCGTCGACGATGGCCCCCAGCAGCTTCAGTGCGTGCAGGCGATCCGTCTGGGCCTGGCGGGCGCTTTCGGCCCGTAGCAGTTGTTCGCGCTGGCGCAGCATCACCAGGCCGGCCCCGGCGACCAGCAGGGCGAGCAAGCCGGCCAGGCCGATCCAGAGGCTGCCCTCAATGGCCCCGTAGAGGAACTCGCTCCGGTCCACTTTGGCCAGCAGGAACCAGTCGGTCCCGGCGATCGCGCGCACCACGCCGATGGCCGGTTCGTCACGATAATCGAGCCCCTTCACCAGGGCACCCTGGCGTGCCTCGCCCCGCAGTACCTGCGCGGAGAGCAGTGCCAGGTTGCCCAGTGGCAGGCGGAAGTTCATCGCCGCGTCCGGGTGATGGCGCAGTTGGTTGAGGAACTGCACCTGGTCACCGTCGCGCCGGAACAGGACGGTATCGCCCGTGTCGCTGGGTATCGGCCAGGTCTGCAGGACCGGGTAGAGCCACTCCGCCAGATCGATGTGCAGCACCAGGCAGGGCGCGGGCTGGGCGATGACGAGCGGCACCACGAAATCCAGATGGGTGGTGCCGTCCGGGTGGCGATAGGGTCCGGCCTGGTGGATCTGCCGGTCCCGTCTGACCTGTTCCAGGGCCGTCAGCAGATCCGGGGCCGTCCGTTCCGGTACGGCGCCGGTGCCCAACAGGTAGCGGCCTTGCGGATCAAACAGCTCAATGGCGCTGAAGCCATGGCTGCCGCGCATCTGCTCCAGGCGTGCGCGCAGGGCGTCCCGGGCGCGCTGGTCATCCCGCTCCTGCCAGCGCTGGAACTGCTCGGTGAAGAAGCTGTTGGACTGTATCAGGGCCGCTTCTTTCTCTCGTTCCACACGCCAGTCCGAGATCTGTCGCGACTTGAGATCGGCAATCACCTGCAGTCGGGCAAGCGCTTTTTCCTGTTCATGCTGCACCATAAGGCTGATACCGGCACCGGCCAACAGGACGATCAGGCCGGCCAGCAGCAGGAACTGGAACAAGCTCCGCCCTCCCAGGTGGATGGGGGCGGATTCGTCGCTGGCGGCCAGTCGCCTCATCAATCCATAGAGCAGTAGTGAAGTGACCACCACAAACACCCAACCTTTCAGGGTGCTGGCCAGGGTGAGGTTGGCAGTATCCTGGAACAGCCACTCCAGCGTTTTGTCCGAGAGCAGGATCCAGAGGGCGGCAAAGATGGCGTAGACGAGAACTATATAGAGTATATATCCCCGGCTGATATGGCTTTTCCGTGCGCGCTCGCGGGTCATGGTCAGTGGTTGTCGGAATAGCGTTCGGCGATGGCGACGAAATCCTCATATCCCGCCAGGAAGTTGTCCACCATGTCCGGATCGAACTGGTTGCCGCGGCCTTTGGCGATGATCTCCCGGGCCTCCGGAAAGGGTATCGGCGGTTTATAGACCCGTCGGGAGATCAGGGCATCGAATACATCGGCGATGGTCATCAGCCGTGCCGATACCGGGATGGCGTCACCCGCCAGTCCGTCCGGATAGCCGCTGCCGTCCCAGTACTCGTGATGCCAGTGGGCGATCTCCTTGGCCAGGGTGAGAAATTTGACCGGTTTTTCCGCATCCCGCTCGGCCTGTTCCAGCGCCTCCGAACCCAGTTTGGCGTGGGTCTTCATGATCACCCACTCCTCCGGTGTCAGCTTGCCGGGTTTCTGCAGGATGTGATCAGGGATACCCACCTTGCCGATATCGTGCAGGGGCGCGGATTTTGCCATTGAGTCGATGATCGGGTCGTCCAGATAGACCGAGAAGCGGGGGTGATCCCGTAATCGTGTCGCCAGGGTGCGGACATAGTTTTGGGTGCGGTGCAGGTGATTACCGGTTTCCGGATCACGCGTCTCGGCGAGGCGGGCCAGGGCGTGGATGCTGACATTCTGCACCAGCAGGTTTTCGCTCATGCGCCGCTGGATTTCGGCCTCCAGCCAGGCATTTTGGTCGGACAGCCGGTCGCGCGCCTGCTTCAGTTCCAACTGCGTATGCACCCGGGCCAGCACGATGGGGGGCACGATCGGTTTGGCGATGTAGTCCACCGCACCCATCTCCAGCCCGCTCAGTTCCGCCTCGGTGCTGTCCATGGCGGTGATGAAGATGACCGGAATATCTCGGGTGAGCGGGTCGGCACGCAGCCGGGCGAACACCTCGTGGCCATCCATCTCCGGCATCATCACATCCAGCAGGACCAGGTCTGGACGAGGCGGGGTACCAGCAATGCGTAGCGCCTTCTCGCCCGAGGTGGCGGCGCGGACCCGGTAGCGGGGTTGCAGCAGTTCGCTGAGTACCGTGAGATTCTCCGGGGCGTCATCGACAATCAGGATGGTCTGGTCATTGGTTTTCGGCATCTCCACTCCCTGGCCTGTGGCCGTCGTGTTGTGTGAAAACAAAAACCACACCGAAATATATCGGCTGTTCCGGAATTAAATGTAGGTCTAAATCAGTGTACTTACAAATAAATTCCTTGGCTAACCCCCTGGCTTCGCCGGCGGATTCGTCAGGTTTGGCGTGTCCGCCGGTTGAGCGCCTCTGGATGAAGGATGGCAAATGGACTCTTGCCAAGACGCAAAGCACGCCAAGAAAAACAGATTCCTGCCTTTAACCTGGAAAAAGCCGTTGAACCACGAAATTTACAAAAAATGTAACTACTCGCTCGGTCGGTAAGTGATCGGTCTGCCTTGTTGGCCGATCTTGATGGCGCCTCGAATCCGGCCCCTTTTTCAGTTTCACGCCTGCCCTTGTTTGAGCGAAGCGAGTTTGGGCAGGCGCTGAAAATGGGGCCGGATTCGTGGAGGCGAGCCAGCACGTGAGGCCGGCAAGGCAGACCGATCACCCCGTGAGTAGTTACCAAAAAATACAAAAAGATAAAAGATTGTAGCTGAAGCCAGGCTCACCCAGAAGGTGAGCGTCGTATCGCAATTGTTCGGCCCGTGGCGGGCACCGCGGTCGCGGCGCCCGCACGGCAAGGCCTTTACAGGAACAGCTGCATGGCGATCATCATCACCACCAGGAACAGGATGGTCATGATGCCACCGGCGCGCATGAAGTCCGGCACCCGGTAACCGGCCGGTCCCATGATCAGGGCATTCACCTGGTGGGTAGGGATGAGGAACGAGTTGGAGGTGGCGATGGCCACGGTGAGGGCGAACACCGCCGGATCGGCCCCGGCGCCGATGGCGATATTGACCGCCAGTGGCACCAGCAGCACCGTGGCACCCACGTTGGACATCACCAAGGTAAAGAAGGTGGCGAGGATGGCGACCGCCGCCTGGATCACCCAGACAGGTTGCGCACCCACTACTTCGAGGGTCTGCTCGGCGATCCATTTGGCGGTGCCGGTGCTCTCCACCGCCAGTCCCAGCGGGATCAGCGAGGCGAGCAGAAACACGGTTTTCCAGCTCACCGCCTCGTAGGCCTCCTCGATGGAGAGTACCCCGGAGAGGATCATGCCGATCGCCCCGGTGAGCAGGGCCACGGAGAGACGGATATCGGTGAACAGCACCATGGAGAGGGCGATCAGGAAGAACAGGGCGGCCCAGCCCACCTTGTGCGGACGCAGCTCCTCGCGCGGATACTCGGTGGTGATCACCACGAAATTGCGGTCCTTCTCCAGGCGCGCCAGCGCCTCCCAGGTGGTGTGTACCACCAGGGTGTCGCCGGCGACAAACGGGATGTTGCGGATATCGTCACCCTCGCGCATGGTCTCGCCGTTGCGGTGCAGGGCGATCATGGCGATGCCGTAGACCTTGCGCATCCACACGTCGCGGGCGCTCTTGCCGATCAGCTTGGAACCGGGGGGGATCAGCACCTCGGCGATACCGGCCTTGGTGGCGGCCAGGGACTCGGTGAAGCTGCGCAGCTCATTGCGCTTCCTGAGACCGAAGGTCTCGACAAAGTGGTCGATATTGCGCGACTCGGCAATCACCCCCAGTACCATGCCATTTTCGATGGCGGTATCGCGGGCCAGGGTGCCGGGCCCGACCTGGCTCTCCTGGCCGGGGCGCTTGTTGGCGATGACCCGCACCTTGTACAGCGTCTCGATATCGTCCAGCTCCTTGCCTACCAGGGTGCTGCCGTCCGGCACCACCAGTTCGAACAGACTGAAGCTGACGCCGTAAAGATCGCGGAAGTATTGCATCGCCCCGGCCGCGGTGGTGCTGCTCTCGCTCTTGGTGGCGGGCAGCACGAAGCGCCCCGCGAGCACGAAATAGATCACCCCGGTGGCCACCAGCATCAGGCCGATGGGGGTGACGGAGAACAGACCCCAGGCTTGCATCTTCTGCGTCTCGGGCAGGGCGATGTTGGAGGTGTTGATCAGGTCATTGAGCAGGATCAGCGGTGACGACCCGACCATGGTCACGGTGCCGCCGAGGATGGCGCAGAAGCCCATGGGCATCAGCAGGCGCGACATGGGCAGGTCGGCGCGGGCGGAGATACGCGAGACCACCGGCAGGAACAGGGCGGCGGCGCCCACATTCTGCATGAACGAGGAGATGATGGCCACGGTGCTGGAGATGATGGGAATGATGCGTCCCTCGGTCTTGCCGCCGACCTTGAGGATGAAGGCGGCCACCTTGCTCATGATGCCGGTGCGGTCCAGCCCGGCGCCGATGATCATCACGGCGATGATGGAGATCACCGCGTTGGAACTGAAACCGTCGAACAGGTGCTGGGTATCCACCAGTCCGGCGTTCAAGCCCATCAGCGGGGCGGCCAGCGAGGTAAGGCCGAGCAGCACCATGATGACGATGGCGGCGACATCGACCCCCACTACTTCAAAGGCGAACAGATAGATGGTGAGCAGCAGCAGGGCGGTGACCCAGGCGATCTCGATCGTAGGGACATTCATGGCCAGCAGTACGCCACCGACCAGGAACAGCGCGGCGGGGATGATCTGTTTCAGCGACAGCAATAGTGGCTGGGGGGCTGTCTGCTCCTCGTCGGCCAGTGTGGTCATGTATACGCTCCCGAAAAAAAACCTTTCTATATTGATTTGTGCTGTCGGAAAATCTGATGCCGATGCCTGCGATCACGCTTTGCCGGGGGCCGGGTCAAGCCGGACGTGCGCACGGAGCAGAACCCGGTGCCGGGTGGTTTGACTCCGACAATTTTTCGTCCGGTCCCCGGGGGGATACCTGTCTGTACACAGCCGAACCCGACACGCGCTGTGAACACAGTCCGCCGGGTAGCCTGACGCTATAAGCTGTTGAGTGTTGGGCTTCTGGAACGAGTGATCAGCAGCAGCCGATGTTCCGATATGAAAAGATACTATAAAACATAAGGCCATTCTAATTTATTAAATTACGGGTAGCGCAAACCGCTGCTTATGAGGCAGCTCGGTTTTTCTTGCAGGGGAAATGGGTTAGAGCAGTGTGGTAGGTTGGGGTGAGGTACGAACCCCAACATCATGACGCACTCCCAAACAAACATCGTTGGGGTTCGCAGGCTCACCCCAACCTACGAGCTGTATTCTCCCGATCCTCCACCTGCCGGGTTGGACCGGAGGAGTGGTACAGGGATGTACCGATAACGGAGCCGAGGATGCAATGCACCGTTTACGGATCAAAGGACCAAAGGACGGAAATGAAGGTAAGCCATGGTATCTATTTGCGCACTTTGCGTTCTTCACGGTTGAATCGAGGAATTCAGGTTGACTCGTTCCCATGCTCCGAGACTGTGAAAGTATTCAGGCTGATCAACGTGGCAAAAAAATTGACCGCCTGAGACACCCGTAGAGAGGCGATCGCCATGTCGGGAAGGGTTTGGGTACCCCACTTTTCGCGTCATTTGGCAATTCTTTCACAGTCTCTCCGCGTGGGAATGCATACCAAGCTACAACAGCGTGGGCACAAAAAGCGTGCCCACCCTATCAAGCTCGTTCAGGGGAATAGACCCCATATCGGCACGTCTTCTGTGCCTAGGCGGATGGCTTAGAACAGGCCCGGTTTGTCCTGTTCCAGGTCGAGCAGATACTGCTTCACCCGGACACCGCCGCCGAAGCCGGTCAGGCTGCCGTCGGCGCCGATCACCCGATGACAGGGGATGACGATCGGCAGCGGGTTGCGCCCGTTGGCGGCGCCTACCGCGCGCATTGCCTTGGGCCGGCCGAGCTGTTGGGCGATGTCGGCATAACTGCGGGTCTCGCCGTAGGGGATCGAGCGCAGGGCGTTCAGAACGGCGAGTTGGAACGGTGTGCCGTGGGGACGCAACGGCAGATCGAAGGTGCTTCGGTCACCGGCGAAATACTCGGCGAGCTGCGCCCGGACCGTGGCGAAGGGCAGCGCATCCCGCCGCCAGTCCGCGCCCGGTTCGATGCGTCCCTTGCCCTCTGGAAAGCCGATCAGTTCGAGTCCATGTTCGTCCCCCGCCAGTAACAGGGGGCCGATGGGGCTGTCGTAGTAGTCGTATTTCATCTCAGGTTACCCATTGAGTTGTGCGGCGGCTCGCCACAGGTGCATGCCAGCATAGGCGCGCCAAGGTCGCCAGTCGGCGGAGCGTTCCAGCAGCGCGGCCGCATTGCGGTCACCGTACAGTTGCCGGGCCACCTTGAGTAGCACCAGGTCGGAGTGCAGGAAGGCGTCCGGATCGGACAAGACACGCAGGGCGATGTAGCCGGCGGTCCATTCGCCGATCCCCTTGATGGCGATCAGCGATTCACGCAGGCTGTCCGCCTCGACCCAGCGGCTCAGGTCAAGCGTGCCATCGGCCACCGCACCGGCCAGCTGGATAATGGCCCGTGCCCGGGCCTGCGGCATCGGCAAGTCGGATGGATCGGCCCGCATCAGCCGCTCCGGGGTGGGGAACGGGTGGACGCCGTCGACGCTGGTGCCCAGGCGCTCGGCGATGCGCCCCATCACCGTGGTGGCGCCGGCCACGGATATCTGTTGTCCCACGATCGCGCGCACCGCCAGCTCGAAACCGTCCCAGCCGCCGGGCACGCGGATGCCGGGGTGCTCGTATTGCAGGCGTTGCAACACGGGATCGCGTGACAGGGTTACGTCGATCTCCCGTGGATCGGCATTCAGATCGAACAGGATACGCAGCCGTTCCACCAGGCTGTAGAGCGCAGCCGTGGAGGGCAGGGTGAGGCGACAGACCAGGGCCTGTTCGGTGGGGTGGTCGTTGACCTCGATATGGCCGGCCTGGCCGTCCAGCGCGATATGCCGGTGCCAGGCCCCGTCGCTCACCCACTCCACGCCGGGAACGGCCCGTTTGGCCAGAAATGCCGCGATCGATTCCCAGCAGTAGGGGGCGCGGTAGGGCAGGCGGATAACCAGCGGGTCGCCGGCGGCCGGGCCGGTACCGGCCCGTAGCACTGAGGGCGGCCGGCCATAGACCTGGCGAAAATGGTCGTTGAAGCGACGCACACTGCCGTAACCGGTCGCCATGGCCACCTCGGTCATGGAGAGGCCGGTCTCGTCGATCAGCTTTTTGGCGAACTGCAGGCGCCGGGTCTGGGCGACGGCGAGGGGCGAGGCGCCGAGGTGGCGCTGGAACAGGCGGCCGAGATGCCGGCTGGTGATCCCCAGCCGGTCGGCCAGGGCAGTGACCGAGGATTGGTCGAGCGCCCCCTCATGGATCAGCCGCAACGCCCGGGTGACGGTGGTGGAGGTACCGTGCCAGGCCGGTGTGCCCGGTGCCGCTTCGGGCCGGCAGCGCAGGCAGGGGCGGAAACCCGCCTCCGCGGCGGCCGCGGCGGAGCGGAAAAAGGTGATGTTCTCCGCCTTCGGCAGCCGGGCGGGGCAGATGGGGCGGCAATAGATGCCGGTGCTTTTCACTCCGACATAGAAGCGTCCGTCGAAGCGGGGGTCCCGGGTCTGCCGTGCCTGTTCGCATGTGGTGAGGTCCAACTCCATTGCCGCCGCCTGTCTTGCCTGTTTCGCTCATCATAGGGCAGCGATCGGGGCGGTGCTAGCCGGAATCGGACCTCTATTCCGGGGTGGCCGGCGAGTAAAGTGGACCGCTTCGATGACAGCAATTCTAAATTTGACGAGGCTTATCCTCAGCATCTCTCGGCAAGGATTCATTTTTGGCCGCGAGGAGTGGTGCAAGAGGAGTGGTACAGGGATGTACCGTTTACGGAGCCGAGGATGTCATGCACCGTTTACGGACCTAAGGATGGAATGAACGCAAATGAACGCGAATAAATTTACCATAATCCCCTCTGGTGGTTTGGTGGTTGGCAGATGGGTGGGGCATTACGGACGAATTAATTGACCCGGGCATAATGGCTGGGCGGGACCCTGGAGAACCACGGATGACACAGATTCACACAGATAGGAGATCAGAATTCTGAATCCGTGTTTATCCGTGTGAATCCGTGGTTCCTTATTAACCGGGTAATGCGCTTTCAGGGGGCTCCGGCGGTCCACCGGCCATGTCACCGGACGGCTACCGCGCCGGTGCGCTCCGGCACTCCTGGAAGATGTGATGCTCACAGCCCGCGCAGATCGATTTATCCAGCTTATGATAGATGGCGTGGATGGCGGCATTCTTCGACTGGAAGATATTGCGGTCGCCGATCACTTCCAGATCGCCACCCCGTTCCAGCGAGTCCCACAACCGCTCCTTGACGTTGATCAGGTAGAGCTTTCCACCCGCGTCCTTGCGACGTTGCGCCTCCTCGACCAGGGCGTGTCCGCCCTGCAGATCGACAAAGTTGATGCCGCTGGCGATGATGGCCAGGTGCTTCTTCTCCGGGTGATTGGCACGGATGCGATCGAACCGCTCCTGCAGGTGATTGACCGAGCCGAAGAACAGGGAGCCGTCGATACGGATGATCTTCAGCTGCTTGCACTCCGGCAGGTCGGGATCGCTGGAGAAGGCGTGTTTGTAAAGGCGGTGGTCGGGCACCCGGGTAACGATATTGGGCTTGGAGACCCGCTCCAGGTAGAGCACCAGGGAAAGCAGCACCCCGGCGAAGATGGCGAATTCCAGTTCCAGGAACATGGCGCTCAACAGGGTCACCAGCAGCACCGCGCTTTCGCGCTTGGAAGACTTCAGGACATGACTGATCTCCTTGAAGTCGATCAGGCCCCAGGCCACCAGGAACAGGATACCGGCCATGGCCGCCTTCGGCAGATAGGCGGCATAGGGGGCCACCAGCAGCACGATCACCATCAGCAGCAGGGCGGCAAAGATGGCCGCCAGGGGCGTCCTGGCGCCGGCCTGATAATTCAGCCCACTGCGGTTGAACGAGCCGGTGGCCACGTAACCGGAGAAGAAGGCGCCGGCGATATTGGACAGCCCCTGGCCGATGAACTCCTGATTGCCGTTGATGCGATAACCGCCCCGGGCAGCGATGGAGCGGCCGATGGAGACCGCCTCGGTCAGCGCGAACAGGGTCACCGCCAGGGCGGTGGGGGCCAGGTCCTTGACGTTCTGGAACGAAAGTTCCGGCGCCGACAGCGGCGGCAGGGTGGCCGGCAGGGCGCCGACGGTCGGTATATGGGTAATCGATGGCCCGAACCAGGTATCCAGCAACAGCGACACCAGGGTGCCGGTGAGCATGGCGGCGATCATGTAGGGGATGCGCGGCAGCCAGCGCTTGAAGGCGATACCGGAGAGCAGGGTGATCAGGGCGATGCCGGTCACCCAGGGATTGATCTCCGGGAAATGCCGCGAGAAGTTGAACAGAATCTCATGCAGATGGCCGCCACTGTCCATTTCGACGCCGAAAAAGTGTTTCAGCTGTTTGGCGGAAATCAGCACCGCGGCGCCCGCGGTGAAGCCGATGATGACCGAGTGGGAGATGAAGTTGACCAGCGCGCCCATGCGCGCCAGGCCCAGGGCCAGCTCAAACACGCCCACCATGAAGGTGAGGGTGAGGGCGAGGGTGATGTAATCGGCACTGCCCGGTGTGGCATAGACCGACAGGGCGGAGAACAGCACCACCGAGGCGGCGGTGGTGGGTCCCGAAACCAGGTGTTTCGAGGAGCCGAACAGGGCGGCGATGATCGCCGGCACCATGCCCGCGTAGAGCCCGTATTCCGGTGGCATGCCGGCGATGGTGGCGAAGGCCACGCCTTGCGGCAGGACGACGATGGCGCCGGTGAGGGCGGCAAGCAGGTCGGCGCGCAGGTCGCGCTTGTCGATATTGGGAAGCCAGTGGGTGAACGGAAGCAGGAAGCTCCAGGCGGGTTGCAGTGCCGTAATACGCATCTAATCTTTGTGATTACCTCGTGTCCAAGCGAAATGTGAGACTACCCTGCAGGGTAAATCGACCAACTGCCGGGCGCGCCGTGGCTATCGCGGTCGTTTCCGGAGTGAATGGGATTCACCAGCGGGACAGGCGGTATGCCGGGCAGATTGGGGCGTTAAGTTGTTGATTCTTCAGCATCCAGAACGGATTAGGGCTCGCTGATGTTTCGCTGCCTACCATACTATAATCAATAAGACTTTTCTAATTTATTAATGTTACTGTCAGGTTAACCTGGAGCTTATACTTGGGAGCCTGCCCGAATCGATTACTCCGCTGAAACGCTGCGCTTGTAGAGCGCCTCGGCAAGCGCCAGCAGTTCCGCCTCGCTCATCTCCGGGTACAGGGTGCGGGCCACCTGCATGCCGATCTCCAACTGGCCGTCGCGGCACAGCCCCGAGATGGCGGCCTGTTCCAGCGCTTCGAGAATGGTGGCGGTTTTCTTGTCCATAGATGTGGTCAGTTCAGGTATCCCGGGTTGGATTGTATCACCCGGTTTGCCTCCTGATGAAAATCGCTGCTCGGTAGAGTGGGCGCGCTTTTTGTGCCCACGCGGAGGGTGCGGCGCGGGGTAAAACGTGGGCACAGGCAACGTACTCCACTATGCGACTGGGTATGCATTCACAGTCTCGGAGCGTGGGAACGAGGAAAGTAGCGCCTGCGGACGGGACTGCACTCGGGATTGGGGATATCTGTAGGAGGCCCGCCCCCGGGCCGAAATCGCGGCGGGGCGCCGCTCCTCCGGAGGGCGGAACGATACCCGGGCTTGGTGGATAAGCCCGAGGGGCGCATCCACCTTGGGTATACTTTCCCACGCAGAGCGTGGGAACGAGGAGCGGTTGCAAAGTGACGATTTTGTGGACTATTTGCAGGGCTGGTAGGGGCAGGCCCCCGTGCCTGCCTGGGTCACTGGTACGGTGAACACAAGGGCAACCACGGGGGTTGCCCCTACGGGATGGCGAATTTTCTGGTGGGACGGTAGGGGCCGGTCAATCCAGTACATAGGGCGCCCCGTGGGCGCCGTTATCGGCGTCTGAACCTTGGTGGATCGCCGCCGCGGTGGCCCGTGCTACTTTTTCGAATCGATTACCAGCTGTGCACAGCGCGCAATTTCCAGCTCTTCGTTGGTGGGGACCACCAGCAGTTTGACCCTGGAATCGGCCGTGTGCAGGGGCAGGGTGTTGCCTGTCGTTGCCTGATCTTCAACGGCGACCTCGATGCCCAGCCCCTCCAAACCGCCGCAGATCTGCCGCCGCAGCGCGCCGTCATGCTCGCCGATGCCGCCGGTGAAGAGGATCGCGTCGACCCGTCCCAGGGCGGCGTAGTAACTGCCGATGCTCTTCTTCACCCGGTAGGCGAACATGGCCCGGGCGAGCTGCGCCTGGGCGTCGCCGCGCGCGGCCTTGTCGGCCACCTCGCGCATATCACTGGAACCACAGACCCCCTTGAGCCCGCTCTCCCGGTTCAGCAGCCGCTCCAGCTGCTGCGCGGTCATGCTGCTCTCGCGCAGCAGATAGAAGTGCAGCGCCGGGTCGATATCGCCGCAGCGGGTGCCCATCATCAGCCCCTCCAGGGGCGTCATACCCATGCTGGTGTCGATGCAGTGCCCGGCCTGGATGGCACTGGCGCTACAGCCGTTGCCCAGGTGCAGGGTGATCAGGTTGAGGCTCTCCAGCGGCTGCTCCAGATATTCCGCCGCCTGCTTGGCGACGAAGTGGTGCGAGGTGCCGTGAAAGCCGTAGCGGCGCACCCGGTAGTTGCGATAGAGCCGTTCCGGCAACGCGTAGTGGTAGGCGTGGGCCGGCATGGTCTGGTGGAAGGCGGTGTCGAAAACCGCTACCTGGGGGACCGATGGACAGAGCGCCAGCGTCACCTCGATCCCCTCCAGGTTGGCCGGATTGTGCAGCGGCGCCAGCGGGATCATGTCACGGATCGCGTCGATGACCGCGCTGTCGATCAATACCGGCTGGCTGAAGCGTTCGCCGCCATGCACCACCCGGTGGCCGATGGCATCCAGCTGATCCAGGGAAGTGAGAACGCCCCGGGCACCGAGTTGTTCCACCACCTGCTCCAGCGCCTGGTGATGACTGGCGGTCTGGCAGGCGAACTCATACGTCTGGTGTTGCCCGGTGGCGTCCAGCCACTGCAGCTGATGCCGGCTCCGCGGCTCACCGATGCGCTCCAGCAGTCCGCTGGCCAGGGCGGGTTGCCGCTGCATATCGAACAGCTGGTATTTGATGGAAGAGCTGCCCGCGTTGATCACCAGTATGCTCACGCCGTCTCCTCCCGCGGATCGTTCCGGGGATCGTTCTCCTGGGCCTGGATGGCGGTGATGGCCACGGTGTTGACGATATCGGTCACGCTGCAGCCGCGGCTCAGGTCGTTCACCGGCTTGTTCAGCCCCTGGATCACCGGGCCGATGGCCACCGCGTTGGCCGAGCGCTGCACCGCCTTGTAGGTGTTGTTGCCGGTGTTGAGGTCGGGAAAGATGAACACCGTGGCCCGGCCGGCCACCTCGCTCTCCGGCATCTTGGTGCGGGCCACCTCGGGATCGATAGCGGCATCGTACTGGATCGGTCCCTCCAGTTTCAGGTCCGGGCGCAGGCGGCGCGCGATGGTCACCGCCTCGCGCACCGACTCCACATCATCCCCCTTGCCGGAGATGCCGGTGGAGTAGGAGAGCATGGCGACCCGCGGCTCGATGCCGAACATGGCCGCAGTGGCGGCCGAGCTGATGGCGATATCGGCCAGTTGGGCGGCATTGGGATTGGGATTGATGGCACAGTCACCGTACACCAGCACCTTGTCCTCCAGGCACATGAAGAAGACGCTGGAGACCAGCAAACGGCCGGGCTTGGTGCGGATGATCTCGAACGCCGGGCGGATGGTGTGCTGGGTGGTGTGGGCGGCCCCGGAGACCATGCCGTCGGCATAGCCGTGGTGGATCATCATGGTGCCGAAGTAGCTGACATCGGCCATGGCGTCATAGGCCATCTGCTCGGAGATCCCCTTGTGCTTACGCAGTCGGTAGTAGGTGTCGGCAAAGGTGCGGCGCCAGGGCGAGGTCTGGGGGTCGATCATCCTCACCCCGTTGAGATTGAGCCCCAGCTGACTGATGCGCTGGCGGATCTTCTCTTCCGAGCCGAGCAGGGTGATATCCACCACCTCGCGCAGCAGCAGGATCTCCGCCGCCCGCAGGATGCGCTCGTCGAAGCCCTCCGGCAGCACGATGTGCTTGCGCACCGACTTGGCGCGCTGGATCATCTCGTATTCGAACATCAGCGGGGTCTTGCGCCGGGTCTGGCTGAGCGAGATCCGTGCCTTCAGCTCCTCTCCGTTGATGTATTTCTCCACAATGCCCAGCGCGGCGGCGATCTTGCGCTCGTCCGCGGGCAGGATGCTGCCCTCCACCTCGTTCACCCGCAGGGCGGTGGTGAAGGTGTCCCAGGGGGCGCTGAGGATGGCGACGCGGGATTTGCTCAGTCCCTCCAGCAGGCGGGTTACCTGCGGCGCTGGCCTCAGCCCGCCGGTCAGCAGCAGGCCGGCGATCTTCGGGTAGCTGCTGGAGGCGTCCGCCGCCAGGCTGGTGAGGATGATGTCGGCGCGGTCACCCGGGGTGATGATGAGACTGTCTTCCTGGATATTGTCGAGGAAGTTCGGCACTTCCATGGCGGCCACCTTGTAGTGACTCACCTCGTGGTTGAGGGACTCCTGATCGCCGTTCAGGCAGGTGATATTGAGCGAACGGGCAATCTCGCCGACGGTCGGTTTCTCCAGGGTGCGGTGTTCCGGCAGCACATAGAACGGCAGGGTCGGTATTGCCGAGACGGTCAGCTCGGCGATCACCTGGTCGATGTTCGCCGGATCCACCCGATTGACGATGGCCGCCAGCAGATCGCAGCCGCGGTTGTTCAGGGACTCCTCCAGCACCCGCACCGCGTCCACCGTCTCATGGGCGGAGCGGCCGTAGCCCTTGATCACCGGCATCAGCAGGCAGCCCAGGTTGTTGGCCAAGTCGGCGTTGAAATCCAGCTCCATGGCCGAGGTGACATCGGAAAAGTCGGTGCCGGCGCAGACCACCATCTCGACCTGCTGCTCCAGGGCCTTGTACTTGGCCATGATCTGTTTCAGCAACTCGGCGTAGCGCCCCTCCGCCAGCAGATTGCGCGCCGTCTCGTCGGTACAGCCATATAACGAGGAGACGGGCAGGTCGATGCCGTAGCGTTGGGTGATCAGGTGGGTGAGATCGTCGCTGCCGCCGTTCTCCGGGATGATCGGGCGAAAGAAGCCGACCCGCTTGGTCAGGGCGGTGAGCATCTCCATCATGCCCAGGACCACGACCGATTTACCGCTGCCGGGTTCCGCTCCGGCGATATAGATGCTTCTTAACATGGTTGCTCAGGCTGCTGATTCGGGTGCCCGCGTTGTGCGGCGCAACATCGGGAAAGAATAAGGAGTTTCCGGCAAGAATACCATCCCTTTGCGAATTTCCCAGGTATCCGGAAGTAAAGCCTGAACCGCGATTATCGCCAAGGAGCGCCAAGGAAAAGCAAGGAGCTGTATTGTGGAATGGATTAACAATCCGATACCGTAACTACTCACTGGGTAAGGATGTAGGGTGGATAAGCCGGTAGGCGCATGCCATCCTCAGGTCCGTAAACGGTACATCCATGTACCACTCCTCACCAATGCTCACGGGGTGATTGGCCTACCTTGCCGGCCTCACGTGATGGCTGGATCAAGATCGGCCAACAAGGCAGACCAATCACTTGCAGACCGGGTGAGTAGTTACCCGATACCAATCAATCGTCTTCACGTCCTTTATGGTTGATGCTAAGGGAACGGGGTCGCCTTGTGCTTTAATAGACTGAAAACAATACGACCACCAACACAGGGGTATCCGATGCGACCCATCCAGGAAATTGCCGAGCGGCTCGACCTGACCGCCGCCGATCTGATGACCTACGGCGAGTACATGGCCAAGCTCCGGCTCCCGGTGCTGCGGCAGAATGCCGACCGGCCGGCCGGCCGGATCATCCTGGTCTCGGCCATCAATCCCACCCGTGCCGGCGAGGGCAAGACCACGGTCTCCATCGGACTGGCCCAGGGCATGCAGCGGCTGGGCGCACGGGTGGCGCTGGCGCTCCGGGAGCCTTCCCTGGGGCCGATCTTCGGCATCAAGGGGGGCGGTGCCGGTGGCGGCCGTTGTCAGTTGGAGCCGTCGACCCGCATCAACATGCACTTTACCGGCGACATGCACGCCATCGGCGCCGCCCACAATCTGCTGGCGGCCCTGGTGGACAACGCGGTGCATTTTCGCAGCGAACTGGACCTGGAACACCGCCAGGTGTTCTGGCGCCGGGTGCTGGATGTGAACGACCGGGCGCTGCGTCAGGCGGTGATCGGGCTGGGCGGCCGCCTCAACGGAGTGCCGCGGGAGACCGGTTTCGATATCACCGCCGCCTCCGAGGTGATGGGCATCCTCTGCCTGGCCGAGGACCTGGCCGATCTGAAACGGCGTCTCGGTAATATCCTGGTGGGATTCGACCGCGCGGGGGCACCGGTCACCGCCGGCCGGCTGAAGGCCACCGGGGCCATGGCGGCCCTGCTGCACGATGCCATCCTGCCCAACCTGGTGCAATCCAGCGAGGGGGTGCCGGCGCTGGTGCACGGCGGACCGTTCGGCAACATCGCCCACGGCTGCAACAGCGTGATCGCCACCAAGAGCGCCGCGGCCCGCGCCGAATACGTGGTCACCGAGGCCGGGTTCGGATTCGACCTGGGGGCGGAAAAGTTTTTCGATCTCAAGTGCCGCAGTGCCGGCATCTGGCCCAGTGCCGTGGTGCTGGTGGTGACGGTGCGCGCCCTGCGCACCCACGGCGGCGGCAATCCCGACACCGGCGGGACGGTGGAGGAGATCCGCGCCGGCATGGAGCACCTCTATCACCACGTGGAGAGCGTGCAGGCGTTCGGCTTCGAACCGGTGATCACCATCAACCGGTTTGCCGGTGACCGCGAGGCGGACCTGGCCGCCATCGAGGCCGGTTGCCGGGAGCACGGCCTGAATGTGGCCCGGTTTGACGGTTTTGAGCGGGGCGGTACCGGCGGGGAGTCGCTGGCCGACGCGGTGATCCAGGCCGCCGCCCGGCCGCGACCGCCGGCGCGCTTCCTGTATGCGTTGGACGAGTCCCCGGAACGCAAAATCCTGGCCGTGGCCAGCACCATCTATGGCGCCAGTGAGGTGGTATACAGCCGCGCGGCGTTGAAGGACCTGGAACGGATTCGCACCCTGGGTTATGAACAACTGCCCATCTGTATCGCCAAGACCCACCTCTCCCTGAGCAGCGACCCGGCCCGGGTGGGGCACCAGGACGGATTTGAACTACCGGTGGAGTCGGTGCGGATCTGCGCCGGAGTCGGCTATCTGCTGGCCCTCACCGGTGACATCGTCACCATGCCGGGGCTCTCCGCCACCCCGGCGGCGCAGCGCATCGACCTCTCCGACGACGGTGAGGTGCTGGGGGTGTGATGATCAATCCCGCCGCAGCTTGTCCGACAGGGCGATCGGCGTGGGGTACTTGAACAGCACCCGGTAGGTGGAGACCAGGAAGGTGAGCAGGGTGGCGAGCTGGATCAGATAGGAGGCCTGCAGGCCGATCAGTTGGCTCTCCCAGGCGAGTACCGCCAGCAGCAGGGAAAATTCGCTCATCTGCCCCAGGCGGGCGCCCACCTCGGCCGAACGCGCCTGCTCCTCCCCCACCATACGCAACAGCCGGCCGAAGATGACCGGTTTCAGCAGCAGCATGAGCGCGGCAATCAGCAGGGCGGGGAGGATCACGTCGTCCAGCATCCCCAAATCGAACCCGGCGCCCAGTGAGAAGAAGAACAGCACCAGGAAGAAGTCACGCAGGGGTTTGAGATTCTCAGAGATGAACAACGACACCGGGCTGGTGGCCAGGGAAACGCCGGCGATGAAGGCGCCGATCTCATGCGAGAGGCCGAGTGCGGTGGCGGCCTCGGCGAGGCCGAGGCACCAGCCGATGGTGATCAGGAAGATGTACTCCTTGATGGTGTCGAACCGCTTCATCAGGGGATAGAAGACAAACTTCACGAACACCACCGAGACGCCGATCAGCAGGGGTAGGGCCAGTCCCAGCTTGAGGATCTCCATCAGCGGGGACTCGTTACCGCCGCCACCCTTGATCACCAGCAGCAACACGATGGCGATCAGATCCTGGAACAGCAGGATGCTGATCACCAGTTCGCCGGTGTGCTGGTGATGCAACACCGTGGTGGGCAGCAGTTTCAGGCCGATGATGGTGCTGGAGAACATCATTGCCGCGCCGACGATCAGCGACTCCTGCAGGCTGAAGCCAAACAGCCAGGCGACCAGCCCGCCGCACAGGGCGAACAGGGCGGAGCTGAGCAGGGTGACGGTGGTGGTCTTTTTCAGCAACAGCAGCAGCTCCCGGGGGTTCAACTCCAGCCCCATCAGGAACAGCAGGAACATGATGCCGATATTGGACATCTCCCGTACCAGTTCGCTGTCGTTCACCAGCCCGGCGGCGGAGGGGCCCAGCAGCACCCCCAGCAGGATGTAGGAGATCAGCAACGCCTGGCGCGCATAGAGCGCCAGGGTGGCGAACAGCGCGGCACCGGAGAAGATCAGAAAAATGGTAAAGAGTATCGGGTGTTCTGTCATGCAAACAGATCGCTCAGTCCGGTTGAGATTGACGGGTCCTTACTGAATGGCACGTACTTAGGGGACCCCTGTCCTGACATTCGGCTCCTTACTCTCCCTGCAGCTCCTTCAGCCGGGTACGGTAGGTCTCCTCGTCGATCTCGCCCTGGGCATATTTCTGCTGCAGTATCTTGATATGTTGCTCCGCCCACGCTTCGGGCGAACCGACCGATCGATTCAGCCACCAGCGCAGGAGCAGGATTCCGGGAACGATAAACGCCAACCCGGTTACGGCCGTGATAAGTTGATCTTGTAACATGGGTTCTGGCCCCGGAGGTGGATTATTCGATCTGCGACCGGGCCATTATACACAAAGCCGTCGGCTGTTGGTCAGCCGGGATAACCCGGAATAACCCTGGTAAGAAACGGTTTGTCATTCCGTTTTTTTCAGCTAAAGGTATGGGGAAAGGGGACTGCCGTGGTGACTCATGGGTGATGATATGTTTGTAGTCGATGATCCAGTACTGGCCTTGATTGTCCGTTTTGTCGTGCGGGACAGCGATCTCGATGTGATGGATGAGGATTTCCTGCAGCGTCAGGTGGAGACCATGAAACGGTATCTCGCGCGCTATCCTGAGGGGGAGCGGCGGGAGCGGACGATCGAGTGGATAGCCGAATATGCCGCCGAGTACCGCGCCCAGTGGCAGCAGCAGGTGGCTGTACAGGAGGCCGGTCAGACCCGCTGCCGGGACTGCCCGATGAACACCTTTGGTGAGGCGAGTTATTGCCAGATCCACCACCAGTGGTTGAATCTGCTCAAGCGCTATGCACGGAATGAGTTGCGTTCCACAGAGTACGTGGAGCTGGCCCTGCGCCTGCTGCGGGAACACAAGGAGGAGCTGAAGCTGCGCAAGCAGCACGAAGCCGAGGAGCTGCGACAGCTCAGGGCCTATCGCGACGGGAGGAACCGACCGCTGTAGCGCTACCCCGGGTAGCTTGTAGGATGCGGTGAGTGAAACGAACCGCATCAGATAGCTTGCACCGTTTCCAGTGCTGGGTGGTGCGGTTCGCAAGCTCACCGGCACCCTACATTAGAATCGCGGCCGCTGTAGCGCGGCCCCGGGTAACGATACCGGCTTAGGCGGGGTGATTTTGGGGGTGCATCCATTCGCCGCAAAACCCTATAATCCCGGTACACAGATTTGGCAGTATCCGGGAATCGACATGCATATCCACTCGCTCGAACAGTGGCGCCACGGCCACAACTTCAATATCGATACCTCGGAAGGGGAACGCCGCACCCGGTTGGTGGTGCTGCTGACGGCGGTCATGATGGTGGTGGAGATCGCCGCCGGTTACCTGTTCGGCTCCATGGCCCTGCTGGCGGACGGCTGGCATATGGGCACCCATGTGGCGGCGCTGGCCATCTCGCTGTTCGCCTACCGCTATGCCCGGCTGAATGTGGACAACCCGCGTTTCAGTTTCGGCACCGGCAAGGTCACCGCGCTGGGCGGTTTCGCCAGCGCCATTACCCTGGCGATGGTGGCCTTGCTGATGGGGGTGGAGTCGGTCGAGCGCCTGGTCGCACCCCAGACCATCCACTTTGACCAGGCGATCCTGGTGGCGGTGCTGGGGCTGGCCGTCAATCTGCTCAGCGCCTGGTTGTTGCATGGCGGCTCGGTCGCGCACCACCACCACCACCATGATGACCAGCCCCACGGGCACCATCATCACCACGACCAGAATCTGCGCGCCGCCTATCTGCATGTCATTGCCGATGCCCTTACCTCGGTGCTGGCCATCATTGCCCTGATTGCCGGCAAGTATTTTGACTGGATCTGGATGGATGCCCTGATGGGCATAGTCGGTGCCGTGCTGATCACCCGCTGGAGTGTCGGCCTGCTGCAGGAGACCAGTGGCGTGCTGCTCGATTCGGTGCCCAGTGAGGAGCTGGGCCGACGCATCACCGAGGCGATCGAGGAGGATTCGGACAACCGCATTGTCGATCTGCATATCTGGCAGCTGGGGCCGAAGAGCTTTGGCGTCATCATCTCCCTGGTGACCCATGAACCCAGGGATCCCGAGCACTATAAGGCGCTGATCCGGCATATCCGCACGCTGGGGCATGTCACCATCGAGGTGACCGGCTGCGAGGGCGAGCGCTGCGCCATGCCGCCGCGGCGCTAATCGCGAGTGCAACACTGGGACTCAATGCAATCTCCTGTTGACAAATTGCTGAAGAAACACCGCGAGCTGGTCCAGTCAGATGGCCGCATGGTGGCGTCCCACGTGCAACGGGAACAGGGTGAGTGGATCATCAATACCCTGATGATCGCAGGGCAGTCGGTGCCATTCATCTATAAACGCAGACGACGCTACAAATCATTGCAGGGGCAGCGCGTCAACATCACCTACTACCCGACCGTGGATGCGGTGGCCGGGATCGAATTTGAGGTGATGAAGGTGGTGCGAATCCGGGTGGCCTGAGTCGGCACGGCCGCGCGGGCTGTTCATCGGCCGCCCGAGCGGTTACGCTTCAAGGATTAACGGTTACATGTGAAATCAATGGACAACGAGAGCAAAACCTATCTCACCCTGAACGGGACGCGACTGGAATGCCAGTGGTTTGGCCAACCCGACGGGGACCGGCCGGTGCTGGTACTGCTGCATGAGGGGCTGGGCTGTGTCGACATGTGGCGGGATTTTCCCCGCCGGCTGGCGCAGCAGACCGGGCTTGCCGTGTTCGTCTACAGCCGCCAGGGCTATGGCGGTTCCGATCCGTTCGCGCATCCGCTGGATGTCGATTTCATGCACCGGGAGGGGATGGATATCCTGCCCGCGGTGCTGGATGCGGCGGGGATCGGCCAGGCCTTCCTGGTCGGCCACAGCGACGGCGCCTCCATCTCCCTGATTTATGCCGGCGAGCGCACCGACCCGCGCGACCCGCGTATACTGGGGCTGGTGCTGCTGGCTCCTCATCTGTTCGTCGAGGAGGAGACCCTGCACGGTATTCGTCAGGCCAAGCAGGATTACGACAGCGGCAGCCTGGCCGAGCGGCTGCGTCGCTACCATTTGGATCACACCGAGAGCACTTTCCGTCACTGGTCGGGGATCTGGCTGGATCCCCGCTTCGAATCCTGGAATATCGAGGCCAGCCTGCCCGGTATTGAAGTGCCGCTGCTGGCGGTGATGGGGGAGGATGACCAGTACGGCACCCTGGCGCAGATACATACCCTGGCCGAGCGGCTGCCGCAATGGACCGAACTGGCCATTCTGAAGGATTGCGGCCACTCCCCCCATCTTGAACAGCCGGAGCGGACACTGGAGCTGGTTTGTGACTTTCTCGAAAAACAGCGCTGAACAGGGTGTTGCCCAGGTGACTCCGCCGGGAGGATTCCAGTTGAAAAAAACGATCGTTGCAAAAATCCACCTGTAGGAGGCCCGCCCCCGGGCCGAAATCGCGGCGGGGCGCCGCTCCTACAAGCGCGATTCTGAACTTCACCAGCGGAGCATTGCAGAAAGCCGTGCAACATGTCTGTATCATTCGACAGATAACGGCTAAACCACTCATTGGGCATAATTAATGCAACTATTGGCAAACTGCCGGGCCATCTTACTTGCAACGCCCCTGGTCCTGGCCGGTTGCAGCGCCGATGAACATGACCATCCCGATCTGGTCAGCGGTAAGCAACTCTATGAACATCACTGCGCGCCCTGCCACAAGGCGGATGGTTCGGGGATATTTCTGAAGGGGGCGCCGGCCAATCGGGAAACCGACCTCTCGGTCTGGCAGATTATCCACAAGGTGCAGCAGGGTACGGGTGAGAAGAGCGGCATGCCCAGTTTCGAGAAAATGCCGCAACAGGAGGCGGCGAAGATTGCCGTCTATCTGAAGCAGCTGGGCAAGGAGTAGTCGAAAGACAACAGGGCCCGGTCTGGCGACCGAGCCCTGTGTGGGTGGATCAGGCCACCTCCACCTTGCTGTCGATGACATTGGAAGCGCGTTTCTGGATCTCGATCCGGCGCGGCTTCATCTCCTCCGGTATCTCCCTGACCAGTTTCACTTCGAGCATGCCGTCCTGAATGGTGGCACTCTCAACCCGAATGTGGTCCGCGAGCTGGAAATTGCGTTCAAAGCTGCGATTGGCGATACCGCGATGCAGGAAGGTCCGGTTGGACTGTGCTTCCTCGGCTTTCTGGCCGGAAACGTGCAGCATGTTCTGCCGGACTTCGATCTCCAGATCATCGGGGGTGAAACCGGCGACCGCCATGGTAATGGTGTAGTGATCCTCATCCATCAGCTCGATGTTGTAGGGCGGGTAACCGCCGCTGACGTTGGAGTTGTGGATGGTCTCCAGGGTGTTGGCCAGCCGGTCAAAGCCGATGGCGCTGCGAAACAGGGGTGAAAGATCATAAGCTCTCATGGTCATATCCTCATTTTTCAAGCGATATTTTCAAACAGGTGTGTTCGATTGAACCACACGATTTCGTGAATCCTTGCGGCATCCACTTGACTATGAGTTAGGGATGGTGCTTGGGGATTTCAAGCGTCGTCATGGAGATTTTTTACCACCGGTTCCGGCTTTGAACCGGGTAGGCATTGATCCGCCGATTCGGTAGGGGCAACCCCCTGTGGTTGCCCGTATCGCCGTGGCGATTACGCGGTTCGGGCAGGCACGGGAGCCTGCCCCTGCGAGTGGCCGGTTGACCGGTGGACACGGAATGCATACCGCACCATCACGTCGTGGGCACAACCATTGTTCCTCAATACCCAGCCAGCTCCAGATAGCCCCGGCCCACCGGGGTCTGCCCTTCGAACACCTCCACGGCGCCTTCCCAGTAGCGCACGGTGTGGTCCATCTCCTGATCATCCAGCAACGGTTTGATCCGCAGGGTTCTGTCGCGGGATTTGATCCGCATTTCCCATTCGACCGGATAGCTTATGCCCGCGGGGTTCTGCCACCAGCGCAGGGGAGTGAGTTCAATGTCTTCCAGGTCCAGGCGACGGGTTGCGCCATCGGCCCCGGTCAGGCTGCCGGCGCTGTGGGGATCGTCCTTGCCGTCCCGGCCGCGCAGCCGGTAGAACATCAGATTGTCGCCGTCGTTTAGTTGCAGGGAGAACCAGTCCCAGCCGGACTGTTCCGGGGACAGGGCACTGGTACCCCACTCCCGGTCGAGCCAGGAGTCGCCCTGTACCGCCACGGTCTCTCCATCCAGGCTGATCGTCCCGGCGGTGCGCAGGCGCGGATAGGAGTAGTAATAGGATGCGTTGCCCGGTTCAGCGCTTTTCCGGCTCAGCCCCCGCTCACCCTGGAGTACCACCTCGACTCCGGGTTCGACAGCCAGCGTCAGGCTGAACGCCCGGGTTTTCAGATCCAGGTGCCAGGGGAACTTGCTACCTTCGGCGCGCAGTTGCCAATCCTCCGTCCAGACCCGAAACGGTGTGGTTGCTACGCCTGCCAGCCCGGGGCCCGCACGGGTCAATCGCTCCTCGGAAAGATGTCGCTTGCCATGGGCATCGGTGATGGCCACATGGGCCATCCAGACCGGATTGCCTACCCAGCTGGAAGCGTTTTGAATGGTGTTGGGCGGTGTCAGGCCGAAACGGAAAAAGGTCACCTGATAGCCGAAGCGGCGCCCGTCCTTGCTCTGTAGATTACCGGTGAGATACCACCACTCGTTGCGATACTCGGGATGCCCGCCATGATCTTGCGGGAAACGGAAATCGCGCGGTTGGGTGGCGCGGGCGAATCCGGCCTGGTCCAGCGACGAGAGCAGATCGGTGGCCGAAAGCTCGGCCCCTGGCTTGGGCGGTTCCTGACAGGCCGTCAGCAGGAGCACAAGCAGCAGAAGCGCGAACCGTTTCATGCTACTCCTCCCGCAATGCCAGGGCGGGGCGGGTGCGCGCCATGCGCAGGCTGGGGTAGAGCCCGGCCAGCAGCGCCGCCACCAGGGCGAAACCGGTGGCCTCCAGCAGGATGGTCGGCGACAACTGGCTGGGCATGCTCCAGCCGAAGGCGCGCAGATTGATCACATGCACCAGGATCTCCGCCATCAGCCAGCCCAGCGGCATCGCCAGCAGCGCCGCCATCAGGCCCATCAGCAGGGTCTGCAGGCTGACCTGGCCCAGCAGCTGGCGCGGCGTCAGGCCGGTGGCGCGCAGGATTGCATGCTCCCTGGCCCGTTCCAGCTCCAGCGCCATCATGGCGCTGAGGATGCCGACAAAGGCCACCGCGATCACCAGCAGGCGCAGCACCCGGGTGATGGTGAAGGTGCGGTCGAAGATCTCCAGGGACTGTTCCAGGATCTCCCGGTTGGCGCGCACCCGCAGGGGCTGCTCCGCCTGGCCGGCCAGCTGCTTGATCCGGGTGAGCAACGGTCCGCTGGGTTGACCCGGTTGCAGGTAGACGCCCAGGGTGGTGATCTGCGCG
Source organism: Sedimenticola hydrogenitrophicus (assembly GCF_025175675.1). Lineage (GTDB taxonomy): Bacteria > Pseudomonadota > Gammaproteobacteria > Chromatiales > Chromatiaceae > Sedimenticola > Sedimenticola hydrogenitrophicus. The sequence continues at coordinate 107,733 of NZ_JANIOA010000012.1, forward strand.
TCGTGCCAGAGGGCGGCGTAGCGCTCCCTGGGCATCACCACCAGGCCCCGGTCCGAGCCGTAGTCGAAGAAGATGCCGCCGACGGTAAAGCTGACGACGCCATCCGGCGTCAGCAGCGGCAGCGGGTCACCGACCTGCAGCCGCTGGTGGTAGGCGTAGGGCTCGGAGATCAGCAGCAGATCGCCCGCGGCGAAGCGCGCCCAGAGATCGGGCAGGGTCCCGCCCTTGAAACGGAAGCCGCGATAGCTGCGGCTGGCCAGGCCGATGGCCAGCAGATGGACCGGACCGCGCTCGCTCTCCAGGGTAACGTGACGGCCACTGCTGATCTCCGCCACCCCCTCCAGTTGTTGGATCCGTGACGGCAGCCAGTCGGGCAGGGGGGCGGAGGCGCGTTGGGAGGCGCTGTGAGTCGCACTGACATAGATATCCCCCTGCACCGTCTGGGCCAGCCACTGGCCGACGGTGTCGCGGAAACTCTCCACCATGATGCCCATGCCGATGGTGGCGGCGATCGCCAGGGTCAGGGCGGCGATGGCCGGGCCGGTGCGGCTCAGGGTGGCGTCGATACCCCGGGAGGCGAGACGGCCGATGCTGCCGAAGGCACTTGCCAGCGGCCGCTGCAGCAGTCGCGAAAGCGGCGGCACCAGGCTCGGCACCAGCAGGCAGTAGCCCATGATGAAACAGAACAGGGCGGCAAATCCCAACAGCAGGCTGCGCTCGGAGCTCTGCACCAGCACCAGGCCGCCGCCCATGCCTGCCAGGCCGATCAGCAGCAGCCAAGGGAGGGCGCGGTGGCTGCGCCGTTCGATGACCGAGCGGCGGTTGACGCTCTGCGGGCTGGAGCGGGTCGCCTCCCAGGCCGGTACCGAGGCGGCGATCAGGGTGGTCAGCAGACCCAGGAGGGCGCCGGTCAGCAGGATCGGCGGCGCCAGGTCGAGCCGACTTACCGTGAGGGCGAAATAGAGGTCATTGATGGTGCGGGTCACCAGCCAGAGCAGCTCCCGGGCCAGCAGAATACCGGCGCCCATCCCCAGCAGGGTGCCGAGCAGACCGATGATCATCTGTTCGGCCAGGATGGCGCGGAACACCTCGCCCCGGGTGGCGCCCAGCAGGCGCATGATGCCGAACTGGCGGCGACGTTGCAGTACCGAAAAGGTGGCGGTGTTGTAGATCAGGAAGCCGCCCACCAGCAGGGCCAACAGGCTCATGGCCGTCAGGTTGGTCTGGAACGCCTGGCTCATGCCGGCCATGGCGGCGGTGCGCTGCTCGGTCTCCACCAGTTGCACCCCCGGGGGCAACCAGCCCCGTAACCGGGCGGCCTGCGCCCCGTCCAGGGCGAGGTCGATCCGGTCCAGCGTGCCGTACTGTGTCAGCAGGGTCTGGGCCACTCCGATATCGGTCACCAGGACGCCGTCGAGGGCGGCCTGCGAACGGCCGCCGAACAGGGCCAGGATCTCCGTCTCCCGGGCACGCCCGGCGATATCCAGGGTGAGGCGGCTGCCCGCCTGCAGTCCCAGCCGCTGTGCGCTGTAGGCCGGGATCAGCAGGCCGTCGCGCCGGGTCAGCAATTGGTTCAGCACCGCGGGCGGGGTATCCAGGGTGAGATCCCGGAACGGCCGTTCCGCCAACGGATCGACCCCGAGCAGGGTCAGCTGCTCCTCGCCGATGCGCACCACCCCCTCCACCACCGGTGCGCTGGGCAGGTAGGGATGTTCCATTCTCAGTCGGGTATAGAGCCGTTCCGGTATCCCGCCCGGACCGCCGATGATCTGATGGCTGACGCGGCCGGAGATCTGCTCCATGGTGAGTTCGAACGCCCGGCTGGCGCTCTGGTTGGCCAGTCCCACCGCCATCACCACCGCCACCCCCAGGGCGATGCCGAGTACCGAAAGGATGGCCTGCCAGGTGTGTCGCCGCTGGTGGCGGAGACCGGCCCGCCAAAGCCGTGAGCCTACCACTGGAGCTCTCCCTGTTCACTTAACACCCCGTCGCACAGGGTGAGGATACGGTCGGCCCGCCGAGCAACCTCCAGGCTGTGGGTGACGATCACCAGGGTGCGCTTGAGCTGTCGGGAGAGGCCAATCAGGATGCCGAGGATCTGCTCGCCGGTCTCGGCGTCGAGATTGCCGGTGGGCTCGTCGGCCAGCACCAGGGCGGGATTGTGAATCAGGGCGCGGGCGATGGCGATGCGCTGCTGTTCGCCGCCGGAGAGCTGGTCGGGGAAGGCGTTCCAGCGATCACCCAATCCCACGTCGGAGAGGATGAAGCCGACCAGGCGGCTGATCTCAGGTTCCCTGACGCCGTTGAGCTCCAATGGCAGACCCACGTTCTCGGCGACGGTCAGGGTGGGGATCAGGTTGAAGAACTGGTAGACAAAGCCTATGTGGCGGCGCCTCAGCAGCGTGCGGTCGCGTTCCGAGAGTGCATTGATGTCCTGGTCCAGCACCCGGATGCGTCCCGCTTGGGGGGTATCGATACCGGCCAGCATGTTCAGCAGGGTCGACTTGCCGGAGCCGCTTCTGCCCAGCAGGGCGAGACACTCATGCTCCGCCACTTGCAAGTCGATCCCATTGAGAATGGGCCGCCCACCGCCCCCTTCCTGGTAGCTGTGGAACAGTTGTTCGACGACGAGTAGCGGTTTGTTCTGCATATGCTTCATAGGATAGGAAATCTGCGCCCGTTCAGCTATCGCCCGGCGCCACTATTTGGCACACTAGATCGCCATCTCCAACAGCCAATCCAGACCATGAGCATCAACATCGACAGCAAACTACCGAACCTGGGCACCACCATCTTCACCGTCATTGGCGAACTGGCCAACCGGCACCAGGCGATCAACCTGGGCCAGGGCTTTCCCGATTTCAGCGCCCCCCAGGGATTGCTGGATCGGGTCGATTACCATATCCAGCAGGGGCATAATCAGTATGCCCCCATGGCCGGGGTGGCCGCCCTGCGCGAGGCAATCGCCGACAAGATCGGGCAGAGCTACGGCCGTGCGGTCTCGGCGGACCGGGAGGTGACGGTGACGCCCGGTGCCACGGAAGCCCTCTACTGTGCCATCACCGCCTGCGTCCGTCCGGGCGACGAGGTGATCGTGTTCGATCCCGCCTACGACAGCTACGAGCCGGCCATCGAACTTAGCGGCGGTCGCGCGGTGCACCTGCCGCTGCTGCCGCCGGCCTTCGGAATCGACTGGCAGCGGGTCAAGGATGCGATCAATCCCCGCACCCGCATGATCATCCTCAACTCGCCCCACAACCCGACCGGGGCGACCCTGTCGGCGGGAGATCTGGATAGCCTGGCCGAACTGGTGCGGGATACCGATATCCTGCTGCTCTCCGATGAGGTGTACGAGCATCTTGTCTATGATGGCGAGACCCACCAAAGCCTGTTGCGGCATGATGAATTGGCGGCGCGCGCCTTCGTGGTCTTCTCCTTCGGCAAGACCTACCACGTGACCGGCTGGAAGACCGGCTACTGCATCGCCCCCGCCGCCCTCACCGCGGAACTGCGCAAGGTCCACCAGTACGTCACCTTCGTGGCGGTGACGCCGATCCAGCTCGCCTTGGCGGATTACCTGCGGGATTGTCCGGAACATTACCGGCAACTGCCCGCCTTCTATCAGCACAAGCGGGACCTGTTTTGCGAGCACATGACCGGCTCGCGTTTCAAATTTACGCCGACCCGGGGCACCTTTTTCCAGCTGATGGATTATAGTGATATCAGTGACCGGGACGATATGGCCATGGCCGAATGGCTGACCGGTGAAAAAGGGGTGGCAGCCATACCGGTTTCGGTGTTTTATAAAGAGCCACCGCCGGGGCGCTACGTGCGCTTCTGTTTCGCCAAGGAAGATCAAACCCTCATCAAGGCGGCGGAGTTACTGTGCAGGATCTGACCCTTACCCTGATTCAAGACCAGATTCACTGGCAGCAGCCGGAAGCCAACCGGCAGCACTTCGAGGCCCTGATCTCGCAGGCGCCGAGTTCCGACCTGATCCTGCTGCCGGAGATGTTCAGTACCGGTTTCTCCCTGCAATCCTCACAACTGGCCGAAACCATGACCGGCGACAGCATCCACTGGATGACCCGCATGGCAAAAGAGAGCGGGGCAGTGGTGGCCGGTTCCCTGATCCTGGAGGATGACGGCCACTACTACAACCGGCTGATCTGGATGCGCCCGGACGGTACCTTCGCCTTCTACGACAAGCGCCACCTGTTCCGCATGGCCGACGAGCACCACCACTACACCCCGGGTGACGAACGGCTGGTGGTGACCCTCAACGGCTGGCGCATCTGTCCGTTGGTCTGCTACGACCTACGCTTCCCGGTCTGGAGCCGCAACACCAGCAGTTTCGACCTGCTGCTGTACGTGGCCAACTGGCCGGAAAAACGCCGCCTGCACTGGCAGCGCCTGCTACCGGCACGGGCGATTGAAAACCTCTGTTACGTGGCGGGCCTGAACCGGGTCGGCGAGGACGGCAACGCCATCGCCTACAGCGGCGACAGCGTGGTCATCTCCCCCAAAGGAGAGGAACTGCTGAACGCCGGGAGTGACGCGGGCCTGTTCACCGTGCAACTCAATCATGAGGAGCTGGCCAGCTATCGCGAAAAATTCCCCGCCCACCTGGATGCGGATCATTTCCATTTTTGAGTATGTGTCCATTGGGGCATCGGTGGGCCGTGCCGTAAAGCCAATGGGGCAGGTTTTATCAGCAAAAACAAAAAATAATTAAATCAGTTGTTTAGCTCAATTTGTTCAATTAGAGCAGGCAGGATAATGCACGGAGCAAGATGTCGGGTTTTACATTATTGGTTCGCACTGTATTATTCACTAAATTCTCGGGATGTATGATCATTGTCCGGCGTTAAGAAAGAGGAAACACAAGCTCGTCGTGGCTCGGATTGAAATTTATCAGGAAGAATTGATTGCGGATTGGCAATTGGCAGTGATCGGGAGCAAGCCGTTCCCTATACGAGGACTGGATCAATGATTATTCAGCAAGTTATTCCAAAAGAGAATTTCATCCTCCGTATTGTGGCGGAAAATGGAAGATCAGGTGAATTTGATGTAGGTCCCTACCTGAAGGGAGAGGCATTCGAGCCATTAAAAGATCCGGAAGAATTCAAGAAAATACATAATGGAAAATATTTCATTGAGTGGGAGTGCGGTGCAGATTTGTCCGCTGATACGATTGAGGCCCATTTGAAATAGAGTCGAAACCAAGGCGCGCCTGCCTTTTCTTCGGGTTGTGCTGATTCGATAACGAAACGCACCAGTCACCCATCAGGATCTAGGCTCGGCAATATCCTTTGGACCAATAGGGGACAGACCACGGTTATAGTCGCGTAGATAACAAGTTAGGCAATGGCTTTTTGAAATTGCTCTGTAAAGCGTGGTCTGTCCTCTATTATTT
>NZ_JANIOA010000120.1 GCF_025175675.1 Sedimenticola hydrogenitrophicus
CGACGCAGCAGATGCCTGGAGAGCCGGGGTTCCGTCAGCCCCATCTCGGCGGCGCCGTCATCCTCCGGCAGGGTGTCGCAGGTCTCCCGCAACATGTCGACCAGCGGCTGGGTATTCAGCACCCGGCGGGAATCGGCGGCCTCCTCGTTTTCAAGCACATGGTGCAGGGGCGGGGAGTCCGAGGAGAGCCTGGCCACAAAGTCGAACTGGCTCAGCGGCTCGGCGCCCGGCAGGCGCAGGGTCGTGCGGCTGCCCCAGTCATCCAGGGCGTGCGACACGCTCTCGATCTCCCGCTGCCGCAACCGGTAGGGTGAGCAGATGGAGAGCAGCAGTGCCTGCTTGTACAGGGCGGCGATGGTGCTGATGCTGTCATCGTTCCTGCCATCCCTGACCGGCACTTCATGGATACCGTTCTGCTCGGCATAGGCGTAGAGGCGGTGTATCTCTTGCCACACCGTGGCCGGGACCGGGTCATAAACAATCACCGACTGATAGATGACCCTGGAGAGCAGGCGCATCACCCGGTGAACGGCGATGATCAGCAGTTTGCGATCGAATTTGGCCGAACCGCCCGCGACCATGGTCTCGATGAATATCTTGTAGGCGAGGGCCAGCTCGGTATGCAGTTCCCGACAGAGCACGGCGATCTTGCGGCTTTTTGCCGACAGCGGGAAGGGTGAATCATAGTAGTATTTGCGCAGGTTGTCGGATATGTAGTCGATCGGGCGGCGAAACAGTTCGGCGATCTTGATACGGTTCAGATTGGGGATTTCAAGCCGGTTGAATTCGACCAGGGCCTTGAACACCTGGCGCGACGTCTCACCCACATTGGCCATCGG
>NZ_JANIOA010000121.1 GCF_025175675.1 Sedimenticola hydrogenitrophicus
ATTGGCATCGAAGGCGTAGTCGGTGATCGCGCCGCCGCTGTTGACCATGACGCGGTTGCCGGCGGCATCGTAGCTGTACTGGCTTTCGATGGCGCCGCGCTGGTCGATTTGAGTGATCTGGTTGTTGCCGTCGTAGCTGTAGCGGTGGTCGACGAAGCGGGTATTGGCGTCCAGGCCTTCGCTGTCCGGGTCGTAGCCGAGGTCGGTGTAGGCACGGTGCAGGTTGCCGGCGGCATCCCACTGGTAGTTGGTGTGCAGGCCGGTGACGCTGTCGACCCAGCGCACCATCTGGCCGATGGCGTCGTATTCGTAGCGGAGGCTGCGCTCGTGGGCACCGGCGTCGAACAGGCCGTCGCCGTTGCTGTCGAGGTCCTCACTCATGCGCTGGCCGGCCAGGTCGTAGCCGTAGACGGTCTTGACGCCGGTGCCCAGGTCGTGGACCTCGAGCAGGCGGCCGGCGTCATCGTAGCTACGGCGGATATCCTTGCCGTTGGCGGCGTATTCACGCACCAGGCGACCCTGGTCGTCGTAGGCGAAGAAGGTCTGGCGGCCGCCCGGGCCGATCTCTTCGATCACGCGGCCGAAGGCGCCGTAAACCTGGCTGGTCACGCGCCCTTCGCCGTCGGTCAAGGAGACCTGGTTGCCGTAGGCGTCATAGGCCTTGCGCTCGTGGATCTCCTGGCCGTTCTGGTAGGTGATGGTGTCCACTACCCGGCCCAGGCCATCCCAGACCTGACGCGATGCATGGCCGTTGGCATCGAGAGTTTGGGTGCGGTTGTCGCGGCCGTCGTAGGCGTAGGCGGTGGTATGGCCCAGGGT
>NZ_JANIOA010000122.1 GCF_025175675.1 Sedimenticola hydrogenitrophicus
GAGACTGTGCAAGAATTCAGCGATCTCGCAGAAGCGGGTAGAATACGCAGAGAATTGTAGCCTGCCAGTGAAGATGAGCCATGAGTAGACGTTACAAACACGGCACAGCCCGCTCCCAGAACGCCCTACTGCCACCGCGCATTGAGGATTACATCAGTGAGAACAATGCGGTACGGGCGATAGACGCCTATATTGATACGCTGGATCTGAAGGCCTTGGGATTTCAGAACGCCAGTGGAGGTCGGACAGCGGGTCAGCCGGCGTTTGATCCGGCGGCGTTGCTCAAGCTTTACGTGGTGGGCTACATCAACCGGGTCCACAGCTCACGCCGCCTGGCGCGGGAATGCCATCGCAATCTGGAAGTGATCTGGTTGCTGGAGGGACTCACCCCCAGCTACCGCACCATTGCCGACTTCCGCAAGGTCAACGGCCCGGCCTTGAAAGCCGCCTGTAAGGAGTTTATCGCCCTGTGCAAAGAGCTGGAGCTGCTGGGCGGAGAAGAGGTCGCGCTGGACGGGGCGTTTTTCAACGCCAATGCCAGCGCGGCGAGCGTCACCACGAAGAAACAGATGGAGAAGGATCTCAAACAAATCGAGTTGGATATCGATGCCTACTACCAGGGACTCGACACCCAGGACGAACAGGAAAGCGGCTGGGGCGAACAGTTGGGAGAGGCGTCTGCTCTGGGCGAAAAGCTGAAGCAACTCCAGGCCCGCCAGGCGCGCACCCAGGCCCAGTTGAAGCAGTTGGAAGCGCGTGGAGAGACCCAACTGTCGCGCACCGACCCCGACGC
>NZ_JANIOA010000123.1 GCF_025175675.1 Sedimenticola hydrogenitrophicus
TTAAGCAATCTGGATCCCGGCCTGCGCCGGGATGACGGTGGTTCTTGGCTTAAATAAGTGCGATCCGACTCTGATAATCCCCACATATTCACGGTGTTGTTAGTCGTTCTTGTGAGTGACAGCATATATGCTATCATTTCGCTCATGGCAGATATAGTTGTGGTAGACACAAGCGTTCTGATTAGCGCCCTGATTGGTGAAAAGGGACCAAGCAGGGAAATACTGCGGCGCTGCTTAAAGGGTAATTATAAACCGCTGATTAGTAACGCCTTATTTTCTGAGTATGAGGATGTCAGTGGCAGAGACCGAATTCTTGGGATATGCCCATTAAACGCCCAGGAAATTCGGGAGTTACTTAATAGCTTGTATTCAGTTTGCCAATGGGTATCGGTATATTTTTTATGGAGACCCAATCTTAAGGATGAGGGCGACAATTTCTTGATAGAACTTGCCCTGGCTGGCAATGCCGATTTCATTATCAGCCATAATGTAAATGACCTGCATGGTGCAGAGCTTAAATTTCCGGATTTACGAATACTCACACCAGAGCAGATGTTAAGAGGTGAATGAAATGGCAACTTTGACCATTCGAATACCAGATGAAAAGCACAATCGCTTAAAAGCATTAGCAAAGCACCGGCATGTGAGCATAAATAGATTGATTGATGAACTTTCTACACAAGCTCTCGCCGAGTTTGATAGCGAAGTTCGTTTTCGTATGCTTGCAGCAAATGGTGATCCTGTACGTGGTTTGGAATTACTGGACAA
>NZ_JANIOA010000124.1 GCF_025175675.1 Sedimenticola hydrogenitrophicus
TTATTTCTTGACAGGTCCTTAGTTCCGGGCTTCTACTCAATAACCTGAATGCCCTCCGCCGAGCCAAGGATCAACAGATCGGCCGGTCGCAGGGCGAAGATGCCGGTGGTGACCACCCCGGCGATGTTGTTGATCGCCTGTTCCATCTGTACCGGATCCATGATGCGCAGGTTGTGCACGTCCAGGATGATGTTGCCGTTGTCGGTGATGAAGCCGTCGCGCCACACCGGGGTGCCGCCCAGTTTGACCAGCTGGCGGGCGACGTGACTGCGGGCCATGGGGATCACCTCCACCGGCAGCGGAAATTCACCCAGCACATCGACCAGCTTGCTTTCGTCGGCAATGCAGATGAAACGTTTGCTGGCGCCGGCAACGATCTTTTCGCGGGTCAATGCGCCACCGCCGCCCTTGATCAGGTGCAGGTGCCGGGTCGATTCGTCGGCGCCGTCCACGTAGAGGTCCAGTTCGCCGGTGGCGTTCAGGTCAAGCACTGGGATGCCAAGCGCCTTCATGCGTTCCGTGGAGGCTTCCGAGCTGGATACCGCGCCATCGATGGTCTGTTTTATTTCGGCCAGTTGATCGATAAAGTGGTTGACCGTGGAGCCGGTGCCGACCCCGATGATGCCGCCCTTGACATGCTTGATGGCCGCTTCCGCCGCCATTCTCTTCAGTTCGTCTTGATTCATTGCTTTACCTCATGCCGGCTGCCCGGCCATGATAACGATGGCTTGATTGCTC
>NZ_JANIOA010000125.1 GCF_025175675.1 Sedimenticola hydrogenitrophicus
GCCCTGGGCCATACCACCGCCTACGCCTACGACGGCCGCGACAACCGCACCCAAACCGTCGATGCCAACGGCCATGCCTCGCGTCAGGTCTGGGATGGCCTGGGCCGGGTGGTGGACACCATCACCCAGCAGAACGGCCAGGAGATCCACGAGCGCAAGGCCTATGACGCCTACGGCAACCAGGTCTCCATCACCGACGGCGAAGGGCGCGTGACCAGCCAGGTTTACGGCGCCTTCGGCCGCGTGATCGAAGAGATCGACCCGGGCGGCCGCCAGACCTTCTACGAGTACGACGACCAGGGTCGCCTGGTCCGTGAGTACGCCGCCACCGGCCAGGACATCCGCCGTAGCTACGACGATGCCGGCCGCCTGCTCGAGGTCCACGACCTGGGCACCGGCGTCAAGACCGTCTACGGCTACGACCTGGCCGGCCAGCGCCTGGCCGAAGATATCGACAGCAACGGCGACGGCCTGTTCGACGCCAGTGCCCACGAGCGCAGCATCCGCTACGAATACGACGCCATCGGCCAGATGGTACGCTGGGTCGACAGCGTCACCGGCCTGCACACCAACTACCAGTGGGATGCCGCCGGCAACCTGCACCGCGCCTACACCGACCTGGGCTACGACCCGGACAGCGAAGGCCTGGACGCCAACACCCGCTTCGTCGACCACCGCTACAGTTACGACGGCAACAACCAGATCACCCGGATCGACCAGCGCGGCGCG
>NZ_JANIOA010000126.1 GCF_025175675.1 Sedimenticola hydrogenitrophicus
TAGTGTGCGCCAGGCAGCGCATGAATCGGGAGGGTTCAAGTCCCTCCGGCGCTCGGATAAGGGGCGCTGTATCCAAAGGTGGGGGTAATGCCTCGCTGGCCAGCATCAGCAATGATGCTGGAGGACAGGGTGTCCACCGCGAGGTGGAATCCGAAGGGTTTGAGGAGAAACACCGGGCCGTAATCGAAGGGGCGACCCTGCAGATGAACCGGTCGGCCAAAGATGGGGCAAGGTCGAGCCTGCACTATGGAGGCGAAGGCGTTCTTATCCACCCATCGAACCAAGGTGTGTGCGGACGGCACGGTGTGGAAGATTCATGCGTGACCCTGGGAGGGCTCACAGGATTCCTGGGTGGCACCGGGATAAACGACCCTATAAGCGGATGCGAAATGGCGAGTGATGTTCTGTGAGTCGTCGGACGACTGAATAGTACCTCAAGCCTTGCGAAAGCAAGGTGACCGTCTCAGACGGCAGCGGAGTGAGCTGGGGAAGGCAGTCGACAAGGTAGTTGGAAGAAGACAGGAAACCAACGAGTAAGGTGTATGGCAAGGACAAGTTCCCTCAGTGAAAGACCCCTAGGCGATAGACCGAGGAGATTGGTGCACTGGCTGAATCCGACAGGCGAGAAGAAGGTCCACTCATTGGTGGACAAGGTGTACAAGATGAAGAACCTGGAGTTGGCTTGGGAAAAAGTCAAGCGCAACCGGGGGGCGGGTGGTAT
>NZ_JANIOA010000127.1 GCF_025175675.1 Sedimenticola hydrogenitrophicus
CTAAACAAACATAGGAGATCCCCCAGCTCTGCTGGGGAGGCATTAACAGTTTGACAAATACGGGAATCTCATGGGAACTCCCAAGCGTGAGCCGCCAAGCAACACGTTCAGGAGAAACCATGAGACAGGTGAACAGTTTAAATCACACCCGGTGGGAGTGTAAGTATCACGTTGTATTTATTCCGAAGTATCGAAGGAAAGCGATATTCGGTCAGATACGCAAGGAATTGGGAGGAGTATTCCGCAAGTTGGCGGAGCAGAAGGAATGCGTGATAGAGGAGGGACATATAATGTCGGATCATGTACATATGATGATTTCGATTCCTCCAAAATACGCCATTTCCCAAGTGGTGGGTTTTATCAAAGGAAAAAGCGCGATTCACATAGCCAGAACCTATGCGGGCCGGAAGAGAAATTACGTTGGCCAGCATTTTTGGGCGAGAGGATATTTTGTGTCGACGGTTGGTCGGGACGAAAAGGTGATTCGGGAATACATCAGGCATCAAGAGGCAGAAGATCGCAGAGTTGATCAATTGAAACTGGTGTAGTTGTTGCCCCCTTGGGGGGCTCAAGGAGCCGCTTGCGGCTCTGTTAAGGCCGCTTCGAGCGGCTCACAAACTAAAGCCCCCGGCTTTGCCGGGGGATACTT
>NZ_JANIOA010000128.1 GCF_025175675.1 Sedimenticola hydrogenitrophicus
GATCCCAACCGAACCAGCGTTTGAGGGTTCCGAAGGGGTGCTCGACCGTCGCGGCGCGTTGGCGCATCCGTTCCCGCCCCGCGTCGGCCATGCGGCGGCGGTGGGACGCCACAAGCTCTGCATGCTCGGAGCGATAGATCTGGCGCCGGGCGGTCTTCTTCGGCAGGCAGGCCGCCTTCAGCACACAGCCCTGACACTGTCGGGCGGGGCGCGTGTAACGAGTACGCAGGACACCCTGTTTAGCGATCGGCTTGCCCTGGGGACGCAGCAGTTGCCCGCCGGGACACACATAGACGTCGGCACTCGGGATGTAATGAAAACGCTCTCCGCTTAACCGTTGTTCGTGGGCCACGGCCTTGTGTTTATCGGGAATCGGGACGTAGACGTTCAGCTTGGCCTTCTCGCAGGCCGCCAATTGCTCTTCGCTGTAGTAGCCGGCGTCAGCGAGTACCGTGAGCGTATCGACCCCCAGTACCGCTTTGGCCGCACCGCCTTGTTCGGCCAGTTGACCTTGGTCGTTGCCGGCGTTGGTCACCTCGTGATGCACGATGAGCTTATGGGTGTCGTCGACAACACTCTGAACGTTGTAGCCGGTCAGCCGTTGCCCCGCCTTGCTCAGCGCCCGC
>NZ_JANIOA010000129.1 GCF_025175675.1 Sedimenticola hydrogenitrophicus
GGAATTGGGCGACGAATCGCTTGCCGTCCGCATTCTCCAGGATTTGCGCGCGAAACTCGGTGATGTAACGCGCGATGCGCAGATCGATGATCTGGCGGCGTTCAAAGCCGACCTCCTGATAATCGCCCGCCGGCAAGGTTCGCTTATCGATGTTGATGGTGCGAATGTCGTCCGGCTCGTCGACCGGTTTCAACGTGCTGCCGTTATGATCGGGCTGACCGCCGGGCTTGCGTCCACTGAGGCCGCGTTGTTTTTTCGCACGATTGGGATCGCTGGCGGGTGGCAAACTGCTGTTGCGACTGTTCATGCCCAAGCGCGCCATCAACAGCTTCACGACAATCAGCACCAGGGATACCGCAGACTTCATGGCAACGGAAGTCTGCTTATCCTGTTGCAGTTGTTTTTCGACAGCCTCAATGGCTGCCTTGATGTCGATGGAGTCGAGTGTCACAATCTCAGTACCGAAGCGGCTTTGCGTGACACTATTATCTCACGACTTTTTGAGATGAAAAAATTGGCTCTGAGCGCGCGCTGACGGCATTTTCCATGAGACGGGGCTGGCCGACCACGGCATGGCGCACTGGCACCGCCACAGCGGCAGTGTACGGCGATTGGCGGGGGGG
>NZ_JANIOA010000013.1 GCF_025175675.1 Sedimenticola hydrogenitrophicus
CGAGTTTGGGCAGGCGCTGAAAAAGGGGCCGGATTCGAGGAAGCAAGCCATCACGTGAGGCCAGCAAGGCAGGCCAATCGCACCCTGAATAGTTGCCATTAGAGTTCGTAATTAATCCTATTATGATAATTCGTTTTAATAATACATGATGGCGGCGTATAAGATAGTTTTAGGACCTGGAAAGAAATCACTGTTACGGATTGCGCCGGCCACAGGTTTTATTGAAGAGGCCGTTTGCCTTCAAGGCACGGCAAGGCGCGCATAGTCGTTCTATGTAAGTCTTGCCGTAACGCCGAAGGCGGACGAAAAGACCAACAAGATGTGATAGTTATTTGTTGACAGGTCCTTAACTCCAACGAATGGACTCAGGCCCGCCCATGCTCACCCACTCCGTCAGTCTCTATTTCGCGGCCGTCTTCATCTGGGGCTCCACCTGGTATGCCATCAAGTTCCAGCTCGGTAGCGTGCCTCCCGAACTGTCGGTCGCCTACCGCTTCGCCCTGGCGGCGCTGATCCTGTTTGCCTGGTGTTGGCTGCGCGGCCTGCCGCTACGCTTCGAACGGCGCGAGCATCTGTGGATGGCGCTGCAGGGGCTGATGCTGTTCTGTCTCAACTACCTGATCTTCTACTGGGCCACCGCCGAGCTCACCAGCGGTCTGATCGCGGTGATCTTCTCCACCATCGTGTTGATGAACATCGTCAACAGCGCGCTGTTTTTCCGCAAGCCGATGGATACCTCGATGGTGATCGGTGCCCTGGTCGGCCTGCTCGGCATCACCTTGGTGTTCTGGCCCGAGGTGGCCAGTCTGCAGCAGAACGGCGGCGCCCTGAAGGGCTTGCTGCTGAGCCTGCTGGGGACCTTTATCGCCTCGCTGGGCAACATGCTCTCGGCCAGGAACCAGCAGCGGCGGCTGCCGGTGATCCAGAGCAACGCCTTCGGCATGACCTATGGTGCGCTGATCCTGTTCCTCTACGCCCTGGTGCAGGGGGTGGAGCTGGTTTACGAGCCGTCGCTTCCCTATAACCTGTCGCTGCTCTATCTGGCCCTGTTCGGTTCGGTGCTCGCCTTCGGCAGCTACCTCACCCTGCTGGGCCGCATCGGCCCGGAGAAGGCGGCCTATGCCACCGTGCTGTTTCCCCTGGTGGCGCTGGGCATCTCGACCCTGTTCGAGAACTATCACTGGAGCCTGATGGCCGGCGCCGGAGTGGCGCTGGTGGTGCTGGGCAATGTGCTGATCATCATGCCCAGGCGGCTGCTGCGGCGCTGGATCAGGCGGCCGGGGCTGCAGGAAGAGAACCCGTAGCGCTGATGCGTCGCACCGCACAGGGGGCGGCAGTTTTAGTCGCCGGAAAGTGGTGGGTGATGGCGTGGGGAACTGTCGGTTACTGATCCAGGGAGTCGAAATACTCCTGCACCTCCTCGTCGTCCAGGTCATCCAGGTTGTCCAGATCGATATAGCCATAATCGAACTCGTCCTGTTCGAAGCAGGCCTCGGAAAAGCCGTGGGCGAGGGTCTCATTCATGGTTTCATCTCCCGTGCTGATGGCATCGGGTTCAGGTTAATGAATGAATGGGTCAGCTTGATGACAGCAGGGGAGAGGTCAGAAACCCCGTTGGGGTTCGCAGGCTCACCCCAACCTACGCGACTAAAGCAGCTGTTTCGGAACACGGGGGTAGTCATAGGGCGCCCCATGGGCGCCGTCGGCGGGCACGGCCCGCCCTATGGTTCTCGAGCATCGCCGGCATAGCCTTGTTGGGGTTCGTTCCTCACCCCAACCTACGAGTTACATCAATGACGGCAAGCTTAGTAGAGTGGGCACGCTTTTTGTGCCCACCCTTCTACGCGACTCAGGTCCGTAAACGGTACATTGCATCCTCGGCTCCGTTATCGGTACATCCCTGTACCACTCCTCACCCATGCTCACGGGGTGATTGGCCTGTCTTGTTGGTCGATCTTGATGGCGCCTCGAATCCGGCCCCTTTTTCAGATTCAAGCCTGCCCTTGTTTGAGCGAAGCGAGTTTGGGCAGGCGCTGAAAATGGGGCCGGATTCGAGGATACAAGCCATCACGTGAGGCCGGCAAGGCAGGCCAACCGCTTACAGGCCAGGTGAGTAGTTACGAGAACATTAAAGCAGGTCGGCGTCGTGCCAGGTGACCACCTGGGGAACGCTGTCGGGATTGCGCGGCCGGTCCGTGTCACGGGTCGGGGCCGGTTCCACCAGTCCGGCGGCTTGGGCGTCGGCGTGGTAGGAGGAGCGCACGAAGGGGCCGCTCGCCACGTGGGAGAAGCCGAGTGCCTCGCCGTAGCGTTTCAACTGATCAAACTCGGCCGGGGTGACATAGCGGCTCACCGGCAGATGGTGGGGGCTGGGTTGCAGGTACTGACCCAGGGTGAGCAGTTCGCAGCCGTGGCTACGCAGATCCTGCATCACCTGGCTGATCTCCATCACGGTCTCCCCCAGTCCCAGCATCAGGCCCGATTTTGTCGCTACCTCGGGGTTTTCCCGCTTGAATTTCTGCAGCAGATCGAGCGACCACTGGTAATCGGCACCGGGCCGTACCGATTTGTACAGCCTCGGCACCGTCTCCAGATTGTGGTTCAGCACATCTGGGGGCGTTTCGCCAAGGATATTCAACGCCGGTTCCATGCGGCCGCGGAAGTCGGGTACCAGGATCTCCACCTTGATGCCCGGATTGGCCTCGCGCACCGCCCGGATGCAGGCGGCGTAGTGGCCGGCGCCGCCATCCGCCAGATCGTCCCGGTCCACCGAGGTGATCACCACGTAGCGCAGGCCCATCTTTTTCACCGCTGCGGCCAGCCGCGCCGGTTCCCCCTGGTCAAGGGCCAGCGGCCGGCCGTGAGCCACGTCGCAGAAGGGACAGCGGCGGGTGCAGATGTCCCCCATGATCATGAAGGTGGCGGTGCCGTGATGGAAGCACTCCGCCAGGTTGGGGCAGGCCGCCTCCTGGCAGACCGTGTGCAGCCCGGTCTCCGCCACCAGCGCCTCGACCCGGCGCCGCTGCGCCGGGTCGGGGAGCTTGATGCGCAGCCACTCCGGCTTCGGCAACGGGGTGGCGGCGGGCACCACCTTGATCGGGATACGCGACACCTTGTCGGCATCGCGCAGCTTCTCGCCCGCCACCACCTGGCGTTTTACCCTGGAGTCTGTCATTTGGCTGGCCTGTCTGGTTACTTTTTGCGTTTCGGAATGAACAGGTCGGTAATGCTGCCCTCGAACGCCTCGGCCGCCATCGCCACCGTCTCCGACAGGGTCGGGTGCGGGTGTACGGTAAGACCGATATCGGAGGCGTCACAACCCATCTCGATGGCCAGACAGACCTCGGCGATCAGATCGCCGGCGTTGGGGCCGACGATGCCGGCACCGATCACCTGGCCGCTCTCCTCGTCGAAGATCATCTTGGTCAGCCCCTCATCCCGTCCCAGGGAGAGGGAGCGGCCGCTGGCGGCCCAGGGGAAGGCCCCCTTGCCGAACTTGATCCCCTCTGCCTTGGCCTCCGCCTCGGTCTTGCCGACCCAGGCGATCTCCGGATCGGTGTAGGCGACCGACGGGATCACCCAGGCGTCGAAGAAGGTGCTGAGTCCGGCGCACACCTCGGCCGCCACCTTGCCTTCGTGCACCGCCTTGTGCGCCAGCATCGGCTGGCCCACCACGTCGCCGATGGCGAAGATGTGCGGCACGTTGCTGCGCTGCTGCTTGTCGACGTGGATGAAACCGTGGTCATCCACCGCCACCCCGGCGTTTTGGGCGTCGATCTTGTGGCCGTTGGGCGAGCGGCCGACGGCGACCAGGATGGCGTCATAGAGCTGCGGCTCGGGGGCCTTGGCACCCTCGAAGGTGACCCGCAGTCCCTCGTCCAGGGCTTCCACTTTGCTGACCCGGGTCTGGGTGAGGATCGCCTCGTACTGCTTCTCCAATTTCTTGTGCAGCGGCTTGACAATATCCTTGTCGGCCCCGGTGATCAGGCCATCGAGCATCTCCACCACGCTGATCCGGCTACCCAGGGCGTGATAGACCGTGGCCATCTCCAGGCCGATGATGCCGCCGCCGATCACCAGCATGCGCTTGGGGATCTGTTTCAGCATCAGCGCGCCGGTGGAGTCGATAATGCGCTCGTCATCCGGCAGGAACGGCAGCTTCACCGGTGCCGAACCCGCGGCAATGATGCACTGGGTGAAGCCGACGGTGGTGGTCTGGCCCTCGGCGTCGGTGACCTCGATATTGCTCTGGTCGATGAACTTGCCGTAGCCGTTGACCACCTGCACCTTGCGCTGTTTGGCCAGCCCCATCAGGCCGCCGGTGAGGCGGGTGACGATGCCGTTCTTCCAGTCGCGCAGGGCGTCCAGGTCCACCTCCGGCTCAATGAATTTGAGGCCGTGGTTGCGGAAATCGCGGGCCTCCTCCAGCACCTTGGCGGCGTGCAGCAGCGCCTTGGAGGGGATGCAGCCCACGTTGAGACAGACGCCGCCGAGGCTGCTGTGGCGCTCGATCAGGATCACCTTCTTGCCCAGATCGGCGGCGCGGAAAGCGGCGGTATAGCCGCCGGGGCCGGCACCCAGCACCACCACGTCGGCCTGGATGTCGGCGTTACCGATATAGGTGGTCGGCTCCTGGCTGGCCGCCACCTTGGGGGCGGCCGGGGCCGGGCCGGTTCCGGCCGACGAAGCCTTGGCGCCGGCCCCGCCGGGACTGGCCACCTCCAGGGTGAGCACGAGATCGCCCTGGGAGACCTGTTCACCCACCTTGACATGCACCGAGTGCACGGTACCGCTGCTCGGGGAGGGCAGTTCCATGGAGGCCTTGTCGCTCTCCAGGGTGAGCATCGGGGTGTCCATACTGATCTTGTCGCCGGGCATCACCAGCACCTCGATCACGTCCACATCCTGGAAGTCGCCGATGTCGGGTACATAGACGTCCTGCAGCACGGTCTTGCCGGCATCGCCCGGTGCCGCGCCATGGTTGGCGTTTTTCTGCAGCAGCGGTTGCGGCTCCTGCACCGCCACCTTGGGTTCCACCGCCTTGTCCAGGCTGAGGATCAGGCTGCCGGTCGATACCGTGTCGCCCAGCTTGACGAAGAGTTCCTGCACCGTGCCGGAGAACGGCGACGGGATCTCCATGGAGGCCTTGTCGCTCTCCAGGGTGATCAGCGGGTCGTCGATATTGACGGCATCACCCACCGACACCAGGATCTCGATAATCTCCACATCTTCGAACTCCCCGATGTCGGGGACATGAATCTGTTCAATGTTGCTCATGATCTTAATTCCGTTTGTTGTGGTGTTGGGAGGTCAGAGCAGCAGCCGCCGCACGTCGTTCATCAGCATGCCGAGGTGACGCACGAAGTGCGCGGCCTGGGCGCCGTCGATGACCCGATGGTCGTAGGAGAGCGACATCGGCTGCATCAGCCGGGGGATGAACTCGCTACCGTTCCACACCGGTTTCATCTGCGAGCGGGTGAGGCCGAGAATAGCCACCTCCGGCGCATTCACGATCGGGGTAAAGGCGGTACCGCCGATGCCCCCGAGGCTGGAGATGGTGAAGGTGGCGCCCTGCATGTCGCCCGGTTTCAGCTTCTTGTCCCGCGCCTTGGCGCTCATCTCCATCAGCTCGGCGGAGATCTCGAAGATGCTCTTGCGGTCCACGTCGCGGATCACCGGCACCACCAGGCCGTTGGGGGTGTCCACGGCGACACCGATGTTGATGTACTTCTTCAGGATCAGGTTTTCGCCGCTGCCGTCCAGGGAGGAGTTGAAGGTGGGGTAGGCCTTCAGGGTGGCGGCGCAGGCCTTCATGAAGAAGCTCAGCAGGGTGACCCGCACCCCCTGTTTTTCGGTTTCGGCCTTGAGCGATTTGCGGAACGCCTCGACCTCGCTGATATCGGTCTCGTCGTGGTGGGTGACGTGGGGCACGTTGAGCCAGGACCGGCTCAGGTTGATGCCGGTGAGGCGCTTGATCTTGCTCAGCGGCTGGAACTCCACCTCACCGAACTTGGAAAAGTCCTGTTCCGGGATGGGCGGGATGCCGGCGCCGGTCCTGGCAGGGGCGGTCGCGATGGCCTGCGGCTCATCGAACTGACCGCTGGCCAGGGCCTGCAGTACCCGCTGTCCCGCATTGGAGAGATCCTCCCGGGTGATGCGGCCCTTGCGGCCGGTGCCCTGCAGGGTGTTCAGGTCGATGCCCTTTTCGCGGGCGATACGCCGTACCGCGGGGCTGGCGTGGGTGCGCTCGAATGAGACCTCACGGAGGTCGGCGGCCGGCTCGGTGACCGGTGCGGCACGGCTGGGGGCCGCGGCGGCAATCGGGGCGGCGACCGGGGTGGCAACCGGCTCAGGGGCCGGCGCCGGTGCGGCTGCCGCGGTGGGTTCAGCGGCCGCGGCGGCCCCTTCAACCTCCAGCAGCAGGATCAGGCTGCCCTCGGAGACCTTGTCGCCCAGCGCCACCTTGATCTCTTTCACCACGCCGACATCGGCCGAGGGGATCTCCATCGAGGCCTTGTCGCTCTCCAGGGTGATCAGCGGATCATCCACGGCAATGCGGTCGCCGGGGGCGACCAGGATCTCGATCAGTTCAACGTCGCTGAAGTCGCCGATGTCCGGCACACGAATTTCTTTAATAGTCACGTCTGTTTCTCCTTGTTCTGGGCGCGGCTTAAACGCTTACCGGATTGGGCTTGTCGGCATCGATGCCGTACTGCTCAATCGCCTGGCTGACCAGTTTGACCGGGATGGTGCCTGCGTCGGCCAGCGCCTTGAGGGCGGTGATGGCGACATAGTGGCGATCCACCTCGAAATGGCGGCGCAATCCCTCGCGGCTGTCGGAGCGGCCGAAGCCGTCGGTGCCCAGGGTGTGGTAAGCGGCCGGGACGAAGGGCCGGATCTGCTCGGCAAAGTTCTTCATGTAGTCGCTGGCGGCGATCACCGGACCCTCGCGATCCTTCAGGCACGCCTCCACGTGGCTGACCCGAGGAGCCTGCTGCGGATGCAGCCGGTTCCAGCGCTCCACGTCCTGGCCGTCACGGCACAGCTCGTTGAAGCTGGTGGCGCTCCAGATATCGGCGGCGATGTTGAAGTCGTTCTTCAGCAGCTCGGCGCCGGCGATCACCTCGTTGAGAATGGTGCCGCAACCCAGCAATTGGACGCGGGGGTTCTTCTTCTTGCCCTTCTTCTCCACCTCGCTGCTCTGCAGGTGGTAAAGGCCCTTGAGAATGCCCTCCTCGGCGCCTTCCGGCATGTCGGGGTGGCTGTAGTTCTCGTTCATGGTGGTCAGGTAGTAGAAGACATTCTCCTGCTCCTGGAACATGCGCCGCATGCCCTCGTGCACGATCACCGCCACCTCGTAGTGGTAGGTGGGGTCGTAAGAGATGCAGTTGGGGATGAAGCTGGCAAACAGCTGGCTGTGGCCGTCCTGGTGCTGCAGACCTTCGCCGTTCAGGGTGGTACGGCCGGCGGTGCCGCCGATCAGGAAGCCGCGTGCCTGCAGGTCGCCGGCGGCCCAGGCCAGGTCGCCGATACGCTGGAAGCCGAACATGGAGTAGTAGATATAGAACGGCATCATGGTGACGCCGTGGCTGCTGTAGGCACTGGCGGCGGCGATCCAGGAGGACATGGCGCCGGCCTCGTTGATGCCTTCCTGCAGCAGCTGGCCCTGCTTGTCCTCGCGGTAGGGCATGATGTCGCCGGAATCCATGGGCGTGTAGAGCTGGCCTTCGGGGGCGTAGATGCCCATCTGGCGGAACATGCCCTCCATGCCGAAGGTGCGTGCCTCATCCGGCACGATCGGCACCAGGCGCGGGCCGATCTCCTTGTTGCGGGAGATGGCGACCATGGCCCGCACCAGCGCCATGGTGGTGGACATGGTGCGCTGACCGGTGCCCTTCAGCAGCAGGTCGAACATGGAGAGCGGCGGGATGGTCAGGATATCGCCCTGGGTGCGCCGCGCCGGCAGGTAACCGCCCAGTTGCCGGCGCTGGCCATGCAGGTACTGCATCTCCGCGCTGTCGTCGGCCGGCTTCAGGAAGTTGGCCTGCAGCACATCCTCCTCGGAGATGTCGAGCTCCAGACGGGCGCGGAATTTTTTCAGCTGGTCGTTGCCCAGTTTCTTCTGCTGGTGGGAGATGTTCTGGCCCTCGCCGGCCTCGCCCATGCCATAGCCCTTGACCGTCTTGGCCAGGATCAGGGTCGGCTGGCCGACGGTGTTGACCGCCTCGGAGTAGGCGGCGAACACCTTTTGCGGATCGTGACCGCCACGGATCAGATCGTGATAGATCTGATCATCGGTCATGTGCTCCACCATCTTCTTCAGTTCGGGGTACTTGCCGAAGAAGTATTCACGCACATAGGCGCCGTCCTTCGCCTTGAAGCTCTGGTACTCGCCGTCCACGCACTCTTCCATGCGCTTGCGCAGCAGGCCGTTGTGGTCCTGCGCCAGCAGCTTGTCCCAGGAGGCGCCCCAGATCACCTTGATCACGTTCCAGCCGGTGCCGCGGAAATTGCCTTCCAGCTCCTGGATGATCTTGCCGTTGCCGCGTACCGGGCCGTCCAGGCGCTGCAGGTTGCAGTTGATGACGAAGATCAGGTTGTCCAGCTTTTCGCGCACCGCCAGGGCGATGGCGCCCTGCGCCTCCGGCTCGTCGGTCTCGCCGTCGCCCAGGAACACCCATACCTTGCGGTTGGATTTGGGGATCAGACCGCGGTTCTCCAGGTACTTCATGAAACGCGCCTGGTAGATCGCCATGATCGGCCCCAGGCCCATGGAGACCGTGGGGAACTGCCAGAAGTTCTTCATCAGCCAGGGATGGGGGTAGGAGGGGAGGCCCTTGCCGCCGGTCTCCATACGGAAGTTGTCCAGCTGTTCCTCGCTGATACGCCCCTCCAGGAAGGCGCGGGCGTAGATGCCCGGTGCCGCATGGCCCTGGAAATAGATTAGGTCGCCGCCGTGCACGTCGCTGGCGGCGCGCCAAAAGTGGTTGAAGCCGGTCTCGTAGAGCACCGCCGAGGACTGGAAGCTGGCGATGTGCCCGCCGGGAGCGGCCGGCTTGCGGTTGGCCCGCACCACCATGGCCATGGCGTTCCAGCGGACGATGTCGCGCAGTCGGGCCTCGACGGCCGGGTCGCCGGGGAGCTTCGGCTCGCGGCTGACCGGAATAGAGTTCAGATAAGGGGTGCGGGAGCAGTCCGGCGGCTCGACCCCGGCCGCCGTGGCCTTGTCGATGGTGCGCTTGATCAGGAATTTCGCACGCTCCGTGCCCTCCCGCTCCAGCACCACATCGATCGCTTCCATCCACTCCAGGGTCTCCTGGGGATCCACATCCCGGTACTCGCTCGAACGATTGATCATGGCTTCTCTTCCTCTACTGGTCAGTGCTTGTTGGAATTATTAGTATGCGTTGTTAGTAATATCAATGGTCCGACCATTAAAAGGTAAGTTATTTTATATGTCAAATAATTTTATTGTAGATAGAACAATCATTTAGGAAGTTACTGGAGCAATGGAATTTATTATTTATAAAACAAATATTTATTATTGATTTATTATCGGTGACATTTATTGTTAAAACAATGGTCAGACAAATAATTGGTCGTATATAATGCGAATAATCCTGACTTATGTCTGTCGGGAGGTGGTTAAGGCCCTCGACTCCAGGAGTCGGTCGGGCCCTTAGGGCTCGCGCAAGAATAATTTCTCAGTACCGACGACGTCACTGGGCCACGCTGGCAAGGCACGCTTTGCAGGCAATGGCCGTTCCCTTGCCAAAAAGCGTAACGCCGCCAGCGGGGTCCAGAGGCGACCGAATACCGAAACTTATTTTGCGCGAGCCCTTAACACTGATCTACTGGAGAAGTGCCATGCTGTTGCAACCCATCAAACCCGCCCGGGTCTCGGACTCGATCGTCGAGCAGTTGAAGACCCAGATTATCAAGGGGGCGTTAAAACCCGGTGACAAGCTGCCGGCGGAACGGGAACTGGTGGACCAGCTCAAGGTGTCCCGCCCCTCGGTGCGCGAGGCGCTGCTGAAGCTGGAGGCCCAGGGCCTGATCTACAGCCGCCAGGGGGAGGGGACCTTCGTCCTGGACGCCCTCGGCACCACCATCACCAACCCGCTGGCCAATCTGCTGAAAGACAACCCGGAGGCACTCTCCGATGTGATGGAGTGCCGGCACGGACTGGAGGAACTGGCGGCCAGTTACGCGGCCGCGCGGGCCACCGAGCGGGACCGGTCGGTCATCCGCGAGCGCTTTCAGGCGCTGCAGGCGGCCCATGAGTTGCGGGATCTGGAACTGGAGGCACAGGCGGATGCGACCTTCCACATGGCCATCGCCGACGCCTCCCACAATGTGGCGCTGATCCATCTGACCCAGAGCCTGTTCGACCTGCTGGGCGACATGGTGCTGCACCACTGGGAGAAGATCTACACCATGGAGGAGAGCTATCAGGCGATCCATGCCCAGCATGGGGAGATCTACCAGGCGATCTGTTCCGGCGACTCCACCCAGGCGCGGCATGCCGCCCACGAACATCTGGCCTATATCGGAAAATGCCTGCGTGGCGCCGGCTGACGCTTTATCCTTAACTCATCATCGAACCCGGGAAAAGTCTTGTAGTCTTGCCTGGTTAGCCATCAGACTCCTGGGATCGGATACCGTTTATAACGTCGCGAGGAGTGGTGCAAGGACGCACCGTTTACGGACCTAAGGATGGAATGGACGCAGATAACAGCTCGCTCCTTCAGTAGGTTGGGGTGAGCGGAGCGAACCCCAACAGACGGTGGATCTGTCTAACGCCATTCGTTGGGGTTCGCAAGCTCACCCCAACCTACGGCCTGGCCATCAATTCCACCTGTGCATTGCATCCTCGGCTCCGTTATCGGTACATGGCATCCTCGGCTCCGTAAACGGTACATCCCTGTACCACTCCTCCTGTACCACTCCTCTTGCACCGCTCCTCGCGGCTCAACAGGGTTTTTCAGCCTCCAGTTCGGCGATCAGTTGTTGCAGTAGTTTCAGCGCCGCCGGGTAGTCGAATGCCCGCAACTGCTGCACCAGCAGGCTGATCGTTTCCGGGTGAGTGGCGTTGTCGATCTCCCGCTCGATCAGATCGACCGTGCCGCTTTCGACCAGATCGTACTGACCCAGTCGCTCCTGCAGCCGCAGTATCAGCGGCAGCAGATCGATGGTGGTGTGATCGATCGTCGCACCGTTTTGCGGGCTGCGCTCCTCTGCCAGCTGTTCGGAGAGGATGCTGATACGCTTGATCACCCGATCCAGTTCGTTCTCCAGCGCTTGGTAATTGGTGGCGAGCTGATCGGTTTCGCCGCTCGCCAGGGCGGATTCCATGGTGACGCAGCGATGGTACAGCCCCAGGGTCGCCATGTTGCCGGCGGCACCCTTGAGTCGATGCAGGGCCTGGGCCAGGCATTGCCAATCCTGCGACTCCAGGCAGTGCCTGATCTGCAGCAGGTCGGACTGGAAGCTCTCCTCCGCCTGCAGCAATAGACGCAGTACCCGGTTCTCATCTCCCTCGAAGCGTTTCAGCAACAGCGCCAGATCGACGCACTGCAGCGCCTGCGGCTGCGCTGGCCTGCTTTGCTGCGGTATCGCCACTTCCTGGTCGCCGCCGGTCAGCCGCGGGGTCTGGCGCAATACCCGGATCAGCTCATCGCGGTCGATCGGCTTGGCCAGGTAGAAATCCATGCCGGCGGCCAGGCACTGTTCGCGGTCGCCGGTCATGGCATTGGCGGTCATGGCGATCACCGGTATTGTTTTCAGCAGAGGGTGATTGCGTATGCGGCGGGTGGTTTCGAAGCCGTCCATGATCGGCATGTGGATGTCCATCATCACGGCATCGAATGCCTCTGCACCCTGATCCTCCAGCAGGCTCAGGGTCTCGCGTCCATTGTTCGCCACGGTAACCGAGATATGCAGCTGATCCAGCAGTTCAATGACCACCTGCTGATTGAGCAGCGTATCTTCGGCCAGGAGGATATGCATGCCGGTCAGCACTTCGATTTCACCCCGCTGCCAGCCGGCGTGTTTTGCCCGGGCAGGAGGCTGGTCCGGGTTGAACAGTCCCAGCAAGGCGCTCTCCAGCCGGTCCTGAGTCAACGGTTTTTGTACCGCGGCAACGGTAGCTTCCGTGTGTTCGTCTTCATAATGGTACAGCAGCAGCGTTTGGATTCCCCGGTCTGCCGCACCCTTGTACAAACCTTCTGTCAGGCTGACATGGTTTGGCCCGACAGCCGATGTGTCGACCAGAAGTGCATCGGGGGTGTCGGGCAGGAGGGCGTCGCCCAGGGCGTCCTCAAACGCCTCGATACGGTTGAAGTGATGGGTCCGGCAGTGGAAGCTTTTGAGATACCTGAGCACGGTGTCGGTGATGACCGGATCGTTGCAGATCAGGACGATGCTTTTGTTCTTCAGTTCGCTGTGGCCGCTCTCAGGGCTGATGTCGGGCGGCTCCAGGCGACCGAAGCAGGCGCTGAAGCTGAAGCGGCTGCCTCCCTCCGGTCGCGTGGCGACCGTAATCTCTCCACCCATCTTTTTCACCAGTCGCTGACAGATGCTGAGACCCAGTCCGCTGCCGCCGTAACGGCGCGTGGTGGAGGCGTCCGCCTGGGTAAAAGGGTGGAACAGCCGCTCGATCTGGTCCGGGGCTATCCCCGGCCCGGTATCTTCGACGGCGAACGCCAGTGTCAGGCGCTCCGGGTCCCGCTCCTGCACCCCGACACGCAACAGCACCTGTCCTTCCCGGGTAAACTTCACGGCATTGTTTATCAGGTTGGTCAGCACCTGTTTCAGGCGCAGGCTGTCACCGATGATCTGGTCATCGATGTCGAGTGAGATGTCATACACCAGTTTCAGCCGCTTCTGCGCCACGGCCGGAATCATCAGGTCGGCAATCTCTTCGAGTACCTGATTCAGGTTGAACGGGCTGGCTTCGAATTGCAGCTCACCGGCTTCGATTTTTGAAAAGTCGAGAATGTCGTTGATGATCATCAGCAGCGAGTTGGCCGCCGCACTGATGGTGTTGAGATAGAGTTGCTGCTTCTGGGTGAGGGGGGTCGACTGCAGCAACTGGCACATACCGAGCACGCCATTCATCGGTGTGCGTATCTCATGCGACATATTGGCGAGGAATTCACTCTTGGCCTGATTGGCCGCCTCCGCCAGCTCTTTTGAGTGACGCAGCGCAAGGGTCTGCTGATCGACACGCTGTTCCAGATTGGAAACCAGGTCGTTCAATGTTCCGGCCATACTGTTGACGCCATCCTGGATCTCACCCAGCTCATCATGGACAGGGGCCGGGATACGGGTATCGAGGTGACCCTGCTCGATCAGCTTGAGCGCCTCCAGTGTCCGGTCGATGCGTTTATAAAATCGTTGGTAGAAGATGATTGAAAGCAGGGCTACGCCAACCAGGGGTGTCAGCGTCAATAACAGGGCAAGCACGGCAAATAGATCGCGCTGGGCGAACATTTCCGATTCGCTGATGCTCAGGATGACGATCCAGCCCCATTCCGAACGCTCGAACACCGCGAACATGGACTCGCCGTGCGCTCGGAAGCTGAAGTTCCCGGTCTGTCGATCCGGCGCGATCTTGCCGATCAGGCCGACGTCGGGCAGGGCGTCTCCGTTGGGGCGTGATTTCAGCAGCGGATGGCCGGTCCGGTCCAGGATGATCAGGCCGCCGGTGTCGCCGAAACGGTACTGCTGCAGTTCGGCAATCAGTTTGTTGCCCTCCAGCTTCAGATACTCGTCCTGGGAGATGATGCCGGCGCGCTTGAAGCCGCGGGCGCTCTCCCGGATGGCGGTATCGATATTCCCTACTTCCCGGGTGAAGCTGTGTTCATACAGATTGAATATAATCCGGTTGATGATCCAGAAGCCGCCGGTGGCCAGCGGCAGCATCAACATGACGACCATGCCAAGGATGAACAGGATGAATTTCAGTCTGATATTCATGCGCTAAACGGACTCCGGCTGATTTGCATGAACGGATGCGGGTTGGCATGCCCTTGCCAATGTGCGAGCGGTTAGCTATCTGTATATCCGATCATTCGCCTCACGACTGTGACGGGGGTCATGCACCGGCCGGATCCAGGTCATAGTCGGTTTCACCATTGAATACCTTTCCCATGACGCAGTTTCTGCCGGCGCTCTTTGCCGCATAGAGCATCTTGTCGGCCAGCTGTACCAGAGTTCGTGGCGTGCTGCGTGAGTTGGGCGTGGTGGTGGTTACTCCCAGGCTGACGCTGATATAGGGGTGGTTGGTGCTGCTGTAGGCGTGCGGAATCAACAGTTTCGCCACCTGGGCGCGCATCTCCTCGGCCAGATTCAGTCCGACACTGTGATCCGTTTCCGGCAGTACCGCGATGAACTCCTCGCCGCCATAGCGAAAGACGCTGTCGGCGGGCCGCTTCAGCGGTATCGGCAGTGCCCGGGCGACCCGGCTCAGGCAACGGTCTCCCGCCAGATGACCGTAATGATCATTGAACTGTTTGAAGTGATCGATATCGAGCAGGATGATCGATAGCGGTTCCTGGGAGCGACGACAGCGCGCCCACTCGCGTTTCAGTATCTGTTCAAAGCGGCGGCGATTCGGCAGGTTGGTCAAGGCGTCGATCATGGCCAGTTTTTCCAGCAGATCGCTGTTATGTTTCAGTTGGATATGGTTCCTCACCCGCGCCCGGACAATCGGTGTGCGAAAGGGCTTGGTGATGTAATCGACGGCACCCAGCGTGAGTCCGCGGGTCTCGTCCTCCATTTCATTTTTGGTGGTGATAAAGATGATGGGGATTTTGCGCGTCGCATCGTCCGCCTTGAGTCGGCGGCAGACTTCATACCCGTCCATATCGGGCATGACGATATCCAGCAGGATCAGATCCGGTAACTGATTGCGGGCCGCTTCGATGCCGGGTCCGCCGCTGTTGGCCACTTTTATGTTGTATTCCGATTTGAGTACCTGGGCGAGGTGTTCAATATTGATTGGACTGTCGTCGATAATCAGAACCGTTTTATCCCTATGTACTTCTGTCATCATAGTGGGCTGCAACCTGTGCATGAAATTGATTGATCTCCCCTATCCTCCCTCCACATAGGATAGTAAAAATATGTGACAGAGGGAGTGGTCGGGCGAAATAGGAAATAATTTATCCGTGAATGGCACTAGGTTAAGGCAGGAGTCCATTTTTTTGTCATTCCGGCGCAGGCCGGAGGAGTGGTGCAGGGATGCACCGTTTACGGACCTGAGGATGGAATCCATAAATTCACCGCGGATGCGGGTTCTGGATCCCGGCATGCGCCGGGATGACGGGGGCTCTGGGCTTAACTTAGCACCATTCATTTATCCGTCAACCGGTCTGTTTGTGTGGGGCGGTTCGTGACGGGGTTGCCGTGCCGCGTGGATGGCCGCCGGATGGGTCATCGACGGGTAAACCGACACGGCCTCGTGGTGGGGCCGGAACCGATGCGCAAACGGGGTGTCTTTTCATGGGTAAGGGAAGGGCATAGAATGGCCGGCCGGACGCGCTTGTATCTGCAGGCCGTCCCCATCCGCTGAAGTGTCACATTATAAAAATCTGTCTGTTGAGTATGATGATGCGCAAGCTCTTGCCGTTGCTATTGCTGGTCCTGTTTTTCGGCGCCACACAGCTGATCTCTCACTTCAAGCCGGTTGCGACAAAGCGTGAGGCTCCCCCCACGCCGGTGATCGTGGTCGAGACTGCGCGGGTGGTGCCGCGCGATTATACCCCGGTGATCCACTCCTTCGGCCGGGTGCAGCCACGCACCGAGGGTGAACTGGTGGCCCAGGTATCGGGACAGATCATCGCCGTCAGTCGCAATTTCCGCGATGGCGGTTTTTTCGAGGCGGGCGAGACCCTGCTCACCATCGATCCCCGCGACTACAAGATCCAGGTGGATATCGCCGCCGCCGAACTGGCCAACGCCCAGGTGAATCTGCAGGAGCAGCAGGCACTGGCGGAGCAGGCCAGAAAGGATCGGGCGATCCTCAACCAGCGCGGACAGGCGTCGGATTATGCCCTGCGTAAACCGCAGATGGCGGCCGCCCGTTCCCAGATCGATGCCGCCCGGGCCAAACTGGCTCAGGCCAGGCTGGCGGTGGAACGCACCGAGATCAAGGCACCTTACGCCGGGCGGATCCTCTCGCGCGGCGTCGACCGCGGCGTGGTGGTCTCCGCCAACCAGGCGCTGGCGCGGATCTATGCTACCGACCGGGTGGAAGTGCGGTTGCCGCTGAAAAACAGCGAGCTGGGTTATGTGGAGCTGCCGGAAAATTATCGCAATAACGGCGCCGGCCAGAGTCATCTGCCCGCGGTCGGGATCATCAACAATCTGGGCAGCGCGCCGGAGCAGTGGCCGGCCACCCTGGTGCGTACCGCCGGGGCCATCGATGAGCAGAGTCAGCAGCTCTATGTGACCGCGCAGATCGACAACCCCTATGAAGAGGACAGGGACGGGCGGCGTCCACTCAAGATTGGCCAGTATGTGACCGCCCAGATTCAGGGTCGCACCCTGACCGATGCCATTGTCATCCCCAACTCGGCCATCTATCAGGGCAGCTATGTCTATCTGTTCGACCAGGGGGTGTTGCAGCGCCGGGAGATCACGGTGGCCTGGCAGAACAGCCGCGAGGCGCTGATCGGCAGCGGTCTGAAAGCGGACGAGCAGCTGGTGCTTACGCCCCTCGGCCAGGTCAGCAGCGGCACGCCGGTAAAACGCATGGGCGGCGACGTTGCGGAGCGGGGACCGGGGACTGCTGAACGGGCCAGCCGATCCGTGGAGCGGCAGGCCGAAGCCGCCGGCACGGCCGGCCGGACCCACCCATGATCGCCTGGTTTGCACGTAACCATGTGGCCGCCAACCTGCTGATGGTGAGCCTGCTGGTCATGGGCCTGATGTCGCTCTATCAGCGCATCCCGCTGGAGGTGTTTCCGACCCTGGAGGCGCAGCACGTCGATGTGGTGATCAACCTGCGCGGCGCCACCCCGGAGGATGCGGAACAGGGCATCGCCATCCTGGTGGAGGAGGCGGTGCAGGACCTGGAGGGGATCAAGGAGATCGTCAGCCGCTCGGCCGAGGGCACCGCCAGCATCGGCCTGGAGATCGACAGCGGTTACGATCCCCGGGAGCTGCTGGCGGATATCAAGAGCCGGGTCGACTCCATCAACAACCTGCCGGTCGAGGCGGAGAAGCCGGTGGTCAGCCTGGTCACCCGCCGGCGCGAGGTGATCACCGTGGCCGTGGCCGGTGACTACCCGGAGAAGGAGATACGCAACCTGGCCGACCGGGTGCGCAACGATCTGTTGCGAATCCCCGGCATCACCCAGGTGGAGCTGGATTCGGTGCGGGCTTATGAGATCGCCATCGAGGTAGCGGAAGACAGCCTGCGCCAGTACGGCATCAGCCTGCGCGAGGTGGCCGATGCAATCTCCCGCAGCGCACTGGATCTGTCGGCGGGCAACATCAAGGCCGAGGCGGGCGAGATCCTGATCCGCTCCAAGGGCCAGGCCTACCGGCGCGACCAGTTCGACGACATCATCGTGCTGACCCACCCCGACGGCAGTATCGTGCGGGTACGCGACCTGGCCCGGGTCAATGACGGCTTCGAGGAGGCCGCGCTGCGCAGCCGTTTCAATGGCAAGCTGGCCGCTTTCGTGGATGTGTACCGGGTGGGCGGGCAGAGTGCCATCGACGTGGCCGACAAGGTGAAGGCTTACGTGGCCGAGCGCCAGGCCGCGCTGCCCCAGGGGGTTGAGATGACCACCTGGCGCGATCGCTCCCGGATTGTCAAGAAGCGCCTGCGGACCCTCACCAACAACGCCATCCAGGGCGGTGTCCTGGTGCTGCTGCTGTTGACCCTGTTCCTGCGCCCCTCCATCGCCTTCTGGGTGTTCATCGGGGTGCCGGTCAGCTTCATGGGGGCCTTCGTGGCGATGCCGTTTTTCGATGTCAGCCTGAATGTGTTCAGCCTGTTCGCCTTCCTGCTGGTGCTGGGTATCGTGGTGGATGACGCCATCGTCACCGGCGAGAATGTCTACACCCATCTGCGCCACGCCGAGAGCGGGCTGGAAGCGGCGATCCGCGGCACCCGCGAGGTGGCCATTCCGGTCACCTTCGGCATCCTCACCACCATCGCGGCGTTTCTGCCGCTGGCCTTCATCGAGGGGCACCGCGGCCTGCTGTTCGCCCAGATCCCCATCGTGGTGATCCCGATCTTCCTGTTTTCGCTGATCGAATCCAAGTTCGTCCTGCCGGCTCACCTCAAGCACATCAAACTGCGTTCCGAGCGCGGCCGGCCGGGGCTGCTGGAGCGTTTCCAGCAGGGCTTCGCCGATGGTTTCGAGCGGGCGATCCTGCGTTATTACCGGCCGCTGCTGAAGACCGCCCTGGACAATCGCTGGGCCACCCTGGTGCTGTTTGCCGGCATCCTGCTGATTATGGTCACCCTGGCCACCACCGGCTGGACCCGCTTCACCTTCTGGCCGCGGGTGCAGAGTGAATTGGCGCGGGCCTCGCTCACCATGCCCACCGGCACCCCGTTCGAGGTGACCGACCGCTATGTCCGCAAGATCACCGATGCCGCCTTTGAGTTAAAGGAGAAGTACCGGGATTCGGACGGGCTGGATCTGGTACTGGATATCCAATCCACCACCGGTGCAAGTGGTTCGCGCGGCTCCGGCTCCCACACCGGGCTGGTGATGTTCGAGATCGTGGCGCCGGAAGATCGTACCTCGACGGTCACCAGTATCGAACTGGTACGCGAGTGGCGCAAGATGATCGGGGTGATTCCCGGCGCCGAGAACCTCACCTTCCGGGCGGAAATCGGGCGCATCTCGGACCCGATCGAGATCCAGTTCTCCGGTCTCGATTTCGCCACTCTCTCGGAAGTGGCGGACCAGACCAAGGCGCAGCTGGCGCTCTACCCGGCGGTGTTCGATATCAGCGACACCCTGTCGGACGGCAAGGAGGAGCTGCAGATCGAGTTGAAGGCCGAGGCCCACGCCCTCGGCCTGAGCCGATCCGACGTACTCAACCAGATCCGCAACGCCTTCTTCGGCTTTCAGGTGCAGCGTATCCAGCGCGGCCGGGATGACATCCGGGTGATGGTGCGGTATCCCGAGAGCGAGCGTAAATCGGTGACCAATCTGCAGGATCTGCGCATCACCAGCGCCACCGGCCTGAGCGTGCCGCTGGGCCAGGTGGTCACCCTGAAGCCGGGCAAGAGCCCCACCTCCATTATCCGCATCGACCGCTACCGCACCGTCAAGGTGGCCGCCGACATCAACAAGGCGACCGCCAACATGACCCTGATGCAGGGTGAACTGACCGATTACCTCGACAACCTGCTGTTGCAGTACCCCGGGGTCAACTACAGCTTCGAGGGCGAGCTGCGGGAGCAGCAGGAGTCGTTCGCCTCCATGGGTATCGGCCTGGGGATCATGCTGTTTGTGATCTATGGCCTGCTGGCGATTCCGTTCAAGTCCTATGTGCAACCGCTGGTGGTGATGTCGATCATCCCGTTCGGTGCCATCGGTGCCCTGGGGGGGCACTGGATCATGGGCATGGATCTCACCATGCTCAGCCTGCTGGGGATGATGGCCCTGGTGGGGGTGGTGGTGAACGACAGCCTGGTGCTGGTGGATTTCATCAACAACCACAAGCGCTCCAACGGCCTGCATGACGCCATCCTGAACGCCGGGGTGGCGCGCTTCCGTCCGGTGATGCTCACCTCCCTGACCACCTTCATCGGCCTGATGCCGCTGCTGTTCGAGCAGTCCACCCAGGCCCAGTTCCTGATCCCGATGGCGATCTCCCTCGGCTTCGGCATCCTCTTCGCCACCTTCATCACCCTGCTGCTGGTGCCGGTGAACTACCTGCTGATGGAACAGGGCATGGCCGGCTGGCACCGGCTGATGGGCCGATGAGGCTGCTGCATACCGCCGACTGGCACATCGGCCGTCAGTTCCATAACCTGTCGCTGCTGGAGGACCAGCGCCATGTCCTGGGGCAGATCACCGATCTGATCGAATCGCGACAGGTGGACGTGCTGCTGGTGGCCGGTGACATCTACGACCGCTCGGTGCCGCCGGCCGCCGCCGTGGCGCTGCTGGACGAGGTGTTGAACCGCATCTGCCTGGACCTGGGGGTGCCGGTGATCATGATCGCGGGCAACCACGACGGTCCGGAAAGGCTCGCCTTCGGCGCCCGCCACCTGAGTCGGGCCGGACTGCACATCGTCACCCACCTGTCGCCGGAGCCGGAGCCGATCCTGCTGGGTAAACCGGGCCGTGAAGTGGCCTTCTACGCCCTCCCTTATGCCGATCCGGCCAGCGTCCGCCAGCTGTTCGACAACGACGTGGCCAGCCATGATGAGGCGATGGCATTCCTCACCCGGCGGATCCTGGAACACCATGCCGGGCGTGGCCCCTGCGTGCTGTTGAGCCACTGTTTCCTGGCCGGGGGCGAGGTCTCGGAGTCGGAACGGCCGCTCTCCATCGGCGGTGCCGAGTGGGTCTCAGCGGACCATTTCAAAGGCTTCGATTATGTGGCCCTGGGCCATCTGCACGGGCGCCAGTGCCGCGGCGCGGAGCATATCCGCTACGCCGGCTCGATCCTCAAATACTCCTTCTCCGAGACCCGCCATCACAAGTCGGTGACACTGGTGGATCTGGATGATGCCGGTGCGAGTCACATCGAGCAGGTGGAGCTGCAGCCGCTGCACGACATGCGCATCCTCGAAGGTGAACTGGATCCGCTGCTGGCACAGGGCCGGGATGACCCGCAGCGCGACGACTACCTGCTGGTGCGCCTCAACGATCGCCACGCCATCCTCGATATCATGGGCAAGCTGCGGACGGTCTATCCCAACGTGCTGCACCTGGAGCGTCCGGGACTGATGGTCGGTGGAGCGCAGCGCAGCCTGCAGCGGGACCAGCTCAAACGTGGTGAACTGGCCATGTTCCGGGACTTCTACCGCCAGGTCCGGGGAGAAGAGCTGAGTGCGGAGCAGCAGTCCCTGATTTCCGGACTCCTGGAACAGATCCACCGGGGAGATGAGGCCTAGTGCGCCCCCTGAGCCTCACCCTCTCCGCCTTCGGGCCGTTCCAGGCGTCCGAAACCATCCCCTTTGAACGGCTGGGCGAGAGCCCGCTGTTCCTGATCAACGGCCCCACCGGCTCGGGCAAGACCACCCTCCTCGATGCCATCTGTTTTGCCCTCTATGGCCGCACCACCGGCAATGAGCGGGAGGGGAGCCAGATGCGCTGTGACCATGCCGCCGCCGATACCCTGACCGAGGTGATCTTCAGTTTCGAGCTGGCCGGCCGTGGTTACCGGATCCGCCGGGTGCCGGAACAGCAACGGCCCAAGGCCCGCGGGGAGGGCACTACCACCCAGGCGGCCGAGGCGCAGCTCTGGGCCATCGATCCGGCGGGGGAAGAGCAACTGCTGGTCCCCGCCAAGGTGACCGAGGCAACCCGGGAGATCGAACAGCTTACCGGACTCAGCGTGGAACAGTTCCGCCAGGTGATGGTGCTGCCCCAGGGCAAGTTCCGCGAGCTGCTGCTGGCGGAATCGAAGGCGCGGGAGGAGATCTTCAGCCAGCTGTTCCAGACCCGCATCTACCGCCAGCTGGAGGAGCGGCTGAAGGCGCAGTCGGCCGGGATCCGGCGCGAGGTGGAGCAGGGCAGGCATGTCCAGCAGGGGATCCTGCGGGGAATCGGTCTGGAATCCCGGGATGAACTGGATGAGGCACTACGCGACCTTCAGCCCGCGCTGGCGGAGGCCGCTGACGCGCGCCAGGCGGCGGAGCGGCAGCATGGCCAGGCGCAGCAGGCGCTGCAGCAGGCCAGGCACCTCCAGGAGGGATTCGGACGGCTGGATAAACTGCTTCAGGCGCAGGCCGAACTGGTGCGGCACCAGCCGGAGATCGAATGCCTGCGGCAGCGGCTGCTGTGGGCGGAGCAGGCCGAAAGAATCAAGCCCCGGTGCGACGGCTGGCTGGCCGCGCATGAGACGCTGAAAGCGGCGGCAAGCAAGCGGCAACGGGCGCAACAGGTGCTGGATGATGCCGTCAAGGTGCTGACCGGGTCGGCAGCGGCACTGCAAGACAGCGAGCGGCTGGACGGCTTGCTGGATAACGCCAAGCAACAATTGACCAACCTGCAGGGATATCAGCAGCGTGCCGTCCAGCTGGCGGAGGCGACCCGTCGCTTGCAGGAGACCCAGGCCGTCGAACAGACGGCCCTGGAGGTACAGCACCGGCAGCAGGCGGAACTGCAACGGATCAGCCGGCAGCGCGAGCAGCTGCACAGCGAACGGAGTCAACAGCAACAGTCCCTGAACCAGTTGACGGACGCCCCGCTGCAGCTCAAGCAGATCAGCGATCAGGTGCGGGACCGGCGCGCGCTGGATGAGCTGACCCGGCAACGCGACCGGCAACGGCAGAGCCTGGAGGCGGCCGAACAGGAGGGCAAGCGGCTGGCCGCCGACCATCTGCAGCGGACCAACCAGTGCAAGCGGGTCGAGCTGGCCTGGCATCAGGGGCAAGCGGCCCTGCTGGCCCGGGAGCTGGAGCCCGAGCGGCCCTGTCCGGTCTGCGGCAGCCGGGAACATCCGGCGCCCGCCGAATCGCCCACCGAATCGCCCGCCGATCTGCCGGGCGATCTGTCGAGCGATCTGTCTAGTCAGGCCGCCCTGGAGCAGGCGCGCCAGGCCGTACAGGCGGCCCAGGAGCGGCTGAACGAGGCCCGCGATGCCTACACCCGAAAAAAGGGCGAGGCGACGGGGCTGGAGGCCCGCATAAGCGAACTGGAGCAGCGGCTCGGCGCGGCGGTGGCCGAATCCCTGGCGGCGTTGCAGGACCGGCAGGCGCACCTGCAGCAGGCGTTGGAGACGCTGCAGTCGGTTCGGCAACGCTTGCAGGCACTCGACGCCGACGAGAGCCGGCTGAAGCAGGGCGAGGCGTCACGACGTGCGGATCTGGAAACCGCCAACGAACGGCTGGCGGCGGCGCACGCCGCCGTGGCCGCCGCCGCCAGTGAGCTGACGAGTGCTGGGCAGGAGCTGCCGACCGCCTACCGCGAGCCGGGTGCGCTCGAGCGGGCGATCGCCGAGAGCGGGGCCGAGGTGGAGCGGCTGAGCGCCACCATTGCCGCCGTGCGCTCGCAATACCAGCAGGCCACCGAAGCGCACGCATCGGCGCGGGCCACCTGTCAGTCAGCCGACGAGTCGCAGCTGACGGCGCAGGCGGCGCTGCAGCAGGCGGAAACACAATGGACCGAGGCGCTGGGCGCCAGTCCCTTTGCCGATCAGGGGGCGTTTGAGCAGGCCCGGCTCGAAGCGCGGGAACAAACGGCACTGCAGCAGGCGCTGCAGGAGCATGAGGCGTCCTGCCAGCAGACCGCCGGGGCGCTGCGGCAGCAACAGGCCGCCCTGGAGGGACACTCCGCACCGGATATCCCGGCCCGGGAGCGGCAACTTGCAACGGCCACCGAACTGAAGGAGCAGGCCGATCAGGCGTGGCGGCAATTGGACAGTCGCCAGGGGCAGTTGCAGGGTGCGGCGCAGAAGCTGGCGGAGAGCGAGCGCCAGTGCGCCGCGCTGGAGCAGCAGTACGCACTGATCGGCACCCTGAGCGAGGTGGCCAATGGCCAGACCGGCGACAAGATCAGCCTGCAGCGCTTCGTGCTCAGCGTGCTGCTGGATGATGTGCTGGTGGAGGCGAGCCGGCGCCTGCAACTGATGAGCAAGGGGCGCTACCAGCTGTTGCGCAAGAGCGAACGTGCCAAGGGCAACCTCGCCTCGGGCCTGGAGCTGGAGGTGGAGGACGCCTATTCCGGCAAGTGCCGCCCGGTGGCCACCCTCTCCGGCGGGGAGAGCTTCCTGGCCGCCCTCTCCCTGGCGTTGGGACTCTCCGACGTGGTGCAGGCCTACTCCGGGGGGATACGCCTCGACACCCTGTTCATCGACGAGGGCTTCGGTTCGCTCGATCCCGAATCCCTCGACCTGGCGATCCGTGCCCTGATCGACCTGCAATCCTCCGGCCGCATGGTCGGCGTCATCTCCCATGTGGCCGAGCTGAAGGAACAGATGTCGCTGCGCCTGGATGTCAGCAGTAGCCGTGCGGGGAGCCGGGTGACACTGGTGGCTCCCTGAACGGCTCCCTCATCGGCCGAGGGCCAGGCACCGACCGCTGCGCAGAACTGATCTACAATGGGATAACCGATTGGATGGGGTTGCGTAAGGGGTCGGAGTCAAATTTGATCAAGGAAACGGGGCATCTCATACGACAATGTCCATCAAATTTGACTCCGACCCCTGTCCTGTACCGACCCCTGTCCTGAGATTGAAGTAGTACCAGGCGAAACCCGAAGGCGATGACAGAGGAGCAGTCATGAACAAGAGATGGGTAGCACTTCCCCTGCTGGTATTGACGACCGGCGCGGTGATAGCCGCCGGCGGCGTCAGCGTGATCAGCGTCAATGGCGCCAATGGCGCCTGGATCGGCTATAGCGACGGCAGCGTGCGCTTCTGTACCGGGGGTGGCGGCACCGCCATACCGTACTGGCAAAACTGCACCATCGCGGTCGAGGCGAACGGCTCTGCCGTGACCGATATCGGCAACAGCGACCAGCGTGCCTGGATCGGCCATGCCGATGGCCGCCTGCGCTACTGCAAAGAGAGCGGCAGTGACCAGAATCCGGTGGCCGAGTGTGTCGATGTGAAATCCTGAGCGATCATCGCCGCGGGGGCGCCGCTCCTACTGGTGAACCGCCCACCTGGCCCTGCCCTTTACCCATTAAGTGGGCTGGACTGTATCCGGACGTAGGATGGGTGGAGCGCCCCCCATGAACTCTCCGCCGGCTCCGTCTCCGGCGCGCAACCCTTCGCGCATCTGCTCCGCATCCGAAGATGGGTTACGGCGCGTCCGACCACCGCGAACAACCGTCAACAAGGGTTCCGCGCCTCCACCCATCCTACACGTGTGTTCATGGGCATTTGTGGGTAAAGGGTAACCTGGCCTGTAGGAGGCTTGCCCCGGGCCGATGGGCCGGCACACTCAGCTGTTTAGGACATGCCGGAGAGTAGTTTCCATGCGTTGCACGCTTTCATAGCCCTCGGCAATCGCCTCGCCGGCACGGTCAAACTCCAGCAGGCCGAGCTGGCCCAGCCGTGGCGACAGCAGGACATCGGGCGGGTCGCCCGCCATCCGGCTTTTGGTGATGCGGTCCTGCATGATGTTGATCGAACTGGCCATGACCTCGAATAGTCCCGGTGCCGTCTCCCCGCCTCTTTTCTCGCGGGTCCATTTGGCCAATGTCGATTCGAGCATGCCGGAGTTGAGTTTCTTCAGCAGCTGATTGAACAGGTCCCGCTCCTGGCCGCCGAAGAGCTGTTTCTGTTGTGCCCGGGTTTTCAGGTGGCGCCCGATAAGGTCACTGTTGAGATTGGCCGCAATGATCACATCGGCACCCATCGCCCGGCACAGCGAGATCGGTACCGGATTGGTCAGGCCGCCGTCCACCAACCAGCGGTCGTTCAGGTGAATGGGGGAGAACAGGCCGGGCAGCGCGATCGAGGCACGCACCGCGGTGGGCAGCGGGCCCTCCTGCAGCCATACCTCACGACCGCTGGCCAGATCGGTGGCCACGGCGGCGAAGGGCAGGGGCAGCTCCTCAATATTGGCATCCCTGAGCTTGTCCTCAAACGACGCCATCAGGCTGTCGCCTTCAATCAGCCCGCCCGCCATCTTTACATCCAGCAGCCGTACCACATCCCAGAAGCTGAGTCCCTTGACCCACTGCTCCAGGGCGTCGAGATGGCCGCCGCAGTAGGCGGCGCCCACCAGTGCGCCGACTGAGCAACCGGCGACGATATCGGGTTTGATTCCCTGCTCCTCCAGCGCTCGAATCACGCCGATGTGTGCCCAGCCACGGGCTGAACCACTGCCCAGGGCCAGGCCGATCTTCATGTTTTTCATGGCCTCTCTTCCCGATCACCGAACTCCCATACAGGAAAGATTACACGGAGAGTGTGGAATTGGGTACTGCCGTTGACCCGCTTCCGCTTGCTACTATTGGTCAGGCCCGCCGGGAGCATTACACGTTCGTCTGGAGATGCCAGCCCCGCCACCGCGAATTCAGAACAATTGTGTAATACGCCCAACCCCCCAGACTCCCGGTCCTCATTCCATCCGCATGCGGCCTTCTTAGACTTTTGTTGTATTGAGCAGCTCCTTGCAGCGGGCTTAATGTTCACCGGTCACGATATAACCATACAAAATATATGTTATTGGTCGTCGGAATCGGGGTGTTCTGGCCGTCGGCTGGCGGCGTTGATTGCGGCGAATTAATTTAACGGAGGAAGTGTGTTGCGAAGAATAACGCTGAATGTGAGCGGGTTACTGCCGGTACCCCTGGCCTTATTGCTGGCGGGCGCCGCTGTATCGGCACAGGCACAGGATGCTGATCTCCTGAGAGATATCACGGTCCAGGCAACGCGTGTGGACAAGTCGCTCTACAAGGTGCCTGCGTCCGTCGGCTACGTGGACGCGGATGATATCCAGTTTGGCAGGCAGCAATTGGGACTCGACGAATCCTTGGTCAAGATCCCGGGATTGTTCATGCAGAATCGCTACAACTTCGCGCAGGACCTGCGTATCTCCATTCGCGGTTTCGGTTCCAGATCGTCGTTCGGTATCCGCGGCATCAAACTCTACGTGGACGGGATTCCGGCCACCCTGCCCGATGGTCAGGGCGGGGTTGACAGTATCGACATCGGCTCCCTGGATCGTATTGAAGTGGTTCGCGGTCCCGCTTCCTCACTCTACGGTACCGCCTCCGGCGGTGTTATCAACATGTATACCGAAGATGGTCCCGAGGACCAGCCGTTTATT
Organism: Sedimenticola hydrogenitrophicus; assembly: GCF_025175675.1. Classification (GTDB taxonomy): domain Bacteria; phylum Pseudomonadota; class Gammaproteobacteria; order Chromatiales; family Chromatiaceae; genus Sedimenticola; species Sedimenticola hydrogenitrophicus. The sequence goes on from NZ_JANIOA010000013.1 coordinate 26,936, forward strand.
GAGGCGCGCACCAGTTTTGGCTCGTACAAGTTTCGCAAGCATCAGCTCAAGGCCGGGGGGCAGGCGGATCGGCTCAACTACCTGGTGAACTTGTCCAGGCTGGAGCTGGATGGCTACCGGGATCACAGCAAGACCGAAAACGTGCTTCTGAACACCAAGTTTCGTTACGATATCGATCCGAGCTCCGATGTGACCCTCACCTTGAATGCCGTCGACTCGCCGGAGGCGGATGATCCCGGCGGGTTGCGCAGAACCGGCAATGCCTTCAATGTGGATATCTCCACGCCCAGTGCCGCGCAGCGCAACAATCTGCGCTTCGATGCCGGGGAGTCGGTCAAGCAACAGCAACTGGGACTGCTCTACAACAAGTCGATCGGTGACCGGCACCAGTTCACGCTTCGCAACTACTACGTGTTTCGTGATTTCGATGCCAAACTTCCGTTCGGCTATTTTGGCGGCCCACTGGTGCCTTCGGGAGGTATTATTGACCTGCAACGCTTTTTCGTCGGTGGCGGCGGTCAGTACAGCTATACGGACGTGCTCTCCGGAATGAAAAACCGCTTTACGGTGGGACTGGATATTGATAACCAGATGGATGAGCGGGTTAACTTCACCAATATTATCGACAGCAATGTGATCGGGCCCAAGTCGCTCGACCAGGACGAGGATGTCTTTAGTTGGGGGCTCTTCATGCAGAATGAACTGGCCCTCAGTGACTCGTTGGAACTGACCCTGGGGGCTCGCTATGACGAGGTGGAGTTTGACTTCAGCGACCACCATTTTGTGGATGGTAGCGATGATTCAGGAAACATCACGTTCAGTGAGATAAGCCCGCGAGTCGGCCTGATGTGGAGTCTCGGCAACGCGCTCAATGTCTACGGCAATCTGGGTACTTCGTTCGAGACGCCCAGCAGCCGTGAATTCGCCAATCCCACCGCGGCGGGTGGATTCAATCCGGATCTGAAGGCACAGACCGCGGTCAACTACGAGCTGGGTATCAAGGGTGCGCTCTCTCCCCGAAGTGACTACGAGCTGGCGCTGTTTCGCATCGAGACCGACAACGAATTGATCCTGGCGGGGCAGAATCCGGGCGGATCGGATTTCTACACCAACGCCGGTGAGACCTTGCGCCACGGCCTGGAGGCCAGTGTCAACCTGCAGCCAATGCCGGGGGTGAATTTGTCGCTCGCCTATACCTACTCAGACTTTGAATTCAGCCGTTTCACAGATGCTGGCGGCACCTCGTTCAAGGACAACAGGATTCCGGGTATCCCCGAGCACGCCGCCTTTGCCGAGCTGGCCTACTATGCCCCTTCCGGTTTTTATGCCATCTGGGATACCCAGTATGTGGACAAGGTGTTTGTGGATAACGCCAACTCCGACAGCGCCAGCAGCTACGCCGTCTCGAACCTGCGCCTTGGCTATAGCCGGTATTACGGCGATACCGAGGTCACCACATTCCTGGGGATCAACAACATTTTTGACAAGCAGTATATCGGCAGTGTGCGGGTGAACGAGGCCAATAGCCGTTACTTTGAACCGGCACCCGAGCGGAATCTGTTTGCGGGTATCGCGGTGCAGTTTAATTAGGGTTTGCGCAAGGTAACTTCACCCGGTCTATAAGTGATTGGCCTGCCTTGTTGGCCGATCTTGATCCAGCCATCGTGTGAGGCCGGCAAGGCAGGCCGATCACTCCGTGAGTAGCTACCGCGCAAGAATAATTCCGTAGTCAAGTAGGGTGGGCACGTTTTTTGTGCCCACGCGGATGAAACGGCACAGAGTCAGCGCCGTCACCTACTGATCTTCCACCGTCAGATAAACCAGCGTCTGATTCAACAGTTGATAGGCAATTTCACCAAATGTGAAAGGGCCGGTGATATTGGCTGTTCGTTTCCCCTCCAGGTCCATATAGAGATAGTTGAGTATGCAGTTACAGGAGAACACCCAACTGCCGCCCGCGTCGGGCGTGACCGCCATGAATTCATCAATATAGTCAACCACTGGTGCGGCCAGCTTGTAATCCACGCCACTGAACACCGGGGCGTAAAACTCCACCATGCCCCGCTCGCTGTCCGAACCCTTGATGCTGACATTGACCATGGCACCGCTGTAATCCGCGACCAGCGGCAGGCGCGTATCGATCTCTTGTTGCCGCAGATAATCGGCGAAGTTTCCCGTTGCGCCATCAATCAGACAGTCCCCCGCGCTAAAACCGGAATCAGCAAAGCGGAAGGTGTGTCCTTCACCCTGCTGGAAGAGGTTGACGATATCCAGTTGCGCCATTTTTGTTTCCGGGAGTCTGACGTGCATCGCCACCGCCCGGTTGTCCCAAGGCTCACCATCCAGGCCATTGATCACCTTTGGGGTGACTGACCCAGCGTCATCCAGGTGATGCCCGGATACCCAGCCGATAATCGGTTTTAAGAAAATATCCTCGTAGTCCGGCGCATTTTTTGCGTAGGACGAAAGAATCTCACTGCCGCCGGGAAGGATAATGAGAGAGAAGCCGTTATCCGGTGCCTCGTTCACCAGTGCCGGCAAATTGTGTGTGCTGTAACTTCTGATATCGATCCTGCTCCCGATGCCGGAGAGATCATTGATATACAGCTTGTCGCGGGTCACCGTGCCGCCGCGCTGATCCATGAAGTAGGGTATGGTTCCACCAATCCAGTTGCCCCGGGGCAACTGTTTTAGCAGCGATTCATCACCGGCGATGGCCAGCGCACGGCCGTCGTCGATCAACTCAACGGCCCGTTGTAGTGAGACCAGGCCTTGAGATCCGCTTGTGGCTTGCATTATCACATCTGCTCCATCTGTTGTCGCGCCCGGCTGAAGGGTTTGAGTTGTCCGAGTTCATGTTGCAGGGATCGCTGGTGCCGGACAAAGTACTTGCGCAGTTCCCGGCGGCGCATGTTTCTGACCTCGTCCGAATCAGCATTGACATACTGGCTGCGCACCCGGCTGATCAACAGTTTCAGGCCCAACTGGCGTATGTTGATCTCGCTCTCATTGCTGATGACCCGGTGCCATACCGGGTCCTCGGCGATTGGGATGTCGCTTTCCGGTTCGGGCGTTGTGATGGTGGCTGTATCGCGAATGTCCGGAGCCCGGGGCGCGGGCTCCGGCTTCTGTACGGTGCCGCCATCCAGTGAGTGCTTCAGCCGCCAGACATCCTCCAGGTCCACGTTCAGCAGGCCGCAGACCACGCCATAGGCTGTTCGCTCGCCGAGCAACTCCAGTATCCGTTGGGTAAGCGCGCGGGTAAACGGCAGGCCCTTCCTGCCAATCCAGGGGCAGTCATGATCGGCGCTCTGTTCACTGATTGCGGTATGGATATAGGTTCTGAATCCGCCCATCCCCAGATGCTGCCAGACCTGCTCTTCGCCGGCAGCGGCCCGGCCGCCAGGGATCGGTTTGAACCAGCGGTTCCGCTCCCGTTCCCCGATCCAGATATCGACCCGCTGACGGTTGATATCCTGTTTTGCCCTGGTGATGCACCACGGCGCCTCTATCCCCAGAATGCGTTCACAGAACACAAGATCAAACATGGTTCCTCCCTGTGTTTATGATTGTCATGGCAAGAGCCGGTGTTGCAAGCGGGCGGCCCTCTCCCTGTCCACGGGTGGGTTCCAGCCTTCATCGCCCGAATAAACCACCTATTCCCGTATGGTAACCCCGCATCAGCCTGCAACCATTCAACTTTAGGTGAAGAGGGGGCCACAGGCTTGAGACCGGGTTATCACATTGCTACCGGGGCCTGTCGAAGTCCGGAGGTTTGAATCCTTTCGCGTTCAGTGTTGTCGCCAAACACCGACATTATTTATCCCCTGATTCAACAGTTTGCCGGCAAGCCCCCGCCGATGTCGCCGTGTGGCAACAAAAAACGGCGAAACTGCATGAGGGGGCGCCATGGGAGTGGTTGCAAGCCATTGTTGTTGTTTGATTACCTGGATTGGCATGGCACTTGAATGGGTGGTGTCAGTGGCACAGTTTGCCTGGTACTTTTGGCATGGTGGTTCAAGAGAACCACACAGGAGGAAGTGAATATGAATACCATTAACAGATGCGGATTACCTTTGGTCACGGCATTCATGGTCGGTCTGGCGTTGACGGCACAGGGGACCGGTGCCACCGAGAACTCGACGGCTCCGGCTGAGCGTGCCGAACAGCCTGAAAATCCTGCCACACAGTTTACGGAGATCGACAGTAACGGTGACGGACTCCTAAGTCAGGCCGAGTTTTCTGCCCTTGAGTTCAAGGAGGGATCGTTTAACGCCGCCGACACGGACGGCAACGGTTCACTCGACCAGTCGGAGTTTGTCAAGGCACGCTCTATCAGTGAGCGTCTGGCGGTGAAGGAGTATGCAACCGACAGCTGGATCACCACCAAGGTAAAAGCGGTACTGATCAAGGAAGACATGCTCGAAGGAATGACGATCGGAGTGGAGACCAGGGACGGCGTGGTGCAACTTTCAGGGTGGGTGAAGAACCGCGACCAGATGGAAAAGGCCCAGTCCCTGGCCAGTGAGGTGAAGGGTGTGCGCCGGGTTGAGAACGACCTGAAGATTGAGGGGTGATCGACTCCTCAAATACACGCTTTGCCGATTAACGACCGATTGAGGCGACGACGGGAATCCCGCGCAAGCGGGATTCCCGAATCATCCGGTTAGTCCGTTACCTGGCTCAACAGCCAGTCCCTGAACAGCGCCACCTTGGGGTCGTCGACGCGGCTCTCGGGATAGACCAGGAAGTAGCCGTTGCTGCCGGTGGCATTGATCTCCAGCGGCATTACCACCCGGCCGCTGGCCAGCTGCTGCTGGATCAGGTGGCGGCTAACGATGCCGTAACCCAGCCCGGCCTCCACGGCATCCAGCATCAGCGGCGAACTCTGAAAACCGATGCCTCTCTCCAGATCAACCGCTTCGATACCGGCGGCGGCGAACCACTCCTGCCAGTCGGTTACCTTGGGCCTGACGTGCAGCAGCGGCAGCCGCCTCAGATCATCGGCCGATTTCGGGCCCCGGCCCTCCTCCAGCAGTTTCGGGCTGCACACCAGCACCAGCTCCTCGCGAATCAGCAAGTGGCTCTTCAGGCCTTGCCACTGCCCCTTGCCGTAACGCACCGCCAGGTCCACATCAGAGTGGCTGAAATCCACCAGTCGCATGGAGGTGGTGATCTCCACCTCCACCCCCGCATGGCCGGCGTAGAAGTCGTAGAGGCGGGGGATCAGCCAACCACCGGCAATGGCCGGGGCGACGTTGATGCGGATTACCTGATCCTGGCGGCTCATGATTCTTCGGGTTGCCTCGCCGATCTGCTCCAGGCTCAGGCGGATGACCGGCAGGTAGGCCTCGGCCTCCGGCGTTAACTCCACCTGGCGCGTGCGGCGTCGGAACAGCCGTACCCCAAGGTACTCTTCCAGGCTCTTGATCTGGTGGCTGACCGCCGAGGCGGTGACATGCAGCTCGGCGGCCGCCTGGCTGAAGCTGAGGTGGCGGGCGGCGCATTCGAAGGTGCGGACGGCGTTCAGTGGCGGCATGGTCATGGCTTCATATAGATGAGAAAAATTCACCAATAATTGAAAATTGATCGTTTGTCTAGTGCTTTGTGTATGAATACAGTTCAACTCATGAAGGATCCATCGGGCCATTCCCAATCCTTCGTCCAGTGTTTTGAACTGTCCAGGAGGTCATCATGAACCAGCGTCAGCTACAGCCAGCAAGATCCTGCCGTGACGCGGCGGGAACCACTATCCGCCGTTCCCTGGACGGCAGTATCGATATGCGTTTCTACCGCCACCGCGCCCACTGCCTGCGATCCGAGGCCGCCTGGGATATCATCAGCCACATGAGCCGGGTGTTGCCGTTTTTCCGCCGTGATGACGCGATGCCGCGTCCCGCCCGGACAGACTGCACTATGCTTTAATTCTGCACAGGGATTCTGCAGGGGATTTCGCACAGGCACCAAACGGGGGGAGTATGGGCTGGAAAACCGATTATCGTTCGTTCTATTACCAGGGCGCGCCGGAACCCGAGGATCTGCTCCTCCCCCCCGGGGAGACGGCGCTGCTCACCATCGATATCCAGAATATCTACCTGCAGCTGGCGGACGACCCCACCGAGCGGGCGCGCTGGGCGCCGTTCCAGCAACGCATGCGGGAGATCGTCATCCCCACCGTACAGGGGTTGCAGGCCCGTTTCCGCGCCCGCGGCATGGATGTGTTGCATGCCCGTATCGCCTGCCTGCTGGAGGATGGCCGGGACCGCTCCCTGAGCCAGAAGAAACCGGGCTGGAACTACCTGCTGCTGCCCAGGGACGAGCCGAGTTCGCAGTTTGTCCCGGAACTGACCCCGCCGCCAGGCGAAGTGGTGGTGACCAAGACCACCGACAGCGCCCTGACCGGCACCAACCTGCGCCTGGTGCTGCACAATATGGGGATCAGGAACGTGGTAATGACCGGCATCTTCACCGATCAGTGCGTCTCCTCCACGGTGCGCAGCCTGGCCGATGAGAGCTTCAATGTGATCGTGGTCGAGGACGGCTGTGCCGCCGGCACCGAGGAACTGCATCGGCGTGAGTTGGAGATCATCAACATGATCTATTGCCACGTCCTCTCCAGTGCCGAACTGGTGGAGATCATGGGCCTCTGACCCTACCGCATCAGCCAATGATAAACCGCCACCAGTGCTCTTCCAATGAGGGCGGCGAGTCTCTCCTATACTTCTACAGACACTAAGGGCCCGCGCAAGAATATGTTCCTGTATTCGGTCGTCCCTGAACCCCGCTGGCGGCGTTACGCTTTTTGCCAAGGGAACAAGCCATTGCCTGCAAAGCGTGCCTTGCCAGCGTGGCCCGGGAACGCCCTCGGTACTACGGAATTATCCTTGCACGGGCCCTAAGGTGTGTCTATATAGGTGGATCAGCCTCGCCTCGTTCGACGAACTGTCAGGGAGAGAACTATGTCGCAACAGACAAATCAACAACTGGCGGAGGAGCTGACCAGCGCATTGGCGCTGCAGCATCAACCGCTGGCGATCAGTTTTACCCAGGCGCCGGTACCCGGCGTCGAACCGTTCGCGGAGGCCATACCGGAGCCCACCGAAGATGGCCGCAGCGGACGTGTCCCGGCCGGTTGCGTATTCTGGATGAAGGCCGCCGAGCGCACCTTCAGTACGGTGGCGGAAGACCATGGGAACTGCAGTGTCGGCAGTGTCACCCACGGATTCAAGACGCTCGAAGAGGTCGGTAACCTGTCCGATGTGGGTGCGCTGGTCGGGGCCGGCTGGGTGGCACCGGAGATGTTCCCGCAGATTCCGGTGGTGACCGAGCGTTTTCGTTATGTCACTTACGGGCCGTTAAAGGATTCACCGAGGCTGCCGGATGTGGTGTTCCTGCGCATCAATGCGAAGCAGGCCATGACCCTGTCGGATGCCATCCCGGGCCTGCGTTTCGAGGGCAAGCCGCAGTGTCATATCGTCGCCATTGCCAAGGAGCAGGAGATGGTGGCGGTAAGCGTCGGCTGTATGCTCAGCCGCGTCCGGACCGGTCTGCCGAACAGCGAAATGACCTGCGCCATACCGGGTAGCCGGCTGGCCGAGGTGACCCAGATGATCAAAACGACCGCGGTCATCGATGGCACCGTGGCGAACTATGCCAGTGAGGATTCCAGGCGTTTTCGCCTGTGACGTTGTTCGATTGATGCGGTGGCAGGCTCGGCGCATCTGATTCGCCGGAGGAACACCCTTGGCGCGAACGGTTTCTGGCGTTCGGCTCTGCTCGGGTTCAAGCTAATGACCTCTCGACTCCAATTCCCGATCCTTCACCAGCGACCGGTGCGGTTGCGGCTGCGTTTGTGCCGTTGCAATCGCTGGTTGAGGGCGGAGGTCATCTCATCCTCGTTCAGATAACCATCTCCATTATTGTCGATCTCCTCGAAGCGGAGCGGGGGGAGATAACTCCGGGGTTGTTCCGCCGTTTTGCGCCGGTGCTCCACCCCGGCGAGAAAGCGTTGGTACTCGTCGCGGCTCAGCACCCCGTCCCGATCCAGATCATGGATGGAGAACGGGCCGGGGCCGGGCTGAACCTCTGGTGGTGTGACGGCCGGGGGGGCAGCAGAAGCCCCGCCGAGGCTCAAGGTGCCGGCCAGAAACAGTACCGCCGCCAGTGGGGCAGGTCGTGACGCGCGTGATCCGTTCATAGTGGCTCCCTCATTTTTTCGACCCCAGATACTTTCCCAGGATATTCAGCTGGTCATCGGAAAAATCCAGGCGCTTGTGTGAGCGGATACTCCCGGAACGGAGCAGCTCGGGGATCTGATCCCCCGGGGTCTCGAACCCGGCCGGGTCGGCCGAATGGCAGTAGATGCAATTCTCTTCATAGAGCTGCCGGCCGGCATCTCTGGCTACTGCGGGCGGTTCGTTGCGGGGCGGGGCGGGGGGCAGTATCTCATCCAGGCTGACGTAGAACCCGCCAGCATCCCAGAACCCCGGTTCCGAACAGCCCAGGCAGGGGTGGCCTGCATCGATGGGCGAGCTGGTCCCCTCATTCCACTTGTAAACACTGCAGGCGTTGCGGGTGACCGGACCCCTGCAGCCCAGCCTGTACAGGCACCAGCCGTTACGCGCGCCCGCATCGTCGAATCGTTCGGCGAATTTCTGTTCCTGGTAGTAATGGAATCGGGGGCAGCGTTCATGCACCGTGTGGGCATAGAAACTCAACGGTCGACACCGCTCATCCAGTGCCGGGAACTGGTCGAAGATCAGGTAGTGTGCCAGTACGCTGCTGATGGCGATAGGGATGGGTGGGCAGCCGGGCAGGTTGATCAGCGGCCGGGTGTCGATCCGCCCGCTCTCCATCAGTTCGGCCACCCCGGTGGCGCCGGTCGGGTTGGGACTGGCCGCCGGCAGGCCGCCGAAGGCGGCGCAGCTGCCGATGGCGATTACCGCCGCCGCGCCGGCGAGGCACTCCTGCAGCAGTTGCAGATTGCTCTTGCCGGCGATGGTGGAGTAGACACCGCCATCCGCCACCGGGATGGAACCATCGACAATCAACAGATAGCTGCCGAAGCTGTTCTTCATCGCCTCCAGCCGGGTCGCTTCCGCCGCCTCGCCGGCCGCGGCCTGCAGGGTGTGGTGATAGTCCAGCGAGAGATAGTCGAACATCAGTGACTCGATGGTGGGGGCGTGGGCGCGGGTAAAGGACTCGGTACAGCCGGTACACTCCTGAAAGGAGAGCCAGATCACCGGCGGACGTCTGGCGCTTCCCAACCGCTCTGCCAGCTGCGTTGCGGCTGCGCCGGGCAGGGCAAGCAATGATGCCACGGCGGTGCAGAACTTTAGCAGCGATCGCCGGCTGATCCGGCGCTGATCCAGCGACGCGCCCAGGGAGATGGGTTTCGACATGGCAATGTTTTCCGAACGGTGTCACGGGTTACAACAACCGAATGATGGGGAGATCCGGCGTGCGGGTTGGTGTTTGTTCTGTCGGCAGAACAGATTCTACGTCACGCCCGGCAGAATGGAATATACCCGTCGGCGCCATTTTCACACCGGGTGACTTGGGTCAATCAGCGGCCGGAAGTGTCTGTGCCGGCTGGGTGGTTGTCGATAAAACCGCCAGGTAGTCTCTCCTGATCGTCCGGTTGATTCGTTATTCATTTACTGCCTATTTAATCTGGCCTACTCTAGGCTTAATGGATCGCGCACCGGTGTGCGGTAGATATCACTCAAGTCTGATCTTCAGGGGGAAGGGGATGTTGGCAACGCTTTTCTGGTTTCTGCTGTTTCCGGTGGTGGCGGTTACACTGGCCTATCGGCGGGAAAGTCTCAAACGCTCCACCCTGGTCATGGGCGGACTGCTGCTCGCCTATACCCTGTTCGGTGATGGTGGGGCTTTCTGGTTGCTGCTGCTCTGGCTGCTCTTCCTCGGCTTGCTATTGCTCAACGTCGAGGATTTTCGGCGCACAGCGATCTCGCGCCGGCTGCTGGCCTTCTATCGGCAGATCCTGCCGCCCATGTCCGCCTCCGAGCGCGAGGCGCTGGAGGCGGGCACGGTCTGGTGGGAGGGGGACCTCTTCTCCGGTGCGCCGGATTGGGAGAAGCTGTATCAGATGCCGGCACCCCACCTGAGCCGTGAAGAACAGGCGTTTCTCGACGGCCCCACCGAGACGCTCTGCCGGATGTTGGATGACTGGCAGATTACCCACGAACTGGCGGACATGCCGCCAGAGGTGTGGGCCTATATCAAGCAGGAGAAGTTCTTCGCCATGATCATACCGAAACGGTATGGCGGGTTGGAGTTCTCCGCCCTGGCCCAGTCCTGCGTACTGCGCAAACTGGCCAGCCGCAGCCTGGTGGTCGCCTCCACGGTGGGGGTGCCCAACTCCCTGGGACCGGGCGAGCTGCTGCTGCACTACGGTACCGAAGCGCAGAAGGAGTACTATCTGCCGCGCCTGGCGGCCGGTGACGAGATCCCCTGTTTCGCCCTCACCTCGCCCCGGGTCGGCTCGGATGCCACCGCCATTACCGATACGGGGGTGGTCTGCCGGGGCGAGTATGAGGGGCGGGAGATCATCGGTATCCGGCTCAACTGGGACAAGCGCTACATCACCCTGGCGCCGATCGCCACGGTGCTGGGGCTCGCCTTCAAGCTTTATGATCCGGACCACCTGATGGGGGGCCGCGACGCCTACGGCATCACCGCCGGTCTGGTGCCGACCCGCCTGCCCGGCGTCACCATCGGCCGCCGCCACTTCCCGCTGAATATCCCGTTTCAGAACGGTCCCACCCAGGGCCGGGACGTGTTCGTGCCGCTGGACGCCATTATCGGTGGACCGGAACGGGCCGGGGAGGGGTGGAAGATGCTGGTGCAGCAGCTCTCGGTGGGCCGCGGTATCACCCTGCCGTCCAATGCCGTCGGCAGCGGCAAGGCGGCGGTCTACGCCTCCGGTGCCTACGCCAGGATTCGCCGCCAGTTCGGCCTGCCGGTGGGCAAGTTTCACGGGGTCGGTGAGGTGCTGGCACGGATGGCCGGGCGCACCTATATCATGACCGCCGCGGCCGATGTCACCATCGGCGCTATCGATGCCGGGGAGAAGCCCGCGGTCCCCGCGGCCATTCTCAAATACCACAACACCGAAATGGGGCGTGCCATCGCCAACGATGCCATGGACGTACAGGGCGGCAAGGGGATCATGCTCGGTCCGAAGAACTACCTGGGGCGCAATTACCAGGGCATGCCCATCGCCATCACGGTGGAGGGGGCCAATATCCTCACCCGCGGCCTGATCATCTTCGGTCAGGGGGCGATCCGTTGCCATCCCTATGTGCGGAAAGAGATGGAAGCGGCCGGGGCCGACGGCGAGGCGGGGCTGCAGGCGTTTGACCGGGCGCTGTTCGGGCATCTCGGTTATGCCGTCGGCAATGCCGCACGCTCCCTGGTGATGGCCCTGACCCAGGCGCGCTATGTGGAGGCGCCGACGCAGGACGGAACACGCCGCTACTACCAGCACATCTCCCGGTACAGCGCCTCCTTCGCCCTGGCGGCGGATGTGGCGATGCTCACCCTGGGGGGAGCGCTGAAACGCAAGGAGCTGCTCTCGGCCCGGTTGGGGGATGTGCTGAGTGCCATCTATCTCGCCTCGATGGTGCTGAAGCATCACGTCAATCAGGGTAGCCCGGAGGAGGATTTACCTATTGTCGAGTGGGCCTGCCGCTCGCTGCTTTATGACGCCCAGGAGCAGCTGCACGGGCTATTGCGCAATCTGCCCAACCGTTGGGTGAGCACCCTGTTGCGCCTGTTCGTCTTTCCCCGGGGCCGTACCTACTCCGCGCCATCGGACGAACTGGGACTGCGGATTGCCGAGCTGATCATGAAACCCTGCGCCAGCAGGGAGCGGCTTTGCGAGGGCATCTATCAGACCGTCGAGCCCAACAATCCGTTGGGCCTGCTGCAGGAGGCGCTGGAACTGGCCGAGTCGGTCAAGCCGCTGGAGCGCAAGGTGTTTAATGCCCGCCGGGACGGACTTTTCGAGTCCGAGGACACCCCCTCGCAGATCAATGAGGCGGAGCGCAAGGGTATCCTGACCGCTGACGAGGCCGCGCAACTGAGAAGTTTCGATGCCAAGGTGATGGCGCTGATCGATGTGGATGATTTCGCCGCTGCCGAGCTGGCTGTCCGCAAAACCGCTGCAACGGCCGGGGCCGCGCGGGCCCCGGTGAAAAAACCGCTGGCGAAAAAGAAGGCCGGCAAGAAAAAAGCCAGCAAGAAGCGGGTGGTGAAAAAGGCGGTTGTCACTAAGCGTACCACCGAACCGGCGGAAAAACAGGGCGACTAAGGGCTCGCGCAAGAATAATTTCGCAGTACCGAGGGCGTAACTGGGCCCCGCTGGCAAGGCACGCTTTGCAGGCAATGGCCGTTCCCTTGCCAAAAAGCGTAACGCCGCCAGCGGGGTCCAGTTGCGACCGAATACCGAAACTTATTTTTGCGCGAGCCCTAAGGACCCGCGGGGCGGCATCGTCGGGGACAATGCTCCCGGTGTCCCGTTGAAAAAGCGCTAAACTGTACACTGATCAAACCTCTATTCATGCCGCCCCACGGTTACTGTCTGGTGGAAAAGGGAAACGGCAATCGATGACTAAACGGCAGCGATTATTGGCGATTATTCTGCTGGGACTGGTGTCGGCGGGGTGTTCTTCCCCCAGGGACTGGCGGACTGCCAGCCGGGAACCGGCGGGCATCGCCCCCGCCCCCGCGGTGACCCCTGAAGCGGTCCTGCAGGTCTACGGTGCCGATGCCTGGGGCTGGCGCGGCTGGTTTGCCATTCATACCTGGATCGCCGCCAAACGGACGGGTGCGGACACCTATACGGTGTACGACGTGGTCGGTTGGCGGGGCCGTAGCGGTCAACCGGTGATGCGGATCGCCCGGGACGTTCCGGACCGCTACTGGTATGGAGAGCGTCCCCGCGTCATCAAGGAGCACCGGGGGAAGGACGTCGACCGGCTGATCGATGCGGTGGAAAAGGCAGCGCGCGACTATCCCTGGAAAACCACCTACCGGGCCTTCCCGGGCCCCAACAGTAACACCTTCACCGCCTGGATCGCCAAGCGGGTGCCGGAGCTTGGCCTGAAACTCCCGTTGTCCGCGATCGGCAAAAGTTACGTCGACTAGGCGTCGCGTGCGAGCCCTGAGTGCTTCATGAGCAAAGCGAAGCGGTCCCCGCTGTTTAGCAACGATAGCACTTATAAATAGAAAAAAACGATAAATAAGTAATATAAAATCAATTAGATAAACTAAATTTCATCATCTATCCTTTCTACACGTACTGAGGTGAGTGCGTGAATAGCAGAACTATGACGAGGAGAAAGATATGGAACTGAAAGGTAGTAAGACTGAACAGAACCTGAAGGATGCATTTGCTGGTGAATCCCAAGCCAATCGTCGCTACCTCTACTTCGCCTCCAAGGCGGATGTCGAAGGTTACAACGATATTTCCGCACTGTTCCGCTCTACTGCTGAAGGTGAAACCGGACACGCCCATGGCCATCTGGAGTACCTGGAAAGCTGTGGTGATCCGGCAACTGGTATGCCGATAGGCGGCACCGCGGACAATCTGAAAAGTGCGGTCGCCGGTGAAACCCATGAATACACGGATATGTACCCCGGGATGGCGAAAACCGCGCGTGATGAAGGCTTTGACGAGGTGGCCGACTGGTTCGAGACCCTGGCCAAGGCGGAACGCTCCCATGCCAACCGTTACCAGCGAGCACTGGACGAGATGGACTGATCTCGCATTCGGAACAGGACCGGGATGGGTCCAGTCCCGGTCCTCCTGTACCACCCCAGTTTTGATCTCAGCCCGTAGGTTGGGGTGAGCGGAGCGAACCCCAACGGACGATGGTTGCGTTCAACACCACATGTTGGGGTTCGCAGGCTCACCCCAACCTACGGCTTGGTCATCAAGCTTGGTAGGGTGGGTACGCTTTTTGTGCCCACGCGGAAGGTACGGCACGGGGCAAAAAGGTGGGCACAGACTACGTGCCGACCCGACGCGACTGCCTGATAAATGTTTTTATGGACTGGATGCAGATTGGACTTGCATTGGAACAGAGTATCTACGGGCTAACACCGTTATCAGGATTTCAGGAGGCGGACAACATGGCAGTAAAAGAGGGTAATCTGGAGGCGCCGACACGCCACCCGATCGATTGGAAGAATCCCGATTTATATAATGAATCCTCGCTCATGGCCGAGTTGGAACGGGTTTATGAAATCTGCCATGGCTGCCGTCGTTGTGTCAGCCTCTGTAACGCCTTCCCCACGCTGTTTGACCTGGTCGACGAGTCCCCGACCTACGAAGTGGACGGGGTGAAAAAGGATGATTACTGGGGTGTGGTGGATCACTGTTACCTGTGTGATCTCTGCTTCATGACCAAGTGTCCCTACACGCCACCCCACGAGTGGAACGTGGACTTCCCGCACCTGATGCTGCGCGCCAAGGCGGTGAAGTACAAAAAGGGCGAGATGAAGCTGCGGGACAGGATTCTCACCAGCACCGACGCGGTCGGCTCGATCGCCGGCATCCCGGTGGTGGTGGATGTGGTCAACGCGGCCAACAAGGCGAAACCGACCCGCAAGCTGCTGGAGTCGGTGCTTGGGGTGCACGCGGATGCCCGGCTGCCGGAGTTCCACTCGCGGACCATGCGCAAGCGCCTGGGACGGAACGTGGGCGCTTCCGCCGACGCCGGGCCGGCCGGTCCCACGCAGGGCAAGGTCGCGCTGTTCGCCACCTGTTACGGCAATCGCAACGAACCGATTATCGGCGAGGATCTGGTGGCGGTTTTCGAGCACAACGGGATTCCGGTGACGCTGGCACGGAAGGAGCGGTGCTGCGGTATGCCGAAGCTGGAGCTGGGTCATCTGGAGGCGGTGGAGAAGGCGATGCAGGCCAATATTCCGGTACTGGCCGAGCTGGTGGATGAGGGCTGGGATATCGTCGCCCCGGTTCCCTCCTGTGCCCTGATGTTCAAACAGGAGCTGCCGCTGCTGTTTCCCGACAATCCCGCGGTGAAGAAGGTCAGCCAGGCGATCTTTGACCCGTTCGAATACCTTTTCCTGCGCCACAAGCACGGCAAGCTGAAGACCGATTTCAGCCAGCCGCTGGGCAAGGTGGCCTATCACGCGGCCTGCCATCAGCGGGTGCAGAACATCGGCGCGAAAACCCGTGATGTGCTGGCGCTAGTTCCCGATTCCACGGTCGAGGTGATCGAGCGCTGCTCCGGTCATGACGGCACTTATGCGGTGAAGAAGGAGTGCCACGAGATCTCGATGAAGATCGTACGACCGGTGGTCAACCGGGTAAAACAGGCGACTGCCGATCATTATGGCAGTGACTGCCCGATGGCCGGCCATCACATCGAACACGGCATGGGTGACGGCAGCCGGACCGAGCACCCCATGAGTCTGTTGAGAAAAGCCTACGGCATATAATTCCAAGGAGATAAACCATGGCAAATGAAGGCTACCACGAACCGATAGCGGAACTCTCGGTGGAGACCCGGGACATGCACCGCGCGATCATTTCGCTGATGGAGGAACTGGAGGCGATTGACTGGTACAACCAGCGAGTCGATGCCTGCAGTGATCCGCAACTGAAGGCGATCCTGGCGCACAACCGGGACGAGGAGAAGGAGCATGCCTCGATGGTGCTGGAGTGGATCCGCCGCAACGATCCGCGATTCGAACGTGAGCTGAAGGATTACCTGTTCAGCGACAAACCCATTACCCACGAGTAGTGGTGCAAAAGGATGGAATGAACATTAGCGAGGAGATGTCAGACATGGGCAAATTGTCACACGAAAATCTCTACAGCCTGGAAGAGTATGCCCGTATCCGCCCCGAGTTCCGGGCCCAGGTGATGGCGCATAAAAAGGACCGGCGGGTCGCCATTGGTGAGCACGCCGCGCTCTATTTTGAGGATGCCCTCACCATGCAGTACCAGGTGCAGGAGATGCTCAGGATCGAGCGGATCTTTGAAGCCAGGGGGATTCAGGATGAACTGGATGTCTACAATCCACTGATCCCGGATGGGCAGAACTGGAAGGCCACCTTCATGATGGAGTACGCCGATGTGGAACAGCGGCGGCGTGAACTGGCCCGGCTGATCGGCGTGGATCAGGCGCTCTGGGTTCAGGTGGAGGGTTTCGACAAGGTTCACCCGGTGGCCAATGAAGACCTGGAACGCACTACCGAGGATAAAACCTCATCGGTCCATTTCGTGCGCTTCGAGCTCACCCCGGAGATGGCGGCGGCGGCCAAGGGCGGCGCCGCCATCCGCGCAGGCATCAGCCACCCGGCCTATAGCGCGGAGACCGTGCTGGATGAAAATGTGCGCAACTCGCTGGTGGGTGATTTGCACTAGGGAGAGGCTTTAACCCATAAAAAAACCGCCACCCGAAAGTTCGGGTGGCGGTTTTTATTCGATCAGAAAGCGCTGATTAAGCGGCTTTCTTTGCAGCGGCAGGGGCCTTCTTGGCGGCCGGTGCCACGGCAGCGGTCGCCACCTCAATGCTCTTCTCGGCGATTTTCTGCGCCTCGGTTGAGAACTGGCTACCGATACTGGCCACAGCCTGTGAATCGGCAATCACTTTTTCGCCGATCAGCTTGAAGGTCTCGCCCTGCTTGGTGAAGAATGCTTCCAGTGCCTTCTGGTCGGTGATCTCGGAAGCGGAACGCAACTGCTCAAGGCAGATATCAGTATATTCGCGTACGCTGCCCAGCTGGATTTCGGCCAGCTTCTCGAAGTTGTAGATATACAGCTTGTTCAACTCCTGGACCGGAGAGAGAACAGTCTGAACCTGTGCGGTAAACTTTTCAAAGATTTCGTTTGTCATGACAATGGCCTTCCTTAGTAGAGGGGGATTACCTAGATGGTGCGATGCAGCATAACACTGGAATTGTTGCAGTGCAATAATTATTGGGTTAATTTTTTGTGAACTGGTTATTTGTTTAAAATTAACTACTCACGGGGTGATGGGCCTGACTTGCCGGCCTCAGGTGATCGCTTGTCTCCTCGAATCCGGCCCCATTTTCAGCGCCTGCCCAAATTCGCTCCGCTCAAACCAGGGCAGGGTGGATTTTGAAAATGGGGCCGAATACGAGGCGCCATCAAGATCGGCCAACAAGGTAGACCAATCACCTACAGACCGGGAGGGTAGGTATGTCTAAAAAATTCACGGATGACCACCCCGTTTTCGGGCATTTAGGCATCAGGACCGATTGCTCTTCCCATTGCGGAGACAGGGAAACTCTAATATCGTGCTCCGCAATCGACCATTCAGGAGTAACCCATGTCCGCTAATCCGCAGATCCCCCTCACTGATGTCAGAGGCATTGGCCCCAGCGCGGCGGTCAGGATGAGGCAGAGTGGCATCCAGACGGCCAACCAGCTGGCCGGGATGTCCATCGCTGAGTTCAAACAGCGCTGTCCCACGCTGGAGAAGCGGGGAGAGGCCTTCGTAAAAGGGGCGCGCAAACTGCTCAAGCGGATCGGCGGGTCCGATATTGCACGTGACCCGGCACCGACCGGTCAGCCGGGTGATCCGGCACGAAATGCCGCTGCCGGCCGGCCGTCCAACGCAACCGGGGCAGCGCTGCCGACAGAAGGGCGGAAAACGCCCAAGGCGGAAAAGAGCCCCCTGCAAGCGACAACCGCCGACGCCATGACGCCCGTGGATGAGAAGCCCCAATTGGAGAAGAAAGAGAAATTGAAAAAGGAAAGCAAGTCGGACGCGCAGGAGAAGAAGGAGAAAAAGGAGAAGAAGGCGAAAAAGGGCGATAAGAAGGAGAAAACCGAAAAGCAGCAATCGGACAAGAAAAAGAAGTCGCCCAAGAAAGACAAGCTGGATAAAAAAGACAAATCATCCGACAAAAAGAAAAAGAAAGAGAAGAAACGTGATAGAAAGGATTAGCGGCTTGGGTTCTGAGCGGAACCGGGGTGGCGGGGCGATCGGGAGTATCTGACCGAAATGTCAAAATACTCCTGGCTAATCTTATAGACATGGCCTATAGTGTCTCCAGCTACAGATTTTGTTATCAGCAGTTTTGGTCGTTCCATTCTTGTTACCCCCTCAATTCCTCGTTTCATTACCTGTAAGCAGCAAGCACATTGTTTAATTTATTTCAGGTAAAAGTTATATGGCTACAGGTACTGTAAAGTGGTTTAACGAGTCCAAAGGTTTTGGGTTTATTTCTCAGGATGATGGCGGCCCCGATGTATTCGTACATTTCAATGCCATCCAGGGTTCGGGTTTCAAGACCCTGGCCGAAGGCCAGCCGGTCACCTTTGATGTTGAGAAGGGTCCCAAGGGCCTGCAGGCGAGCAAGGTTAGCGCCTAAGCCTCACCTTATCGGCTAAACCGATATGCAGAACCCCGCTTCGGCGGGGTTCTTTATTACCGCAGTAACAGTTTGCATGATGCAAAGGGGGAACCTCATTGAAAAAGATATTTATCGGGAATCTGCCATCCGATACCAGCGAACAAGATATCCAGACCCTGTTTTCCGAATTCGGTACGGTGCGCGCATCCAAGCTGGTTATGGATGTCTTTTCCGGCCAGTGCAAGGGCTTCGGCTTTATTGAGATGGAAGGCCACGAGGCGCGTGCCGCCATCGCCGGACTGAATGGTAGAGAGTTCAACGGCAAGTCGCTGAAGGTCAACTTCGAGACCCCCAAACCAGGTGGCCGTCGCCGCCGCTAAATGGTGGGCTGTCCCGAGGGAATCCTGGGGAAGCGCAAGCTGGAATACCGATTGAACAAACCTGTTGATCCGAAGGTGATCCACCCTCGGGCCAAATGGGCGAGATAGCGGAAATGACGGGGCGCCGCCCGTTCAAGAGCGACGCCCTTTACCCGGAACGAATTAACCAACACCCATACACAAGTACTTGATCTCCAGGTACTCCTCGCTACCGTATTTGACCCCCGCGACCGATACCCGATGCCTTGACCCCACTGAACGGGGAACCTCGGCGTAAATGATCCCCTCGCTAATCCCCCTCCATGCCGTATCCAGGGTTTCGTCGGACCTGCCAGTTGCGACCGATTTCCCGCGCATAGGATACCGAACCGGGCGGGTCGGGGGAGATTCTGACTATACTCAATCTGTCGTTACGGGATTGGCGCCGTTCCGACAAGCGGGGCGGCCGGCCCCAAACCGCCGCCTCAAAACCCTCACGACGGTGTTGGGAGGTATTGATCATGTCAAGATACTATATAGATTGCCGCGACTACCCGAGCGACTCGAAATGCACGGTGGCGCTTTCCGCGGACACCAAGGAAGAACTGCTGGAGGCGGCGGTGCAACACGCCAGCCAGGTGCACGGCCACCAGGACAGTCCGGAACTGCGGGACCAGATGCTCAAGATGTTCAACGAAGGGGAGACGCCGGCAAGCTGACGGCGTAACCCCCGGGATGGGCCAGGGACGGCCCGCCTCCTGCCGGTCCGTTGCGGACAATTCTCAGACAAACCGGATAGCGAATCACGAAACGGGACAGCTGATTGAGTCCATCCCAACCAGAAGCGTTCAACCTGGGTGCCTGGCGGGTAGTGCCGGCAGACAATGAGCTGTGCCGTGACGGCAAACGGGTCCCGCTCGAACCGAAAGCGATGGGACTGCTGCTGTACCTGGCGGAGCTTGCCGGGAATACGGTGAGCCGTGAGCAGCTGTTTGAGGCCTTGTGGCCGGGCGTCGTCGTCAGTGACGACACCCTGACCCAGGCGGTGATCAAGCTGCGCAAGGCGTTGGGCGATAGTGCGAAAAATCCCCGCTATATCCAGACGGTAGCCAAGCGCGGTTATCGTCTTTGTGTCACGGTTGACCGCTCCCCGCCCGCGGCGCCAGCCGCGCCGTCGAATCGCCAGCGCTCCGGTTGGGCGTTGCTGGTGGTGACACTGGTCATTCTGATTGGTGTGCTGGGTTATCGCACGCTCTACATGCCGCAACCGATGAGCGGGCTGCCCGATGTCTCCGCGCTTAAGCCGGTGCCTGCCGAGGGGTTGCCGACGCTGACGGTGCAGCCTTTTCAATTACTCGGGGAGGATGCCCCACAAGCCTACCTGGCCCAGGGTCTGACATTCGACCTGATAACCGATCTGTCGCGTCTCTCCGGTCTCTGGGTAATCGGGTCCCGCTCCATTCTGGGACAGAAGGATGACGGGAAGGGGGCGCTGCCGGTGCGCTATCGGGTCACCGGTGAGGTGCAGCGTGCCGCGGACGAACTGCGCGTGCAGGTCCATCTGCAGGACATGCAGAGCGGTCGTCAGCTCTGGTCGGAACGCTATCATCAACCGATCGACAACCTGTTCCAGATCCAGGAACAGATCAGCCGGCAAATCGCCGCGACCCTGTCGCTCAAGGTAAGTGAAGCGGAGCAGCGGCACCTGGCACACCGCTATACCCACAGCGTACCGGCCTACGAGCTTTTTCTGCGGGCCCAGTCGCTACTGCTGGTCAGATTGCGGGAGGAGAATGAGAAGGCCCGCACCCTCTACCGCCAGGCCATTGCACTGGACCCTTCGTTCGCCCGCGCCTATGCCGGTCTGGCGCTCAGCCATGCGGCGGATTACCGCAATCAGTGGATATCCAGCGGGAGCGTTGCCCTGGAAAAGGCCCGCGGCATGGCCAGGACAGCACTGCAGATCGACCCCGACATTCCCGAAGTTTATTGGGTGCTGGCCTATGTGAGTGCCCAGCAACGGCAGCACGAGAAGGCGATCGGGTTGCTGAAAAAGGCGACCTCCCTGGATCAGTCATTCGCCGATGCCTATGCCCTGATGGGCGGGATCAATACCTATCTGGGTCGATCGGACAGGACCCCCGCGCTGATCCGCACCGCCATCCGCCTCAACCCGGATGCCGGTTATCTCTATTACCTGCTGCTCGGTCGCGCCTATTTCTATCTGGGGGATTGGGAGCAGGCACTGATCAATCTCAACGAGGCGCTGATGCGCAATCCCGCCAATCTGGAAGGGCATATTTATCTGGCCGCCGTGCTGGAGGCGTCCGGCGATCACGCCGGGGCACTCTGGGAGGCGGATGAGATACTCGCTCTGCAGGATGACTTCAATGCCGATAGTTGGTTGCAGACCTATCCGATGACCGACAAGGGGCAGGCCCGGCAATTGCGAACCGCACTGGCGTCATTGGGTCTGGTGGAAACGGCCGTGCGTGTGCAAAAGCCGTAATCGGTCTCTGCAACGACGACAAGCCACGGTTCGTTTTCTTCTTTACTCCTTGCGAAACCTATTGAAAAACAACTGAAAACTGTTTCTTCGTGATTTCTTAGGGAATCATTCGGGACTTTTCGGGCGTCTCCGTCTATACCCTGAATTAAGGCAGCGCAGGCTCGCCCGGGTTGTCCTGAATTAACCCAGAGGAGAGACGCCATGATGAATACAGCACAGCAAGCGCGGTTTGATCCCATCACTTGTAAACAGGCCCCCGTCCGGCAGTGGGACAGGACAGTGGCGGTGTGGCACCGCTGCGGACCGTGGTTATCCAACGGAGGAGAGCGGCCATGAGTAAATTGGCGATAGTACAGATACCACCGGTATTTCTGGACCGGGCCAAAACCCTGGAGCTGGCTGTCGGGCAAATCGCGCTGGCGGCCTCCCAGGGGGCGGAACTGGTGGTTTTTCCCGAGGCCTTTATCCCCGGTTATCCCGCCTGGGCCTGGCGTCTCCGACCGGGCGCCGACTGGGGAGCGTGCGAGGCATTGCACGGTCGTCTGCTGGATCAGTCGGTGGACCTGAAACGGGGCGATCTGGAACCCCTCTGCGCGGCGGCGCGCCAGCATCAGGTAACCGTGATGTGCGGGATCAATGAGCGGGACAGTGATTTCAGCCGCGCCACCCTCTTCAACAGCTACCTGGTGGTCGGCCCGGAGGGGACGGTGCTGAACCGTCATCGCAAGGTCATGCCCACCAATCCGGAACGGATGGTATGGGGCTTCGGCGACGCCGCCGGGCTGAATGTGGTGGATACCCCCTGTGGCCGGGTGGGTGCGCTGCTCTGTTGGGAGAACTATATGCCGCTGGCGCGTTATGCCCTCTATGCCCAGGGCGTGGAGCTCTATGTGGCCCCCACCTATGACAGCGGCGACGACTGGATCGGCAGCCTGCGCCACATCGCCCGCGAGGCAGGGTGCTGGGTGGTGGGTAGCGGGACGCTGTTGCGGGGAGAGGATCTGCGGGTGGACGTGGCCGATCTGGCTGCTCTCTATCCTGATCCCGATGAGTGGGTGAATCCGGGGGACTCGGTGGTCATCGCCCCGGGTGGCGGGGTGGTGGCCGGACCGCTGCGGCGCGAGTCGGGTATCCTCTACGCCGAGGTGGATGCGGCCAAGGTGGGGCTGGCCCGTCGTACCCTGGACGTGGCCGGTCACTATGCGCGGCCGGATCTCTTTCAGCTCAAGGTCAACCGGCAGCCGCAGCGCCCGGTGGATTTCTCCTGAGTCCGGGCCGTGATAAACCGGCGCCATTTCAACGGCTGGCTGGCCGCCATCCTCTGCGCTGGATGGAGCGGTGCGGTACAGCCGCAGACCACCGCCGGCACCCCGCTGCGCGTGGCCGCCCTGCAGATGGAACCCAGGTTGGCCGATCTGCAGGCCAATCTGGCCCAGGCGGAACAGTTATCTGTACAGGGGCAGTGATCGATGCTGGCGATAGTGCCGGTGTCAATTCAGTTCCTCTGGGTATGAGGAGAACATCATGAATGCGACAACGACCTATCATGCAAGCTGCTTTTGTGGCGGGGTAGCGATGACCCTGACCGGTGAGCCGGAAGTGATGGCCTACTGCCATTGTGACTCCTGCCGCCGCTGGTCCGCCGGCCGGGTCAGTGCCTTTACCTTGTGGAAACCGGAGAGCCTGGCGATTACCCGGGGTGCGGAACAGATAGCCAGTTATGAGCAAAATCCCCGTTCTGATCATCGGCAGGTGGTCAGCAAACGCAAGTGGTGCAAAGTATGCGGCGGGCATCTCTATACCGATCACCCCACCATGGGCTTGATTGATGTCCCGTCAGCGGTGATTGATCATTTTCATTTTGAGCCGGCATTCCATGTGCACTATCAGGAGTCCGTACAACCCATTCGGGATGGGTTGCCCAAGTTCAAGGATTTACCCAAGGAGGCCGGCGGCACCGGGAATCGGCTGGCTGAGTGAAGTGCGGTTTCACCCCAGCGTTTTTTTCCGTGTGGGCGCGGTCGACTGACGCCGTTCAGCGGGTCAACCGCCGGTAGATGTCGGAGACCTTCAGCGGCAGCGCGCGCACATCGTCCACCACGCTGTAGGCGGCCGGGCCGTAGAGGTGGGGCAGGTAGTCCCGCGCCTCCTCGTCGATGGTGATGCAGTAGGGGTGGATGCCGCCGCGCCGCGCCTCGATCAGGGCGCGGCGGGTATCCTCGATACCGTATTGACCCCGGTAGCCGTCGTAGTCATCCGGCTTGCCGTCGGAGAGGGTGACGAGCAGGCGGGTCTTGGCCTCGGTCTGCTGCAATACCCGGGTGAGGTGGCGGATGGCGAAGCCCATGCGGGTATAGTCCTGGGGTTCGATGGCGCTGATGCGTGCCCGGATCAGTTCACCGTAGGACTCCTCGAAGTGCTTGATGTGGAACAGCTCGCAGCGCTTGCGGGTCATGCCGGAGAAGCCGTAGATGGCGTAGCGGTCACCCAGGCTCTGCAACGCCTCGCACAGCAGCAGCAGGGATTCGCGCTCGGCGTCGTTGATCCAGCCCTTGGTGGAGCCGCTCATGTCCACCATGAAGACCACCGCGATGTTACGTTCGTTGCGCTGCATTTTGGTGAGCAGGCGCTCGGTCATCTCGAATCCGAGGTGGGCATCCGCCAGCGCCTCCACCAGGGCGTCGATATCCACCTCATCCCCTTCCGGCTGGCGTTTCAGCAGCCGGTTCTCGTGGCGCATCGCCTCGAAGGTCTTACGCAGGTGCTTGATCAGGCCGTGGTGCTTGGCCAGGGTGCGGGCCGCGAAATCATCATACAGCGGGGTGATCTCGCGCTCCCGCACGGCACACCAGTTTTTCCGATAATGGCGGCGCTGGAAGTCCCACTCGTCGTAGAGGTGAGCCCCCTCCTCGTGATAGCTGCCGCGCCACACGTCATCGGCATCACGCTTCGGATCGCGCAGCAGGGCCGGGTCATAATCACCTGGCCCGGCGGGTTGCAGGTAGTCATCCGGGATCTCCCCCAGGTCGAGCAGGATGGAGCGTTGCAGCGCCTGCACCTCATCGGGCAGCGGCGCCGGCATATCGTCCAGCAGGATCTCGACGCGGAAACCCTCCGGCACGGACGGGTCCTCCTCGCGCTGTTTGGTAAAGCGGGAGGGTCGCTGCTCCCGCTCACCGCGCGGCAGCTCCTCCAGCAGGCTGTTCAGCGCCACCTTGAAGCGGGCCCGCTCCTTCTCCATGCGGGCCGGCATGCAGGCGCGCACCGCCTCCAGGTCCAGGAGGATCGGCTGTCCGGCGGACGGGTAGGGTGTGAGTCGGCCGAGTTGCTGCCGGGCCAGCGCCAGCACATCGGTAGCCTGGGTTTCCGGTGTCTCAAGCCGCGCCAGTAGCCCTGTCCACTCGGCCGGCAGGGCCGCCTCACCGAGCGCCTGGCTGATCTGTTCCAGCTGCCGATGGAGCCCCGGCAGGGCGCGTCGCAGACACGCCTTCAGGCGCAGCAGCTCCATGGCGTGATAGAGCGCCAGGAGCCCGGGATCGGGAGCGTTGAGGGACAGCAGCGGGCGGAAGGAGCCAAAGCGGATCTGCGCCCAGAGCAGGGCGCAGGTGACCTTGTAGTGCTGGAAGTTTTGCTCCGGGGTCGGCAACCCTGCCAGCAGTGGCGGCAGGAACAGGGTCTCGCTGTCGGTATGGATGGTGTCCGCCGCGCTGAGCTTGAGCGGCCGCCCGGAGAGGCCCCGGAGAAAATGGCTTAGCACCCCCTCGTGTTCCTGCAGCAGGGCGCCGCGTGACCGGGCCTGCTGCTGCCCGGCAAATTGCCGGTACTGTTCGATCACCCGCAGGGCCGGGCGCAGTCCCTCGGCATCGTAGCGATCCATGCTGTGGAAGATCCAGGCCTCGAAGTCGTCCGGCGCCATCAGCGCCTGCGCCGCCACGCCGCGACAGGCGACCTGGTAGCCCAGCTCCACGTGGGTACTGGCGATGCGTCGGATCCAGCTGATCAGGCGGGCCTGGCGCTCTGCCGGGAGGGCTGCGATAGCGGCGGCCGGTTGCGCCGTGTCGCGGAACGAGAACTCCACCTCCAGCAGCTGGTCCAGCAGCTGGCGCACCGCGGATGCCGGGAGCGGGGCGGTGGAGGCCATCTCAGAACAGGGAGGAGGAGAGTTCGTTCACCGAGGCGAGCATCTCCGGGTCGTCGGTGAGGGCCTGGGCGATCGCCCCCTGGCAGGCGGAGACCGGATTGACCCCGGCCACCATCAATTTGGCGGCGTGTACCAGCAGGCGGGTGCTGGCCCCCTCTTCCAGACCGCTGCCCTTGAGGTTGCGGGTCATGCCGGCAAATTTCACCAGCCGTCCGGCCAGCTCCCAGTCCAGTCCCGATTCGCGCACCACGATCTCGCTCTCCAGCGCCGCCCCGGGGTAGTTGAACTCCAGCGCCACGAAGCGCTGCCGGGTACTCTGTTTCAGGTCCTTGAGCACGCTCTGGTAGCCGGGGTTGTAGGAGATGGCGATGGCGAACTCCGGATCGGCCTCGATCAGGGTGCCGAGCTTCTCTATCGGCAGCACCCGGCGGTCATCGGCCAGGGGGTGGATCACCACCATGGTGTCCTTGCGCGCCTCGACGATCTCATCCAGGTAACAGATGCCGCCCGCCTTGACCGCCTGGGTCAGGGGGCCGTCGATCCAGTTGGTCTCGCCGCCCTTGATCAGGTAGCGCCCCACCAGGTCGGAGGCGGTCAGGTCGTCATGGCAGGAGACGGTGATCAGCGGTCGCTTGAGCCGCCACGCCATGTACTCCATGAAGCGGGTCTTGCCGCAGCCGGTCGGCCCCTTCAGCAGCAGCGGCAGCTGGTTGCGGTAGGCCGCCTCGAACAGCTCGATCTCGTCGCCGGTGGGCTGGTAATAGGGCTCATCCTCGATCCGGTACTCATCCAGTCTGAAGGTGCGCATCCGTGGGTACTCCTGGGTTACTGCGTCAGCACTCAAGTCTGCTGGGGAAAGGTGGGGATATCAACAAGCGGAAAGTAAGGATTTTCCGCCCGGGCACCCCGTGCCATACGGTGGTCAGTGGCGTTGCCTGCCGAAGTGTGATGAACCTTTTACCGGGCCGGTGCATAATCCCGGGTTATCGACAAGCCGGATCATGATCGACGGGCATCCAGGTGGAGGGGTGGTATGGAGCAGAAGGGGTGAACAGCGGTGACACAGCAGTAGAGCGCCAGGACCGGTATGTGCGCAGTCTGGCGTTTGCGGACATCGGCACCTGGGACTGGAACATCCGGACCGGCGAACTCTACTGGAGTGAACGTATCGGACCGCTGTTCGGTTATGCCCCGGGCGAGCTGGAAACCACGTACGAAAACTTCCTGGCGGCGGTGCATCCGGATGACCGGCAGGCGGTGGTCAATGCCGTCAATGCCTGTATCGAACGGCGTGACAACTACGAGATAGAACACCGCGTGGTCTGGCCCGACGGCAGCGTCCGTTGGGTACTGGAGCGGGGGGATGTGCAATGTGACGAGGCCGGTGTTCCGTCGCACATGCTGGGTGTGGTGCAGGACATCACCCGTCGCCGGGAAGCGGAACATGCCTTGCGCGAGAGCGAGGCACGTTTCCGCAGTCTGGTAGAGAGTACCAGTGACTGGATCTGGGAAGTCGATCCTCTGGGTCGATACACCTATGTCAGCCCGCAGGTGGAGCATATTCTTGGTTATGCGCCGGACTCACTGCTAGGGAAAACGCCGTTCGATCTGATGCCGTCGTCCGAAGACCTACGCGTGCGAAGAGCGTTTTTTTCTCTGGTTGAGCGGCGGCTGCCCATCAATCGCCTGGTCAATACCAATACCCATGTCGCCGGCTACGAGGTCATACTGGAGACCAGCGGAGTCCCTTTCTATGATGGCAACCGCCGGTTTGCGGGTTACCGTGGCATTGATCGCAATATCACGCTGCGCGTGGCCGCGGAAAAGGCACTGAAGGAACAGACCCTGCGCAATCGCCTGATCCTGGAAAACAGCCATGACGGGTTGGTCATTTTGAATCTGGACGGCTCCATACGAGAGGTAAACGGCGCCTATTGCCGTATGGTGGGGCACGAGCGCAATGTGCTGTTGCAGATGACGCTGAGCGATCTCGAGGTCAGCGAGACGGATACCGAAGCGGCGCGGCACATCAAGAAGATTAGCGAACACGGGCACGACCATTTTGAATCGAGCCACCGTTGTCGGGATGGCCGTGTGATCGACCTGGACATCAGTGCCACCCTGGCAAAGGTCGGCGATGATCAGTTTATCTTCTCATTCGTCAGGGATATCACTGAACGCAGGCTGAAAGAGCAGAAACGGTTGCACGAGATACAGGCGCAGCGCGATACCCTGGTGCGGGAAGTGCATCACCGGATCAAGAATCACCTGCAGGGAATTGTTAATCTGCTGCGGAACCATATCCGGGATAAACCGGAGTTGGCGGAAGTGATGGAGTCGGCAATCGGTCAAGTCGAATCCATCGCACTGGTGCATGGCCTGCAAAGTCGCTTGAACCAATGGCGTGTTGAATTGCCTGTGCTGTTGGAATTGATCAGCAAGGCGGTCGGTAACGTGGCATCGGCCGCGGTTCAACTGGAAATCGATGAAGTCACACCGGATATCAGTGTCAGGCCGTCTGACGCCGTGCCGTTGGCACTGATTATTAATGAACTGTTGCTGAATGCAGTGAAGCATAGCGGATCGACGATGGCAATGCGGTCGGCAATAAAGGTGAATCTCCTGGTAGAGAGTGAACGGGTAATTCTGCGTGTGAGCAATTTCAGCGCTGTACCTCTGCCCGCGGGTTTTGATCTACAGCAGGGGATAGGTCTGGGTACCGGACTGACCTTGGCCAGGGACCTGCTACCTCATCGAGGGGCAACACTTTCCGCGGCGGCGAATGGAGATAGGGTGACTTTACAATTGGCCCTGGAGAGTCCCGTGGTCAGGCTGGAACAGAAGCTGGATGCAAAGGACTACCCCACACCGAACCGATTGATGTAGTCGGTGGCATCCAGTATCTCACGTGCTATCTCTTTCACCTTGCGACGTTCCGACCGAGCTTGATCGCGGATCATATCAAACGCCCGGTCGCGGTCAATGCGGTGGCGTTCGGAGATGATGCCGACGGCAAAGTTGACCACGTTGGCGGTATCCAGCGCCCGGGTCAGACGTCCCTCCGTGGCTTGCAATCTCTGCAGATCAGCGGCCCGCTTCAGAGCGGTTTCGATGGCCGGTATGGCCTTGGCCACATCGATCGGCTTCACCAGATAACCCAGGGCCCCCTGCTCCAATGCGGCATTGAGTGTCTCCTGATCGTCATAAGCGGAGAGGTGGATAACCGGGATGTCCTGATCATGCAGATGCCGTGATACATCGATGCCGGAGATGCCCGGCATGCGGATGTCCAGGATGGCAAGATCCGGAGAATCGCTGGCGGCCGTCTCCAAGGCTTCCTCCCCGGTTGCCGCGACCAGTACGGTATAACCGGCATCTCGCAGGCCACGACTGAATGTGGCCAGTACCAGTGCATCATCATCAACCAGAAGAAGTTTTATTGTCATTGGGCATCCCCTGAACTGCTTGCGACTTGTTTTGCCACGTTGTTATTCCATGGTTCCTGTCAGGCATTGGATCACCTTTGATATGTAGGATGCGTTCCTCTGTTCTCTACATTACATACAGTTGGGAGACCTATATCTCCAGCGCTTGCCAGGTTGGGAAAAAAGATCACATGGGACTTGCAGCGCTTCCCTACAGCCAGTTCAAGGTTGCAGTGAGGAGCGCGGAAAAACCTTGCTCTAGATCAATTTCCAAAATAGTCATTAATATCCCTGGGCATCTCAAGCCCATGCTCCTCTCACACTAAAACGGTAATTAGCGGGTTTATATTCGTTCTATATGATGGTATAAAATAGCGCGTTTGTATTTCATTGTTCCTGAAATATAAATTTATAAAGCTTTCAGTGTTGAGCCGCTCTTCGCGTAGCGTTGAACATAATAATAGAAAGCCAGGCCTTTCCCCCGCCTTTAAAATCATTCGAATTACCAAAACGGTCAGCCATTGATTGCTGTTGCCGACGAGTTTCTGGCGTTCTCATCGTGCCGTCAGCAGCGCGGTCTTTGGGCTGTATGCGTTATGAATTCAGGTTGGAATATAGAAATGTCCATCAATATTCGCGGATTTCATTTAAATGAGAGGGCTGAATTGGCCGAAAATGATCCCGAGAGGTTCGACAATCTGTTCGGAGGGGCACCCTCGGTGGGAGAAGTGCTGCTCGCAAGGGAAGCACGGCCATCTCGCGCTGAGATAATCACCGCCAACATTCCTGTGGATCACGGTCGAACCCGCATTTGTCGCAGAGGTGGCGGTGAAAACTGATGATGTGCTGACACAGATGCCGCACAATCCGGCGCACGTTGTACCTGGGGAACTTCAGGAAATTCGGCCTGAATCACCGAGGGAACACTACCTGGAGAGCATCCTCAATGGTTCAGGGATGATTGCAATCATCGCCCTGGACACCGATTTTGTCGTCCGATACCACAATCCATCAGCCCGGAAGCTGCTTGGCTACGAAGCGTCTGAGCTGGATGGCAGGCGGCTCAGCCAGGTTTCTGTCCTGGGACTTGACGATGTCGAGCGGTTCGGGGCTATGCACCAGGGTCTTGATAGTGACGGCGAGTACCACTACTCGCTGGGATATCAGTTACATGGAAAAAACCGGCAGATCGAGTGTGCTATATCCGCTCTTTATGATCATCGGCAGGAGTTGCATGGTTTTATCCTGAACGCACGGGATATCACTCGCCGCGCGAAACAGCAGGAGCGGATTACCCGCAAGGCGGCGGAGGAGCAGTGTTTGGGGGTTTTGCTGCGGCTCTCCCTGGAAGACAGGGATGTTGAGTCATTTCTTCAGCAATCTCTGGAATCCCTGCTGCAGTCGATTCCCTGGCTCAATTTGCTGCCAAAAGGGGCTGTCTTCCTGGGCGAATCCCATCGGCAGCAGAAGACCCTTCGCCTGGTGGCCAGCTACCACCTGACCGATGCCGTGACCCAAACCTGTGAGCGGATCTCTTTCGGTTGGTGTATCTGCGGGCGTGCAGCGGCCCGGAAGGAACTGCTCTACATCCCCGATACCGATGATGCCAGGCATGATGTACGCTATCCCGGCATGGAACCGCATGGACACTACGCGGTTCCTATCCTGTCAAACCGGGACATCCTGGGCGTGCTGACCCTCTACCTGCCGCCCGGACATGGGGAGAAGGAAGGCGACAAGACCTTCCTGAGACGGGTAGCCGATGTGTTGAGCATGGGCATCTCCAAGCGGCGTGCGGAGCAGACCCTGGCATTCCAGGCGCAATTCGATGATCTTACGGCGCTGCCGAACCGCAGCCAGATGATTTGCCACATCGACCAGGCTCTGGTCCGGTCCCGCCGACACGGCCATGTCGGCGCGGTGTTGTTCATCGACCTGGATCATTTCAAGAATATCAATGACTCCCTGGGCCATACGGTGGGTGATGAGGTATTGCGGCAGGTCTCCAGTCGCCTGACAAACACCTTGCGCAAAGAAGATATGGTGGCCCGATGGGGGGGTGATGAATTTGTAGTCCTGCTGACCGAGTCCGGCCGCCAACCGAGAGATGTGGCCCGGCAGGCCCAACTGGTGGCGGAAAAGATACGTGACGCACTTTCTATTGCCTTTGTCGTCGGCGGCTATCCTCTGAATGTTTCAACAAGTATCGGCGTGGCCCTGTTTCCGGATAACAACGAAACGACCACCGAGATACTGCAGCAGGCCGATACCGCAATGTACCGAGCCAAGGCGGAAGGACGGAACTGTGTCAGATTCTTTCTTCCGGTGATGCAGATGCTGGCCAACGAGCGCCTTGTGGTTGAGCAGGATCTGCGCTGGGCGCTGGCGCAGGGAGAATTGCAACTCCACTATCAACCCCAGGTGGACGCATCGGGATGCCTGGTCGGCGCCGAGGTGCTGTTACGATGCCCGGATCGGAAAGGGGGCTTTCATCGTGTTGATCTGTGTATCGATGTGGCGGAAACCACCGGCCTGATTCTGCCTGTCGGCGAGTGGGTATTCCGCGAGGCGTGTCAAAAGCTTAAGGCCTGGACGGATAGCGGGGTTGCGGGCGGATTGCGGCATCTGTGCATAAATATCAGCCCAAAGCAGTTTCTGCAAAGGGATTTCGTCTCCCTGATCCAGCGCATAATCGACGAAGCCGAAGTGGCTCCCGGATGTCTGGTATTGGAGATCACTGAGAACATCCTGATAGATGCGAAAACGGATGCCGTCGAGACCATGGATGCGCTGAAAGGGATCGGCATCCGTATTGCCATGGATGATTTCGGCACCGGTTACTCATCGCTTGCCTATCTGACCCGGCTACCGCTGGATATCCTGAAGATTGATCGCTCCTTTGTCACCGGTATCAGCCTTGATGAGAGAAACGCCGCCGTGGTGGAAGCGTTGATGGCCATGGCGCGCCAGCTCCGTTTGCAGGTCATTGCCGAAGGCGTCGAAAATGATGATGACCTGGGCTTTCTGATCCTTAAGGGCTGCGAATATTTTCAGGGATTCTATTTCAGTCCGCCGCGGCCGACTAGCGAGTTCAATGCTTACCTGGAGCAGCGGTCCTTATGACACCCAAAGCCAGCGGTTGCCTTGGCTGATGTTGACGTCAAAACAGCTGTGGAAGAAAAACTGGAATCCGTTAAAGGAACGCTGCCACAGGCCGATATAGTGGAACCATAAATGGAAGTGACCCCAGCGGTTGCTGTCAGTTTCCGTCGCCAGTGTCACCCTTCCCTTCGTGATGCGGCGGTGTATTGCTGAGTTGGCGGATCAATCCGTATTCAGCCACGGGTAATGTTTCACATCGCCAGATTTTCAAGGCCGTTCCCCCGCCTTGCGATAGCGCAAACCGACATGCTGTCGTTATCGTCTCTGTTTCCCATGGTTCCACGGGTACGGGCAGTTCTCCGTATGCCGTCAGCTCCTGGCGAAACACCCCGTTGGTCCTGTGATAACGTTCTCAAAGCTGCTTGAGCGAACCAGGGGCTAACGACAAAATAATTACATGACGTTCGATGATCCAAAAATGGAGAGTGTGAGATGAAGGCTATTCTACTTCCGGCCATGGTTCTGATGGAGCGGTTGCGATACCCGTTCAAATTCGGTTTGATCTTCCTGGTGGTCCTGGTCCCGCTGGTGTTGTTGTCGATCAATCTGATCACCCAAATCAATGAAGGGGTTGAAGTGGTCAGGCATGAGCGTCAGGGATTGGCGTATATAAGAGCCATTCGCCAGCCAATAGAACACATCCAGCAGCATCGCGGGATGACCAGCGCATTTCTCAACGGGGCGGACAGCTTTCGTGACCGCATCCTGAGTAAACGCAGCGAAATCGACCGTCTCATGGCGGATCTGGCGGCGCTGGACAGGGAGTTGGGAAGTGCGCTGGAGACGGCCGGAAAGGTGAGTCTGCTGCTGCAGAAGTGGGAGGCGATCAAGGCTACCTCGATGCAGCAGGAGTCCGCACTGGCGATCAACGCACACACCGGACTGCTGACCGACATGATTGATCTGATGAGCCGGGTGGCCGACGTTTCCGAGATTACCCTGGACTCGAGGCTGGACACCTATTATCTGGGTGACGCGGTGGTCAATAATCTGATTAACCTGACCGAAAATATGGGACAGGCGCGGGCGGTCGGTTCCGGCGCGGCTGCCAGGGGCAGCCATAGCCGGCAATCTTTCGTCCGGCTGTCGGTACTGGCGAATAACATCAATGCCTACGCCAAGCGCTCGGCGGCGGGGCTGGATGCCGCCATCAAGGCAAACAGGGGGATCGGCGTGACATTGAGCGACGCGGTCGCCGCCAACAATCGGGCGATCGCGGAGATGCAGACGCTGCTGGATAAGGTACTGCAGGATCAGGAACGGATCGACGTCGACGACAAGACCGTATTTGATACGGCCACGGTTGCCATCTCCGGGAGTTACCGGCTGTATGATGCCATTGCCGCTGAGCTGGACCGCCTGTTTGTCGAGCGCATCGAGTCTGAAATCGCGGTAAAGAACGCCACCGCGCTGACCGTGATCTCGGTATTGGCACTGGTCATCTACCTGTTTGCCGGACTCTATTATTCGGTAGTCGGCAGTATCAACCTGATTGGCGCTGCCACGCGTCAGATGGCCCGGGGCGATCTGAATACGCGGTTGAGTCTGGATACCCGGGATGAGCTGCAACGGGTGGCCACGGATTTCAATGACATGGGGGCGGCGTTTAAAGGGGTGGTATTGCAGATTGCCGATGCAACCACCCAGTTGGCAACCATGGCGGAACAGACCTCGGTGATCACCGAGCAGACCCATCAGGCGCTGCAGACCCAGCTGAGCGAAACCACCCAGGTGGCCACGGCGATGAACGAGATGAGTGCCACGGTGCAGGAGGTGGCCTCCAGTACCGGCCGCACCTCTCAGGCGGCCAGCGAGGTGAACCGCCAGGCGGTGGAAGGGCAGCAGGCGATGCATGAAACCATCGCCCGGATTCAGGAACTCTCCGAAAAGGTGGAGGGCGCCGGGGCGGTCATCCAGCAGCTGGAACAGCACAGCGTGGAGATCGGCGGCATCCTGGATGTGATCAAGGGTATCGCCGAACAGACCAACCTGCTGGCCCTGAACGCGGCCATCGAGGCGGCCCGGGCCGGCGAGCAGGGGCGTGGTTTTGCGGTGGTGGCGGACGAGGTACGCAACCTGGCGAGCAAGACCCAGGTCTCCACGGAGGAGATCAACCGGATGATTGAAAAGCTGCAGGCCGGTTCCGCGCAGGCGGTGGCGGCGGTTGACAGCAGCCGGCAGCTGGCCCGCTTTGCCGTGGAACAGGCCTCCCGGACGGGGGAGGCGCTGACCAACATCAGCGGCTCTATCGAGCGGGTGAATGACATGAGCACCCAGATCGCGAGTGCCGCGGAGGAGCAGAGCGCAGTGACCGAAGAGATCAACCGGAATATCGTACAGATCAACGAGATGACCGAACAGACGGCGGTGGGAGCCCAGCAGACCTCGTCCGCCAACAGCGATCAGACGCGACTGGCCGCGGAGCTGCAGGGCCTGGTGGGTCGCTTCAGGGTGTAGGTGATGCCGGTGTGAGGAACGAACCCCAACTGTCTGGCGCACACGCAGAGAACCCGTTGGGGTTCGCAGGCTCACCCCAACGGGTTGAAAGCATAATCGGCGCTAGTTCGGTTGTTCGGACAGGTAACGGTCACCGGTAAAGGCGGTAAAAACTCTTTTGATATCCGGGTGTTGGATCGGTTCGTGGCGGCCGTCCGGCTCCAGGTTGCACTGGGCGACGTAGGTCTCGAAGTCGGAACCGTCCACCAGTACCCGATACCAGGGCTCGTTCTTGGGTGGGCGGCTTTTGGCCATCTGCTCATACCACGCGTCGGTCAGCATGAATTCGGCATCCACATCGTAGATTACCCCACGATAACCAAACAGTTTGTGGTGAACCAGTTGTCCGACGTTCAATTTTGCATATTTCATCTCATTCTCCCCGGCATGGGTCGCATGCGGATGATGCTTCATTATCTCTAAGACCCCGCTGTCGGGCGTTCCGTTTCATCGCCTTGTCATTTCTTTTTCGCTGCCACTCCCTGGATTCCACCCAGGGTGAGCAGCACCGGGTCGAGGAGTTTTTCCAGTTCGCCGCGACTGAGGGAGGTCTGCTCCTCCGCCACATCCACTACCGCGCGTCCCTCCCGATAGGCCTGTTTACAGATGGCGGCCGCCTTTTCATAACCGACCAGCGGATTGAGCGCGGCCACCAGAATCGGGTTCATGGAGAGGCGCTGTTTCAGGTTCTCCTCCTGGACCTTGAAGTCGGCAACCGCCTTTTCCGCCAGCAGTTTCGCAGCATTGGCGAGCAATTCGATGCTCTGCAGCAGGTTGTAGGCGATCAGCGGCAGCATGGTATTGAGTTGAAAATTGCCGGACTGGCCCGCCATGGCGATGCTGGCGTCATTGCCGATCACCTGGGCCGAGACCATCATCACCGCCTCGGGTATCACCGGGTTGACCTTCCCCGGCATGATACTGGAGCCCGGTTGCAGGGCGGTCAGTTCGATCTCGCCCAGTCCGGCAAGGGGACCGCTGTTCATCCAGCGCAGGTCGTTGGCGATCTTGTGCAGGCTGATGGCGGTGACCCGCAGCTGTCCCGACAGCTCCACGGCGCTGTCCTGGCTGCTGAGTCCCTCCATCAGCGAGGGCTTGGCGGTCAGCGCCAGGCCGGTGTCCTGGCTCAACCGCTGCAGGATGCGCCGGGAAAACTCCGGATGGGCGTTGATCCCGGTGCCGACCGCGGTACCCCCCAGGGGCAGTTGCCACACCCGCCGCCGGCACTCCTGGATAC
Source organism: Sedimenticola hydrogenitrophicus (assembly GCF_025175675.1). Lineage (GTDB taxonomy): Bacteria > Pseudomonadota > Gammaproteobacteria > Chromatiales > Chromatiaceae > Sedimenticola > Sedimenticola hydrogenitrophicus. The sequence goes on from NZ_JANIOA010000013.1 coordinate 62,643, forward strand.
GTTCGATGCCCTGGTCCACCTGGCTGGCCCAGGCGTTCAGTTCCTGATCCATCCTGATCGGCATGGCATCCATCAGATGGGTACGTCCGGTCTTGCAGACGCCGTCCAGGGTTTCGGCGCGCTGTTTTATCCGGTCCGAGAGTTGCTTCAGGGACGGCAGCAGCTGCTGCTCCAGGGCGAGGGCGGCACTCAGGTGGATGGCGCCGGGGATCACATCATTACTGCTCTGGCACATGTTCACATGATCGTTCGGGTGCACCGGCGTGCCGCCGCGGCTGGCCAGCGCGGCAATCACTTCGTTGAGGTTCATGTTGCTGCTGGTGCCGGAACCGGTCTGGAATACGTCGACCGGGAACTGTTCCATGGGCAGCTCTTCGAGCAGCCGGTCGCAGGCCTTGACGATGGCATCCGCGAGAGCCGGATCGAGCAGGCCCAGTTCCCGGTTGGTCGCGGCGGCGGCCCGTTTGATCAGCACCCCCGCCTGGATAAAACGCTGCGGCAGGCGGATGCCGCTGACCGGGAAATTGTCCACGGCACGCTGGGTCTGGGCCCCATAGAGGGCATCGCTCGGCACCCGCAGTTCGCCCATGCTGTCTCTTTCGATGCGATAGTCTGATTGCGTCATCCTGCGGCTCCTCGCTGAAATGGTGCGTGTCTACCACTAGTATGAACCCGATTTCTGAAAATGCCGCGACGAACCGGTGGTACCACGCCCAGGGCAATCAGCGACCGGCTTTCACATTCAACCCAAACCGTCTATCCTCAGGACGTTTCGACCTTCGCAAAACAGGATAGCCAGATGAATGTAGAACAGTTTCAACAGTTGTTAAAACCGATCACCAGCCTGGTTGACGGGATGCCGGTCGATCAGGGGCTGGAGGCCGCCCTGGAGGCCAAGTTCCCCGCCGGGAGTGAACTGTTCAATGCCATCGACCGGGCCTGTCATGAGGCGATTGCCGCCGGCTGGATGTGCGCGCAGGGCGGTGAGGGGAGGCGTTTCGGCCGGGTGATCGAGCCGTCCGACGAGACTGCGCGCCTGAGTGTCGATGTGGTGGATCTGGTCGATATCGCCGGACCTCATCACCGCCATCCGTTGGGCGAAATCTGCATGGTACTGCCGGTGACGGAGGGGGCGCTGTTCGACGGCAAACCGCGCGGCTGGTGTGTTTATGAGCCGAATTCCCAGCATCGGCCCACCGTGACCCAGGGCCGGGCGCTGGTGCTCTATCTGCTGCCCGAGGGGCAGATCGAGTTCACACGCGGTTGAACCCAGGAGTCTGCTGGGCTTGACCGATCGTAGCGAGGGAAAGCCGGTTTATTCCTGGAAGAACAACGTTAAGTCCGACAGACTCCTAGAGATAGTGCAGTCACTCTGGCGCCAAACCACGGATACACACAGATGGGCACGGATGGGGTAGATCACGCTACGTGTGACCCTGCGCGTTCATGACCTCCGGTGTACGGTAGCCCGCCTGTTGCGATGTTTCAGTGTAACTGCTCACTCGGGGGGCATCAAACTTCCTCCCTTGCACCACAGAGGCACAGAGGACACAGAGGTTAACTGAACAATACATCGCCGCGGATACCGTAGGGTGCCGGTGAGCTTGCGAACCGCATGCCGCCCCCATGCGATGCGGTTCGTTTTACTCACCGCATCCTACGATTTCGCGGGAGAATCTTGTGGATTCACTGTGCTCTCTGTGTCTCCGTGGTGCGGACAGGAGCGAGTAGTTACGTTTCAGTAACTAAAAATCCGTGTTTATCCGTGTCCATCCGTGGTTCATTCCCAAGGTTGAACCCGCTCCGCTATCCCTGTCGTGAGCGGCAGGGATGGTGAACACGGTGGCCCTCAGGCGGTTTCGCGGGGAATATCGTAAAGCGGGTACAGCGCCTCTTCCTCGGTCTGGATCCGGGCGACCAGGGCGCTGCCGATCTGCTCCAGGTCGCCGATGAATTGTGCCTCCATCCCAGCATTCCAGGGCCAGACATCGTAGCGCTCGATGAACTGGTTCACCGCCTTGCCGATGTGGCGCATTTCCCGGCGCATCCCGCTGACCAGCCGGCACTGTTCGCTATCCGCGGGCAGGCTGCGGGTCAGGTAGACGTAGAGCTTCACGTTCTCCAGCAGGATATGTTGGTGGAACAGGCTCTTGAACTGGTTGAGTTCCGCGCGCACCTCTTTGAAGTGTTGCGCCCGCGCGCTTTTTTCCACCCGCTGGTAGTGTTCCAGCAGGATCTGGTGATCCTCAATCAGGGTTTCGATCAGATCGGCATCATAAGTTATGGTGGTATTGGGTGCGGTAACGGTCGAGGACGCGGCTTGCGGACTCCTCTTCTTCTTGAAAAAGCTGAACATGTATCCACCTGGCTATACGCGCTGATGTGATCGAGCCGCCATCTCTGACGCTATGTCATCGGAGTTTATACCATTGGATGCCGCTCCAGGGTGATGAACGGGGCAAAACGGTATTTGTGTGACCAGTGTCAGGTCGGTGGTCCCCGGCCGGCAAGGGTCTGGTCCGGCAGCAGCCGTTCGAGTTGCCGCTTGTTGCTGATCAGGTCAGCCAGGGTGTATTGATCGAGCACGGCATAAAAGGCGTTCAGGGCTTCGTTCAGCATCCCCTTCATCCGGCAGGCCGGACTGATGCGGCAGTCACAGTCGCTATCCGTGAAGCATTCGACCAGCGTGGTGCGCTGTTCGGTATCGCGTATCAGGGCGCCGATATTGATCTTCTCGGGAGCCCGCGCAAGCAGAAAACCACCCCCCTTGCCACGCAGGGTCTCGATATAGCCGGCCTGTCCCAGATGGTGTACCACCTTCATCAGGTGATTGCGCGAGATTTGGTAGACATCGGCCAGTTCAGCAATGGTCGCCCGTTGTCCCGGCCGCAGACCGATGTAGATGAGTACCCGAAGTGTATAATCGGTGAACGTGGTTAGCCGCATATCCGGATTGGGTCCATAAGATGTATTTAATATATTGATTATCGACCAGTGGCGTGATATATAAAAGATGTATTTGATATATTTTTTATGGAGCAGATTGTCGGCACCCGATTGTTGTAGGCAACGGGTGGCGGCCGGAGGAGTTTTGTCATGGTCAGTCCCCGCTACCCGGTGATTCTGAAAGAGAAGAGAGTGCTGGCGCCCAATACGCTCGAGCTGACCTATATACGCGAGGACGAGGAGGCCATCCGCTATCTTCCAGGGCAGTTTTTCTCTATCGATTTCTTGCATCAGGGTGAAGAGAAGACCCGCAGCTACAGCGCCGCGGGTCGGGTGGCCGATCTGAAGAACAACCGGGAGTTCCGCTTCGCCATCTCAGCGGTGCCGGACGGTGCCGCTTCTCACTATTTCTTTAATGCCAGTCCCGGTGAGCGGGCGAAAATGAGCGGCCCGTTCGGCGCCCTGGTGCTGCCGCGTAGCGACCCCGCCCGCTATCTCCTGATCGGCACCGGCACCGGTGTGGCGCCCTATCGGGCGATGCTGCCGGAACTGGAACAACGCATGGCGCAGAATCCGGAGCTGAACGTGGAGCTGGTGATGGGGGTCCGCCGTCCGCAGGAACTGATCTATGGCGAGGAGTTCGAGGCGGTGGCGGAACGCTACCCCGGGTTCCGTTTTCACGCCTGCTACAGCCGGCACATGCCGGAGACACCCAGGCCCCATGAGCGGACCGGCCGGGTGCAGGTGCTGTTCGAGCCGCTGGCTCCCGAGCCGCAGCGGGACCTGGTCTATATCTGCGGCAATCCCGACATGGTCGACGAGGCCGGCTCCTGGTTCCTGGCGCGCGATTTTTCACCGCGCAGCGTGAAGCGTGAGAAGTACAAGTTTTCCACCTTCTAAGAGATACCTTCCTCAGGAATCGTAGGATGCTGGTGAGCTTGCGAACCGCATCGTTTGCGGAAAGACTCGATGCGGTTCGTGTTACTCACCGCATCCTACCTTGCTACCAACTGCCGCTGTTCTGCTCCTCCTTTTCACGCAGCCGCTTGATCTGAAACAGCACGTTGCGCTCCTCCTCCTCCAGTACCGATTCGATATAACGGATGGTCTCCCGGTAACGCGGGATGATGTTGTACTTCAGGGCATTGACCCGTTTCTGCGCCTTGCGCTGTTCCGCCATCAGGCGGCTCAGGGCCATCTCCGATTCCCCCAGGCGGGTCAGCAGCAGGGCGGTCTCCGTCAGCTCCTTGCGGGTCTCGTCAAAGCTGGTGTCGGTGCCGAGCAGCCCGACCGGTTCCATCGGCAGGCGCTCGCTGGAGATGGCGGGGTACTCCACCCCCATGCTGCGTTTGGGGATGATGTTGATCCGCAGCGTCGGGGCGATTCCCAGCCCCGCCTGCTGCAGGGCGCGGCTGCCCATGCGCAGATGGGCCATACCCAACCAGTGGTAGGCGGATTTGATGGCGGCATGGGTCTCCCGGCGCAGCTGCTGGTACTCACCCACCCGCTCGTAGACCAGCCGGGTCAGCAGCTCCCGTTTCCGTTCCAGCAGCGCGTGACCGTCCTCCAGGAAGCGCACCTGCTTCTTCAGCTCCAGCAGGGTGTTCTTGGTCGGCGGGACCTTGATCAGCTGGTGTCGACTCATCTGCTTCGCTCGTCTCCCTACTTGTCGGAGCGGTGGTACCTGGCCAGGTCGGTCTCGCTGACCCGGGTGAGCATGTCCTTGGGAAACATGCTCAGCAGCTCCCAGGCAAGGTTGAGCGTCTCGATGATAGAGCGGTCCTCATCCTCGCCCTGGCCGATGAACTGGCTGTCGAACGCCTCTGCAAAGCGCAGATAGCGGCGGTCCCGTTCCGACAGCTCCTCGGCGCCGATGATGGCCGCCAGGTTGCGTGTCTCCAGCGCCTTGGCATACAGGGCGTAGAGCTGGTTGGCCACCCGCGGATGGTCTTCCCGGGTATCCCCCTTGCCGATGCCGTCCTTCATCAGGCGCGACAGCGAAGGGGAGATGAAGACCGGCGGATAGACCCCCTGGTTGTGCAGCTCCCGACTCAACACGATCTGCCCCTCGGTGATGTAGCCGGTCAGATCGGGGATCGGGTGGGTGATATCGTCCGAGGGCATGGTGACCACCGGCACCAGGGTGACGGAGCCGTGGCGGTCCTTGATCCGGCCCGAGCGCTCGTAGAGCTCCGCCAGGTCGGAGTAGAGGTAGCCGGGGTAGCCCTTGCGCGACGGTACATCGCCCTTGGCGGTGGCCACCTCGCGCAGTGCCTCGGCATAGTTGGTCATGTCGGTCAGCACCACCAGCACGTGCCGGTCCAGGTCGAAGGCCAGGTATTCGGCGGCGGTCAGCGCCACCCGCGGCAGCGCCAGGCGTTCCACCGGCGGGTCGTCGGCCAGGTTGATGTACATCACCACGTTGCCCAGCACCCCGGAGTCGGCAAACTCCTCCTGAAAGAAGCGGGCATCCGCGTAGGAGACCCCCATAGCGGCAAACACCACTGAGAAGCTGCTCTCCTCATCCACCAGCCTGGCCTGGCGCACGATCTGCGCGGCGAGCCGGTTGTGCGGCAGGCCGGAGGCGGAGAAGATCGGCAGCTTCTGGCCCCGCACCAGCGAGTTGAGGCCGTCGATGGAGGAGATGCCGGTCTGGATGAATTCCCGGGGATAGGTGCGCGCCGCCGGGTTGATGGCGGAACCGTTCACGTTGCGCCGGACATTGGAGAGGATCGGCGGCCGGTTATCCTTCGGTTTACCCAGGCCGTTGAAAATGCGGCCGAGGATCTCCGGTGCCAGGTTGATCTCCAGCGGCTGGTCGAGAAAGCGCACCCAGGTGTTCTCCAGGTCCAGGTCGCCGGTACCTTCGAACACCTGGATCAGCGCCTCCGCCTCGCTGCAGCGGATCACCTGGCCGTGGCGCAACTGGTTGCGGTGATCGCGGATCAGCACCTGGTCGCCGAAGGCGACGGCGGGCGCCTGGCGCACCACCAGCAGACTGCCCTGGGCGGATGAAACGGTACGGTACTCTCGGGCACTCATTGGCGGGCACTCATTGGGTGTGCTCCTTGAACTTGGCGTATTCGAGGCGGATCTTGGCGAAGGCCTGCCGGAACTCCTCCATCAGGGTGCGAATCTGGTCGCACTGCTCACTGCTGTAGGTCTGCTTGGCGCGCCGTGCCCGGGCCATCAGCGGCAGGTCGGTCAGCTCCTGCACCGAGATGCCCAGTTCGATCAGTTCCGCCCCCCGGTCATAGATGGTCAGCATCATCTCCAGCAGCAGGAACTGCTTCTCTGGCGAGGCGAAGGTGTCCACTGGGTCCAGGGCGCTCTGCTGCAGCACGCCCTCCTTGATCAGGGCCGCCCCCTCCAGCTCCCAGCGCTGGGCGGAGGAGAGCGCCTCCGGTCCCACCAGGTTGACGATACGCGCCAGCTCAGCGTCCCGCGCCAGCAGCCCCAGTGCCTGTCCGCGCCGCCGCTGCCAGTCCGGGCTGATCTCCCTGTGCCACCACTGGGCGGCCGTGGCGACATGCTCGGAGAAGCTGCCGACCCAGTCGATGGCCGGATAGTGGCGGGCATCCGCCAGCTCCTTGGAGAGTGCCCAGAAGGTCTGGATGATCTCCTTGGTGTGGGCGGTGACCGGTTCGGAAAAATCGCCGCCGGGGGGAGAGACCGCACCGATCAGGGTGACCGAGCCCGTGGCACCGTTTTGGGCTTCGACCCGGCCGGCGCGCTCATAGAAGGCGGCCAGGCGGGAGGCGAGGTAGGCCGGATAGCCATCCTCCACCGGCATTTGGCCGAGCCGGCCGGAGACCTCGCGCAGCGCCTCGGCCCAGCGGCTGGTGGAGTCGGCCAGCAGCACCACATCGTAGCCCTGGTCGCGGTAGTACTCGGCCATGGTGATGCCGACGTAGATCGACGCCTCGCGGGCCACCACCGGCATGTTGGAGGTGTTGGCCACCAGCAGGGTGCGCTCCATCAGGCGGTGGCCGGAGTAGGGGTCCTGCAGTTGCGGGAAGGTCTCCAGCACGTCCACCAGTTCATTGCCGCGCTCGCCGCAGCCGACATAGATGACGATATCGGCGTTGGACCAGCGGGCGATCTGTTGCTGAACCACCGTCTTGCCGGCGCCGAAGGGGCCGGGTACGGCGCTCTTGCCGCCCTTGAGCAGTGGAAAGAAGGTGTCGAGAATGCGCTGGCCGGTAATCAGCGGCGAGAGGCCGTGGTCGCGTCGCCGGTAGGGCCGGGGGGTGCGCACCGGCCAGTTGTGATAGAGCTTCAGTTTGCGGCTTCTGCCGTCGCTCAGTTTCAGCTGGCCGATCGGATCATCCAGCCGGTAATCCCCCTCGGGGGCCAGTTCCAGCAGCTCGCCCGACAGGTCGGGCGGCACCAGGATCCGGTGCTGGATAATGGCACTCTCCTGGACCCGGCCGATCAGTTGTCCCGGGGAGAGGGTGCTGCCGATTTCACTGGCCGGTTCCGGAACAAAGTGCCAGAGCCGTTCCCGGTCCAGTGCGGGCAGATGGATACCGCGGCCGATATGGTCGCCCGACGCCAGCAACACCTTGTCCAGCGGCCGTTGCACGCCGTCGAAAATGCTGCCCAGCAGTCCCGGGCCCAGCTCGACCGAGAGCGGCCGGCCCAGGCCGATCACCGGTTCACCCGGTCGCACTCCCTCGGTCGATTCGTAGGACTGCACCAGGGCGGTCTCGCCCTTGAGCGCGATCACCTCGCCGAACAGTCCCAGCTCGCCGATCTTTACCTGCTCGCCGTTGCGGATGCCGGGCAGCCGTATGGTGAGGATCGGGCCGTTGATTTCGCGGATTATGCCCTGTTTTTCGCTCATGCTCATCGCCTGCCGCCCAGGTTGTCGTGCAGGGTGCCGGCGGGAAAGAGGCGCTCCAGGATGAGCTGGTGCAGGCGGTCGGCCAGCCGCTCCTCCCGTCCCTCGAAACTGTTGTCGAAGCGGATCAACCCATCCTCGCTGCTGACGATCACGCCACCGATACAGCTGACGGGTGTGGGATCGAGGGCGAGCTGTTTATCGGCGGCGGCAGCCCCGGCAAACTGTTCCCAGACCGGCCGCAGCCGGCCCAGGTCGCGGGCATTAAAACTGGCCACCAGCTGGCGCCGCTCGAAGGCGCCGGCGGCACGGGCCAGGAGTGCCTGCAGCAGCGGCAGATAACGTGCCTCATCTTCCACCAGGGCGAGTATCCGGTCGCGCAGCTGGTTTTTCACCGCCACCACCAGATTCCAGCGCAGATGGTCCATCTCCTTCTGCAGTCGCAGCTCGTTCGCCTGCACCTGGCGCCGGAAGGTGCGCTCGGCGCGCGATTTGGCCAGCAGCACTTCGCGTTCTTCCCGCAGATGCAGGCGCTTGTGCGCCTCCTGCAGGATATTGTCGCGACTGCGCCCGGCCCGTTCGCGGTACTCCACGGCGAGCCGGTTGGCACGTTCGAATATGGCCGATTCAAGTTCCTTTACCTGTTCCATGACTACTCCTGAGAGAACTGCGCCGCGCCGCCGAGCAGCAGCTGCAGCCGGTCGTCTATCTCACACTGGAAGTTATCCGCGGCGGCCAGCGAGGGGATCTGGGTGACGACGATGTGCCCCCCCTCCGCGCGGACCCGTTTCAGCAGCGGGCTGTCGCATCCGGCCAGGGCCGGGCCGAGAATGATGAACGCCTTCTGGCGGTTGTCGAGCAGTGTCTCCAGCAACTCGTCGAGTATCCGCTGGGTCGGGTCGGCCCAGGTCTCGAAACCGATCAGCCGGAAGCCCTCGGTCACTGCCGCCTCCCCCATGAACAGCATGCGGGTGGGCGTCGCTTCGTCGCCATGCGGATCCATTGTGCGCCTCTACAGCTTGTCCAGCAGCAGGATACTCACCACCAGACCGTAGATGGCGATACCCTCGGCCAGACCGAGATAGATCAGGGTGCGGCCGAAGATCTCCGGCTTCTCGGCCAGTACCGCCAGCGAGGCGGCGCCGATCGGCCCCACCGCAATACCTGCCGCGATGGTGCTGAAGGCGGTAGGTATGCCGACCCCGATAATGCCGAGGCCCATGCCGAGGGAGATCTCGCCCGCCGCATCGGCCAGCGCCGGGGCGGCCGCCACCTCCTGGATGCCGAAGAAGACCAGCAGTGCCTGGGCGCCGACGAACAGCAGCAGGTTGCCGCCGAGGGCCGGCTTGAACCAGCGCCGGGCGCCGAGCGCCTTGTCCGGGTGCAGCTCGATGAGTACCCCGGTGATGATGAGACCGAGGATGCCCAGGGTCATCAGTGTAATCAGCCAATACATCTTCTACTCCTTGTCGGTAACGTTTGATCGGTGGGTGTTGGGTGACGGGTTTGCTGGGCACGCCACGCTCTGCTCATGCCACGGGTACTATCCAGTGGTCGGTTCATTTCACCCCCTGCAGGGAGAGCGTCAGCGGCTTGAACTCCTGCCCGTCTCCGGAGAAGAAGCGGGAGAACCCCTCGTAATACTCCAGTCGCAACGCCTGGATGGTGACGATGGCCCCCTCCAGGATCAGGATGAACAGGTTGCCGCCGATCACCATCAGCCAGTGTCCCGTCCCCTCCATCATGTCGGCGAGGGTGAAGACGGCGATGGCCAGTGCCACATGGTTCAGGCTGAAGGCCGCCACACGCAGGAACGACAGGGTGTTGGAGATATATCCGGTGAGGGTCTCGAAGGTCTCGATACCGGCCACCAGCATGCGCTCTCCCGGCGGGGCCTGGGTCTCGATCAGTTTGAAGGCCAGCAGCGCCAGCAGCGCCGCCAGGCTGAGGCCGGCCGGCAGCAGACCGAACTGCCCGGTGTTGACGAAACGGTAGATGCCCGTCAGTACGCTGAGATACAAGGTGACGCTGACCACCCCGTTGGTCGCGAACAGGGCGTGACTGATCTCGCCGGAGACCAACTGGTTATGGATATACAGCAGGCTCATGAGCACCATGAAGCCGATGCCCCAGAAGAGGGCCATGCGCAGCATATACAGCGGATCGGACAGGGGCGGGATCCAGACCGCCTGAAACAGGTGTTCGTAGCCGAACAGGCTGCCGTAGAGCAGACCGAACAGGCTGGTCGAGAGGCCGGCGCAGATGGCAAACGGGGTGAAGCTCTTGAGTCTCTTTCGGCCCAGCCAGGCCGCCAGGATGATCACCCCGCCGTGCCCCGCGTCACCGAACATCATGCCGAACATGGCGATGAACGAGACGGCGAAGATCGGCGTGGGGTTGATCTCGCCATAACGCGGCACGCCATACTGTTTGACCAGGGTGGAGAAGGCGCGGGTGAGCCAGTTGACCGGCAGGTAGGTGGGTACGTCCCGGTGATTTGTCCGCGGCGGGGTGGTGGCGGTGATCCGGAACGGGCCGTCTAGCCGGCGGTGCAGGGCCGACTCGGTCCGTTTCAGTTCACGTTCGGGTATCCAGCCGGAGATGATGCCCAGCTGGCCCCGGTTGCGTGCGGCATCCCCCATCGCCACGAAGGGTTCGGCCATGATCAGCCGATCGCGTGACTGCTCCAGTTGTGCGCGCAGCTCGTCGCCGCAGGTCTGCATCGCCTGGCGGCGCGCCGCGCGTTCGCTGGCGAGCGCCTCTCGGCGCTGCCGCAGATCGCCCTGTATGCGCTGCGGTTCGTCATCCAGTTCCGGGGGAATCTCCAGGGCGTGGAAGCCGGCGGTATCCAGCACCGACCTGAGCTCCTGTTCCCGGGCGCCCTTGGGGCCCAGGATGATGACATGGGTGTGGTCGGTGTTCTCCATGTAATTGAACAGCAGGTAGTCGGCCAGGGCGATGGCCTCGCGCAGTTTCGGCACGTTGACGCTGGGCAGCATGCCGATGTGGAGATCGAGAAATAGCCGCTCGCCGCGCAGCCGCGAAAGGTCGAAATTCAGCGCGGCGAAGTTATCCAGGGTCTGTTCCAGCTGCTCGAGCATGTGCTCCTCGTCGGTGAGGCGCCGGAAATGCTCTTCAAACGAGGAGCAGCGCTCCCAGACTTCGCCCAGCCAGGCATTGGTGGTGGCCAGCTCCTGTTCACCGATGACACGGGTGTGGGCCAGCGGCCGCAGCGGTCCGAGGGTGATATGGGATTCGATCTTCTGCAGCCGGGTGCGGGCCTGGTGATAGAGTTCCCGGTAGCGTGTGCCGGGGACGTCGGGAAACTGTTCGCTGAAGTTGTCACCGCCGCCGGGACTGAACATGCCCAGCTCCGCCAGGGTGAGCGCGGCCAGCGGCAGGTCATCCGCCAGCAGCTGGATCAGTACCTGTTTCATCGGCAGGGGCCTAAACACCGGGCACCTCGCGGCCGAGGTCGGCGGCCTGGCGAATCAGCTGCGGGTCCAGGGCCAGCACCCGCCCCTGGATGATGGCGAACACCCGCCGCAGGTCCATCTCCCGCAGCATCATGTAGGCCAGGGATCGGGTGACGGCCGAGGGGCTGAACTGAAGGCATTTTCGCGCCTGCCGGTTCAGGTCGTCGGTCAGCGCCTGCTCCACCTCCATGATCTGCCTGAGGCCGGAGAGCCGGCTGTTCAGTGGCTCGGGCAGTGCCTCCAGGATCCGCGCCATCTCCTGCAGATTGACCAGTTGTTTCAGCAGGTCGGTGTGGAGATGGCGTCCCGAGGGGATCAGCAGATAATAGGTTTCGCTGGGGGAGAGCGCATAGTTGAGGCGGTAGCGCAGCAGCCACGGCAGGTTCTGTCGGTCGATCAGCGAGCCGATCAGTTTCAGCAGCGGGGCCTGATCCGCGGCGTCGCAGCGCCGCGCGTGCCTGAGCAGGCCGGTATAGTAACGGTGATCGATCGTGGCATCGAGGGAGAAGGACTCGTTCTTCTCTTCGTAGACCCGGCGCGCCTGGCGGGCGATGGCCTCGTAGGGGGTCTGCTCCAGCTGGCGCAGCAGCTCCGGCACATTTTCCGTACGCAACAGGGTCTCATGGGGCAGGCTGATCAGCGGCGGCAGGCTGTGCAGGCTCTCGCGTATCTGATCATAGGGGAGATGGTTCAGCTTGCCCCGGATCAGTGCCTTCAGGTTAAGGAGTTCAAACTTGCGTGACCAGTAGACCAGGATATCCCGGGCGGTGCCGCCGAGCGGCCGCAGCAGGATCGACAGCTCCTGCATCAGGCTGTGGATCAGGCCCCGTTCAATATGGCGGTTGAGCTCCGCCTCACTCAATCCACGCTCGCTGATCCCGGCCAGACCGAATTCACCCTCCAGCCGCGGCAACGGCTCCTGCAACATGGCCTCAAGCGTCGCGTCATCGATCAGCCGTCTCGCCATGACGCTGGTGCGGGTCTTCAGATAGGTCTGGCCGGCGCTCGTATTCATGAGTTTTCCTGCCTTCTCCTAGCCGTCGGCCAGTGGATCGGTGAGCAGTTGAAAGGCGGCCTCCAGCGCCTCGTCCTCCCGTGCTTCCGCCAGATTGCGCAGCTCGACATGGTGCTCGTCGAAGCGTTTCTTCAGTTCGTTATTGGTCTGGCCGGCCCGCTGTTCCGCCTTTTCGATGAAGGACCTGTGCAGTTGCGGTATGCGCGCCTCGAACCGCTCCTCTTCGGCGTGCGCCTCCTGCAGCGCGCCCTGGATGATCCGGTCGCGCTCCTCATCCGCTTCGCGCACGATGGTCTCAGCCCTCCGTTCGGCGTCCAGCAGGCGTTGTAGTGTCTGGTCCATGAGGTTCCCCGTTTTATTCTGATTAACAGTTTAGCAACTACCGATGTAGTTGATATTGCGGCAGATCAGATGGCGGGCCGGTTTTCAATCCCTCAAATGACAGGGCGGGAAACTTACGATGGGATTAATGGTCATATAACTGGTCGCTGTGGTAGCCGCACCGCCTTGACAGTCAGGATGAAAAAGGGGATTGTTCCGCGTCATGAATCATCTGCTGAAAAAACGGTTTGTCCTTGTGCTGGCACTGTTTGTCAGCCTGTTGCCGTTCAGATTCAGCTATGGGCTGACGGCCACCGTGCCCGATCTCCAGCAGAAGATGCATCAGCACATCATGCAGGTCGATTGCGCACAGCCCGGTGACAATACCCATTGTCTCGATATGACACTCGTCTCAGCGGCCGATGGGAATTGTTGCGGCGACCAGTGTGACAGCTCGTTCGGGGCGCAACCCGGCGTCGCTGTCGAATATGGCCTGCTGATTTTCTCGGACCGGCAGTTCCAGGCTGCCAGCAATGTCTGGACAACCGGCCCCATCCCGCCCACGCTGCTACGACCCCCTCCAGCACGCTCCTGAACCCGGCTTTGCAATCCCTGGCGCTGAACGCCGGGGTATCGTTTCATACGGCCCACGGGCCATGCTCTGGAGAGCGTGTTTTGAAAATCCGAATTATTGTTGCGGGGCTTCTGTCCCTGTTGCTTGTCGCCTGTTCCGAGGAACCCGCCACCAATGCCGCTAGCGATCAGCAGGCTTCGGCGGCAGTGAAATCCTGGTACCGATTCGATCAGGTCAGTGCCGGCGCCCGGGTGTTCCAGGAGAACTGCGCGGCGTGTCACGGGAAGCTGGCCGAAGGGGCTGACAACTGGCGCAAGACCGGTCCGGACGGCAAGTATCCGGCACCGCCGCTGAATGGCAGCGGACATGCCTGGCATCATCCCCTGAAAATCCTGTTCCACACGATCAAGAACGGCTCCCCCGGCGGCCAGGGCAATATGCCGGCCTGGGCGGGCAAACTGACCGACGAAGAGATTATCGCGGCTATCGCCTGGTTCCAGTCCAAGTGGCCGCAGGAGATCTATCAGAGCTGGGTGCAGCGTGATGCGGCGGCACAGGCCAACCGGGGATAAGTCATGAGCAGAGATCAATTCATCAAAATGCGCGGTGCCTGGGATACCCGGCACTGGATCACCGTTCCCGGACTCTCCCACGAGGCCGATGGCCTGCAGTTGGAGCAATCCCTGGTGGCACTGGAGGGGGTGCAGGGGGTGCAGCTCGTTGCCGGCAAGCGGCGTATCCGGGTCACCTATGACCAGACCCGGGTCGATTTTCAGCAGATACTGGAGCGCATGGAGTCGATCGGCTTTCCGGCCTCCGACAGCTGGTGGTCACTCAGAAAGGCGGCGTGGTTTCAGTACCTGGATCGCAATGCCCGGGAGAACGCCAATGCGCCGGAGCCTCCCTGCTGCAGTAATCCAAAAGGGATCTCCACGGGGCGGAAACAGAAAAAGTAGGACGGGCCATTCAATCCACCGCACCGCGAACCTGCCGGTAGGCCTAAACCCGTTTGTATCTAGCCGGGCCGCGACTTTTCCGGCCTATAACGAAGGTATTTGGTATGTTCAAGAAGCTATGCATTGTTTCACTACTGACGGTCAGCCAGTGGGTATTTGCGGAAACCGGTCAGCCGCCGTCAGCGGATCAGGTGGCGGCGGGCAAGGCGCTCTATGGGCGATACTGCCTGGCGTGTCATGGGGAGAATGGGGTGGGTGAGCCACCCATACCAAGCACCATCCGGGCGCCGGGCTTTTTTACCGCCATGCCGCTCAATGAGGCTTCCCATGCCTGGCACCACACGGACGAACAGTTGGTGGAGACCATTCTGCAGGGGTTGCAGCGCACCCAGCGGATGCCGGCCTGGAAGGGAGTTATCTCAGTGGATCAGGCCACGCAGCTGGTCGCCTACCTGAAGAGTCTGTGGAGTCCCCGCATCGTCGCCTGCCAGGGGCCGAAACACATGAGTTGCATGTAGCCGGCGCCTCGTCGAGACATGAGCCCCGTGGAAACCCGCTTGCCAGGGCGGCTTCCGCTCCTCTAGAGTAGTCGGGTGCGACCGGTCAGTGGGTGCGCCGATCGTCGCCGGGAGATAGATTACGGGTAACTACTTGCGGGGTGATTGGCCTGCCTTGCCGACCTCACGTGATGGCTTGCCTCCTCGAATCCGGCCCCATTTTCAGCGCCTGCCCAAACTCGCTTCGCTCAAACAAGGGCAGGCTTGAATCTGAAAAAGGGGCCGGATTCGAGGCGCCATCAAGATCGGCCAACAAGGCAGGCCAATCACCTGCAGACAGGGTGAGTAGCTACGATTACGGTTTGTTACCCACCGGACTATTGAAAGGACTATGGATATGGGCACGATGAAAGAGATTGTGATACTGAGCGCGGTGCGCACCGCGGTGGGTAGTTATGGCGGTGGCCTGAGGGATGTGCCGGTGGTGGACCTGGCCGCCAGCGTGGTGCGTGCCGCGGTGGAGCGCGCCGGGGTAGCCCCGGCCGATGTCGGGCATACGGTGCTGGGGCATGTGATCCATACCGAACCGCGGGATATGTATATCTCGCGTTACGCCTCGGTTCGCGGCGGCCTGCCGGTGGAGACGCCCGCCTTCACCCTGAACCGGCTCTGCGGCAGTGGGCTGCAGGCGATCGTGTCGGCGGCCCAACAGATCGAAACCGGTCACTGCGAGGTGGCCGTGGCCGGCGGGGCGGAGAACATGAGCCGGGCCGGTTATATGACGCCCAGCCTGCGCTGGGGCGCGCGCATGAGCGATGCCCAGATCGTCGATATGATGGTGGGGGCGCTGACCGACCCGTTTGAAGGGGTGCACATGGGCATGACCGCGGAGAATATCGCTGAAAAATGGGGTATCAGCCGCGAGGAGCAGGATATGCTGGCGGTGGAGTCCCATCGGCGTGCCGCCCAGGCGTGGGAGAAGGGCTATTTCAACGACCAGATAGTGCCGATCGAGTTGAAGAGTCGCAAGGGCACCACCCTGTTTGAGCGGGATGAGCATTTTCGTGCCGACGCCAGCCTGGATGGGATGGCGAAACTGCACCCGGTATTCAAGAAGGATGGCAGCGTCACGGCGGGCAATGCCTCCGGCCTGAACGATGCGGCCTCGGCCGTGGTGCTGGCCAGTGCGGAGTATGCCGAGTCCAAAGGGCTCAAGCCGCTGGCCCGGTTGGTGGGGTACGCCCATGCCGGTTGTGAGCCGGCCTATATGGGCATCGGACCGGTACCCGCGGTAAAGCGCCTGCTGGAGCGGACCGGTCTCAGCGTGGCGGACTTCGATGTACTGGAGGTGAACGAGGCGTTTGCCGCCCAGGCGATCGCCGTGTGTCGCGATCTCGGTCTGCCGATGGATCTGACCAACCCCAATGGCAGCGGCATCTCACTGGGTCATCCGATCGGCGCCACCGGCAGTATCGTGACCACCAAGGCGGTCCATGAGCTGCAACGCAGCGGCGGCCATTACGCCCTGGTGACCATGTGCATCGGTGGTGGGCAGGGGATCGCCGCTGCCTTCGAGCGGATCTGACTCCTGAACCTGGGCAACATCATCAACTGGATCGGCCTGTTCGGTATTGCCGTATTTGCCGTATCCGGTTCGTTGGAGGCAGCCCGAAAGGAGATGGATATACTCGGGTTCCTGCTCATTGGCAGCGTCACCGGACTGGGGGGCGGGACGCTACGCGACTTGCTGCTGGGGGCCACTCCGGTGTACTGGGTCCAGCAGCCGGAGATGGTGATGATCTGCCTGGGCGCCTCGGTGGTCACCTACTTTGCGGCACCCTACCTGGCCTCCCGCTACCGGGTACTGATCTGGATGGATGCGATCGGCCTGGCCACCTTCTGCATCACCGGCACGGCCATTGCGCTCAATCAGGGGGCATCGCCGCTGATCGCCGTCTGTATGGGGGTGATGAGCGCCACCTTCGGCGGCATCATTCGCGACGTACTCTGTGCCGAGTCCCTGGTGCTCTCGTCGCGCGAGCTCTATGTCACGGCGGCGGTTGCCGGTGCCTCGGCCTACCTGCTGCTGCGCGTGGCCGAGGCGGGGGAGACGGTCGCCACCCTGGGCGCCTTCGCGGTCGGCTTCGGCCTGCGCTCGGCGGCTATCCTGTTCGGACTCAAACTGCCGCGGTACCGCTGTCCCGACGCCTGAGAAGCGGCTAACCGCTTAGGGTTCGCGCAAGAATAATTTCGCAGTACCGAGGGCGTAGCCGGGCCACGCTGGCATGGCACGCTTTGCAGGCAATGGCCGTTCCCCTGGCAAAAAGCGTAATGCCGCCAGCGGGGTCCAGTGGCGACCGGATAGCGAAACTTAATTTTTGCGCGAGCCCTTAGGCCAGCCGCCGCGGCTCCTCGTCGCTCAACTGATACAGTTTTGCGGCGATACCCATGCTGAAGATGGCGAAGTTTTCGATATCGCCCCACTCATCGGCCGAGCCCATCTCTTTTTCCTGAGCATCCAGCACCACGCGGATGCGGTAATGCCCCTGCCGGCGCGCGGTCGGCGGGTTCACCTCGGCGGTAACGTAGAGACAGGGCTGTTCTTCGCCCTCGTCAATCAGTGCCATGATGTAGCGGTATTCCGTGGGATCATCGGTTTTGATATCGCTTAGGATATTGACCAGAAAGGAACCGAGTTGGTAGCGTCGCTGGGGAATGGCGGTCAGGATGTGGGGTGTAGTCATACGGCGACTCGCTTGGCCGGTGGAAGAAACTGCCATCCATTATGGCGGATAAAAATCGTTGTTGCTTGTGTGGCCGGAAAGGCTCCCGGTATGATAATCAGCAATTGATGAAATAATAACCATGAATTTCTGGTCCTTATAAGACAGATGCGGAAAAAAAATGCAAATCACGGTTGCTGCCCACCCGGCGCGGCCGCTCAAGCGGGCAATCGACTATGCGATTATTGAAACGTTCGCTTTGGATATGGCCAATATTGCTGATGCTGGTCCCGGTTGCCGGTTTGGCCGATCGGATCGAGGGGCGTCTGAACGGTCTGGCCTGTGCGTCGAAGGGGGAAATGTGCCCGACGGACAAGGATGATCCCCACGTGCTGCTGGAAAGGGACTTTGTGATCCAGACCGAGGATGGGAAAATCTTCTACATCACCAACATGGACTGGAAAACCAAGCTCCGCTACGTGCTGCGCATGGTGCGCGTCGTGGGGGAGTTCAGTGACCGGTCGTCGGCCATTACCGCGGATGAGTTCTGGGTCAAACATGAGGACGGATACCGGCTGGAATGGAGCCTGGAGCGGATGAGGGAGAAACAGCGCAGGGCTCAACAACTCCAGCAACAGCGAGAGCCGGGGCTGGAACAATGGCAGTTGCGGTAGCGACTATGAAAACGCCGGCAGAACCCCGTCGCGCCTGTACCCCCTCCACCCGGAAAGCGACCCCGTGGCCGGGATTTTATGGTCTGGGTCTGTTGTTGCTGCTGCTGATTCAGGGTGTGGCGCCGCAGACTGGTCACGCCTCCAGCGATCCGCTGCGTTTCTTTCAGCTGACACCGATAGCCCCCGTCACACCCGCACCCCCATTGGTGTTGTCGGCGCTTGACGGAGTGACGCATCGACTGAGTGACTATCAGGGCCAGGTGGTTGTGATTAATTTCTGGTCCAGCTGGTGTACCCCCTGCCGCCGGGAGATGCCGTCACTGGAACAGGCCTGGCAGCGGCTGCGGCCGTTTGGCGTGACGGTGCTGGGGGTAGCGATGCAGGACGATCCGGAGGTGGTCGGGCGGTTTCTGCGGAAGAGCGGGGTAACCTTTACTATCCTGATGGATCCGGATGGAAAGGCGTCGCAGCGGTGGCCGTTCTCCGGCATACCGGCTACCTTTGTGCTGGATCGGCAGGGGCGGATCGTCTACCGTGCCATGGGGCTGCGCGAGTGGGATAGCGACGAGATCATTGACCGGCTAATCGAGCTGGCGGAGACGGAATAGTCAGGCTGAAAGGGGTTTGTGGTCGCTCTGCGCACCCGCCCCGACCGGGTGCGAACCGGAGGGGCAATACCCGTTATTGGGCGTCGGGGGCAGGTTGCAGGTATTGCTGCTCCAGGTAACCTATGATCTCGGATGACTCATACAGCCAGCGGCTGCCGCCCTGTTCATCTTCGATGCGCAAGCAAGGAACCTTGATCCTTCCTCCGCCCGCCAGCAGCGCCTCCCGGTGCTGTGCATCGCCCTTGGCGTCACGGGTCTCTATGTTCAGGGTGTGTTTTCTCAGAAAACGGCGCACCTTGACGCAGAAGGGACAGGCCTTGAACTGGTAGAGGGCGAGTTGTGCGGTGTGCCGGTCGAGCGACTCCTGCAACTCCGGCGGGCGCTTGACGCCGCGCGGTGCCGTGAGGGCGTCGATCAACAGGATCAGTCGTCCAAGGATCCAGCGAATAACTGCCATTCATTTCTCCGGTCACTGTTGATCAGGGCGGCATCCTATCATGGGGTGCCGCCGATTCAACCATGGAATAAACGGGATTTTCCCCGTGCCGGGCCTGCGCCGATACCGGGGGAGAGGGAGCCGCGGCAGATAGTCGCGGAACCGGTCTTCCCGCGTGACGTTCGGTCACGTCCGACAGACGGCCAGCCCATCGGGATGTCGGGAGAATCCCCGCATATATGGAGGCGATCATGCGGCGTTCATGCTAGGCTCTTGCCAGTTGTTGATGACGGGTAAAAGCGTGTTCAAAAAAACACGGGGCAACCTGGATGAAATTCTAACCTGACTCCTATAACATCCGAATGAAGTTTTTGCCAGGGAGGTATGGAATAGCCAACGGGTTTGTCGCTGAGTTTTTATGATACTTTGTTTACCGCACCCCTATGCATCTTGAGAAAGTGACCGTTTTGCCAAGGTCGGATTTGTCCAGCCTGAAATGGATGGTTCTGATCGGCGGTGTGGTTGCCATACTCACTGTGCTGGTTGTCTCCGTCTATCTGCACCATGTACTGGAGAGAGAAGCGGTCCAGAACTGGAGGGAACAGAGTCTGCCTCTGGCTGCGACCCTGGCGGGGAGGGTGGAGCAGCAGATAGACAGCGCCGCCTCGGCACTACGGCTGGTGGCGGGGTTACCGCAGTTCCGGCAACTGCTCGATCCCGGCGGGATTCAACGCGCCATTGGCGGGGTGGCAGAATCCGCCGAGCCGGAGAAGCGCCGCATCCTGCAGCGCCTGCTGAAGGAGAATGCTGATTTCTCGGTCCTCTTCATGCTGGCGTCCAACGGGGATCACTACCTGGCCGAGCCGTTCGAGGTGCAGCGCGGCATCACCAAATTCAACATGCGAGACCGGGACTATTTCCAGGAAACGCAGCGGCGCGGCGAAACGGTGCTCTCCAGCAGTTTTGTTGGCGCCGATGGCAAGCTTGCGGTGGCGATCAACACCCCGATAAGGGATGCACAGGCCGGAATCGCAGCCCACCTGGGAGGGGTGTTTCACCTGGATCATCTATCCCGCTTGATCCGCAGTATCGACAGCGATGCGTTCGACGAGCTGTTCTTGCTCGATCGGAACGGTAGTCTGGTGGGGCACGACAGCCAGCAGTGGCTGGAACCCGACCGGCGGGAGCTGTTTCTGCAGCGGCCGGAAATAGGCCGGTTGCTGAAGGCCGCCCGGGCCGAGGGTGCCGGGGCGATTGGCTATCAGGAACTGAAGGATCCCGACCTGGGTAGGGTACTGCACGCCTTCACGGTACCGCTGGCCTCGGGTTGGCGCATGGTTGCCCTGCGTGACCGGGAATCCCTGTTGCGCGAGGTGCAACCCCGCTCCAATGTCATCACCGCGACCACGGCGCTGATCCTGCTCGGGATTGCCGGTTTCGGGCTGGTGTTTGCCAATAGTGTCGGCAGGCGCTGGGAGCTGGCCGCAACGGCGCTAAGACTGTCCAAGAGTGAACTGGAAGAGGAGGTGGCGGCACGCACCTACGAGCTGGTCGCCTCGCACGAGCATATCGAGCTGCTGCTGGCCTCCACTGGTGCCGGAATTTTCGGAATCGATCTGCAGGGGCGCTGTACCTTCTGCAACATGGCCTGTGTCGAGACGCTCAACTATCGGAGCGAACAGGATCTGCTGGGGAAACCGCTGAACGACATCGTGCATCACTGCCAGTGTGACGGCACCCCCTACGGCGCGGATGGTTCGCCGATACTGAGCGCAATCCACAGCGACAAGCGCGTGCATCGGGAGCACGAGGTCTTCTGCACCTTTGAGGGCGAATGCCTGCCGGTGGAGTATCGCGCCTATCCCATGCGTCGACAGGGCGAGGTGGTCGGGGCGGTGGTCACCTTTAATGACATCAGCACCCGCATCAATGCCCAGGAGGCGCAGGCGGACAGTGATGCCCGTTTTCACTCGCTGTTCGCCCAGTCCAACGATGCCATCTTCCTGATGAATCCCGAGACCGGACACTACCTGGATGCTAACCGCGCCGCCGAGCGGCTTACCGGGCGCCGGGTCGAGGAACTGCTTACCCTCACCACCGCCGATGTCTGTCCGGCGGGTGCCGATCAGCGCCGTAGCGAGGCGATGACCCTCCACGAGACCCGTGACATGGGCGAGGTAGTGTATGTGCGGCCGGACGGAATTGAACGCACCGCTCGGTTGAGCGTGGTGCCGACCTCCGGCGGGCTGGTGTTCGGCATCGCCCACGATATCACCGACCAGCGTGCCTCCAGCGGGCGCTGAAGCAGAACGAGGCACATCTTCGAGCCCTCTCCGAGGCGGCGTTCGAGGCGATCTTCATCTCCGAGGAGGGGATCTGCCTGGGGCAGAACCTGGCGGCGGAAAAGCACTTCGGCTATACCCTGAACGAGGCCCTGGGTCGTTCCGGCCTGGAGTGGATCGCCCCGGAATCACGGGCGCTGGTGAAACAGCATATGCTGGGCGGTTATTGCGAGCCCTACGAAGTGCTGGCACTGCGCAAGGATGGCTCGACGTTCCCGGCGGAGATCCGTGGCCGCGCCATGCCCTATCAGGATCGCATGGTCCGGGTCACCGCGCTGCGCGACATCACCGACCGTCGTGATGCCGAACAGCGACTGCAGCGCAGCAACACCCTGCTGCACGCGGTGATCGACCAGGCCCCCTTTGCCATCACCCTGGGCGAGGGTACGAAAGAGGACTGGTCCCTGACCCTGGCCAATCGGGAGGCGCAGCGGATTACCGGTGCGCTGGTGGAGCAGCAGCGCAAGATTCACTTTGTTCACGGCGGGCTGGTTGATAGGGAGGTCCGTACCTGGAACATGCTGCACGCCGACGGTAGCGCCATCGAGGTGCAGGATACCCCGTTGGTGCGGGCGATGGAGGAGCAGCGGGTCACCCGCAACAAGGAGATGATTATCCGCCGGGCCGATGGGCTGGAAACCGTCGTGCTAGCCAACGCCTCCCCCATCTATGGCGACGACGGCAGCCACATCGCCGCTATCTTCACTTATCCCGATATCACCGAGCACAAGCGCACCGAGGAGACCATACGTACCCTCTCCCAGGCGATGGAGCAGAGTCCGGTATCGGTGGTGATTACCGGCCTGGACGGGGTGATCGAATATACCAACCGGGGCTTTGAACGCTCCTCCGGATATACCACGGAGGAGATGCGGGGGCAGCATACCCGATTGCTGGGTTCGGGCCACACCGCGCCGGAACTCTATCAGGAGCTCTGGGCCACCATCGCCAGTGGCAAGTCGTGGCAGGGCGAGTTCCAGAACCGGCGCAAGGATGGCTCGCTGTTCTGGGAGTATGCGCATATCTCACCCATCTTCGACAGCCAGGGGCGGATTCGCCACTACCTGGCGGTGAAGGAGGATATCACCCTGCGCAAGGTGCAGGAGGAGAAGATCCTGCACCAGGCCCATTATGACAGCCTGACCGGCTTGCCCAACCGCTTCCTGGCCCTGGACCGTCTCTCCCAGATCGTGCGCGGCGCCCAGCGCGAGGATCATCAGGCGGCGGTGCTGTTTCTGGATCTGGATGATTTCAAGAAAGTGAACGACACCCTCGGGCATGAGGTGGGCGATCAGGTGATCGAGGAGGCGGCGCGCCGGGTGCGCTGGGTCATACGGGAAGAGGATACCGTGGGACGCCTGGGCGGAGATGAATTCATCGTGCTGCTCTCCCATCTGCATGAAAAGCGCGATGCCCAGCGGGTGGCGGAGAAAATCCTGGCCGCGTTCAGGACCGTATTCTCCCTGAACGACCGGGAGATTCTGCTGACCACCAGTATCGGGATATCGATCTACCCGGAAAATGGCGACACGGCCAAGATACTGCTGCGCAATGCGGACACGGCCATGTATTACTCCAAGGCCGTGGGTGGGAATGCCGCCAACTTCTATACCGATGCGATGAACCTGGATGTGTCGCGCCGGGTGGAACTCGAGGAGCAGATGCATACGGCACTGGAGAATGATGAGTTCTACCTGCTGTTCCAGCCGATCGTGAACATCTACACCCAGGGCATCGTTGGCGCCGAGGCGTTGCTGCGCTGGAACAACCCGAAACTGGGCCAGGTGGAGCCGACCGAGTTCATCGAGATAGCGGAACGCACCGGACGCATCGTACAGATCGGCGAATTTGTGTTGCGCCAGGCGGTACAGCAGGCACGTCGCTGGCGCGACCGCAATGAACAGGGTTTCAGGGTGGCGGTGAATGTCTCACCGATGCAGTTCAAGGAGGGGGACTTCCTGCCCATGGTGGAGGCGATCCTCAAGGAGTACGCATTGCCGGGCAGTTTTCTCGAGATTGAAGTGACCGAAAATGTGCTGTTGAGCGAGAAGATCAACTCGGTGGAGATACTCAATGGCCTGCGGGACATGGGCATCGCCATCTCCATGGATGATTTCGGTACCGGCTATTCCTCCCTCAGTTATCTGCGCCATTACCACTTCGACACCCTGAAGATCGATCGCAGTTTTGTCCGCGACATCACCACCGACCCGGATGACCGGGAGCTGGTGGTGGCGACCATCTCCATGGCGCGCAGCCTCGGCCTCAAGGTGATCGCCGAGGGGGTTGAGACGGCCGAACAGTTGGCCATACTGCAGACCGAGAAGTGTGACTTTGCCCAGGGCTACTATTTCAGCAAGCCGATTAGCGGCCTGGCACTGGAGCGGTTTTTCCTGCGTTGAGTATTGGAGGGGTCGGAGTTAGTCCGTCGTACTAACTCTGGGCAGGGCGAGGATCTGCCTGCTTGCTTGCCGGGACGCCGTAACCCCATCCCTGGGGGCTTGGCGCGGCCATCCATGGCCGCGGGCACCCGTCAATGACGTGAATGGATTCACTAATGCCGCGAGGGCAGGGATGCCCAGGAGCGGCCAAGCAGTCAAATCCTCTCTTTCAAGACCGGTTGGGGTGAGCCTGCGAACCCCAATGGGGTTTCATGCGTGTGCGCCATGATGTTGGGGTTCGTCCCTCACCCCGACCTGGGCGGCAGCGCATCCACCACTGAGTACATTGGGTGATGATCATGATTGAAATCGTACAGGCCGACCTGTTGCAACCCCGCCACGCCGCCGCGCTGGTGACGCTGCTGGATGCCTACGCCCGCGACCCGATGGGTGGCGGCCAGCCGCTGCCC
The DNA here is from genome assembly GCF_025175675.1 of Sedimenticola hydrogenitrophicus. Lineage (GTDB taxonomy): Bacteria > Pseudomonadota > Gammaproteobacteria > Chromatiales > Chromatiaceae > Sedimenticola > Sedimenticola hydrogenitrophicus. Next base: position 86,905 of record NZ_JANIOA010000013.1, read on the forward strand.
GAGGCGGTGTGCCGCGATCTGCCCGCGGCATTGGCCGAACGGTGGGATGCGGTGGTGTTTCTGGCCCTTGACGGAGAGCGCCCGGTGGGGCTGGTGAACTGTTTCGAAGGCTTCTCCACCTTCAACTGCAAGCCGCTGCTCAACATCCATGACGTGGTGGTGCTGGAGGATTACCGGGGCCAGGGCATCGCCCGGCGGCTGCTACAGCAGGTGGAAACCGAGGCGCGGGCGCGCGGCTGCTGCAAACTGACCCTGGAGGTGCTGGAGGGCAACCGGACCGCCCAGGCGGTGTACCGTAACGCCGGCTTCGCCGGCTATGAACTGGACCCGGACAAGGGGCGGGCGCTGTTCTGGGAGAAACGGCTGGGTTGATGGTGAGCCCGTTTGGGTTGGTTACTCGTACCAACCTTGGGCTACAAACCATGCCGCTTGGGATAGGATGCCGGTGAGGCACGAACCGCATCAAGCCTTACCGCAAATGATGCGGTTCGCAAGCTCACCGGCATCCTACGTCGCCGACACGTACCCTTGGCACCGTAGCCCGTAGGTTGGGGTGAGCCTGCGAACCCCAACGAGGTTTCATGCGTGTGTGTCGAGATGTTGGGGTTCGTTCCTCACCCCAACCTACGGGACTGCGAAGGAACGAGTAGGATGGGTGGAGGAGGTACGACGTAACCCATCATTCATTCGCCGAATAGCCCCCGCGATTTCCCTCGCTTCCCGCGTACCCGGTCAATACCGCAGCAGGTCGAACGGCTGCACCTCCACCAGGTCGCCCGGCTGGATATTGCCGGTCTCGTCGGACAACCGGATCAGGCAGTTGCCGTCGCTCATCGAGCTGAGCACGCCCGAACCCTGGCGCCCGGAGCTGCGCACCACCAGTTCACCCTGTTCATCCAGCGACAGGATGCCGCGCTGAAATTCGGTACGCCCCGGCAGTTTGCGCAGCGGCGAGCCGGCCTTTACCCGGAGCGTCGGCGCCAACTGTTCCCGTTTGCCCTGCAGGCGCTGGATCGCCGGCCGGACAAACTGCAGGAAGGTGATCATCACCGCGACCGGATTGCCCGGCAGGCCGAAGAAAGCGGCGTTGCCGATATGGGCAAAGGTGAGCGGGCGGCCCGGTTTGATCGCCACCTTGGCGAAATGCACTTCCCCCAGCTGCGGGATCGCCTCGGCGATAAAGTCCGCCTCACCCACCGAGATACCGCCGGAGGTGAGCACCAGATCCGCCTCGCGGGCGGCCTGGGTCATGGCCGCCTGGATGGCGGCCGCCTCGTCCGCGATCACCCCCATGTCGATCACATCGGCCCCCAGTTCGCTGAGCATGCCGAACAGGGTGTAGCGGTTGCTGTCATAGATCTGCCCCTCTTCCAGGGGCTGGCCGATACTGCGGATCTCATCCCCGCTGGAGAAGAAGGCGACGCGCAGGCGGCGGTACACGGCGACTTCCGGGATACCGAGCGAGGCCAGCAGGCCCAGCTGTGCCGGGCCGATTTCGTCTCCCGGCTGCAGGATCACGGCGCCGGCCTGGATATCCTCTCCCGCCTGGCGCACGTTGGCGCCGGGTTTGCCGCGGGCGTCGATGACCGCCTCGTCGCCATCCCGCTCCACCCACTCCTGCATGATCACGGTATCGGCCGTCTCCGGGACCTTGGCCCCGGTCATGATGCGGATACACTCTCCCCGGTTCAGTTCCCCCCGATAGGGTTGGCCGGCAAACGCACTGCCCACCACCCTTAGCCGGCGCTGCCCATCCAGGGGTATATCCTTGCCGTACAGGGCATAACCGTCCATGGCGGAGTTGCGATAGGCCGGCACATTGATTGGGGAGGCGATGGGGCGAGCCAGTATGCGCCCCAGGGCACTGCGCAACGGGGCCGCCTCGATCCCCTCGACCGGGCGGAGCCTGGCCGCGATCATCCGCAGGGCGCCGCTGGCGCTGATTGAGCTGTCGGTGGCGTCCATGCAGCAGTCGCTGGGTTTGTTAATATCGGTCATGATCGGTATCTGCGGTCTGGTGTGTAAAACGGTTGTGATGGGTAGGCTAAATTACCGGATAACGAAGCTGAAAACCAATCTATTCTGAAACAGACCGGCAATTCCATATATGGTGTTAAGCCGTCATTTAATTATTCTGGGCTGACTAGAATGGTACTTAACTTAAGCCAAGAACCACCGTCATCCCGGCGCAGGCCGGAGGAGTGGTGCAGGGATGCACCGTTTACGGACCTAAGGATGGCATCCAGACTGCTTAATGGTGGCGGTGTTCCTGGATTATTTGCTTCGCTCACCCTTCGGGCCGACTTTCAGTCGTTCAACGCGCTTCGCGCTTTTGTCCGGCCTGCGCCGGAGAAGTGGTGCAGGGACGCACCGGTTACGGACCTAAGGATGGAATGACGAAAACTCTGCAATTCACCTTACGATAAGTGCCATTCGGGTCTGACTAGAAGGAACCACGGATAAACACGGATTCACACGGATAGGAGACCAGATCTCTGAATCTGTGTTTATCTGTGTGAATCCGTGGTTCTCCAGAGTTGATGGCTCATAACCCGGTAGTCCCCTTGTGCAGCTCCACCACGGTCGGTTTTTCCGGCTGCAGCGGTTTCATGGTCAACTCGCCGCCATAGAGGTGGATATGGCGACTCAGATTGAGCCACCCGACCTGGGGTTCGTGGCTGGTATAGATCACCCCAATCTGCTGTTGCTGCAGCCGGTTGATCAGGTCGTAACAGATGCCGCGCGAGCGTTTGTCCAAATTGGAGACCGGTTCGTCCAGCAGCATCAGGCGCGGGGAGAGCACCCAGGCGCGGGCGATGGCGACCCGCTGCTTCTCGCCACCGGAAAGTTCGTGGCAATTGCGCTGCGCCAGATGTTCCAGGGAGATCAGTTCCAGCGCTTCGCCAACCCGGGTGGTGATCACCTGGCGGCTCAGCTTCTTGCGCTTCAGGCCGTAGGCGATATTGTCGTACACCGAACAGTCGAACAGATAGGGGTGCTGGTGCAGGTAGCAAATCTGCTCGCGCAGAAAGCGGTAGCTTTGCCGCCATTTCCGGCGGTTGCCGGCAAACTGAAATCCCGCCTGGTGGGGTTTCAGCAGTCCGGCGAGAATGCGCAGCAGCGTGGTCTTTCCCGACCCGTTCTGGCCGGTCAGCAGGGTCAGTTCGCCAGCCCGCAGATCCAGCGATATATCCTTGAGAATGGTGCGCTCACCACGGCTGAAGGAGAGCCGTTCGAGCTTCAGCCAGGGCTGGGGGGTATCAGGTATCATTGGATCACCTCACCCTTGCCCTGCACCTGGCCGAGCAGGATGTTCAGAAACAGCGCCAGGGAGAGCAGCACCAGGCCGAGCGCGATACCCTCCGCGAAGCTCCCCTTGCTGGTCTCCAGCGCAATGGCGGTGGGGATGTTGCGGGTGTAGTTGAGGATGTTGCCGCCCAGCATCATGGAGCTGCCCACTTCGGCGATGATGCGGCCGAAACTCGCCACCAGTGCGCCGATCAGGCCAAAACGCGTCTCGTGCAGGATGGTCAACAGTGCCCGCAAGGGACTGGCGCCCAGGGTCAGGGCCGTCTCCCAGGCGCGGCGGTCCGAGGCCTGCAGGGCGGAGTGGGCCATGGCCACCAGCAGCGGAAAGCAGAGAAAGATCTGGCCCAGGATCATGGCGTCCTGGGTGAACAGCAGCCGCCAATCGCCCAGTGGTCCCGCCTTGGAGAGCAGGATGTAGAGCGTCAGCCCGACCACCACCGCGGGGATGGAGAGGGCGGTATTGAATACCGACACCAGCAGGCGTCGGCCGGGGAATGAGAAGTAGGCCAACAGGAAGGCGGTCAGGATGCCGAACGGGGCGGCATAGAGCAGGGCACGCACCGAGACGCTGAAAGAGATGCCGATAATGGTCCAGAGCGCGCTATCGCCGGTGAACAGCAGATAGAGGGCCTGGTAACTTGCAGCGCTCAGTGATTCCATTGGTGCCTATTTCAACAGCAGGGGGATAAACAGTGGTTCACCGTGCAGGCGGTAGTCGCGGATCAGTTCCTGGCCGGTCGGTGAACCGATCCAGTCGATCAGTTTCATGGCATCGGCATAGTTGGTTTCCGGGTGCTTGGCCGGATTGACCGCAATAACGCCATAGGGATTGCTCAATTTGTTATCACCTTCGTTGAGCAGGGACAATTCCACCTTGCCCTTATAGGCCAGCCAGGTACCGCGGTCGGTCAGCGAGTAGCCGTCCAGTTCGCTGGCCATCTGCAGGACCTTGCCCATGCCCTGTCCGGCCTCGATATACCAGCTTCCTTCGGGCTGGATATTGGCGGCCTTCCACAGCTCCTGCTCTTTTTTGTGGGTGCCGGAGTCGTCGCCGCGGGAGATGAATCTGGCCTGGGAAGTGCTGATCTTCTGCAATGCCTCGGCCACCGATTGAGCGCCCTTGATAGCGGCCGGATCGCTGTTCGGGCCGACGATGACGAAATCATTGTACATGAACTGGATGCGGTCGGTGCCGAAACCATCCGCGACGAATTTCTCCTCCGCGGCCACGGCGTGGACCATTACCACGTCCACATCGCCGTCGCGCCCCATCTTCAGCGCTTTGCCGGTGCCCACGGCGATCACGTGAACCTCGATTCCGGTCTGTTTTTGGAAGGCGGGCAGCAGGATATCCAGCAGGCCGGAGTTCTGGGTACTGGTGGTGGTGGCCATCCGCAACGGGGCGGCCAGGGCGGCCAGGGCAAGGGACCAGAGCAGACAGAGGCTGATCAGCAGGCGCAATTTTTTATACATGGTCGTTTTTCCTTTTGGTGTCGTTGGGTGTGTCATGGAGCGATCGCACGGCGGCGACGCCGCTCGGTTCCACCGGTGAGTGACGTGCAACGGATCTCCGGGGGTGCGCGAATCACCCGCCGTGCGGTTACAGGTGTAATCATTCTGAACGCAACTCACAGCGCTATGTTTTATAGCACATAGCGCACGGCTCCAACAATATTCGTCTGACCGAGCTGCCGGGCCTCTCCGCTCCCGGCGTGGAGAACACCGGGGCCGGGGATTCGCGCATTGGTCTGGCGTCATCGCGTATGCGTTATGTACTAAAAAACATAACGAAATAAACGGCTTAGGACTCCCATCCCATACTCGCTAATTTGGGTTGCTTCTTCTATATTCACTAGACCACCAAGAAAGAATCGGCAGGGATTAGGAGAATAAGGAGGATCACCACCCAAACAATAAGACTAAAGTATGAGAACGGATTGATTGGTACTGGTTTTTCGTCGTGTGTTGTGGGTTTTTAAATGCAATCAACAGTGACAACCGAAGTGAACGAGACGCCTCCCGGCAATCGGGTTCAATCGGGCCCGGCAATTCGGCGACGCCAGACAGACTCGCTTTTTAGCACCAAGCATAAAACTATTCAGAGGAGGCAATGATGCAGAGGTCACTCTATATCTCGCCGGACAAATGCACAGGCTGTCTACAGTGTGAAATGGCCTGCTCCTTCGAGCATGAAGGCACGTTCAACCCCGCAAAATCCCGTATCAAGGTATTTACTTTTCACTCCGAGGGCCGTTTCGTCCCCTACACCTGCACCCAGTGTGATGAGGCCTGGTGCAAGAGCGCCTGTCCGACAGAGGCGATCAGTCTGGATGCCGCAACCGGCGCCAAGATGGTGAATGACGCACTCTGTGTCGGCTGCAAGGTCTGCACCATCGCCTGTCCCTTCGGCACCATCAATTACAATTCCGTCACCGGAAAGGTTATCAAGTGCGATCTGTGTGGCGGTGATCCCGCCTGTGCCAAGGCCTGCCCGACCCAGGCCATCACCTACATCGATGCGGAGGGTACCGGCTACGACAGGATGCGCGCCTGGGCCTCCCGCACCGATAACCAATCCGCGGCACGAGCATAGACAAGGGAGCAGATCATGAGCTGGCAGAAAAAAATCCTGCGTGTAAACCTGACCGAAGGCACCTGTACGCCTGAGCCGCTGAACATGGAGTGGGCAGCGGATTACCTGGGGCAGCGGGGCTTGGGTACAAAATATCTGGTGGAGGAGGTCGACCCGAAAGTCGATCCCGTATCGCCGGACAATAAACTGATCTTCGCCACCGGTCCGCTGACCGGCACGGCCGCTTCGACCGGTGCGCGTTACTCGGTGGTTACCAAGGGCGCCCTCACCGGGGCCATCGCCTGTTCCAACTCGGGAGGCTACTTCGGCGCGGAACTGAAGTTCGCCGGTTGGGACATGATCATTTTCGAAGGCAAGGCGCCGAAACCGGTCTACCTCTATATCAACGATGATCAGGCCGAGCTGATCCCGGCGGACGAGATCTGGGGCAAGAGCGTCTGGGAGACGGACAAGATCCTCCATGACCGGCATCAGGACCCGCAACTGAAGATCTCCGCCATCGGCCGGTCCGGAGAAGAGGGCGTGATGTACGCCTGCATCGTCAATGACCTGCACCGCGCCGCCGGACGTTCCGGAGTCGGCACCGTGATGGGGTCAAAAAACCTCAAGGCGGTCGCCGTGCGCGGTACCATTGGGGTCTCGGTCAAGGATCCGCAGCGCTTCATGCAGACCGTCACCGAGAAGAAAAAGATCCTGGCGGGGAATCCGGTGACCGGACAGGGCCTGCCCACCTACGGTACCCAGGTGTTGATGAACGTGATCAACGAGGTGGGTGCATTGCCCACCCGGAACTCCTCGGCGGTGCAGTTCGACGGCGCCTCCAAGATCTCCGGCGAGGCGATGCATGAGCCGCGTGCCAGTGACGGCAAAACCAATCTGGTGACCAACCAGGCCTGCTTCGGCTGTACCATCGCCTGTGGCCGTATCTCACGGATCGACAAGGAGCACTACACGGTGAAGAACCGCCCCGAGTACTGGGGGGCCTCGGGTGGCCTGGAGTATGAGAATGCCTGGTCGCTGGGTGCCGATTGCGGGGTGGATGACCTGGATGCCCTCACCTTCGCCAACTACATCTGCAACGAACAGGGGTTCGATCCGATCACCTTCGGCGCCACCCTGGCAGCCGCCATGGAGCTCTACGAGAAGGGGGTGATCACCGACGCGGATACCGGCGGCGTGAAGCTGAACTTCGGTTCCGCCGAGGCGCTCACCACCATGGCGGAGCAGGTGGGTAAAAATGAAGGTTTCGGCAAGATCCTCGGTCTGGGTTCCAAGCGGCTGTGCGAGAAATACGGCCACCCGGAGCTCTCCATGAGCGTCAAGGGCCAGGAGTTCCCGGCCTACGATCCGCGCGGCATCCAGGGCATGGGGCTCACCTATGCCACCAGTAACCGGGGCGCCTGCCACTTGCGCAGCTACACCGTGGCGTCGGAGATCCTCGGCATCCCGGAGAAGACCGATCCACTGGTCACGGGAGGCAAGGCGGGACTGGTGAAGGCGTTCCAGGATGCCACCGCGGCGGTGGATTCCAGCGGACTCTGTCTGTTCACCACCTTCGCCTGGACCCTGGAGGACTTCTATCCCCAGATCGATGCCGCCTGTGAGGGGGAATGGACCCTGGAACGTCTGGCACAGACCGGCGAACGGATCTGGAACCTGGAGCGCCAGTTCAACCTGGCGGCCGGTTTTACCGCCCAGGATGACACCCTGCCGAAGCGGATGCTGACCGAACCGGCCACCAGCGGACCGGCGAAGGGAAAGGTGAATGGGCTGGACCAGATGCTCCCCGAGTACTACGAGCTGCGTGGCTGGAGCAAGGAGGGCGTGCCGACTTCGGACACCCTGCAGAATCTCGGTCTTTCATAAACCATCAGGGGTGAAATAGGGGAGAGTAGCCCGCCGCTGCTCTCCTCTGTTTTGTCCAGGGATGGACTTATCCAGCGATATGCGGGAGCGGCGCTTACCAGCCAAGGAGTATTGATTCATGCGACATGTCATTATCGGTGCAGGCCCGGCAGGCGTAACCGCTGCCGAAACCCTGCGAAAACAGGACCCGGCCGCGGAGGTGGTGCTGATCGGCGACGAGCCGGAACCCGCCTATTCGCGAATGGCCATACCCTACTACCTGTCGAACAAGATCGGAGAGCGGGGCACTTACCTGCGTCACGATCCGGATCACCTGGATAAACTGGGCATCGGCCAGATACAGAGTCGGGTGACCCGGGTGGACAGCGCGGCAAAACAGCTGCAACTGGCCGGAGCGGACCCGGTCGGTTTTGACCGGCTGCTGCTGGCCACCGGCTCGAATCCGATCAAACCGCCGATTCAGGGGCTGGATCAGCCCGGAGTGCACCACTGCTGGACCCTGGAGGACGCCCGCAACATCGTCAAGTATGCCGCGCCGGGATCGCGCGTCGTGCTGATGGGTGCCGGTTTCATCGGTTGCATCATCATGGAGGCGCTGGTCGCCCGCGGCGTCAAACTGACGGTGGTGGAGATGGGCGACCGCATGGTGCCGCGGATGATGGACCAGGCCTCCGGAAACCTGATCAAGCAATGGTGCCTAAACAAGGGGGTGGACGTACACACCTCCACCCGGGTGCTGGGTATCGAGGCGGGACGCAACGGCGGCACCCGCTTCCGTCTCGCCTGCGAGCCGGTGGATGACATCGATGCCGACCTGGTGGTGGTGGCCGCCGGGGTCAAGCCGGCAACCGGTTACCTGGAAGGCAGCGGTATCGAGATCGGCCAGGGCGTGGTGGTCAACGACTTCCTCGAATCCTCGGTGCCCGGCATCTATGCCGCCGGGGACACCTGCGAGGGCATGGATTGGGGCACCGGCCAGCGCGCTGTCCATGCCATCCAGCCGGTGGCTGCTGAAACCGGTCGTACCGCGGCGCTCAACATGTGTGGCCAGCCCACCCGCCATCACGGCAGCATGGCGATGAATGTGCTGGATACCCTGGGTCTGATCTCGGTATCCTATGGCCAGTGGATGGGGGTCGATGGGGGGGATGAGGTGCACCGGCTCGATGAGTCGGCCTACCGCTACATCAAGCTGCAGTTCCAGGAGGACCGGCTGGTGGGGGCCATTACCCTCGGGATGACGGAACATGTCGGCGTGCTGCGTGGTCTGATACAGACCCGGCTGCCCCTGGGCAGATGGAAGCAGCACCTGATGGAGGACCCGACCCGGATCATGGAGGCATACCTCGGCGCCACCCAGATGACGGTGGGCTGAGTCCGGCGGTCGACCGGTAAATTTTGTGGCAGCGGTAGGGTGGCTAAGCCAGCGGGACGCATCCACCAAAAGTTGTAGGGTGGATAGGGTGCAGTTTGGATATGTTGTAGGGCGGATAATACTCGGAGGGGTCGGAGTCAAGCTGAGCAGCTTGGCGAGCCCGCTGCGCCGTTTCGTGCAGCTTGACTCCGACCCCGGGTATTCTTGCGCGAACCCTAAGTGACGGCCACGGCCGGTATCAAATCTATGGCAGAGACAATACAAGCGACTATGAAGGTTAATTTCAAGCTATACGCCTCCCTGGGGCAGTACCTGCCTCCCGGCGCCGAGGACCACCAGATTGCCCTGGACGTGGATGTGGGAATTAGCCCCGCCCGACTGCTGGACCAGCAGGGCGTGCCGCAGGCGGAGGTTCACCTGGTGCTGGTCAACGGCGTATTCATCCCGCCCGGTCAACGGGACAATCCCCTCACGGACGGCGACGAACTGGCGGTCTGGCCGGCGGTGGCCGGCGGGTGACGGGCAGCGTTGCCAAGACGGCGGAGGGGGCGACAAACAGGCCGGTCTCCAGCCGATTGCAGCGTGACATGGGACTCACCCTGAGCGACTTTGTCCGTTCACTCCCGCCCGCCATCGCGCCCCTGACCCACCGGCAGGAAGGACGTGTCTTCACCATCACCCATCCGCACGGTTCGATCATCATCACCCTGGGAGCGACCGGGCAGCGACGTATCGCCTCCCTGAGCCTGCCGGTGACCCCGGTGGGGTTCGAGTTCGTCGGGCTGGATGCCTCCGACTGTGATCAATTTCTGCAGCGCTTCGATCGCTATTTTCATCGCGGCGGCGGTTGATTGTCGCCGCCGGGACGTCGTTCTAAGCCGCAGGTGACCAGTCTGTAGGATGCGGTGAGTGAAACGAACCGCATCGTATGGGGTTCCGGCATTGGTGCGGTTCGCAAGCTCACCGGCACCCTACGGGTCGACGTCGGCGGTTGGGGTTATGAGTTTCGTAGGGTGGGTTAGCGGCGCACAGGCACCACACTTCCAGACCTCGACAACACCCTGGCGCCGCGTAACCCACCGATCCCCCGACCGCCAAACGATGGGTTGCGGCGCGCGCACAGTGCAACGCAAACGGCCATCCCCTGCGCAGGGCGCGCCTGACCCACCCTACAAAACCTATTTTCATCGTGGCGGCGGTTGATCGTCGCCACCGGGACGCTGTTTGCAAGGGCAGATGACCACCGATTCAATTTGAATGGGGCGCTTGTACAGCTGGCGTACCGGTTCGTGGCAAAGAAAGGCGACATCGAGGTTGACCCCCGCCGGGCAGACCCGGATAATCCCCAGCTCGATTCCCCATCCAGGCGGTGGTGGAATCACCCAGGTAATGGCGGCCTGTATCGGTCCCCTCGCAACGAAAAACTGTTAACCCGGTCAGGCCCGGAAGGGAGCAGCCGCAGCAGTGGACTCGTGTGCCGGGGTGTGGCTGGTGCGGGCTGCCACCATTTACCGCATCGCCTGGATACGCCGGCACCTCCCAAACCGAAATCATCCCCCGAGCCAGCCACCATCCTAATCCAGGAAGCACCCGTCATCCCAAAACCACTTCCGGGTGTGAATACCGCCTGCCATTGAGGTACACTTCCCGCTCTGGTCAAATCCAACAAGTAGAGCTCGCAGGGAATCCATGTCATATCAGGTGCTAGCCCGCAAGTGGCGTCCGCGGATATTCAGTGAACTGGTGGGGCAGGCGCATGTGGTGCGCGCACTCAGCAATGCCCTGGACAACGACCGGCTGCATCACGCCTACCTGTTCACCGGCACCCGGGGCGTCGGCAAGACCACCCTGGCGCGGATCTTTGCCAAATCGCTCAATTGCGAACACGGCGTCGGTTCCACCCCCTGCGGACAATGCAGTATCTGCCGCGAGATCGACGAGGGGCGCTTTGTCGATCTGCTGGAAGTGGACGCCGCCTCGCGCACCAAGGTCGATCAAACCCGGGAGCTGCTGGAGAACGTCCCCTATGCGCCGGTCCGGGGCCGCTACAAGGTCTATCTGATCGACGAGGTCCACATGTTCTCCGACAGCAGCTTCAATGCCCTGTTGAAGACCCTGGAGGAACCGCCGCCGCATGTGAAATTCCTCCTCGCCACCACCGATCCCCAGAAGGTGCCGGTCACGGTCCTATCGCGCTGTCTGCAGTTCAACCTGAAACGGCTGCCGCTGGATCAGATCCAGGCATATCTGAAGGAGTTGTTGAATCGCGAGGGCATTCAGCACGAGGATCGGGCCCTGCTGCTGCTGGCCAAGGGGGCGGACGGCAGCATGCGTGACGCCCTCAGCCTGCTGGATCAGGCGATCGGCTTCGGCGGCGGCAAGGTGCTGGAGAATGATGTGCAGGCGATGCTCGGCAGCATCGCCCAGGACCGGGTGCATGACCTGCTGGACGCCCTGGCCGACCTGGATGCCAACCGGGTGATCGCGCTGGTGGGCGAACTGGCGGAGATGGCCCCGGACTTTGCCGGCGTGCTGCAGGACCTGCTCTCGCTGCTGCACCGAATCGCCCTGGTGCAGGCGGTGCCGGACGCCATGGACAACAGCGCCGGCGATGAGGCCCAGGTGCGCACCCTGGCGGAGAAATTGTCGCCCGGGGATGTGCAGCTGTTTTACCAGATCGGGCTGATCGGGCAACGCGATCTGCCGCTGGCGCCGGACCCCCGGGCCGGGTTTGAAATGGTGCTGCTGCGTATGCTGGCCTTCCGCCCGCAGGGGGATGGGGAACGCCCGGCCAAGGGTCCGGAACGCGACGGGTCGGATAAAAAAAAACGCTCTGAAACGGCTCCGCCAGTCGCTGTAACCGCTGCCGCAAGGGCCGCGATCAGGCCGGACGCCCAGGCGCCCGGCAACAGCGCCGCCGCCCCGGAGCGCGTGGCACCCGCCCCGGAGCGCGTGGCACCCGCCCCGGAGCGCGTAGCCGTGGCGGCCGCGGCCATCCCGGAGCGTGCCGGGAATCCGGTTGAATTTCGCCACTGGCATCAGGTGGTTGATCTGCTCTCTCTGGGGGGCATCGCCAAACAGTTGGCCAACAATTGTGTCTATGATTACTGGGACGGCGTGACCCTCAGCTTGAAACTGGATCAGGCGCACCAGCACATGCTGGTGGGCAGTACCGAACAGCGGCTGCATGCGGCGCTGCAAGCCCATCTCGGGCGCGAGCTCAAGCTGAAGATCACTCCGGAGAGCGTACAGGCGGCGACCCCGGCCAAGATCCAGGCCCAGGCCGTGGCCGACCGGCAGCAGGCGGCCGAGGTGACGATACGCGAAGACCCCATGGTGCTGGCCCTGGAGGCCGGGTTCGGTGCGGCCGTGATCCCGGGTTCGGTACGCCCGGTGGATGAATAAACTGAACGTCGGTTTTCCTGATTACCCACTTGGCTCAGCCATAGTCAGGAAAATATTAGCCGCGAATGAACGCGAACGCTGTGAATTTCCAAGTGCCTCTTCCCCTTGCCGGGAGGGGATGGTTCATTCTCAGTTAGAGACCTGTTCTGTTATTCATGGGTCAGACAAGAATGGCACTTACTTAGGCAGTCTATTCCCGTGAAAGTAAGTGAATCGTCATTCCGGCGCAGGCCGGAATCCAGAGAAGCGACCACCATTGGTGGATATGGATCCCGGCCTGCGCCGGGATGACGGGAGTTTTAAGCTTAAGTAAGTAGCATTCGGGTCAGACAACTTATTTTGTTATTATTAGCGTCTATTCGCGTTCATTCGCGGCCTTATTAACTAATTCCGAACCTGACTGACATTAGGTGTAATCAGGTCGGTTTTTTACTTTATCGAGGAATATCGGAATGAAAGGCGGTTTAGGCAACATCATGAAGCAGGCCCAGAAGATGCAGGCCGATCTGCAGAAGGCGCAGGAGCGCTTGGCCAAAGAGGAGGTGACCGGTGAGTCCGGCGGCGGCCTGGTCAAGGTCACCCTGAACGGCAAGCACGAGGTGCGCCGGGTCGAGATCGACGAGTCGCTGCTGGGTGATGACAAGGAGATGCTGGAGGATCTGGTGGCCGCGGCGATGAACGATGCCGTGCACAAGGTGGCCGAGAAGACCCAGAACAGCATGAGCGACGTCACCTCCGGCATGGGTCTGCCGCCCGGTTTCAAGCTGCCGTTCTAGGCTGGCTCTGACCATGTCCAATCGTCCGCTGCTGGAACAGTTGATGGAGGCCCTGCGTTGCCTGCCCGGGGTGGGGCCGAAATCCGCCCAGCGGATGGCGTTCTATCTGCTGGAGCGTGACCGGGAGGGCGGCCGGCTGCTGTCGAGGGTGCTGGGCGATTCGATGGAGCGCATCGGCCACTGCAGCCGCTGCCGCACCCTCAGCGAGACCGATATCTGCAGCCTCTGCGGCAACCCGCGGCGGGACGACAGTCAGCTCTGTGTGGTGGAGACCCCGGCCGAGGTGGTGGCGATCGAACAGGCTACCGATTTTCGCGGGCGCTATTTCGTGCTGGGCGGACACCTGTCGCCGCTGGACGGGATCGGCCCCCGGGAGATCGGTCTGGACCTGTTTGACCGGCGGCTGGCCGAGGGCCACATCCAGGAGCTGATCCTGGCCACCAATCCCACCGTCGAGGGCGAGGCCACCGCCCACTATATCGGTGAGATGGCGCGGGCGCGGGGGGTGCGGGTGACGCGGATCGCCCACGGCGTCCCCCTGGGGGGGGATCTGGAGTACGTGGACGGGGGCACCCTCTCGCACGCCTTCAGCGGGCGCCGGGAGTTTTGAACTATGCGGGTGGTGTTCCTGTCTATCCATCCAATGGGCGGCCTCCAGGCTGATCACTCCCACTGTTCGGTATCCGCATGATCAACGCCATCGGCAGCGCCTCTTATGATCCCGCCATCGCCCGCTCGCTGGTCCCTGTCCAGCCGGCTGCTCGGGGCGATGACCCGTCGCGCCGCGCCGCTCCGCCGTTGCCACCCCGGGCCGTCGTCCCGACCGGCGAACTGCGCACCGGACTGGAGGGCCGGGCCGGCCTGATCTACCAGCAGAACCTCATGGACGACGGCATCAATGGCAAGAACCGCCAGGCCATCCGCGCCTATCGCACCCTCGAAGACGCCGAAGAGCGGGAGAAGGTGAGCCGTATGCTGGGGGTGGATGAGTACGCCTGATGCGGTGCCGTTCGGGCGGGCCGGGCCATTCTGCCGGCATGCGTTACTATCCCGCAGGGGTCGGAGTCAAGCCGCCCGGACCTGCAAGCATTTCCCACCACCGGTATGCGGCTTGACTCCGACCCCTTCATGTCCGGTATTAAAGCGGCACCTCTCCTTTTGCCTGTAAACCACCAATACTATCTCAAATTGATAAAGTACTTTTGCAGGGTGGATAAGCGACAGCGCATGCCATCCTCCGGTCCGTAAACGGTACATCAATCGTAGGGTGCCGGTGAGCTTGCGAACCGCACCAAAAAAGGGACGGATTATCCCGCAGGGGTCGGAGTCAAGCCGCCCGGACCTGCAAACATTTCCCACCGCCGGTATGCGGCTTGACTCCGACCCCTTCATATCCTCACCCGATAAACCCTTTAAAGTCAGGGTAGTTGACGTTGCACTTCCCCTTTCGACTGTAAATTACGAGCAGGCCATATCTTTTTCGGATAATTGTCTGGATAAAGTTCCATGCCTGCGCTACGTTTAGTATCAGTTGTGACGAAACAAAAATAATTCATCGCCGACATCAGCTTCGACATAAACAACTCGCCAATCGCACTGGAACCAAGACATGATGAAACACAAGGGGAATCCCCTGCTGCAGCAATTGCTGGATAACCTGGCCGGATATCCCGATTCCGGATTCACCCCGGAGGAGCGCACCCAGATCGAGCAGATGCTGGGTTTTTATTATCGTCACATCTCGGCGGTGGACCTGGAGTCCTCCACGATCGCTGACCTGGTGGGGGCGGTTATCGCCCACTGGCAGTTGCTGAAGGCGCGCAAGGGAGATGAACCCTCGGTGCGGGTCTATAACCCCAACTTTCAAGAGCACGGCTGGCAAAGCCCCCACACCATCATTGAGGTCGTCGCCACCGACCGGGTGTTCCTGGTGGATTCGCTCTCCATGGGTCTCAATCGGGAAGGCCTGACGATTCACCTGACTATCCATCCCCTGGTACGCACTGTGCGGGACAGCGCGGGACGCCTGCAGGAGATCAGGGCGCCAGGAGAGAAGGGGGGCGAGAAGGAGGGCGTGGTGGAGTCCCTGATCCACTTCGAAGTGGAGCGGCAGCTCTCCGCCGATGTGCTGCATGGGCTGGAAACGATGATTCGCGATGTGATCCGTGACGTCACCCACGCCAATACCGACTGGCAGGAGATAAAACAGCGGGTCAACGCGATCAGCGAAATCCTCGACCGGGATAAACTGCCGATCGATGCCACGAAGCAGTTTGAAGCCGGTGAGTTTCTCAAATGGATCAATAACGAGCATTTCACCTTCCTGGCCTATTGCGAATTCGATCTGGTCGGTGCGGGGGAGGCCCCGGCGCTGCAGCTCAACAGCACCTCGCAGTTGGGGCTTTTTCGCGAATCCTGCCTCAATGACCAGCAGGCGGGGGCGGTCATACCGGTGGCCGGTGAATCCGCTATCGCCAGCCAGGAATTCCTGGTGGTGACCAAGTCCAATGCCAAGTCCACGGTGCACCGCCCGGCCTACATGGATTTTATCGGCATCAAGCGTTTCAACCGGCAGGGCGAGGTGGATGGGCTCTATTGCCTGCTGGGCCTGTTTACCTCCGTGGCCTACAACAGCCCGCCGAAGGACATACCGCTGCTGCGGCAGAAGACCCGCGAGGTGATTAGACGCGCCGGTCTCTCCGCTTCCAGCCACTCGGGCAAGGCGCTGGACAACATCCTTGCCACCTTCCCGCGCGATGCACTGTTCCAAACCCCGGTGGATGAGCTGGAACGGCTGGCGATGGGCATCCTCGGTCTGCAGGAACGGCAGCGCACCCGCCTGTTCGTCACCCGGGACCTGTTCAAGCGCTTCTACTCCTGTCTGATCTACCTGCCCCGGGAACGCTACTCAAGGCGGTTGCGGCTGGCGGTCCAGAAGGTGCTGGTGAACGCACTGAACGGGACCGAGGTCGAATTCAGCACCCAGTTCACCGAATCGACTCTGGCGCGTATCCATCTGATCATCCACACGCCGGTCGGCGAGGAGATGGCGTGCACCCCGGCGGAGTTGGAGTCGCTGGTCATCGGCGCCACCACCACCTGGCGCGATGAACTGCATACCGCGCTCATCGAACAGTACGGCGAGGCGCAGGGTTCGGAGTATTACAAGATCTATGAGAACGCCTTCCCGAGCGGTTTTCGCGAAGACTTCTACCCGCGCACCGCGGCGGCCGATGTGGCGCGGATCGAACAGGCACGGCAGAGCGGGCATCTGGGTCTCCACTTCTACCGCCCGATACTCGAATCCTCCGAGTATGTTCATTGCCGGCTCTACTTTGCGGACAATCCGGTACCGCTCTCGGATGTGATACCGATCCTGGAGAATATGGGCCTGACGGTATTCGGCGAACGGCCCTATCGGGTTCGCCATCGGGGTGGACACGTCTGGATACACGACTTCTCCATGCGCTACGCCGGCGGTCACGAACACCTGACCGACGAGATCAGCCGGCTGTTCCAGGAAGCATTCCTCAAGGTCTGGGAGGGCGATGTCGACAATGACGGCTTCAATCAGCTGGTGCTGGATGCCGGGCTGATGTGGAAGGAGGTGGTGTTGCTGCGCGCCTATTCGCGCTATTTGAAGCAGATCCATTTCCCCTTCAGCCGCTCATATATCATCGAGAGTCTGACCCGCAATGCCGATATCACCCGCTTGCTGGTGGACCTGTTCAATCTCAAGTTCAACCCGGCGCGCAAGGCGAGGACGTCGCAGATCGACGCCCTCCTGCAGAAGATCGACAGCCAGCTCGAAGCGGTGGCCAGCCTGGATCAGGACCGCATCCTGCGCAGCTATGTCAACATCATCCAGTCCACCCTGCGCAGCAACTTCTTCCAGCCGGATGCCGAGGGGCGGCTCAAGTCCTACATCTCGTTCAAGGTTGACCCGCGCCAGGTGAGCGGCATGCCCCTGCCGATGCCGATGTTCGAGATCTTTGTCTTCTCCTCGCGTATGGAGGGGGTGCATCTGCGCGGCGGTAGGGTGGCCCGTGGCGGGCTGCGCTGGTCCGACCGGATGGAGGATTTCCGTACCGAGGTGCTGGGCCTGATGAAGGCGCAGATGGTGAAGAACACGGTGATCGTGCCGGTCGGTTCCAAGGGCGGCTTTATCGTCAAACGCCCCCTGGATGGCCTGGAGCGCGAACAGATGATGGAAGAGGTGGTGTACTGTTATCGCACCCTGCTCAAGGGGATGCTGGATATCACCGACAACCTGACGGACGGCAAGGTGCTGCCGCCGGTCGACGTGGCGCGCTACGACGAGGATGACCCCTATCTGGTGGTGGCGGCGGACAAGGGGACCGCCACCTTCTCCGACATCGCCAACGGCGTGGCCGCCGAGTACGGCTACTGGCTGGGGGATGCCTTCGCCTCCGGCGGCTCGGTCGGCTATGACCACAAAAAGATGGGCATCACCGCGCGTGGCGCCTGGGAATCGGTCAAACGCAATTTCCGCGAGCTGGGGGTCGACATCCAGAGCAGCGATTTCCGCGTGCTGGGGATTGGTGACATGTCGGGTGACGTGTTCGGCAACGGCATGCTGCTGTCCCGGCATATCAAACTGGTGGCGGCGTTCAACCACCAGCACATCTTCCTCGATCCGGATCCCGATCCGGAGCGCTCGTACAAGGAGCGCAAACGGCTGTTCAAGCTGCCACGCTCCAGCTGGACCGACTACGACAAGAACCTGCTGTCGGCGGGTGGCGGCATCTTCCCGCGCAGTGCCAAGTCCATCACCCTGAGCGATGAGGTGAAGGCGATGACCAGTGCCAAGGTGGACCGGATGACGCCCACCGAACTGATCAACCTGCTGCTCAAGTCCCCGGTCGATCTGATCTGGAACGGCGGCATCGGCACCTATATCAAATCCGAACAGGAGAGCCACGAGGACGTCGGCGACAAGGCCAACGACGCACTGCGGGTAAACGGCAGCGAGCTGCGCTGCAAGGTGGTGGGCGAGGGCGGCAATTTGGGCGTCACCCAGCTGGGGCGGATCGAGTTTGCCAACAAGGGCGGGCTGATCTATACCGACGCCATCGACAACTCGGCCGGCGTCGACTGCTCCGACCATGAGGTCAATATCAAGATCCTCCTGGGCCAGGTGGTGGCCAATGGCGACATGACCGAAAAACAGCGCAACAGACTGCTGGTGGAGATGACCGACGAGGTGTCCGAACTGGTACTGGCGGACAACTACGCCCAGACCCAGTCGATCAGCATGGTGTTCTCCGAGGCGCCCGAGCGTCTCAACGAACATGCCCGCTTCATCGACTTCCTGGAAAATGAGGGACGGCTCAATCGCGCACTGGAGTATTTGCCCAGCAAAAAGGTGATCGCCGAACGCCAGGCGGAGAAGCGCGGCCTGACCAAGCCGGAAGTGGCGGTCCTGCTTGCCTACAGCAAAATGACCTACTTCGATGCCCTGATCCACTCCGATATCCCGGATGATGAATTCCTCGAAATCGAGCTGATGGACTACTTCCCCAAGGCCCTGGGCGAGCGCTTCAGCAAGGAGATGCGCTCGCATCAGCTGAAGCGGGAGATCATTTCCACCCACCTGACCAACAGCATCGTGGATCACATCGGCCCCGGTTTCGGCTTCCGCGTGCGCGAGGAGGTGGGGACCAATATTGCCGGGGTCACCCGCGCCTATCTGTCGGCCAGCAAGATCTTCTCCACCGATCAGCTGTGGCGCGAGATCGAGGCATTGGATAACCAGGTGGCCGCCTCGGTGCAACTGGAGATGATGCGCATGATGGCCCGCCTGCTGGAGCAGAGCGTGCTGTGGATACTGCGGTCGCGTCAGAAGATCGTGGTACGCGACCTGGTGGATTACTTCCAGGAGGGGGTCCAGGAGCTGCTGGAACAGATGCCGAAACCCCTCGCCTCCAAAGATCGGCTGACCCTGAACCGGCAGATCAAATATTATCTGAATGCCGGCGTGCCCCGCGAGGTGGCGCAACAGGTGAGCCGCACCGTGATGCTGGCATCGGCCATGGATCTGGTGGAGGTCGCCAGGCAGCGAAAGCGGCAGATCCAGGTGGTCGCATCCCTCTATTACAACCTCGGTTCCACCCTGGAATTTCACTGGGTGCGTGACCAGATCGCCAAGCTGGCGGAGCAGAGCCACTGGCACAGCATGGCCAAGACACGCCTGATCAATACCCTGAACCGGCACCAGCGGGAGCTCACCGCGCAGATACTGGCCACCACCGTGAAGAAACAGAAAAACGCCAGGAAGATGATCGAGCAGTGGGCCGAAGAGTACCGCTTCGCCTACGACCGGCATCAGCGAACCATAACCGACCTGAAGGCCCGCACCTCGGTCGACTTCGCCATGATGTCCGTGGTGGTGGCGGGGGTCGGTGCTCTGCTGAAATCGGACCTGTAAACACACAACGGCGATGGAGGACCGCCCCGGCGCGCAATCGCGGCGGGGCGCCACTCCTACAAGTCGGTCGTCCACCAGGAATGTGGGCCGGTCAGTAGGAGGCCCGCCCCCGGGCCGATCGGTCGGCGCACCACGGTCGATCACGGCCATCCCCGACCCACCGGCCCAACCGTTATCAAATCGTGAACTTTCCGTGATCCAAGCCGGATCTCCCTCCTGTTTAATTACCTCAAGCCAGCCGCCGGGAGCGAATCCGCGTCGCTGCTGGCAATCGTGCCGAAGGGCGAACAACACCTCTCAGGGAGAAGATCATGTCAAACAAAACCACCGCACTAAAAATCTGTACCATGGCCATCATGTTGTCCGCCGCCGGTATCGCCACCGCGGCTGAAATGGTCAAGGACGGCTCCGGGCAGCCGGTCATGGGTGTCACCCAGCCCATGATGGCCGACAAGATGGACAAGATGGACAAGATGGACAAGATGGAAAAGAAACCGATGATGGACGACAAGATGGACAAGAAAACCATGATGGATGACAAAATGGAAAAGAAGCCCATGATGGATGACAAGATGAAGAAGTAGGGGGTAACCGCTTGGTAGGGTGGGTACGTTGTTTGTGCCCACGCTGACAGGTTTGAATGTGCTATCACCAGTGCCAACCCGTTCTCACCGCCCGGAACAATCGGGTAGGTTGGGTTAGCCCTACCCTTTACCCATAAGTGGGCCGGAACCGCATCCGGGCGTAGGATGGGTGGAGCGCCCCTATGAACTCTCCGCCGGCTCCCTCTCCGGCGCGCAACCCATCGCGCACCTGCATCCGCATCCGAAGATGGGTTACGGCGCGCCCAGCCGCCACGGACAGCCTCCAGCAACGGTGGCGCGCGCCTCCACCCATCACGCGTGTTCATCGGCATTTGTGGGTTAAGGGCAGGGTTCTCCCGAAGGGCGTGACTCAACACAGGGGTATTGGGACACTTCTTTCAGCCATTAGCCACCCCTCGGCAGGCCATGTATCATGTATCCAGCGTCAGCGGCAGAGCGAACATCACCCATGACCCATCGCGTACTGATCATCGAAGATGACCCGGACATCGCCCGGCTGGTTCGCATGCACCTGGATGACATCGACTGCCAGGCGGATATCATCGGCGATGGCAGGGAAGGGGTCAGCCGATTCAACCACGGCCACTACGACCTGGTGGTGCTGGACCTGATGCTGCCGGGCATGGACGGGCTGGCCGTCTGCCGCGAGATCCGCAAGAGCGAGGGTTACGTACCCATCTTGATGCTTACCGCCAAATCCTCCGAGCTGGACCGCGTGCTGGGCCTGGAGATGGGGGCCGACGACTACCTCACCAAGCCGTTCAGCGTGCTGGAGCTGCAGGCCCGCATCAAGGCACTGTTTCGCCGCACCGAGGCGCTGACCAGCCAGCGGGCGAGCCAACCGGAACAGGCGGTCATCGACCGCGGCGATATCGTCATCGATGTCACCCGTCACCAGGTACAGGTACGCGGCGAGCCGGTGGAGCTGACCGCCCGCGAGTTCGATCTGCTGCTGCACTTCGCCAGCCATCCCGGCTCGGTTTACTCGCGCATCCAGCTGCTGGACTCGGTGTGGGGCTACAACCACGAAGGCTACGAACACACCGTCAACACCCACATCAACCGGCTGCGCACCAAGATCGAGCCCGATCCGGCCAACCCCCGGTACATCCTCACGGTCTGGGGTGTCGGCTACAAGTTCGCCGAGACATGCTGAGGACGCTCTACGCCAAACTGGCGGCCGGACTGGTGGTGCTGTTCATCACCATCGGGCTGCTGTATGCCGTCATCAGCACCACCGCCACCAAGTACTACCTGCAGGAGGTGAACCAGTCCTTCAACAAGGAGCTGGCGCGCAACCTGGTCATGGACCGCAACCTGGTGGCCGAAGGGCGGATCAACCAGGAGGCGCTGAAGGAGACCTTCCATCAATACATGGTGATCAACCCCAGTATCGAGATCTACCTGCTGGATCTCGACGGCAAGATCCTCGCCTACTCGGCCGATCCCGGTAAGGTGAAGCGCAACCATGTCTCCCTGGCGCCGCTGAAGGCGTTTCTCGAAGGATCGGAAGCCTACCCCCTGCTGGGTGACGACCCGCGCAGCCATGACGGCCAGAAGGCGTTCTCCGTCACCCCGGTGCCCACCACCGCCCACCCGGAGGGCTACCTCTACGTGGTGCTGCGCGGCGAGGAGTTCGACTCGGTGGACAAGACAATCCGCGAGAGCTACTTTCTGCAACTCAGCGGCTGGGCCGTGGTGGTCAGCCTCGGTCTGGGCCTGCTGGTCGGCCTGATCGTGCTGCGGCTGCTGACCCGCCGGCTGCACCGCCTCTCCAGCCTGATGGCGGCCTTCCACCAGAGCAACTTCATCTCCCACCAACCCTACCTGCTGGAACAGAAACGACCGAGTGACGAGGTCGACCGGCTCGGCCTCACCTTCGACCAGATGGCCACCCACATCCAGAACCAGCTGGAACAGCTCAAGGAGCAGGACAGCCTGCGGCGCAAACTGGTGGCCCAGGTCTCGCATGATCTCCGAACCCCGCTCGCCTCCATGCTCGGCTACCTGGAGTCCCTGGAGCTGAAGGGGAGCGACATGGCCGAGGCCGAGCGCCGGGAGTACACCGCCATCGCCCTGCGCCAGGCGCGGCGCCTCTCCCGGCAGGTCGACGAACTGTTTGAACTGGCCAGCCTGGATGCCCGCGAAACCCAGCCCCATTGCGAACCCTTTGCCGCCGCCGAACTGGTGCAGGACGTGGTGCAGAAATATCGCCTGCGCGCCGAACAACAGCGGATCGAACTCGTCATGAACCCACCCCCGGCGCTCCCCTTCGTCTACGCCGATATCGGCCTGACCGAGCGGGTGCTGGAAAACCTGATCGAAAACGCCTTCACCCACACCGACAGCAGCGGCGCCATCTCCCTCACCCTGGCGGCGGAACAGCAGGGCGTCGCCGTCACCGTCCAGGACACCGGCTGCGGCATCAACCCGGAAGACCTGCCGCACATCTTCGACCCCTTCTACCAGTCCGCGAAAAAACGCACCTCCGGCGAACACGCCGGCCTGGGCCTGGCCATCGCCAAGCGCATCATGACCCTGCAGCAAGGGGAGATCCGGGTGGAGTCCACACCCGGCAGCGGCAGCATATTTACCTTCATTCTGCCGCTGGCGGTGGAGTTGATGCCGGGGGAGTGATGAATGGGCAACGGGTGCGACTTCTCGACTGGATAAACCCGATAGTTGCAAAAATCAACCTGTAGGAGCGGCGCCTCGCCGCGAAATCGGCCCGGGGGCGGACCTCC
>NZ_JANIOA010000130.1 GCF_025175675.1 Sedimenticola hydrogenitrophicus
CGTTATGGCTGCACGCACGCGCTGTGCAACGCCCATCATCTGCGCGAGTTGACCTACGCTCACGAAGAGGACGCCCAGCAATGGGCCAAGGCGATGCGTGAATTGCTGCTGGCCGTCAACGCGGCGGTCACGGCCGCTGGCGGTGTACTGGCGGCCGCCGATGCCGCCTCATGGCGTCGGCGTTATCGCAGATTGCTGAGCCGGGCCGATACGGAATGTCCGGAACCGGTGGCACCAGCCGGGCCACCGAAACGCGGGCGAATCAAGCGCAGCAAGTCGCGCAACTTGTTGGAACGTCTTCGCGATTATGAAGACGACGTGCTGCGCTTCATGGAAAATGCCGAGGTGCCGTTCACCAACAATCAGGGCGAGCGGGATATCCGCATGACCAAGGTTCAGCAGAAGATATCCGGTTGCTTCCGTTCGCTGGATGGTGCCAAAGTCTTCTGTCGCATCCGCTCCTACCTGTCGACTTGTCGCAAGAACGGGGTCGGTATTGGCGAGGCGCTGGAGTGCTTGTTCAACGATAAATGGCCCGCATTCATACAGCGCAAGTTGGATGATGCCGTTGCGGGTGCTGAATAGTTAC
>NZ_JANIOA010000131.1 GCF_025175675.1 Sedimenticola hydrogenitrophicus
GTCTCGCAGTAGGAACGCCGGTTACCCGGCGCCCCCTGCACAGTCCCGGACGTGCGGTATTGCCGCATCCGGTTCTTCGGTTGTACTCGCTTTCGCGCAAGACAAGACCATCATACTGACACCCTCCGGGACATCCCAACCAATATGCGGGGCTTCCTGAATAGACCACGATCTACCGCTCTCCAGAAGGTATCTTGTGAGAAACTCTTCCGTTTACCGCCTCGTCGATTGAGCCATTTGAACGTACATTCCATAGCCCAGAGATAGAAACGGTTAATCGCGTGCCCGTTGCCTATGATCCCGTAGTAGTTATAGTGACCAGTCAGCCGCCTATTAAGCCCTCTGACAAAATCACGTTTCGACAGGTGTCTCACCTTTTTGATCCACGCCTTGATTCGACGGCTCGCCCCTTGCAACTTCTTTGGGGCGGTTCGTCGTTTCACCCGAGGTTGGCCTTTACGATCCGCTTCCCAGTAGAACTCAAATCCCACAAAGATAAATCGCTTGCCTTTCCTCAAGTTACGGCGGCTAAACAGGAGCATGTTGGTCTTCTCTTG
>NZ_JANIOA010000132.1 GCF_025175675.1 Sedimenticola hydrogenitrophicus
GCAACCCGATACTGGTGGTATTGGACTGTTTGAACAGCAGGTGTTCCGGAGCTAATCCGGAAACCTGCTATGTCGGTTTAGATAGATACCGATAACCGCCATCGCAAAGCTTCTGTGCAGCTGAAGTGTGATCAGGCGTGTGCTTGTGGCGGTTTGATCAGTGACTCTGCTGGAATACCCAAGCCTTCGTGGAGATTCCAGATCATCTTCAAAGTCAACGAACGTTTGTGATTAAGGATCTCGTAAACACGATTACTTTTGCCGATCATCGGCTCCAAGTCTTTTACGGTTAAGCCCTTGCGTTCCATTTCGAACTTGATCGCCTCAACAGGATCAGGCAAATCCATTGGGAAATGCTTGACTTCATAAGCCTCAATAAGCGTGACCATGACATCCAGCTTTTCGCCTTCTGGGGTGTCTGGCCCAGCCATCATCAGGCTTTCAATTTCTTTTAATGCCGCGCGATAGTCGGCATCAGTTTTAATCGGTTTGATGTCCATGGTTAATCCTCCGGCAGTTAAATGGTTCCTGATTACCCACAATAT
>NZ_JANIOA010000014.1 GCF_025175675.1 Sedimenticola hydrogenitrophicus
CGCATCCATGTACCACTCCTCACCGCGGCAATGGTGGATGCGCCTACCGGCTTATCCACCCTACGAAACTACTCCGGAGATGTTCAAGAACCATAGGGCGGGCCGTGCCCGCCTGCCGGTCTCCACATGCCCGGGTGGCTTCCCGACCTATTGCAATGACCGGCTGTAGGGTGCTGGTGAGGCACGAACCGCACCAATCATCACTGGAAGCGAAGCCTCCGTCTTGATGCGGTTCGTTCCACTCACCGCATCCTACAAAAAACCACTGTGGAAGAGCCGCCCCTGAGCGGGCTTTTGCGGTGCTAATTCCCCTCAGCGATCGAACTCCAGCCGCTGGCCACGCACCGCGTCGTTGACCCGGCCGTTGTGATAGGCGATCTGCCCGTTGACGAAGGTGGCAACGATGCGCGAACGCAGCCGCTCCCCCTCCATCGGTGACCAACCGCACTTGTAGAGCACGTCGCGACGCTCCACGCGGGTCGGATCGTTCAGGTCCACCAGCGCCAGGTCCGCCCAGTAGCCTTCACGCAGGTAACCGCGCTGACTGACATTGAACAGGCGCGCCGGGGCGTGGCTGGTCTTCTCCACCAGCTGTTCCAGCGTGATCAGGCGGTCGTGGTAGAGCTCGAACATCATCGGCAACGCCCACTGCACCAGCGGCAGACCGGCCGGTGACTTGAAATAGCTTTCGAGTTTTTCGTCCAGGGTGTGAGGGGCATGATCGGTGGCGACCACGTCGATGCGGCCGTCCGCCAGCGCCTTGCGCAGCGCGTCCCGGTCGGCCCGGGTCTTCACCGCCGGGTTGCACTTGATGAAACTCCCCTTGCGCGCGTAGTCCCGGTCGTCGAAATAGAGGTGATGCACGCAGGCCTCGGCGGTGATGCGCTTGCCGTCCGGCGGTCCCGGCTGGAACAGCTCGAGTTCCCGCGCCGTGGTCAGGTGCAGCACGTGCAGCCGGGTATCGTGTTTTTTGGCCAGCTCCACCGCCATGGATGAGGATAGGTAGCACGCCTCGGCGCTGCGAATCTGGGGGTGGCACTCCATCGGCACATCCTCCCCGTACTTCTCCCGGTAGCTCTCCTCCAGGTGCTGGATGGTCGGAGTATCCTCGCAGTGGGTGGCGATCAGGATAGGCGCATCCCGGAAGATCGACTCCAGCGCCTGTTCGCTGTTCACCAGCATGTTGCCGGTGGAGGCCCCCATGAACACCTTGATGCCGCAGGCCTGCTTCGGATCCAGGGCCACCAGCTCATCCAGATTATCGTTGGTGGCGCCCAGGTAGAAGGCATGATTGGCCAGCGCCCGGTCGGCCGCCAGGACATACTTCTCCTCCAGTGCCCGTCGGGTGGTGGTCTGCGGGTTGGTGTTTGGCATATCCATGAAACTGGTGATGCCGCCGGCAACCGCCGCCCGGGACTCGCTGTGCATATCCCCCTTGTGGGTGGCCCCCGGCTCCCGGAAGTGGACCTGATCATCGATCATGCCGGGAATCAGGGTGCGGCCTTCGGCGTCCAGCACCCGGGTCTGTGCGGATGCGGAGATCTCGGGAGATATCTGCTCGATCCGTCCGTTGCGGATCAGCAGATCGCCCTCCAGGATCCGTCCGTCATTCACCATGGATGCGTTTTTGATCAGGATTTGTTCGGCCATAGATTACTCGATTCAATAGTTGATACTATCGCTGGATCCCACGGGGTCGGAGTCAAATTGGTTCAGGTCTTACGGTCAATCTCGACCGATTAACTCAATTTGACTCCGACCCCTGTGCCCCACACCACGAAACTATCGTTGCATAAACGACAGGGGGATATTTAATCATACTCCCGGTCCTTCCAGCGGCGGATTGCGGTAAATACCTCGGCCCCACCGCCCAGGGCGTGGCCGACATAGCGCTCGGCCGCCGCCTGAACCGCCGGTGTGTCCACCCGCAGGAACGGATTGGTATCCAACTCGGTCTGCAAGATGGAGGGAACCGTGTTCTCCCCCTGCGCCAGCAGCGCCTTTACCTCCTGTTCCCGCCGCAGGATAGCCTCGCTGTCCGGTTCCACCCACTTGGCGAAGCCCAGATTGACCAAGGTGTACTCATGGGCGCAGTAGACCCGGGTATCGGCCGGCAGTGCCGCAATCCGTTGCAACGACGCGTGCATCTGCTCATGGGTGCCGCCGAATATCCCCCCGCAACCGGCCGAAAACAGGGTATCGCCACAGAACAGCAGCCCCTCGCCGAAGTAGGCGATATGGCCTTCGGTGTGGCCCGGCACCTCCAGCACGGTGAAGTCGGCCTGCAGCCCGGGTATCTCCGGGTGCTCGCCCTCTTTCACGCGCACCTTGATGCCCCGGATGGGCTCATTCGTCGGACCCAGAACGGCAATTCCGGGAAAGGCGAATTGCAGGTCCATCACCCCGCCGGTGTGATCGATATGCTTGTGGGTGATCAGGATCGCGCTCAGACGCAACCCGCGCTGTTCCAGCCAGGCCAGCACCGGGGCGCTCTCCCCCGGGTCCACGGCGACCGCCGTCTCGCTGCCTGGATTGTGCAGCATCCAGATAAAGTTGTCTTTGAATGCCTTGACGGGGGTGACTTCCAACATAGTCCGATTTTCCGTTGTTTAGGGCTCGCGCAAGAATAATGCCGTAGTACCGAGGGCGTTCCTGGGCCCCGCTGGCAAGGCACGCTTTGCAGGCAATGGCGGTTCCCTTGCTAAAAAGCGTAACGCCGCCAGCGGGGTCCAGGGGCGGCCGAATACAGGAACTTATTCTTGCGCGAGTCCTCATTTGCCGTAGAGTGTCTCCGGATCGATCAGCGGTTCGCTCACCACCTCAACCCGGTCGCCGCGTACCGCATTGTAGAAACAGGTGCGCCGTCCGGTATGACAGGCCGGACCGGTTTGATCGACCAGCAACAAAATGGTATCGCCGTCGCAGTCGAAACGCATATCCTTGAGGATCTGCACCTGACCGGACGATTCACCCTTACGCCAGAGCTTCTGGCGCGAGCGGGACCAGTAGCAGACCCGTCCCTTCTCCAGAGTCTCATCCAGCGACACGCGGTTCATCCAGGCCATCATCAGCACCTCGCCGGTATTGTGCTGCTGGGCGATCGCCGGGATCAGTCCTTCGCTGTTGTACGGCAGGCCATCCAGCACCTGTTGCAGCGGCAAGCTCTCGCCCAACTTGAACTTTTCACTCTCTTTCATGCGGCACATCCCTGTGCCGCACCCTGACGGGCGGCCTGCGGCCGTGAAAATTGTCTGTCCTGCCTATTTTTCATGCGCCAGGCACATCCCTGTGCCGCACCCTGACGGGCGGCCTGCGGCCGTGAAAATTGTCTGTCCTGCCTATTTTTCATGCGCCAGGCACATCCCTGTGCCGCACCCTGACGGGCGGCCTGCGGCCGTGAAAATTGTCTGTCCTGCCTATTTTTCATCATTCGATCCAATCACATTGCCTAGACATTATAGGGAAATCATACCACCGATGGGACACCATCATGTACTCCCCGGGAAAGAGCGTATGACGGATGCCTTAGGCGGAGACAGGGTGGTATACTTCAACGCAGGTAGTCCCCACCAGGAATCAGGGCCAGTGACCGAATACACATCAAAGCTGAAACAGGCCGGACTCAAGGTCACCCTGCCACGACTCAAGATCCTCGAGATCCTGAGTCAGGGCGACGGACAGCACGCCAGCGCCGAGGATATCTACAAGATTCTGCTGACCCAGGATGAGGACATCGGTGTTGCCACCATCTACCGCGTCCTGACCCAGTGCGAGCAGGCCGGGCTGGTGAAGCGCCATCAGTTCGAGGGTGGAAAGGCGGTATTCGAGATCGCCGAGGGCGACCACCACGATCACATCATCTGCGTGCGTTGCGGCCTAGTGAAGGAGTTCAACGACGACACCATTGAGGTGCGCCAGCGCCAGATCGCCGAGAAGGCGGGGTTCAGGCTGGCCGAACACAACATGACCCTGTACGGACTCTGCAAGGCGTGCCGGAAGCTAGCGGAGGAACGGTAGGTCGCCCCCCAAAATGCGTATATTCAGAATTTCCTTCATCAACCAGGGCAAGGTCTATCAGCTCTATGCCGAATCGGTAAAGCAGGCGGAGGTGTTCGGTTTCATCGAGATCCGCAAGCTGATATTCGGCGAGGCCAGCACCCTGGTGATCGACCCGTCGGAAGAGAAACTGAAGAACGAATTCAGCGGCGTGAGCCGCACCCTGGTCCCGATGCACGCCATCATTCGGGTGGACGAGGTGGAAAAGCGCGGCCAGTGCAAGATCATGGAGCTGGATGCAAACGCCAATATCACCCCTTTCCCCAACCCCTACCTTCGGCCCGACAAGGGCTCCGACAGTTAACCCGATCATTGCAAAATTCGGCCTGCAGGAGGCCCGCCCCCGGGCCGAAATCGCGCCGGGGCGCCGCCCTACGGGTGCAATAATGGACTTCACCAGCGACGCATTCCACTACACAGGGGTCGGAGTCAAGTCGCGCACCGACAGCGATAAATTCCTCCCGGTCCGAGCGACTTGACTCCGACCCCTTCGGCTATAACTCCGCCTCCGCCCACGGCAAGTCATCGGTGGATGCGCCTACCGGCTTATCCACCCTACAACACAGACGCAGTCGCCACTCTCATTCTATGCCCCGGCATTGAGAATAATCATTGCCGAAAAGCACACACCCGCTGCAGTATAAGATATTCATAATGTATGGTGATTCCAATGAAGGCGCCACACCCGCGGAGTGTCTATCTGTTGCTGTTACCGGCACTGCTGTTGCTGGCCGGTTGCTCGGCCGAGCAACCGGCAACCGCGGAAACCGATACCCCGGCGCTGATTGTGGCCGCCGAGGCGGGCGATACCCTCAGGATAGAGTCCCTCTTATCGGCGCATGATCCGGTCGACAGCCGCGACAGCTGCCAGTGGACCCCGCTGATGAAGGCGGCACTCAATGGCCACACCCAGGCGGCGGACCGGCTGATCAGGGCGGGTGCCGGGCTGGACCTGACCGACAATGGGGGCTATACGGCACTGATGCTGGCGGCATCGAACAATCACGCCGCACTGCTCAAGACCCTGCTCGCGCAGGGGGCCGATCCGAACCTGCAGGAGTCCACCAAAGGCTGGACGGCCCTGATCTGGGCCGCCAAGCGGGGGCATGCGGAGAGTGTCGCGGCCCTGCTCGCGGGTGGCGCGGCCATCGGCATCACCGATTTTGCGGGAGAAACCGCCCGCTCCTGGGCAGGTAAAAACCATCACCCTGAGGTGATTCGATTGTTGGACAGTTCTTGAGCCGGCGCCTCCATCCATTACGCATCGGCTCCGTTAACCTGACTGCCGAAGGCAAGGGAGATCCAAGATGAACATCAACAATGATCTGGAGCTTAAAAACACACTCAACGGACTATCCCGGGAACAGCAGCGCCGCCTCGGGGCATGCTACACCGAGGGAGTGATCGGGGCGGTGGACAATCCGCGCCTGATGAGCGCCTTGAAGGTGGCCTTGCTGCCGGAAAGCACCGACCAGGAGCTGAAGGATGCCTATAAGGTGGCCAAATCCATCGCCACCAAGACCTACACCGCCTGTGGCCGTGACGCCGACTGGGGCCTGCAGGCGGAACATTTCATCGCCGCCGCCTGTGCCGCCGCGCTGACCCCCGACGCCCTGACGGCGGAAAACCTCAATGTCGCCTGGAAGGCTGCCATCCACTCCCGCATGGCAAAGAACTGCCTGATGATCGAGAGCGATTCCATCGAAGCGGAGGGGGAGGCCGACCGGCAGTACCGGCTGACCGAGGCGTTTCTGGCCGGGTGATTGCCCGGAGCCAATCCCCCAGGATTCGCATTGAATATCTGACCGCCATCCGGCGTATTATTCCAGGTATCCACGCACCCGGACGGGCACTCGTTGAAAACGGCCTCTGACCCATCGACGATACCTGCCGGGGTTGCAGGAGCAGCGTGTAGGATGGGTGAAGACGCGGCACCATTGTAAACGGCTGTTCGCGGTGGTTGATCGCGCCGTAACCCATCTTCGGATGCGGATGCAGGTGCACGATGGGTTGCGCGCCGGAGACGGAGCCGGCGGAGAGTTCATGGGGCGCTCCACCCATCCTACGCCCGGATGCAGTCCAACCCATTTATGGGTAAAGGGCAGGCTAGGCGGGGCAAGGCAGCTTGTCCCACCCCGCGCTCAATGCCAGACGCCGACAAATTCAACCGAGTAGAGAGACCATGAAAGAGAAACTGACCAGCCTGATCGAGGATGCCCTGCATCCCGATTATCTTGAAGTTATCGATGAAAGCCATATGCACAACGTGCCCAAGGGTGCGCAATCCCACTTCAAGATCGTCGTCGTCAGCGATCGCTTCGAAGGCCTGCCCCTGGTAGGCCGGCATCGCCAGATCAACGGCCTGGTCAAACCGCTGTTTGCGGAGAGCCTGCATGCCCTGGCGCTGCATACCATGACCCCGGCGGAGTGGCAGGCACGGGGTGGCAGCTTCCCCAAGTCTCCCCAATGCATGGGGGGATCGAAGTAACGCCTGCCGGGGCCGCCCTCGCCTCCCATCCCGCTTGCACTTTCCTGGGTTTTTCCTTACTTTCAGCAGGACATAATAACTATCGGGCGGGGTGGATATGACGATCTGTTCGCAAATCAAGGGTTTTGCACGCAACCATGAGCGGCTGGCCGACCTCTCTTCACTCCTCGCGGTGGCCCTGCTGTTCTCCACCATCTGGGTCGTCATCGATTATCAGACCGCCATCTTCAGCTGGACCAGCCAGAGCATCCTGCTGCATGGCCCGGCGATCATACTGCTGCTGGTACTGGATGTCTTTTTCATCATCCTGCTGTTGAATATCGGCTCGACCCGCCTCGAAGACGCAGCAGCGCATCCCTCCGACCGCTGTTTCGGCACCTTCCGGGGACGACGCCATGGGGGATTCAATCTCGGCACCGCGTTCCGCAACTGGGTCCACCATATTGAACAGGTCAACAAGAAACACCGCTGACCCTGTGCTGGCGGAAACGCCGGACAGAACGGGGACGACCGCACCACTGTATCGCGTCCTCATCATCCTACTGACGCTGGCACTGCTGGCCGGCTGTGCCTCCGTGGCCAGGGAGCGGCTGGCCGACAACCTCGCCGGCGCCATGCTGAACCAGGATGACCCCGATACCGTTCGGGCCGGGGCGCCCGCCTACCTGCTGCTGCTCGACGGCATGATCCGTGACGCTCCGGATGACCAGGCCCTGCTGCTGGCCGGTTCCCGCCTCTATGGCGCCTTTGCCACCGGGCTGATCCGGGAACCGGGCCGGGTCAAGCGGCTCACCCAGCGCTCACGCGAATATGCCCGGTTGGCGTTTTGCGCCCGTTATGGGGCGATCTGCGAACAGGCCGGCGCCCCTTTTGCCGAGTTCTCGACCACCCTTGACCGGGTGGCACCGGAAGAGCTGGAACTGCTCTACGTCTACGCCACCAGTTGGGCCGGCTGGATCGCGGCGCACAGTGACGACTGGGGTGCCCTGGCCGACCTGCCCAAGGTGGAATACCTGCTGGAGCGGATCATCACCCTGGCGCCCGCTTATGAGCATGGCCGGGCCCAGCTCTATCTGGGGGTAATGCACTCGCAACTGCCGCCGGCCCTGGGTGGCAAACCGGAGATCGGCCGGGCGCACTTCGAACTGGCGATCCGCTACTCCGAGGGCCGCGATCTGATGGCCAAGGTGGAGTATGCCCGGCGCTATGCCCGCCTGGTGTTTGATCAGGCGTTGCATGACCGGTTGCTGAATGAAGTGCTGGCGGCCCCGGCGGAGGCACCCAACCTGACGCTGAGCAACATCCTGGCAAAACAGCAGGCGGAGCAGTTGCTGCAGGATGAGTACTTTTAATGCGAGATAACTACTCATCCGGTTCGTAGGTGATTGGCCTGCCTTGTTGGCCGATCTTGATGGCGCCTCGAATCCGGCCCCTTTTTCAGATTCAAGCCTGCCCTTGTTTGAGCGAAGCGAGTTTTGTCCATGGATGGACTTATGCCGCGGAGGCCATGAGGAGTGGTACAGGGATGTACCGTTTACGGAGCCGAGGATGCAATGGCCGGGAGCGGCTTGGGCAGGCGCTGAAAAAGGGGCCGGATTCGAGGATACAAGCCATCGTGTGAGGCCGGCAAGGCAGGCCAATCACCCCGTGAGTAGTTACAATGCGAGAATGAATTTGCCTGAAACTCTCTCAACCCGACAACAACGCCTGGATGCGCCATGCAAAAACGCCTGCTGATACTGCTGTTACTGCTGATCGCCAGCGCCCCGATCCACGCCGCCACGCTGAAGATCGCCACCCTGGCGCCGGACGGCAGCAACTGGATGAACCAACTGCGCTCCTGTGCCGCGGAGGTGGAACAGCGCACCGCAGGGCGGGTGAAGTTGCGCTATTACCCCGGCGGGGTGATGGGCAACGACAGCAGCGTACTCAGGAAGATCCGCATCGGACAGCTGCAAGGCGGGGCCCTCACCGCCGGCGGGCTGGCGGCCGTCTATCCCGACATTCAGCTCTACAGCCTGCCCTTTCTGTTCCGCTCATTTGCCGAAGTCGACTATGTGCGTGAACGTATGGACCCCCTGTTGATCGCCGGCCTGAAGCAGCAGGGATTCGCCAGCTATGGTATCAGCGAAGGGGGCTTCGCCTACCTGATGTCGCAACTGCCCCTGGA
This sequence comes from Sedimenticola hydrogenitrophicus, assembly GCF_025175675.1. Lineage (GTDB taxonomy): Bacteria > Pseudomonadota > Gammaproteobacteria > Chromatiales > Chromatiaceae > Sedimenticola > Sedimenticola hydrogenitrophicus. The sequence goes on from NZ_JANIOA010000014.1 coordinate 8,715, forward strand.
CAGCGTGGCGCATCTGCGCCAGCAGAAGATCTGGAGCCCCGAAGGGGATCAGATCAGCCTCAGCGCCTTTCGCAGTATCGGTGTCTCGCCGGTGCCGCTGCCCCTGACCGACGTGCTGACCGGGCTGCAGACCGGCCTGATCGATACCGTCGGCGCCTCGCCGGTCGGGGCCATTGCCCTGCAGTGGCACACCCGCATCCGGCATGTCGCCGATATTCCACTGATCTATCTCTACGGCACCCTGGTGATCCACGAGAAGGCGCTGAATAAACTCTCCCCTGGCGACCGGGCGATCCTCCGGGAGGTCATGGAAGACCGCTTTCTCCAGATCAACCAACAGAACCGAAACGACAACCTGGGCGCCCGTGAGGCGCTGCAACAGCAGGGCATCCAGTTTCATCGGCCGCAGGATGGGGCGCGTGAAAGCTGGCAGCAGCTGATCGACAAGGTGGAGGCGAACCTCCGGGAGGAGCGCCGGCTCGATCCGCCGCTCATCCAGCAGCTGCAACGACTGCTGGACGATTTCAGAAGCACCCGGGGCTAGGCCGTGCGTACCCGCAACCTGCTGGCCGAGCTGCCGGACGGCGTACGGGAAGAGCAGTTTGAAACCCTGGCCGACAACCCCCATGCCAGGCTTCTGCGTATCATCAGCCCCCCGCACTTCCGCTCCGAGCCGTTTCTGCAGCAGGAGGACGAGTGGGTCATGGTGTTGCAGGGGGAGGGAATCCTGGAGGTGTGCGGAGAGCGTATCCGACTGGGCCGTGGCGACAGCCTGCTGATACCGGCCGGTACCCCCCATCGGGTGCTGGACACCTCTGCCGAGCCACACTGCATCTGGCTGGCACTGCACCTGCACGCAGGCGATCCAACGCCGGGAGCGGAAGGTTGAGGAGCCGACTGGGTCAGGCGGGAACGCTGCTGCGGCGACTCGAGGATCTGCTGCTGAGCCTGCTGCTGACCACCATGATCCTGCTCGCCACCGGGCAGATCCTGCTGCGCAACCTCTGGGACTACAGCCTCGCCTGGGGTGATCCGAGCCTGCGGCTGATGGTGCTCTGGCTCACCCTGCTGGGCGCCATGGTCGCCACCCGCGAACACAACCACATCCGCATCGACCTGCTCTCCCGCTACCTGCCGGAACGCGCCGGCAGGCGCGTGCGCCGCCTCACCGACGGTTTCACCGTCCTGGTCTGCGCCCTGCTGGCCTGGCATGCGGCCCGCTTCGTGCTGTTTGAATACGAGGTGGGCAGCCGCTTTCTCGACCTCCTGCCCCTCTGGCCGTTTCAGCTGATCATGCCGCTCGGCTTTGCCGTTATCGCCCTGCGTCTGCTGATCAGCAGCCTGTCGGGTTACCGCCGGGGGGACGGATGATCCTGGAATCCTCAGTTGGACGGCCGCCAGGGTGCGTGCAGCGTGGTGTCAGGCAAGGCATAACGAGGCGTAATAGTCAGTCTATTGCAACGAGTTATAACGCAGCCAGACGCCGCGCGGTGCGTGCACTGGCGGTCGTAGCGGCCTTCACCCGATGGGTGGATCGACGATTGCAGAGTAACTATTTGCATATTAATGGCTTACAGGTAGCTCGAAGCGGTCAACTGAGGAATCCAGGATGATCCTGGCCGGTCTGTTGCTGCTGTTGCTGGCGCTGCTGGGGGCGCCGCTGTTCAGTATCATCGCCGCCAGCGCCATGCTCGGCTTCTACCGCTCCGAGATCGATCTCTCGGTGGTGGCGATCGAGTTCTACCGCATCGCCGAGATGCCGGTGCTGCTGGCGATCCCGCTGTTCACCTTCGCCGGTTACCTGCTGAGCGAGAGCGGTGCCCCGCGCCGTCTGGTGCGCCTGACCCAGGCGCTGCTGGGCTGGATGCCGGGCGGCCTGGCGCTGGTCTCGCTGGTCGCCTGCGCCCTGTTCACCGCCTTCACCGGCGCCTCCGGCGTCACCATCGTCGCCCTCGGCGCCCTGCTCTACCCGGCCCTGACCCAGTCCGGTTACCGGGACAACTTCAGCCTCGGCCTGATCACCACCTCCGGCAGTCTCGGCCTGCTGTTCGCCCCGGCACTGCCGCTGATACTCTATGCGGTGATTGCCCAGCAGCTGGGCATCGCCCACAACATCACCGTGGATGCCATGTTCCTGGCCGGGATCCTGCCCGGCCTGCTGATGCTGGGCCTGCTGGCCGCCTGGTCGATCTACTCCAACCGCGGCCTGCCCCTGACCCCCTTCTCGCCTACCGAGGTACTGGCGGCCGTGAAAGACGCCATCTGGGAACTGCCGCTGCCGGTCTTTGTGCTGGGGGGTATCTACAGCGGCTACTTCGCCATCTCCGAAGCCGCCGCGGTGACCGCCTGTTACGTGCTGCTGGTGGAGGTGCTGATCCTGCGGGAGATCCCGCTCGGCAAACTGCCGCAGGTGATGCGCGAGTCCATGGTGCTGGTGGGCGGCATCCTGGTGATCCTCGGGCTGTCGCTGGCCTCCACCAACTACCTGATCGACGCCGGGGTACCTCGCCTGCTGTTCGACACCATCCGCGAGCTGGTCAGCGACAAGCTGACCTTCCTGATCCTGCTCAACATCTTCCTGCTGCTTCTCGGCACCATGCTGGATATCTTCTCCGCCCTGGTGCTGATGGTGCCGCTGCTACTGCCGATCGCCATCGGTTACGGCATCGACCCGGTGCACCTCGGCATCATCTTCCTGGCCAATATGCAGATCGGCTATTTCACCCCGCCGGTGGGGATGAACCTGTTCATCGCCAGCTACCGCTTCAACAAGCCGGTGCTGCAGCTCTACCTCGCCACCCTGCCCTGGTTCCTGATCCTGCTGGCGGCGCTGCTGATCATCACCTACTGGCCGTGGTTGTCGCTTGCCTTGCTGTAGTCAGATGGAATGATGCGGTTCGCAAGCTCACCCGCATCCTACGATTCTTTCGGCATACTCGTTGTAGGATGCGATGAGTGAAACGAACCGCATCGATCGCGATTGATGGGCGCACGTTAACGATGTCCCAGCTTGGTAGAGTGGGCACGCTTTTTGTGCCCACGCGGAAGGCGCGGCACAGGGCAAAAAGGTGGGCACAGACTACGTGCCCACCCTACGCGACCGTAATCGTAAGGGGTCGGAGTCAGGCCGCGCACAGGACGGGGATTAACGCACAGGCGCGGGCGGCCTGACTCCGACCCCATTGTGGTACACAGCAGGGCAGTGGAATTCAACGATGTCCCAGCAGCGCATCCAGATGCGCCAGCACGCTGCGCGCCAGGGAGCCGTGCTCATAGCCCCCCTCCAGGGTCGAGACGATGCGCCCCGCGGCATAGCGGTCGGCGATCTCCTTGAGCCGGGTGGTGACCCAGTCATAGTCCGCCTCGCGCAGCCGCAGGTGGCTCATGTCGTCCGAGATGTGGGCGTCGAAGCCGGCCGAGATCATCACCAGTTGCGGCTGGAAGTGGTGCAGCGCCGGCAGCCAGTGCGCTTCCACCTGCTTGCGGAACTCCTGGCCGTTGGCCCCGGCCGGCAGGGTGATGTTGACGATATGGTCGGTCTCGGTCTCGTGCCCGGTAAAGGGGTAGAACGGGTGCTGGAAGCTGGAGCAGAACAGCACCCGCGGATCGCTGGCGAAGATGTGTTCGGTGCCGTTGCCGTGGTGCACGTCGAAATCGATAATCGCCACCCGCTCCAGACCGTGCTGGGCAATCGCATAGGCCGCGCCCACGGCCACGTTATTGAAATAGCAGAAACCCATGGCGCGATCGCGCTCGGCATGATGGCCCGGCGGCCGGACGGCGCAGAACGCCGCGGTCACCTCTTTTTTCATCACCAGATCGACGCCCAGCACCACCGCGCCGGCCGCCCGTAACGCCGCATCCAGTGTTTTCGGCATCATGAAGGTATCGCCATCCAGCTCCAGGACCCCCTCGTGGGGGGCGTCGGTGAACAGCATGCTGATGTAATCGGGGTCGTGAGCCAGCTCCAGTTGTTCGCGTGTTACCCGCGGCGCTTCATAGCGGTTCAGTGCCATATCCATGCCGGTACTGATCAACAGATCCTGAATGGCGCGCAGGCGTCCCGGCTGCTCCGGATGATCTTGACCAACATCATGCAACAGGCAATCGGGATGGGAAATGTAGGCTATAGGCAAAACTCAACCCTCAAAAAATGTAAAATACACTTCACCTAGCTACTCTATGCTTTTCCCACGCAACAGGCAAAAAGACCATGGGCCCACACCACCTCGACTCGCTGTTCTCACCGGCGAGCATCGCCGTATTCGGCGCCAGCGAAAAACCCGACAGTGTCGGCACCCGCGTGTTCAAGAATCTGCTCCAGGCCGGTTTCAAGGGAGAACTCTATCCGATCAATCCGGGGCATAAATCGGTCCAGGGTCACGCCTGTTTCAAGGCGATCGGCGATATCGAGCATCCGGTGGATCTGGCGGTGATCGCCTCGCCCAGCAAAACCGTTCCCGGCATCATCCGCGAGTGCGGGGAACAGGGGGTGCGTGCCGCCGTGGTGCTGACCTCGGGTTTCCGTGAGACCGGACCGGCCGGCGCGCGCATCGAGCAGTCGATCCTGGAGACCGCGAAACACTACAACCTGCGCCTGGTCGGCCCCAACTGCCTGGGCCTGATGCGCCCCAGCGTGGGCCTGGACGCCACCTTCCTGGAGACCCCCGCCCCGGCCGGCGGCCTGGCGCTGGTCTCCCAGTCCGGCGCCCTCTGCACCGCCATCCTGGACTGGGCCAAACCCCACCAGCTCGGTTTCTCCACCGTGGTCTCCCTGGGCAATGCCAGCGATATCGATTTTGGCGATGTCCTGGATTACCTCGCCTCGGATTATAAGACCACGGCCATCCTGCTCTACATCGAGGGCATACATGACGCCCGGGCCTTCATGAGCGGGCTGCGCACGGCGGCTCGCTCCAAGCCGGTGATCGTGCTCAAGGTGGGCCGGCATGCCCGGGGATCGCAGGCAGCCAGCACCCACACCGGGGCCATGATCGGTTCCGACGACGTCTTTGACGCGGCGCTGGAGCGGGCCGGCGTGGTCCGGGCGATGACCTTCGGCCAGCTGTTCGCCGCCGCCGAGATCCTCTCGGCCGGGAAAAAGGTTAACGGCAACCGGCTGGCCATTATCACCAACGGTGGTGGGCCCGGCATCCTGGCAACCGACCGGGCGGAGGATCTGCGGGTCGAGATCGCCCAGCTCGGCGCCGAGACCGTGGTCGAACTGGACAAGCACCTGCCGGCCCACTGGTCCCACGGCAACCCCATCGACATCACCGGCGATGCCGGACCGGAGACCTATGGCGAGGCGGTCAAGGCGTGCCTCAAGGACCCGGGGGTGGACGGTATACTGACCCTGTTCACGCCGCTGCCCATGAGTAATCCACTGGACTCGGCCCAGGCGGTGATCGAGGCGGCCAAGGGGAGGAAGGGCAAGCCGGTACTCGCCTGCTGGATGGGCGAGACCCGCATCCGCAATGCCCGGGAACGGCTGTCGGCCAACCACCTGCCCAGCTTCATCACCCCGGAGCGGGCGGTGGAGGCGTTTGCCTACCTCTCCCGCCACTGCCAGAACCAGAAACTGCTGCTGCAGACGCCGGGGCCGCTCTCGGACCTGCGCGACCCCGACGTGGAGGGGGTGCGGCTGATCATGGAGGCGGCCCTGGCCGAGGGCCGGGAACTGCTCTCCGACCTGGAGTCCAAGGCGGTGTTGCGCGCCTTCCACATCCCCTGCACCCAGACCATCGAGGCCGCCACCCCGACCCAGGCCCTGGTAGCGGCGGAGACGGTCGGCTTCCCGGTGGTGCTGAAGATCAACTCCCCCGATATCACACACAAATCGGATGTGGGCGGGGTGCGGCTGAATATCAACAACGCCCCGGAAGTGCACAGCGCCTTCAAGTCGCTGGTGGAGTCGGTGCAGAAGCGCCACCCGGAGGTGAAGATACTCGGCGTCACGGTGGAGCCCATGTCCTCCAACCCCAACACCCGGGAACTGATGGTGGGGGTGAAGCGGGACCCGGTATTCGGCCCGGTGATCGCCTTCGGTTCCGGCGGCACCGCGGTGGAGATCCTGCGCGACAGCGCCGTGGCCCTGCCGCCGCTGAACAGCCTGCTGGCGCAGCGGCTGATCGCCCGCACCCGCGCCGCTAAACTGCTGGAGCCGTTCCGGCAGATGTCGGCGGTCGACCCGGAGGAGGTCGAGCATGTGCTGCTGCGGGTCTCGGACATGGTCTGCGAGCTGCCCCATATCAAGGAGATGGATATCAACCCGCTGCTGGCGGACGAGCACGGCGTGGTGGCGGCGGATGTGCGCATCCGCGTGGCCCGGCCGTCCACCGGCTCCATCCCCTACGCCCACATGGCCATCCACCCCTACCCCTCGCAACTGGTCAACCGCTTCCACCTGCCCGACGGCACCGAGCTGACCATCCGCCCGATCCGCCCGGAAGATGCCGACACGGAGCAGGAGTTCGTGCGCAACATGTCACCGGAGGCGAAGTATTTCCGCTTCATGCAGACCATCGACGAGCTCACCCCCGAGATGCTGGCGCGCTTCACCCAGCCCGACTACGACCGGGAGATGGCGCTGATCGCGGTGATCAACGAGAACGGCAAACGCACCCAACTAGGGGTGGCCCGCTACACCGTCAACCCCGACAGCCAGTCCTGCGAGTTTGCCCTGGCGGTGCTGGACACCAAGCGGCGTATGGGCATCGGCTCGAAACTGATGGAGGCGCTGATGGAGGCGGCCCGCACCCGGGGCATCCGCATGATCGAGGGCGAGGTGTTGTCGGACAACAACCGCATGCTCTCGCTGATGCGCCGGTTGGGCTTCGCCATCCGCAACTCGCCGGAGGACACCGGCATCCGCATTGTCGAACGCTGGTTGTAAGTTAAGTTTGAAGGTAACTACTCACGGGGTGATTGGCCTACCTTGTTGGCCGATCTCGATGGCGCCTCGAATCCGGCCCCTTTTTCAGATTCAAGCCTGCCCTTGTTTGAGCGAAGCGAGTTTGGGCAGGCGCTGAAAAAGGGGCCGGATTCGAGGATACAAGCCATCGTGTGAGGCCGGCAAGGCAGGCCAATCACTTACAGAGCGGGTGAGTAGTTACGTTTGAAGTTTGAAGCCCGAGGATGGGTTGGGAGCACCTTGCGCAGGAGGTAGCCGTTTGTATTGCACCACGCGCGCACCGTAACCCACCGTTTGGCGGGCCGGGGAAACGGTGGGCACGCGGAACTCCAGCCCGGATTTCTCACTGCCGTACCAGACACGCCGATCAAAGTTCGATGGCGTGTTTCTGGATACGATAGAGCAGGGTGTCGCGGGTCAGCCCCAGCAGGCGTGCCGCCTTGCTGCGGTTGCCACCGCTCATGCAGATCGCCTGGCGGATGATATCGCCCTCCAGGGCAAACAGGTCGACCCCGCCCTCGGGCAGGGAGAACAGCCCCGGCCGGGCGGCCGTGGCGTTGTCGCGCCGCATCTCCAGCGGCATGTCGGCCGGCTGCACGATGGCGCCCGGCATCAGGATCACCATGCGTTCGCAGAAGTTACGGAGTTCGCGCACGTTGCCCGGCCAGCGGTACTGTTTCACCAGATGGCGCGCGGTGACCGAGTAACGCGGGGCCTTGCGACCATGATGGCGGGCCAGGTCGGCGGTGAACTGTTTCAGCAGCAGCACGATATCATCTGCCCGTTCACGCAGCGGCGGCAGCGGCAGTGGCACCACGTGCAGCCGGTAGTAGAGGTCCTCGCGGAACTGCCCCGCCAGCTGCAAGGCGTGCAGATCCCGGCCGGTGGAGGCAAGCACCCGCACCATGGGAAACCTGCTATGCCGCGCCTCAACCGACTCGAGAAAATGCAGCAGCTTGGCCTGTGCCTCCAGCGACAGATCCGCCACCTCGTCCAGGTACAGGGTGGCACCGCTGGTGGTGGCCATCAGCTCTGTCCCAAACTGATGTTCCTCGATCCCGGCACAAGCGATTACCCGAAAGACGCCCTGGGAGCGCCGGCTCGCCGCGTGGATCTCCCGGGCCATCGACGCCTTGCCAGACCCCGGTTCGCCGGTGATCAGCACGGTAGCATCGGTACCCGCCACCATGCGCGCGGCATGCACTGCCCGGCTGAATACGGGTGAGCTGCCGTACATCTTCTCTGCAACACTGTTCATAACCGTATCACTCGCTGTCAATTTGGGGCTGTTGATAGGACGTGACATCCAGCAACTCCGGGAACCAGAGGGTCAACAGGCCGATCAGTATGATAACCAACCCGACAACCACCTTCAAATAGTGGTTATTGGCGTAGCGGTAGAGCCGCCCGGCCAGCAGACCGGTCGCCACCACCGCCGGCAGCGTGCCCAGGCCGAACGCCGCCATATAGAGCGCGCCGTTCAGCGGCCCCACCTTGGTGGCGGTGGAGATCAGCATGGTGTACACCAGCCCGCAGGGCAGCCAGCCCCACACCGCTCCATAGGCCAGCGCCTGCGGTATCGATTGCACCGGCATCAGTCGTCGGCCCAGCGGTTCGAGCCGACGCCATAAGGGCGTGCCGATCCGCTCCACCTGGGCCAGCCGCGGCAGCCAGCCGGCCACATGCAGGCCGATCAGCACCATGATCAGGGCGGCAATCCACTGCAGCCAGCGGTGTCCCTGTCCCGGGCCGAGTGCCTCCAGCAGGGCGCCACCCAGCAGACCGATCAGGGCACCGGCAGCGGCATAACTGAGCACCCGACCACTGTTGTAGGCCAACAGAAAAAGCAAAAACCGCAGGCTGTTCTGGCGCAGCTCGGGTGGCAAGCCATAGCTCAGCGCCCCCATGATGCCGCCACACATGCCGATGCAGTGCACGGCGCTGAACAATCCGACGGTAAAAGCCAGCGGCAATGACAGGTCCAAATCTATTCCACCCTCTCTCGATTGCACCACCCGGCACAACATCTCGTCGCCTCGCTATGATAAGCCATTCGGCGCCGATACGGATTGATCAATAACAATCCTGATTACCCATCTTACTCAGCCATCATGAAAAACCTTAGCCGCGAGGAGTGGTGCAAGGGTGCACCGTTTACGGACCCGAGGATGGAATGATGCGGTTCGCAAGCTCACCGGCATCCTACGTCCCCGGCAAGCACCGTAGCCTGGATAAAGCCGCTATTCCACCAACAGGATAAACCGCTCTATTTGCGTTGATTCGCGGCTTTATAAACGGTATCTGACCATAGCGGAGTCTAGTGGGTAATCAAGATAACAACTGCCCCTGGCGCGCCCCCAAGCGCCGCCACCGCATGCCCGGCTGCTGCGGCTGCCGGGAAAGGCTGATAAAGTAGCCTGGGCCACACCCGACATAGGATAACCGATGAAAGAACTGCACGATCTTGAGCTGATCCTGACCTCTCACACCCCGATCATCGTGATCGAGTCGCTGGAGGAGGTGCGGGTCAGCCAGATGCTGGCCCGGCTCGGCCTGCGGCTGAACCACCCCATGTTTCAGTGGACGGTCACCGAAGGGCTCAGGCGACTGGAGGCGGACTTTGGCGCCCAGCAATTTACCGCGGAACCACGGGAAGTGCTGAAGCATATCAAGGCGGTCTCACAGGCCGGCTACTATCTGCTGCTGGACTTCCACCCCTTCCTGGACGACCCGATCCATGTACGCCTGATCAAGGAGATCGCCCAGGAGCACGCACGCCTCGCCAAGACCCTGATCTTCCTCAGCCACGACCTGCCCCTGCCGGCCGAGATCAGGCACCTCACCGCGCGTTTCAATCTGCGGCTGCCGGACCGCGCCGGGATCAAGATGCTGATCAAGGAGGAGGCGCGGCGCTGGCAGTCGGAGAACCGTCGCCAGGTGCAGACCGATGCGCGAGCCGTCGACCGCCTGGCTGCCAATCTTACCGGCGTCACCACCACCGATGCCCGCCGCCTGATTCGCTCGGCCATCGAGAACGACGGCGCCATCAACCAGGACGACCTGCCCGGCCTGATGAAGACCAAGTACGAACTGATCAACCAGGACGGCGTCATCGCCTTCGAATACGACACCGCCAGCTTTGCGGAGGTGGCTGGCCTGACGCGCCTCAAGGAGTGGCTGAGCCATCGGCACAAGTCATTTGCCGGCAACAGCACCAGCCTCGACCAGCCGCGGGGCATCATGCTGCTGGGAGTGCAGGGGGCCGGCAAGAGCCTGGCCGCCAAGGCGGTCGCCGGTACCTTCGGCGTGCCGCTGCTGCGGCTCGATTTCGGCGTCCTCTACAACAAGTACATCGGCGAAACCGAGAACAACCTGCGCAGCGCCCTGGAGGTCGCCGAGAGCATGGCGCCCTGCGTGCTGTGGATGGACGAAATCGAGAAGGGGGTCTCACCCGGCCAGGCCGATGACGGGGTATCGCTGCGCATCCTCGGCACCCTGCTTACCTGGATGGCGGAAAAGCGCCACCAGGTATTCATTGTCGCCACCGCCAACGATATCCAGCGCCTGCCACCCGAACTGATCCGCAAGGGGCGGCTGGATGAGATCTTCTTTATCGATCTGCCGCAAGAGGCGGTACGCCGGGAGATCTTCGACATCCACCTGCGGCGGCGCAACCAGGCGCCCAGCGGCTTCGATCTGGAACTGCTGGCCGGCGCCAGCGAGGGTTTCACCGGCGCCGAGATAGAACAGGCGATCGTCTCCGCCCTGTACGCGGCGCAGGCGCAGGAGAGCCGGCTGGATACCCGGCATCTGCTGCAGGAGCTGGAACGTACCCGCCCGCTCTCGGTGGTGATGGCGGAGAAGATGACGCAATTGCGGGCGTGGGCTGCGGGCCGCACCGTGGCGGCAGACTGACCGCCGGAAACCCGCTACCATAACCCACCCGAAACGTACTCTGTCAAGGTGATATTGACTACGTCAATATCACCTTGACAGAGTACCAACAGCAACGGCGATAATCCATGCAAGCCATACCCCCACTTGGCCAGCTCAGCGCCCTGCAACAGATGATGACCCAGCTGATCGAGCCCCTGAGCGACAGCGACTGTCGCCGCTGTTTCCACGAATCGATGCCCCCCCTCGCCTGGCTTTACGGCCGCGCCGTCTATCTGGAGTGCCGGCTGCTGCGTCAACGGGTTCAGGGTGAACAAGACACCACTGACCGGGTGGCGGAGATCTTCACCCCGGGCGCCCTGGCGCCGGAGACCCAGTGGCAACGCCTGCCGCCAAAGGATCATCTGCTGAACTGGGCCCTGGAGCTACAGGACGAGAACCTGATGCGACTGGCCAACCTGGACCGGCTACCCGACCACCCGCTACTGGCGGACGGTCGCCTGATCCTGCTGATCAACCAGGCCCGCGCCGGCCTTTACGAACAGATGCTGCAGGTACTGGTGGAACGCCGGCTGCGGCAGGGGGAGGCCTATCGGGTGACCCAGCCGCTGAACGCTGCGTTGCCGACTGTCGATCTGGTGGGCGTCTCCCAGGGGCACTACCGGATCGGCGCCAAGGGCGATCCCGCCGCCTATGATAACGAGCAGCCGGCCCAGGTGGTGAACCTGAGCAACTTCCGCATCGACCGGCAACCGGTCGGCAACGCCGCCTGGCTCGCCTTCATGGAGGCAGGAGGTTATGCCAGCGAGGGCTACTGGAGCGAAGACGGCTGGCGCTGGCGCCAGGAGATCGCCGACCATCCCCACCACTGGCGCCGCGACCCCGAGGGGGAGTGGTACGGGGTGAGCCTGAATGGCCCGGCCGACCTGCCGCCGGGCGATCCGGTGATGGGCATCTCCCGGCACGAGGCCGAGGCGTATGCGTGCTGGGCCGCCTCTCTGGGCGGTGATCTGAGCGGCGCCGTGCTGCAGCACGAATACCAGTGGGAGGTGGCCAGGCGCACCCAGGTATTGACCACGTCGGGCCGGGTCTGGGAGTGGTGTGCCAACCCCTTCGAGCCCTACAGCGAGTTCCAGCCGGACCCCGAACCGGAGGGGGGCGCACAGCAGTTCAGCGCGGACCATCACGTGCTGCGGGGCGGCTGCCTGCACAGCCAGCCACCGCTCCGCCGCATCAGTTTCCGCCACCATGCCGCGGCCGGCGCCCGGCACCTGTTCTGCGGCGCCCGACTGGTGTTTCCACCCCGGGATCAGTAATCAAATGCTCATCTACGACATGCCGCTCTACAGGCCCCCCAGCGAGGGCAACAACCTGATCATCCAGGCCACCCTGGGGTGCCATTTCAACCAGTGTTCGTTCTGCTCCATGTACAAGCAGAAGCACTTCAGCGTGCGGCCGCTGGAGGTGGTGTTCCAGGATATCGAGCAGGCCGCCCGGGCCTGGCCGGAGGCCCAGCGGGTGTTTCTCGCCGACGGCGACGCCCTGACCCTGCCCACGGATCACCTGCTGGCGATCCTGGACCGGCTGGCCGTGGCGTTTCCCCGGCTAAGCCGGGTCTCCTGCTACGCCAACCCGAGCGACATCCTGCGCAAGCAGGGGGGCGAACTGGAACGGTTGCGGGAACGCAGGCTGAATCTGCTTTACGTGGGTATCGAGTCGGGTTCGGGGGTGATCCTGAAAAAGATCAGCAAGGGGGCCACTCCGCGCAGTATCCGCAGGGCCCTGGAGAAGGCGCATGGCGGCCGACTCAAGGTCTCGGCCACGGTTATCCTCGGCCTGGGCGGAGAGTCCCGCTCAGAGGAGCACATCCAGGGCACCATCGAACTGCTGAACAGCGCCCCGGTCACCTACCTGTCGACCCTGCAGCTGTTTCTGGAGACCGGCGCGCGGCAGCGCTTCCTGGAGAAGTTCGGTGAACCCTTTATCCCCCAGGACGATCAGGCCATCCTGCACGAGCAGCGCCGGCTGGTGGCGGGCCTTGAACCGCCCGCCCCGGTGATCTTCCGCTCCAACCACGCCTCCAATGCCCTGGCCCTGGCCGGCAACCTGCCCCGCGACCGGGAACCCTTGCTGGCACGCATTGATCATGCCCTGAACCATGGCGAACGGCTGCGCCCCCGGCAGCTGCGCGGTCTGTAGGGGCAAACCCCGTGGTTGCCCGCTCAGTAGCCGCGGATATGAGGCACTCCGCCATGATCCCACGGGGCGCCCTATGACAGAGCAGGCACCACAGATGAACACGGATATACACGGATTTTTGAATTGGAAAGCTGCTCGACGAGTGGTCGTCCGTGCGAAGGAGCCTGCACGTGCGCGGCTGGAAGTTGAACCCATCTGTGTCCATCCGTGTGGATCCGTGGTTCGATAAGGGCGGTCACGTAGCGCCCGTAAGGAGCCCTAGGAGCCTGTCGGATTTAACACTGACCTACTGCGGAAAAGCCGAATTTGGCCAGATTTTCCGATCTCTCTCGTTAAATAGGTCCACTATTCGCCTCGAAAGATCGAAAAATCTGGCTCAAATCGGCTTTCCCTCGCTGCGGTCGGTCAAACCCGACAGGCTCCTAGACCGAAACCGACCCGCCCATGCCGGGCGGGTCGGAATGCTCGATTGCCTTATTCGCCCTTCTTTTCTTCCTGGGACTCAGGCAGGGCCTTGGGTGCCTCGAAGGAGAGCAGTTCCACCTCGAAGATCAGGGTCTCGTTGGGGCCGATGGCGCCGGGTGCACCGGTCTTGCCATACCCCAGGCTGGCGGGGATAACCAGTTTCCACTTGGCGCCCTGGTTCATCTGGCTGATGCCCTCGCGGAAACCGGGGATCACGCCGTTCAGCGAGAAACTGGCGGGCTCGCCACGGGCGTAGGAGCTGTCGAACTCCTCACCGGAAATCAGGGTGCCGCGATAGTGTACCGTGACGGTGGACCCGGCCGCCGGTTTCTCGCCCGTGCCTGCCTGCAGCACCTGGTACTGCAACCCGCTGGGCAGGACCACCACGCCCTCCTGCTTGCTGTTGTCCGCCAGGAACTTTTCACCCGCCTGTTTGGCGGCGATCGATTCCTGCTCCTTGGCCTGGGTCATCGCCTCCTTGGTCTGCTGGAACGCCTCGGACATCTGCTGCGGGGTCAGCTGGGTGGTCTTGCCACCGAGCACATCATCCAGCGCGGCACCAAAGGCAGCCCCCTCGACCTTCACGCCTTGCTGCTTCAGCTGCTGGGCAAACTGATAACCCAGGGCATAGCTGAACCGTTGCTCCAGGCTGGTCAGTTCGGCCGCCTGGACGGAAAGGGCTGCAGTCGCCAGAACCGCCGCGGTGATGATTGGTTTGATAGACACAGACATTGAATTTCCTTCGTGTGATTAATAGTGGCCCTGTGGGCCTGTAGGGTAAAACCGCAAGTTCTCAGGCGAACTTTCCATAAAACACTTGGATAACCGCCAAGCGCGCAAAAACCGGGATCGACCTCCCTGTACCGTAGCGGGAATAGCCGAAATTAATAATTGGCCGCTTATATTGCGTCAATTAATTGCAAATAGTCACATTATTGACTATCTTATCCTTGGCAGGAATCGATTTGATCCCTATGCTGGGAACAGTTCTCTTTATCCGGATAACCACCATGGCCATCAGCCCCCTATCGGATACCGCCCTGCAGGGCATCCAGCGCGGCATGCGCCAGTTGCGCCGCAATGCGGCGGATATTGCCAGCGCCAACCAGCTGACCGCCAAGACTCCGACCAAGGACGCGGTCCGCGCCCTGGTGGAACTTCACCAAAGCAGTCTGCAGACCAGCGCCTCGGTCAAAGCATTCAAGACAGCCGACACCCTGATAGGTTCCCTGCTGGATGTGAAGGCCTGAAGGGAAGGCCCCGTCAAGGATCAAAAAAACGCATCGATAGATCCACCGCCCGCACATCCTTGGTCAGGGCACCGACCGAAATATCATCCACGCCGGTCTCGGCGATCTCCCGAATCGACTCCAGATTGACGCCGCCCGACGCCTCCAGCCGGGCCCGGCCGGCGACCCGCTTCACCGCCTGACGCAACTGCTCGACGGGGAAGTTGTCCAGCAGGATGCGCCGGGCATCGGCCGCCAGCGCCTCTTCCAACTCCGCCAGCGACTCCACTTCCACTTCGATCTCGATATCCGCCGCCAGCGCCTGGGCCGCCTTGACCGCTTCCGTCACCGAGCCGGCCGCCTTGATATGGTTCTCCTTGATCAACACGGCGTCGAAAAGGCCTATGCGGTGATTGTGGCAACCACCGCAGGTGACGGCATACTTCTGCTGCAGCCGCAGGCCCGGCACGGTCTTGCGGGTATCCAGGATCCGCACCCCGGTGCCCGCCACCGTATCCGCGTAGCGCTTCGCCAGGGTGGCGGTGCCGGAGAGGGTCTGCAGGTAGTTCAGCGCCGTCCGCTCACCGCTCAGCAGCGCCCGGGTATTGCCGTTCAGCTCACAGACCAGCCGGTCGGCGGCGATCATCTCGCCATCCTGGCAATGCCAGTCGATCACGATCCCCGGATCCAGCTGCCGGAACACCTCGGCAAACCAGGCGACCCCACAGACCACCGCCGCTTCCCGGCAGACCACCCTGACCCGGGAGCGGGCATCCGCGGGGATCAGCGCCGCCGTCCGGTCCCCCGTACCCAGGTCCTCCGCCAGTGCCAGACTCACCTGAGCCTGAATAGCTTGCGCGCTTGGCAGGGACAACTCAGCCGATCTCCAGCAGCTCGACCTCGAACACCAGGGTCGCATTGGGAGGAATCACCCCGCCGGCACCGCGCGCGCCATACCCCAACTGGGGCGGAATGGTCAGTTTGCGCTTGCCGCCAATCTTCATCCCCTGCACGCCCTCGTCCCACCCACGGATCACCTGCCCGGCGCCCAGGGCGAACGAGAACGGATCGTTGCGGTCGAGACTGGAATCAAACTTGCGGCCATCGGTAAGCCAGCCGGTGTAGTGCACCACCACCCGCTGCCCCGCGGCGGCAACCGCCCCTTCACCTTCAACCAGCTCATCATATTTGAGGCCGGAGTCGGTCATTTTTTCTGTCATTACAGTGCCCTCGAGTCTAATAAATTTTCCTATTGTATACCGCCGGTGAACCCTACCACCAGCCGGAGCCGGGGCACCAAAAAAGACCCCCGCGAGGCGGGGGCTGTAACGGCACAGTAATTCACTCACACATTCACTTTCACGGTTCCTTCCCACCACCTGGCTTTTTCGACCCGGGCTTGTTCAGGGTCTCCACCAATGAGTTCAACGCCCGATCCATCAGCGGCACACTGACCTCGGGCAGCAGTACGGCTTTACCACTGCGCAGCCAGGCACCCAGCCCCTGCCGCGTCACCTCCGCCACCTTCATCCCCCGGCGATTGACGAACAGGCAGCTGCCACTGATGTTGCTGCGCCAGGAGAGTTTGGCGCGAATCACCGCCCCGTCCTCTTCGTTCAGCTCCAGCCAGGTACCCACATCCAGCTTCGCGGCCTGGGCATCGAAGGCATCGGGCTCGCTCACTATCGGGGCACTGTGGGCATCTGCCGATTCCAGCACGATCTCCTCCATGACCTCACCGACCTCCTCGACATAGTCCTCTTCGTCCGCCTGCTGGGTATGGGTTTCATCCAGGGCGCGACCGCCGCGCAGACAGGCCAGATGACGTGCCTGCAGCCCCTTGAAGGCCCGGTTCATCTTGTGTTGGTTGTAGGAGATTCCGGAGAGACCGGCGCGCAACCCCTTGAGCAATTCGGGAATGGAACGCAACAGCTCCTGACGCTCGCTGTGGCTGGGTTTGGGCATCACGCTCCAGACCAGGCGCTCCATCAGGTTCACCGCATCCGACCACTCGTCACTCTCCCGCCCCTTGCGCAGATAGATTAGCAGCAGCACATCGTTCCAGCCGTCCCGTACCAGGTTCTGCACCACGTCGGGCACGTCGCCGTAGTTGGACAGACAGCGGCCGATCTCATCCGCCACCTGGCGCTTGGCCTCGACCAGCGCCTCCTTGCCCTGGGTCACCTGAGTGGCCCGCTCCTCGGCCACATGGGCGCCGCGCTGCTCACGCTCGAGGAAGGCGGCAAACTGATCATACAGCTCATCGAACAGCGCCAGGTCATCGTCGAACTTGGTAAGGATTCGGTTCACCGCCGATTCAATCCGGGCATACAGGCCGTCGCCGCTGCGGCCGGACTCCTCGGTCCAGCCGATCGCTGCCTGGGCCATGACATTGAGCAGGCGGCGTGCCGGATGCTCCTTGCGGCTGAAGAAGCTCTTGTCCAGGATGGCCACCTTGAGCATCGGGATCTGCAGCCTGGCCAGCAGGGCACGCATGGGGTCACTCAGACCGGGATCATCGAGAATGAACTCAAACAGCATGGAGATGACATCGATGGTGTCTTCATCCGCGCGGCCGATTGCCATCCTGCCGGAGGCCGCCTGGCCGATCTGCGGCATCTTCAGCAGCGCGGTGCGCATGCTCCGGGCATCCATCACCGACGCGTTGGCCGCTTCCGCGATATTCCCCTGATGCTGCAGCACCGAGAGCGCCGACAGCAGGTTCACCGAATCGACATAATGAACATTTCCAGTGGGGGCCGTGCGGGATACCGGGCGTCGCTGCAGCAGCAACTGCTGCAGGGTGGCGAACACCTCGGCCTGCATCTCGGGATTATCTCCCGGGGCGTAGTCCTGGGTATCGGCAGCCGCGCCGCGGCCCGTGCTCCCGGTCGCCGGACCCTGGTAGGGTGAATTGCGCCGCATGGTTGGCTTGATACCCGGAAGGATTCCCGCCTTGGCCAGGGTAGCGTTGATCTGATCATAGAACGGACCAAGATGACCGATCAGCTCTTTTTCAAACTGCTTGTAGACCACCAGCCGGACCGGTAGCGTCACCTCCAGGGTGGCGATGGATTGTTCGAACGCGGCACACAGCGCGGCCGGGGCGAGCGGATTGCCGTCCTTGCCCATGGACACCCCGTGCAGCAGATAGCTGAATCGCTCGTCCAGGGCATAGAGATCACGATAGTAGGTGTTGTTGCCCTTGGAGACCATGCCGCTGACGGCCAGCCCCTCTTCCAGTTCATCGCTCTCCACCAGGCCCAGCTGATCGCTGTCGAAGCCGGTATCCGGTGACCGGCTGGAGACGGCGGACGGTCCCTGGGTCCAGAATCGGTCGAAGCGGCCCAGCACGCCCTTGTTGAAGTTGCTCTGGATCGGCCCGCGTTCGCGCCGCAGAATGCGCATGGCTTCAAAATAGGCGGTCTGATTGTGATCGCTCCCGGCCTTGTCCGCCTGGGTATAGAGCACATCATCCAGCCGCTCGAACAGCGCGTCCATCCGTTGCGGCAGAAACTTGACCAGCAACTGCCGGCCCGCATTGATGGTGCCATGATAACCCGGTCTGAGGACGACCCCCTGCTCCCCCGAACGCTTACCTTCAAATGAAATTATCTTCCCGGCATTCATAACTGGATTCCAATCGCTGCGTGTCTCATTCAGAATCGGCGGTACCCGAGCAAGGGTACCTCTACAGCATGGAGTCTGGACCCCGCCCGCCTCAGCTGTCGTGAGAGGCGTCACAAATAGCCAAAAGTCAAATAATTGCCACACAAAAGCGTGACTTGGCTCGCAGCTAACACGGCGGTCACGCACATTCCGGACACTCCACCGGGTCGGTTCCGCCCCCAAGCCGCCCAAAACAGAATACATTTCTGGTTAACTTCAAATTGTCCGTCATGTATTGTTACGGCGTGAACAGGCTCATCCAACACTTCGGCAAGGCGCTGGCGGAAAGTATCCGCGATCTACTACCTATTGTAGTCGTAATTGGCTGTTTCCAACTGCTGGTCTTCCAGCAACCGATCCCCAATCTGGGCAAGCTGCTGCTGGGAACCGTGGAGGTGGTGGTCGGCCTGACACTGTTTGTGCAGGGACTGAAAATGGGCCTGTTCCCGATCGGCGAATCGATGGCCCATGATTTCGCCTCCAAGGGCAGCATCCTCTGGCTCACCCTGTTTGCCTTCGCCCTGGGATTTGGCACCACGGTCGCCGAGCCGGCGCTGATCGCCATCGCGGATGAGGCCGCCCGGGTGGCGGCGCTCGGCGGCATGATCAGTGAAGACGAAACGGCGATACGCCACTATGCCGACGGCCTGCGCCTGACCGTGGCCGTCTCCGTGGGACTGGCCATCGTCATCGGCGTGATCCGCATCATCAAGGGCTGGCCGATACAGTATCTGATCATGGGCGGCTATGCCGGCGTGGTCATCATGACCGCCTTTGCCCCAGCCGAGATTATCGGCATCGCCTACGATTCCGGTGGCGTCACCACCTCCACCATCACCGTGCCGCTGGTCACCGCGCTGGGGGTCGGCCTGGCCAGCAGTATCCGCGGCCGCAACCCGATGACCGACGGCTTCGGCCTGATCGCCTTTGCCTCCCTCACCCCGATGATATTCGTCATGGGCTATGGCATGCTGCTGTAATGAACTGGCTGTCTGATTTCTTCGGCACCCTCGCCGCGACCATTACCGACGTGCTGCCGATCGCGGCCATCCTGTTCGGCTTCCAGCTGTTTGTGTTGCGCAAGCAGGTACACCATCTGAAACAGGTGCTGACCGGTTTCCTGCTGGTGCTGCTCGGCCTCGCCCTGTTTCTGCAAGGTCTGGAGGGCGCGCTTTTCCCGCTGGGCAAACTGATGGCGGTACAGCTCACGGCGCCGGAGTTCCTCGGCATCAGCCAGACCGCGAACGAGCTCGGCAACAATTGGCAGCACTACCTCTGGGTCTACCTGTTCGCCTTCGCCATCGGCCTCACCACCACCATTGCCGAACCCTCGCTGATCGCGGTGGCGATCAAGGCCAACCAGGTCTCCGGCGGCGCGGTCGGCACCTGGGGACTGCGCATCGCCGTGGCCCTGGGCGTGGCGATCGGCATCGCCCTGGGCGCCTACCGCATTGTCACCGGCACGCCGCTACACTACTACATCATCGCCGGCTACATCGTGGTGCTGATCCAGACCCTGTACTGCCCGAAGGCGATCATCGCCCTGGCCTATGACTCGGGCGGCGTCACCACCTCCACGGTGACCGTGCCGCTGGTGGCGGCCCTGGGGCTGGGCCTCTCCAGCACCATCCCCGGGCGCAATCCCATGCTGGACGGATTCGGACTGATCGCCTTTGCCAGCCTTTTCCCCATTATGAGTGTAATGGGCTACGCACAACTCAGTGAATGGCTTGCCCGACGGGCAAGAGAGACCCGAGCGAGGGATTAACTATGCATTTCAAACTGATCATTGCCCTCATTGAGGACAGCAAGACCAATACCGTGGTGGATGCCGCCAAAAATGCCGGCGCCACCGGCTCCACCGTGATCAACCAGGCACGCGGCGAAGGGCTGCAGAAAAGCAAGACCTTCTTCGGCCTGAGCCTGGAGGTGCAGCGCGACATGGTGCTGTTCCTGGTGGAGGAGCACCTGAGCCGGACCATCCTCGAAACTATTGCCGAGGAGGGCGAGTTCGATGCCAAACCGGGCACCGGCATCGCCTTCCAGATCGATGTCGAGGACGCGGTCGGAGTCAGTCACCAGATCCGCCAGCTCACCAGTATCGTGGAGGACGAGTTGTGAACAGCCGGGAGATCATCCGCGTTAGGGATGTGATGAAAGCGAACGTCGATACCGTGGACGGCATGGACACGGTGGAGGCGGCATTGCGCAAGATGGATCATGTCGAGACCAAGGTGCTGGTGGTCAACAAGCGGGACGAGAACGACGCCTACGGCATAGTCATGTTCTCGGATATCGCCCGCAAGGTGCTGGCCAAGGATCGGCCGCCGTCCCGGGTCAACATCTATGAGGTAATGACCAAGCCGGTGATCTCGGTCGAGCCCGACATGGACATCCGCTACTGCGCCCGACTGTTCGACCGCCTGCACCTGTCGCGCGCCCCGGTGATCAGCCAGGGCGAGGTGCTGGGGGTGGTGAGTTTCTCGGACATGGTGGTGAAGGGTATAAAAAAATGAGCCGAACGGGATGGTCGGGCTGGCTGGACTCGGCACGCCACTGCCCCTCGCCCAACCAGGACGAGCGCCCGGAATCCTGCGCGGTGGATCTGCTGGTGATCCACAACATCAGCCTGCCGCCCGATGAGTACGGCGGTCCCTGGATCGACCGGCTGTTCCTCAATGACCTGCCGCCGGATGCCCACCCCTATTTTGCCGACATCCATCAGTTGCGGGTCTCCGCCCACCTGCTGATCCGCCGCGACGGCGAACGGGTGCAGTACGTGCCGCTGCAACGGCGCGCCTGGCATGCCGGCCACTCCTGTCACGCCGGGCGCGAGCACTGCAACGACTATTCCATCGGCATTGAGCTGGAGGGGAGTGACGACATACCCTATACCGAGGCCCAGTACCGGGTGCTGGCGGAGACGATCCGGGAGATCCAGCGACACTATCCGGCGATCAGCGACCAGCGGATCACCGGCCACTGCGACATCGCCCCGGGACGCAAGACCGATCCGGGACCGGCCTTCGACTGGGGGCGGCTGCGACGGCTGTTGGTGAAGTTTGAAGGTAACTACTCACCCGATTTATATACGTGATTGGCCTGCCTTGTTGGTCGATCTTGATGGCGCCTCGAATCCGGCCCCATTTTCAGATCAAGCCTGCCCTTGTTTGAGCGAAGCGAGTTTGGGCAGGCGCTGAAAAGGGGGCCGGATTCGAGGATACAAGCCATCATGTGAGGCCGGCAAGGCAGGCCAATCACTTACAGACCGGTGAGTAGTTACCCCTGTTGATGGGTTACGTCGTGCCTCCTCCACCCATCCTACTCGCTAAATCAGGGAGTTAAGCACTGGGGCTGGCGGCGTAATCCGGGGAGTGAGGCGGAGGCGGAGTGCCCTGGATTCCGCCCGTTCGGGGTTGAGTGTCTGTCGAGGTTTCGTGGGGCGGGCTTCATCCAGGCTACAGTGCTCGCAGGAGTTGATGGGTTACGTCGTGCCTCCTCCACCCAGCCTACTCGCTAGGGGTCGGTCTTACGCCCGACAAAGGCATCGACAAACATCAGCGCCACCCCCAGGGTGATAGCGATGTCCGCCACGTTGAACGCCGGCCAGTGGTAGGTCTGGTAATAGAAGTCGAGGAAATCGATGACGTGGCCGAACAGCAGCCGGTCCAGCAGGTTGCCCAGCGCCCCGCCGATTACCAGACTGAGGGATACCGCCAACAGCCGCTCGTGCCGCAACCGGGCGAGCCAGACGGTCAGGATCAGCACCACCACGGCCGCCACCAGGGCAAAGAACCAGCGCTGCCAGCCCCCCTGGTCGCTGAGGAAGCTGAACGCCGCCCCCTCGTTATAGGCCAGGGTCAGATTGAAAAAGGGCAGCACCGGGATGGTCTCATAGACCAGCAGACTGGACTCGATCAGCTGTTTGCTGATCTGGTCCAGCACCACGATCACTAACGATAACCAGAGCCAACGCTGCATGAGCCGATCCCTATTGTATGCTGTGGGTTGAACGAGACGGGGCGCCACGAATCAGGCAATCCGCCTGGTCTCGCCCGTGCCGTCCACATTTTCCACACAGCGTCCGCACAGGGTCGGATGGGCCGCATGGCTGCCCACATCCTCGCGGTGATGCCAACAGCGGCCGCACTTCCCGTGCGCCGAGGCCCGCGCCAGCAGATGGACACCGGGGAGATCGGTCGCCACCGCCTCGGCCGGCTTCTCCTCCAGGTCGTGCACCCGGGCATAGGAGGTGATCAACACGAAGCGCAGCTCATCCTCCAGCTTCTCCAGATCGGCGCGCGCCTGCGCATCGCAGTAGAGATCCAGTTCGGCGTCCAGGGAGGAACCGATCACCCCGCCGGCGCGCAGCTGCTCCAGCTGTTTGCCCACCGCGGTACGGATCGCGATCACCCGGCCCCAGAACTCACGGTCGAAGCTGGCGTCCCGCTCCATCGGGAACAGCCCCTCGTACCAGGTCTCGACAAACACGGTCTCGCCGCGCTCGCCGGGGATGTACTGCCAGATCTCGTCGGCGGTGAAGCTGAGGATCGGCGCCAGCCAGCGCACCATCGCCTCCATCACGTGATAGATGGCGGTCTGGCAGGAGCGGCGGGCGCGACTGTCGGCCCGGGTGGTGTACTGCCGGTCCTTGATGATATCCAGGTACAGCCCACCCATCTCCGGGCCGCAGAAATTGTGGATCTTCTGGATGATCAGATGGAACTGGTAGCCCTTGTAGGCCTCGATGATCTCGGTCTGCAACTGCAGTGCGCGATCCACCACCCAACGATCCAGCTCCACCATCTCGTCCGGCGCCACCCGGTCCCGAACCGGATCAAAGCCGCTGAGGTTGGCCAGCAGGAAACGGGAGGTGTTGCGGATGCGGCGATAGGCGTCGGCGGTCCGTTTCAGGATCTCTTCGGACACCGTCATCTCGCCGCGGTAATCGGTCGCCGCCACCCAGAGGCGGATGACATCGGCCCCCAGCTGTTTCATCACCTCCTGGGGGCTCACGGTATTGCCCAGGGACTTGGACATCTTGTGCCCCTTGGCGTCGACGGTGAAGCCGTGGGTCAGCACCCCGGCATAGGGCGCCCGGTTGTGGATCGCCACCGAGGTGAGCAACGAGGACTGGAACCAGCCGCGGTGCTGGTCGGAGCCCTCCAGGTAGAGATCGGCCGGATAGCGCAGCTCCGCGCGCGGCTCCAGCACCGCGAAGTGGGTGACACCGGAGTCGAACCAGACATCCAGGGTGTCATGCACCTTCTCGTAATCCTGCGCCTGCTCACCCAGCAGCTCCTCCGGCTTCAGGGCGAACCAGGCCTCGATGCCCTCCGCTTCGATCCGTTGCGCCACCGCCTCGATCAACTCCGCCGTATCCGGATGCAGCTCGCCGCTGGCCTTGTGCACGAACAGCGCGATCGGCACGCCCCAGGTTCGCTGCCGCGAGATGCACCAGTCGGGCCGGCCGGCCACCATGCCCTCGATGCGGGCACGTCCCCAGTCCGGGGTGAAGGTGACCTTGTCGATCTCCGTCAGCGCGGTCTGGCGCAGCCCCTGCTGTTCCATGCCGATGAACCACTGCGGGGTGGCGCGGAAGATGATCGGCGTCTTGTGGCGCCAGCAGTGGGGGTAGCTGTGGGCCAGCCGCTCCTCGTGCACCAGGGCGCCGCGCGCCTTCAGCACCTCGATCACCTTCTCGTTGGCACCAAACACGTGCTCGCCGGCAAACAGCGGGGTCCCCTCGACGAAGCGTCCGTCACTACCCACCGGGTTGTCCACCTCGAGGCCGTAGCGCCGGCCGACGATATAGTCATCCAGGCCGTGCCCCGGGGCGGTGTGCACCGCACCGGTACCGGCATCCAGGGTGACGTGCTCGCCCAGGATCACCGGCACCACCCGATCATAGAAACAGTGTTTCAGCTTCAGGCCTTCGAAGGCATCGCCGCGGCCGTAGGCGATCACCTTGTAATCCTCGATACCCCAGCGCAGCATGCTGTCCTTGAGCATTCCCTCGGCGACCACCAGGCGCTCCCGGCCGTGCGCCCCGTTGGCCTGCACCACGACATAATCCAGCCCCGGATTCAGCGCCACCGCCTGGTTGGCCGGCAGGGTCCAGGGCGTGGTGGTCCAGATCACCAGGGAGAGCGGGCCTTCGCCATGGCCGCCAGGCATCGAGTGACAGCTTGACATCAGGGTCTCGGGATCGAGTACCTGGAAGCGCACATCGATGGCGAACGACTCCTTGTCCTTGTACTCCACCTCGGCCTCGGCCAGCGCCGAGCGGCAGTCGGTACACCAGTGCACCGGCTTGGAGCCCTTGTGCACATGCCCATTCCCGACAATGCGCCCCAGCGCCCGCACGATGTCCGCCTCGGTCTGGAAGGCCATGGTCAGATAGGGATTCTCCCAGTCACCCACCACGCCCAGGCGCTTGAAATCGGTGCGCTGTTTGTCCACCTGCTTGTTCGCGTACTCACGGCAGGCGACGCGGAACTGGGCTGCCGTCACCTTGCCACCCGGCTTGCCGACCTTCTTTTCCACCTGCAGTTCGATCGGCAGACCGTGGCAGTCCCAGCCCGGCACGTAGGGGGAGTCGAGGCCATCCAGGCTGTGACTCTTGACAATGATGTCCTTCAGCACCTTGTTGACCGCGTGCCCGATATGGATCTCGCCGTTGGCATAGGGCGGGCCGTCATGCAGGATGAATTTGGGCCGGCCGGCGAAGACCTCGCGAATCTTGTGATACAGCCCCATCGCTTCCCAGCGCTTGAGCATCTCGGGCTCGCGATTGGCCAGGTTGGCCTTCATGGGAAATCCGGTACTGGGGAGGTTCAGGGTACTTTTGTAGTCAGTCACTCTATTGCCTTGTCGCCGCTGGATCCAGCTGTGCGATCTGTCTGGTCAAATTTGGATGGTTGCCGCCGCATGGCTCCGGTGCGAGGCTGCTGCGACAATTACACCACTGATTCAAATCCGATTCACTTATTTATCGATCCCGAAAAAGGCCCGGGCCTGGGTGGCATCCAGCACGATCTGCCGGCGCAGCGCCTCGAACGACTCGAAACGCCGTTCATCCCGCAGCCGTTTGCGGAACTCCACCTCTACATGCTCGCCGTAGATGGTGCGCGCGAAATCAAACAGGTGCACCTCCAGCAGGTAGCGGGAGTCCCCCGCCACCGTCGGCCGGTTGCCGATGTTGGCCACCCCGGGCAGCGGCCCCTCGGCCAGCCCGTGCACCATCACCGCGAACACCCCGTGCACCGGGCTCACCCTGCGATGCAGGTCGATATTGGCGGTGGGAAAACCGATAGTCCGGCCGCGGGCATCGCCATGGGCCACCCGGCCGCAGATCCTATAGGGGCGCCCCAGATTGCGCTCGGCCAGCGCCAGATCGCCCTGGGCCAGGGCCTCGCGGATGCGGGTACTGCTGACCCGAGCCTCACCGTCCATGAAGGTATTCATGTTGGCCACTTCAAAGCCCTGTGCCTCGCCCGTCTGGCGCAGCAGCTCGATATCGCCCACCCGGCCGCGGCCAAAGCGGAAATCGTCACCGACATAGAGAAACCGCACATCCAGCCCGCTTACCAATAGCTCCTGGACAAACTGTCGGGCCGACATGGCGGCAAGCTTCCGGCCGAATTCCAGCAACACCACCCGCTCGATCCCTGCATCCTTCAGGGCCTGCAGCTTTTCCCGCATCCGGGTCAGACGCGCCGGCGCGGCATCCGGGGCAAAGTACTCCATCGGCTGCGGTTCAAAGGTGACCACCGTGGTCGGCAGCCCGAACGCCGCGGCCCGCTCCCGCAGATGGAGGAACACCGCCTGATGACCGAGATGCACACCATCGAAATTACCGATGGTGGCCACACAGCCCCGGTGTTCAGCGCGCAGATTGTGGAGACCGCGGATAACCTGCATCTTAGCCCGTTCAATAGAATCCAAAGCGCTGCATTATAGGCAATGTTTTATCACAAGTCCCCGTTTCCGCAGCGCCCCCCTGTCCCGCTCAGGAGCGATGGGCACGGAAATGCCGCGGCCCGATGCCCTGCAGGGCCAACACAGCGAAGTAACTGCCTACCCCCGCCAGGACCCAGAGCGACAGGCGCCACACCTTGTCCGCGGCGGTCATCCCCAACCAGGAGGCGAGATCACCCACCCCCCAGTAGAGCAACGCGCCCATGATGGTGGAGGCCAGGACAGCCCGCAGAATCAGCAGCGGCCAGCCGGCCTCCGGACGATAGACACCGGCCTGGCGCAATCCCCGGAACAACAGAAATGCATTGAGCGTGGCGGAGAGCGAAGTGGCGAGCGCCAGCCCGGCATGGGCCAAGGGAAACACCAGCAGGATATTCAATACCATATTGGTGATCATGGCGATCACCGCGATGCGCACCGGGGTCCGGGTGTCCTGCCGGGAGTAGTAGCCAGGGGCTAGCACCTTGATCAGGATAAAGGACAACAGGCCCAAGGAATAGGCCATCAGGCTCTGCCGCGACATGGCCACGTCGGCCACATCAAACTGCGCCGACTGGAACAGGGTGGCGATCATCGGGCCGGCCAGCACAAACAGTCCGACCGCCGCCGGCAGTCCCAGCAGCAGGCCCCAGCGCAACGCCCAGTCGATCACCTGGGAGAAGCCCTCGGGTGACTCGGTGGCATGTTTTTTCGACAGATTGGGCAGGATCACCGTGGCCAGCCCCACCCCCAGTATGCCAAGGGGAAACTCCATCAGCCGGTCGGAGTAATAGAGCCAGGAGATACTGCCGGAGACCAGAAACGAGGCGATCAGGGTATCCAGCAGCAGATTCAGCTGGGTCACCGATACCCCGAACAGCGCCGGCAGCATCAGCCGGCCGATGCGCCGCACCCCCTCATCCTTCGGGGCAAAGACAAACCGCGGCAGCAACCGGATCTGACGCAGAAACGGGTACTGGAACAGCAGCTGCAGGATGCCGGCCAGCAACACCCCCCAGGCCAGCGCCATGATCGGCCGCTCCATCCGCGGCGCCAGCCAGATGGCACAGGAGATGAGCGAGATATTCAGCAGCACCGGGGTGAAGGCGGGAATGCCGAAGCGGCCGTGGGCATTGAGGATACCCCCGGCAAAGGCGGTCAGCGAGATGAACAGCAGATAGGGGAAGGTGAGCCGCAACATGTCCACGGCCAGATCCAGCTTGCCCTCCGAGCCGATAAAACCGGGTGCAAAGAGCATCGCCAGTACCGGCGCCCCCAGTACACCCGCCAGGGTGACCGCCAGCAGCACCGCCCCCAGGGTGCCGGCCACATGGTCGACAAAGCGCTGCAGCTCGGCAAAACTGCGCCGCTCCTTATATTCGGTGAGTACCGGGACAAAGGCCACGGCGAAGGCGCCCTCGGCAAACAGGCGACGCAGAAAATTGGGTATCTTGAAGGCGACAAAAAATGCGTCGGTTCCGGCATTCGCGCCAAAGGTATGCGCCACCACCAGATCCCGCACAAAACCGAGAATCCGCGACAGCAGGGTATTGGAGCCCACCTTGGCCAGTGATCTGAACATGCGTCTATGTGCTACCTGAAATGGGGGCCGCCGACGGCCGAAGGGCGGATTATAGGCTTTTTATACCCTTTTTTCAGAGGTATCGGGTAGAATCCGGCAATGCTGAATGCAAGTAATTACTCACGGGGTGATAGGCCTACCTTGCCGGCCTCACATGATGGCTTGTATCCTCGAAGGCGGGCCAATCACTTACAGACCAGGTGAGTAGTTACGAATGCAATAAGAACCGCTATTAAATAGCCCCTTTCGCGGCGGAACCAGCTCCCACGAGACTCAGCGTCATCCTGCGCCGGTGATGTTCGAGAACCATAGGGCTGGCCGCGCCCGCCGACGGCGCCCGCGGAGTGAGAATTGGCTGTTGACAAACCGCGGTCCAGCCTCCAGAATACCGCGCTCTTTAGCGAGATACTCAATTTACTGAATTTTTGGAGACAGACCTTGGCCAACTCACCACAAGCCCGCAAACGTGCGCGTCAGGCCGAACAGCATCGCCAGAACAATGCGTCGCGGCGCAGCAACATGCGCACCTACCTGAAAAACGTAGTGAAGGCGTTGGCGACTGGCGATAAGGAAAAGGCTACCGAGGCTTACAAACAGGCGGTACCGGTGATCGACCGTGCGGCAAACACCGGCCTTATCCACAAGAACAAGGCTGCCCGTCATAAAAGCCGCCTGAATGCACAGATCAAATCGCTGTAAACAGTAGCGCCTGTGCATCACGAAAAACCGGCCAAAAGCCGGTTTTTTTTCGCCCGCCAGATACTTGCCCCCCCTGCCTGCACCACGGAGACACAGAGAGCACAGAGGAGTCGTAAAATTCATCTACTGATGCGACTCACCCGGCCTGTAAGTGATTGGCCTGACTTGTTGGCCGATCCTGAGGGCACCTCGAATATGGTCTGTTTTGTCAAATACTGATGTCGTGTGGCAAGCATCCAGGCGAAAGCCACCGATAAGTGGGTAGGATGCGGTGAGTAAAACGAACCGCATCTCAAGCCTTACCTCGAGGAGTGGTACAGGGAGGTACCGTTAACGGATCCGAGGATGGAATGGCGCGGTTCGCAAGCTCACCGGCACCCTACACCCGAAAAGTGACGACGATATCAGGCTGGTATTGATAAGCCACAGCCCCGAACAGGTTTCCCCGCAGTGGGTTCGCGTTAAGTCCGACAGGCTCCCTGGGCAATCAGACCAGCACCAGATTGTCCCGGTGGATCAGCTCCTCCTCATCCACGTAACCCAGAATCTCCTGGATACGGCCGGAGGCGAACCCCTTGATCCGCGCGCTCTCCGCCGAATTGTAGTTGACCAGGCCGCGGGCGACCTCCCGTCCCTGCTCATCGACACAGACCACCATCTCGCCGCGGGAAAACTCCCCGATCACCTGCTTCACGCCCACCGCCAGCAGACTGCGCCCGGATTCGCGCAGCACCCGCACCGCACCCTCGTCCACCACCAGGCGGCCACGCACCTGCAGGTGTCCGGCCAGCCAGCGCTTGCGCGCCGCCTCGGCCTCCTGCACCGGCAGCAGCAGGGTGCCGACCGGCTCCCCGGCGGCAATCCGGGTCAGCACGGCCTCGCCTCTCCCCGGGGCAATAATGGTGGCGGTACCGGAGCGCGCGGCCAGCCGGGCGGCACGCACCTTGGTCACCATCCCGCCCTGCCCCAGCAGGCCGGAACTGCCGCCGGCCACCTGGTCCAACATCGGATCGTCGACCCGGCTCTCATTGATCAGCAGCGCATCGGGATTAGTGCGCGGATCGCTGTCATAGAGTCCCTGCTGGTCGGTCAACAACACCAGCAGATCCGCCTCCACCAGATTGGCCACCAGCGCCGCCAGGGTATCGTTGTCACCGAAGCGCAACTCCTGATTGGCCACCGTGTCGTTTTCGTTCACAACCGGCACCACACCGAGCGAAATCAGGGTGCGCAGGGTGCTGCGGGCATTCAGGTAGCGGCGCCGGTTGGTCAGGTCGTCATGGGTCAGCAACACCTGGGCGGTGTGCAGGTCGTGCTTCTGGAAACAGGTCTCATAGGCGCGCACCAGCCCCATCTGGCCAATGGCGGCGGCGGCCTGCAGCTCGTGCAGGGTGGTCGGGCGGGTGGTCCAGCCCATCCGGCTCATGCCTTCGGCCACGGCCCCCGACGAGACCAGGATCAACTCATTGCCGGCCAGCACCCAGCTGGCCATCTGCTCCACCCAGCCCGAGAGCGCCTCCCGCGCCAGGCCCTTGCCGTCGGCGGTCAACAGGGCACTGCCGATCTTGACCACCCAGCGATGGGCCGAGGTAAACCTTTCCCGGGACATCTTCATACGACCGCCCACTACTCCTGCAGGGGATCCCAGCCCCCTGGTTCCTCGCTGATATCCGCCGCCGGCGCCTCCAGCTCGCGCAACGCCTTCAGGCGCATCATCAGCGCCTGCATCAGTTCGCGGGTGCCCTCGCCACTCAGCGCCGAGATCGAGTAGACCGGTCCCTGCCACTCCAGCTCGGCCAGCACCGCCGCACGCTTTGCCGCGAACTCATCGGCGGGCATCAGATCCAGCTTGTTCAGCACCAGCCAGCGCTCCCGCTCGTACAGGTCATCGCTGTACTTCTCCAGCTCGGCGGCGATCAGCCGCACCTCTTCCGCCGGCGAGACCGCTTCATCCATCGGCACCATGTCCACCAGATGCAGCAGCAGGCGGGTACGGTTCAGGTGCTTGAGAAACTGCAGCCCCAGTCCCGCCCCCTCGGCTGCCCCCTCGATCACACCGGGGATGTCGGCAATCACGAAACTGTTGCCGGTGCCTAGGCTGACCACGCCAAGATTGGGGTGCAGGGTGGTGAAGGGGTAGTCCGCCACCTTCGGGGTGGCGCTTGACACCTTGCTGATCAGACTCGACTTGCCGGCGTTGGGCATGCCCAGTAGGCCGACATCCGCCAGCAGGATCAGCTCCAACAGGACATCCCGCTCCTCACCCATGGATCCGGGGGTGAACTGGCGTGGCGAGCGGTTGGTGCTGCTCTTGAAGCGGGCATTGCCGATGCCGTGAAAACCGCCCTTGGCGACCAGCAGCTGCTGGCCATTGGTCAACAGCTCGCCGATCAGCTCCTCGGTCTCCAGGTCGGTCACCCGGGTCCCTACCGGCACCTTGATATAGAGGTCCTCGGCACTGCGCCCGGTACAGTTCCTCCCCATCCCCTGCTGACCGCTCTGCGCCCGATGACGCCGCTGGTGCCGGAAGTCCACCAGCGTATTCAATCCGGAGTCAGCCACCAGATAGACACTGCCGCCGTCACCGCCGTCTCCGCCGTCCGGACCACCTCGGGGGATGTATTTCTCGCGCCGGAAACTGACGGCACCGTTGCCCCCCTTTCCGGCTTCTACGCGAATTGTGGCTTCATCAACAAATTTCATGGGCGTGCCCGTGACTGCTAAAATAGATCGTCATAACGTAAAAAGCCCCGTCATAAGACGAGGCCTTTTGTCGTTGTAAAGCGGTGGCGCGATCAGGCCGGAATCACGCTGACATAGCGACGATTTTTCGGGCCCTTGATCTCAAACTTCACCACGCCGTCCACCTTGGCGAACAGCGTATGGTCCCGGCCGCAACCGACATTCACGCCGTTATGTACTGCCGTACCACGCTGACGGATGATGATGCCGCCGGCATTGATGACCTGGCCGCCGAAAACCTTCACGCCCAGACGTTTTGACTCAGAATCGCGGCCGTTACGTGTACTACCGCCTGCTTTTTTATGTGCCATTGCCTAACCCTGCCCCTCAGCCAGCGCTGATTCCGGTAATCTCGAGTTCTGTGTACCACTGACGATGTCCCTGGCGCTTCAGGTGATGCTTGCGCCGCTTGAACTTCAGGATCGTCACTTTCTTGGCCCGCCCATGGGATTTGACCGTCACGGTGACCTTGCCACCGTCCACATAGGGTGTGCCAATCTTAATATCTTCGCCGTCGGCGACCATCAGGACCTTATCAAGGTCGAGCGAAGCGCCTTCTTCAGCACCCAGCTTTTCGACTCTTACTGTATCGCCCTCGGAAACCCGGTACTGCTTACCCCCGGTCTGAATTACGGCATACATACCAAATCTCCGCAAAAATCTGCTAATTCGGCGCGCAGACATGCAACGCGCCAACGAAAGAGGCGGAATTCTACCCGTGGCGGCAGCGCAGGTCAATCACCATGCGCAAAAAACCGGAAATCTCCTGCGTGCGCCACCGTCGGTTCCGCACCAGCGGCAGGCCCACGACATCTAAACGCGCAAATGCTTGAAAGAGAGGATCTGACTGCTTGCTTGACGGGTGTTCGCGGCCATGGGTGAGGCAAGCGCTTGCGAAGCGCAGCTTCGCGCGCAGCCGAACGCTGAAGCAGCTGTGCTGCGAGGCCGGAACGGCCGCGGCAAGCCCCCAGGGGTGAGCTGCGCAGCAGCGAACGCCCACCCAGGGATGGGTGGGCCGGGCTTTCATGCGAAGCAGGACGCGTAGCATGAAAGGGTTTATGGCGTCCCGGCGAGCAAGCAGGCAGGTCCTCGCCCCGCCCGAAGTTAAATGACATCGTCCAGGCTCCAGCGGGTCTCGCGCTTGACAGTATCCGGGCAGGCTCCTAGCATGCTTCACTCCCAAATCCCTGAAACCAACGCGTTAAGAACAGACCCCATGGAAATGAGCACAATCCGCGAGCTGGTTGCGGAAGACATGAAGGCGGTAGACGCCCTGATCCTGCAGCGGCTGCAGTCCGATGTGGTACTGATCAATCAGGTGGGACACTACATCGTCAACAGCGGCGGCAAACGGCTGCGGCCGATGATCGTGCTGCTGGCGGCTCGCGCGCTGAACTATCGGGGTGAGGGACATATCGATCTGGCGACAGTGATCGAGTTCATCCATACCGCCACCCTGTTGCACGACGATGTGGTGGACGAATCGGACATGCGGCGCAACCGGGATACCGCCAATGCCGTCTGGGGCAATGCCGCCAGCGTGCTGGTGGGCGATTTCCTCTACTCCCGCTCGTTCGAGATGATGGTGGAGATGGACACGATGCGGGTGATGGAGGTGCTCTCCCACGCCACCAACCGCATCGCCGAGGGCGAGGTGCTGCAGCTGCTCAACTGCAACGACCCCGACACCACCGAAGAGCAGTACCGCGAGGTGATCCTGCGCAAGACCGCCACCCTGTTCGAGGCCGGCGCCCGCCTCGGCGCGGTACTGGGCAACGCCACGCCGGCGCAGGAGCAGGCGATGGCCGATTACGGCCTGCACCTGGGCATCGCCTTCCAGATCATCGACGACGCCCTCGACTACAGCACCTCCAGCGACGAGATCGGCAAAAACATCGGCGACGACCTGGAAGAGGGCAAGCCGACCCTGCCGATCCTGCGGGCGATGCAGGTGGGCACCCCCGAACAGCGGGCCGCCCTGCGCGAGATTATAGAAAAAGGTGGCCGGGAACATATCGAAACCGTCATGGCGACCATTGAATCCACCGATGCGATCGAGTACACTGCGCGCCTTGCCGCGGAGGAAGCCGACAAGGCCAAGCAGGCGCTGAGCGCCCTGCCCGGGTCCCCCTTCCGCGACGCCCTCGCTGCCCTGGCCGATTTTTCCGTCCGGCGCAGGAGTTAGAAACAGAATTCGGGGTGTAGCTCAGCCTGGTAGAGCACTGCCTTCGGGAGGCAGGGGCCGGAGGTTCGAATCCTCTCACCCCGACCAAATTCTATAGCAAATTCAGGCATTTGCTGACTATATTCTTGTTCCATCATCGCCCTTCCTGGGCAATGTCAGGCAACGTGAAAGCGAAACGTGAAACTTAGTCCCCTTTCGGAAAACCGGGCTCGGGATAACAGTTTCAAGCACCGCTCCATACCCATCGATTGAAAGCTGGCCACACCGAACTAGACTGTCTATTCATCACCCGGCGAATCAGACAATGGCCACGTTGAGCTTCACCCCCAATCTACTGCGTCATGTGCCGACCCCATCGGCGCGGATAGCCGGCGCCACCGTGCATCAGGTACTGGATAACTATTTCCAGGGCAACCCTGAGGTACGCACCTACGTCCTGGACGATCAGGGCATGGTACGTGAACACGTTACCATTTTTGTGAATCAGGAGATGATCCGGGATCGTCACGGCCTGACGGATCAAGTCAACGAGCATGACGAGATCTTTGTCATGCAGGCACTCTCGGGAGGCTGACATGAGCGACCGCTTGCTAGTGGGGACCCGCAAGGGATTGTTCTCTATCGAACGTCACGCATCCGGTCGATGGCATATCGGGCAACACTGGTTTGCCGGCGACCCGGTGTCCATGCTGCTGGGGCACGACCAGAACCCGCGCTACCTCGCGGCACTCGATCTCGGGCACTTCGGGGTCAAATTACATCGTTCCAATGATGCCGGAACCAGCTGGTCTGAAATACCAACCCCGGCCTACCCGGCCAAACCTGACGAACTGGAAGACAAGGATCCCGTGCGCGGTGTCGACATCCCCTGGAACACCCGCCTGATCTGGTCACTCGAGTCGGGTGCAACACCGGATGAACTGTGGTGCGGGACCATTCCCGGCGGACTGTTTTATTCCCGCGACGGTGGCGACAACTGGGAACTGAACCGCTCGTTGTGGGATGACCCCCGGCGCGGAAAATGGATGGGTGGCGGTTATGATTTCGCCGGGATTCATTCGATTCTGGTCGATCCACGGGATCCACGGCATGTCACACTGGGCGTCTCCGTCGGCGGGGTCTGGACAACTAGGGATGCCGGCCATAATTGGCAGCTGCTTGGCAAGGGACTGCGCAATGTCTACATGCCCCCGGAACTGGCGGAGGACCCCGTCAGCCAGGATGCCCACCGTATCGTACAGTGCCCCGGCCGACCCGAACGGTTGTGGATGCAACACCATAACGGCATTTTTCGCAGCGATGACGCGGGAGAGAACTGGCAGGAACTGGTGGACGTGCCACCATCGAGTTTCGGCTTTGCGGTCGCCGTGCATCCCGGCGAACCGGACACGGCCTGGTTTGTCCCCGCCACCAAGGATGAGAAACGCTTCCCGGTCGATGCCCGATTGGTGGTTACGCGCACCCTTGACGGCGGCAAGAATTTCGATATCCTGCAGCGCGGTCTGCCCGACGAATCGGCCTACGACCTGGTCTATCGGCACGGCCTGGACGTGAGTCGGGATGGCGAACGCCTGGCCATGGGGAGTACCACCGGGTCACTCTGGATAAGTGAAGACCAGGGCGACTCCTGGCAGCTTGTCAGCAGCCACCTGCCACCGGTGCTGTGTGTCCGCTTCACCTGAATCAGCCGGGCGCGGCCCTGAGCATCCAGCCGATCATGGTAACTGTCCCGTAGCAGCTCGACGGTTAGCGGCGGGCCGCTCCGCCCTGCCCCCCACCCCCCACCCCCGCGCCACCGCGCTGACCCTTAACCAGATTCAAGCTTCCGCCCGAAGTGACGCTATACCCGGAGCACAGGCGGTTTTGTGGCCGCCTCATCGACGTGCGATGACGGGTCAGACTCGGGGCCAACAGAAGACAACAGGGGATAACCATTAAGGGGGGACAATTGCCAAACTCTCATGACCAAGCCAACGCAACCTACGCCGCCCCCTGCCGCATGAATGCAGAGACCGCCTCGAGTAATCGTGACGAGACCCACTCCGCGCCAGGCGGTGTACTGCCGATCGTGCTGGTCTATGCCGGACTTTCGGTGATCTACATCCTGTTTTCCGACCTGTTGGTCAGTCGCCTGTTCGAGGACGCCATCACCATCAATATCGTCAGCACCCTCAAGGGGTGGGGCTTCGTCGCCGTCACCTCGCTGCTGC
Organism: Sedimenticola hydrogenitrophicus; assembly: GCF_025175675.1. Taxonomy (GTDB): domain Bacteria; phylum Pseudomonadota; class Gammaproteobacteria; order Chromatiales; family Chromatiaceae; genus Sedimenticola; species Sedimenticola hydrogenitrophicus. The sequence goes on from NZ_JANIOA010000014.1 coordinate 44,461, forward strand.
TTTACTTTCTGATGAGCCGGCTGGCGGGGCAGATCGCCGGCGCGGTGTGGCGCGAGCAGCACCTGCAGGCGGAACAGCGGCGCACCCTGACGCTGCTCAACGCCATCACCCACAACACCACCGACGTGATTTTCATCAAGGACCGCGAAGGTCGCTATATCGTCGGCAACCCGGCCCTGGCGGAACTGCTGGGCAGACCGCTGGAGGAGATCATCGGTGCCGATGACTATGCGCTCTTCCCCGCCTCCCTGGCGAAGCAGTTGCGCGCGGATGACCGGCGCATCATGGCGGTGGGCCAGACCGAAACCTACCACGAAGCCATCATTGCCGGCGATAGCACCCTACCCTACCTCACCACCAAGGGCCCGCTGCTGATCGGGGATAAAGTTGAAGGCATTTTTGGTATCGCCCGGGATATCTCTCCGATCAAACAGACAGAGACGGATATCAGGAACACGCTGTCACGAACCGAGGAGCGCGAGGCCGAACTGGAGGCGGTGTTCCAGGCCCTGCCGGACCTGTTCTTCCGCATTGCCGGCGACGGCACCATCCTGGACTATCGCGCGCAATCCGCCTCCAACATCTACCTTCCGCCCGAGGAGTTCCTCGGCAGGCGTATGCAGGAGGTGCTGCCCGAACCGACCGGCGAGTTGTTCACGCGCAAACTGCAGGAGGCGCTGACCTCCGCGGAAATACAGGTATTTGACTACAGCCTCACCCTGGGGGGAGAGAACCACCGCTACGAGGCACGCCTGACCCGCTTCATGCAGCGCGAAGAACTGATCTGCGTGGTGCGCAACATCACCGAACAGTATCGGGCCGAGGCGGCACTGCGCGAGAACGAGCAGCGGCTGCGCACCCTGATCAACGCCACCCCGGATATCATCTGTTTCAAGGATGGCGCCGGACGCTGGCTTGAGGCCAACGAGGCGGACCTGGAACTGTTCGGCCTGGCCGGGGTGGATTACCGGGGCAAGACCGACTCGGAGCTGGCCGAGTTCACCCACGACCTCTACCGCGAGGCCTTCCTCGCCTGCGAGTGGAGCGACGAGCAGGCGTGGCAGGCCGGCGGGCTCTCTCGTGGCCAGGAGGCCATTCCGAAAATCGACGGCGGACGCAAGGTCTTCGATATCATCAAGGTGCCGCTGTTCGAGAGCGACGGCGCGCGCAAAGGCCTGATCGTACTGGGTCGGGACATCACCGAGCGGGTGGCGGCGGAGCTTAAGATCACCCGCGCCACCCACGAGTGGACCCAGGCCATGGACCAGTTCGACGACGTTATCTATTTGCTGGATATGGAGCGCCACCTGCTGCGGGCCAACAAGGCATTCTACGAGATGACCGGACTGTCCCCGGAGCAGAGCGTCGGCCGGCCCATCGCCGAGCTGATCCACCCGCAGGGCGAGAAGGAGCTGTGCCCGGTCTGTCGCGCTCAGGAGTCCCGGGCCGAGACGGTCTTCACCATGGAGCCGGGGGAGTTCTTCAACCCCAGCGGCCGGCCAATGGAGGTCAGCCTGAAGCTGCTGCGCGACGATGACGGCAGCGCCAGCGGCATGCTGATGAGCCTGCACGACCTGAGCCGCACCCGTCAGACCGAGGAGCGGCTGCGACTCGCCGCCAGCGTGTTCGAGAGCACCGACGAGGGGGTGGTCATCACCAATGCCGAGGGCAACATCCTGGAGGTCAACCGTGCCTTCAGCGATATCCAGGGCTACTCCCGCGAGGAGGTGATCGGAAAAAATCCGCGCATGTTCAAGTCCGGGCATCACGACCAGAGTTTCTACCGCGATCTATGGCGTGCCCTGACCGAAACCGGACACTGGAGCGGGGAGTTGTGGAACCGACGCAAGAACGGCGAGTTGTTCCCGAAATGGCAGACCATCAACCGGGTACTCGACAGCCACGGCAATCTGACCCATTACATCGGCATTTTCTCCGACATCACCCATATCAAACGCTCCAAGGAGCAATTGGACCACATGGGCCACCACGATGCCCTCACCGACCTGCCCAACCGCCTGCTGCTGAACGAGCGCCTGGAGCAGGCGATCAAGCATGCGGAACGCCACAACACCCAGTTGGCGGTGATCTTCCTGGACCTGGACAACTTCAAGCACATCAACGACAGCCTGGGCCATCCGGTAGGCGATCAGCTGCTGCAGGAGGTGGCGCGAAAACTGGTCCTGGCGGTACGCCAGGACGACACCGTGGCACGCATCGGCGGCGACGATTTTGTGCTGCTGCTGGAGGATATCGGCAAACCGGAGAACGCCGGCCTGGCGGCGCAGAAGTTGGCCGCGGTATTTGCCCAATCCTTCCAGCTCGAAGACCAGAGCATCCGCACCACCGCCAGCCTGGGCATCTGCATCTGTCCGCAGGACGGCAAGGATCCCGCCACCCTGCTGCGCAACGCCGATGCCGCCATGTACCGGGCCAAGGAGGAGGGACGCAACACCTATCAGTTCTATACCGAGGAGCTGACCCGCAACGCCTTCGAGCGGGTACTGCTGGAGAACAACCTGCGTCAGGCGATCGAGCAGGGACAGCTGCTGCTGCTGTATCAACTGCAGAAGGAGCTGCAGAGCGGCAAAATCATCGGTGTCGAGGCCCTGGTACGCTGGGTGCATCCGGAACTCGGGATGATCTCACCCGCCAAGTTCATCCCCATGGCGGAAGAGTCCGGCCTGATCCACCCAATCGGTGACTGGGTGTTGAAAACGGCCTGTCACCAGGGCAAACGGTGGCTGGACAAGGGGATCGACTTCGGCCGCATCTCGGTCAACATCGCCGGCCCGCAACTGCAGCGCGGCACCCTGGTGAACGAGGTGATCGCGGCACTGAAGGAGACCGGACTACCCACCCACCACCTGGAACTGGAGGTGACCGAGGGCTTTATCATGCAGCAGGCGGAATCGGCCATCACCCAGTTGCAGGCGCTGCGCGATCTCGGACTGACCCTGGCCATCGACGACTTCGGCACCGGCTACTCCTCGCTCAGCTACCTGAAACAACTACCCATCCATAAACTCAAGATCGACCAGTCCTTTGTGCGCGACATCCCCGACGACCACAACGACATGGCCATAGCGGACGCCATCATCGCCATGGGCCGCAGTCTCGGCCTGACTGTGATCGCCGAGGGGGTGGAGACCGAAGCCCAGGCCGAGTTCCTGAAACAGGCCGGCTGCCAGGAGGGCCAGGGCTACCTGTACAGCAAGCCGGTCACGGCGGAAGCGGTGGAGGCGCTGATCCTCGCGCAGGCCGGCTAGCCCTACCCGTTACCCACAACTGCCGATGAACACGCGTGATGGGTGGAGGCGCGCCACCCCTGTTGACGATTGTTCGTGCCGTAACCCATCTTCGGATGCGGATGTGCGTGCAGGCTGGGTTGCGCGCCGGCGCCGGCGGAGAGTTCATTGGGGCGCTCCACCCATCCGCCTGGACGCAGTTTCGGGCGGATAAGCTTGGGCATCCACCGGCATTCGTTTCATGGTGGATGCGCCTACCGGCTTATCCACCCTACAAGCACTGCGAACCCCGCAGCTTGAGTACTAAAAATGGATCACCTCGCCCAGGGTCGGGATCGAGGCATCCCAGTTGAACTCCTCGACAAAGCATTTCTGCAGGGCCAGCATACTTTCGGATTCGCCGTGCACCAGATAGAGCCGGGGCATGGCCTTGCGCATGTGCCCTGCCCATTCCAGCAGCTGCGATTGGCCGGCATGGGCGGAGAAGCCGCCCAGGGTGTGGATCTGCGCCTTGACGGCAATCTCGCTGCCGAGGATTTTCACTTTCTTCACCCCATCCACCAATAGTCGGCCCAGAGTGCCGCGGGCCTGGAACCCGGCGATGATCAGGTGGGTATTCTTGCGCCAGAGGTTGTATTTCAGGTGGTGCCTGATGCGCCCGCCGTGACACATGCCGCTGCCGGCGATGATAATGGCGCCGCCGCTGATCTTGTTCAGCGCCATCGACTCCTCGACACTGCGGGTAAAGCGCAGGATCGGCAGCCACTGCTGCCAGTCATGGGTCATGATCTCGCGGAACTCGGGATCATCCTTGTTGAACAACCGGGTGTTCTGCTCATAGATCTCGCTGATGCTGGTGGCCATCGGGCTGTCGATGAAGATGTTGTTCTGCCGCAGCTGCCCGGACTGATAGAGCTGCCCCAGGTGATAGATCAGATCCTGGGTCCGGCCCACGGCAAACGACGGAATCAGCACATTACCGCCACTTTGCGCCGCCGCGTCCAGCGCCGCACTGAACTCCGCCATGGTCTCCTCCAGCGGCTGATGATTCCGGTTACCGTAGGTCGACTCCAGCAGCAACAGATCCGCCTCGGAGATAATGGCCGGATCGCGCATCAGCGGGGCGCGGCTGTTACCCAGGTCACCGGAAAACACCAGCTTGCGGGTCTCCCCCTTGTCCTCGATCCACAACTCGACGATGGCCGATCCGAGGATATGCCCGGCCTCGCGAAAACAGAGCCGGACGCCGGGCAGAATCTCCGCCACGGCGCCATAGGTCATCCCCTGGCACAGCGCCAGCTCCCGTTCCACATCGTCGATATCATAGAGCGGCTCGATAGCCCTTTTTCCCGCACGGGCGCGCCGCTTGTTCTCCCATTCGGTATCCTTCTGCTGCAGGAATGCGGCATCCTTGTGCATGGTCGGCAGCAACGCCTCGGTCTGCAGGGTCATGTAGATCGGTCCACCGTAGCCCTGCTTCACCAACAGCGGCAGCATGCCCGAATGATCCAGGTGGGCGTGGGACAGGACCACCGCATCGATGTCGCCGACGGCGAACGGGAAGTGGACTTCGTTCGCCTCGTTGCCGTTCGATCCGCCACGCCGCCCCCCTTTCTTATTATTGTTCTCTCCCTGCAGCAGGCCGCACTCCAACAGTATCCGCTGCTGTCCGCTGCTGATCAGATAGCAGGAGCCGGTCACCCGTTGCGCCGCACCATAAAATGTCAATGTACTCACCCGTACCTCCCGCCAACGACAGAACCAAAACCACTCCCGGTAATCATAACCAGGATGCGGCCTCGCGTCCGACAACAAGGATTCTCCGTTGACCCGCGTCAAGGCGCCCGGTCGACAGCGGTAACAGGAATCAACTAGGCTGTGGATACATCGACACCCAATCCATCACCCCGCAACCCCAGGTCCGATGATGACTATCAACCACAGACGCCATCAGAAGAAGCACCGGCCGGACAGGCCCGCAAGCGCCTGGCACGCCATGGCGGCAGCGGCGGTTTTTGACTCCCTTTCCACTCACGAGGAGGGCTTGAGCGCGACGGAGGTGGAACGCCGCCTGGCCCTACATGGCCCCAACAGGCTCAACCCGCCGGCCGCCCGCAGTGCCCTGGCGCGATTTCTCGATCAGTTCCGCAACGTATTGATCTATGTCCTGCTGGTGGCGGGCGCGGTGACCACCGCCATGGGTCATCTGGTCGACTCCGGGGTGATATTTGGTGTGGTGATCATCAACGCGATTATCGGCTTCATCCAGGAAGGCAAGGCCGAACGGGCACTGGAGGCGGTACGCAATATGCTATCACCCCAGGCCATGGTGATCCGAGACGGCAAGAGATTCACCCTGCCGGCCGAGCAACTCGTCCCGGGTGACCTGGTGTTCATCCAGTCCGGGGACCGGGTGCCGGCGGATCTGCGCCTGTTCAATCTCCGCAACCTGCACATTGACGAGGCGATGCTCACCGGCGAATCGCTGGCGGCGGAAAAAAGCACCGATCCCGTGGAACCGCATGCCCCACTGGGGGACCGCGGCTGCATGGCTTACTCCGGCACACTGGTCACCTTCGGACAGGGCACCGGCCTGGTGGTCGCCACCGGCGAACAGAGCGAGATCGGCAGAATCAGCACCCTGCTGGCGCAGGTAGAGGTACTGAACACCCCCCTGACCCGACAGATGGCGCAGTTTGCCAGCCGGCTCTCCATGGCCATCCTGGCCATCGCCCTGTTTGCCGCCCTGTTCGGCATCCTGGTGCATGGCAACTCCCTGGAGGAGATGTTTCTCGCCGCTGTGGGACTGGCGGTAGCGGCGATTCCGGAGGGTCTCCCGGCCATTATCACCATCACCCTGGCGATCGGGGTGCAGCGGATGGCGGGCAGAAACGCCATTATCCGGCGCCTGCCGGCGGTGGAGACCCTCGGTTCGGTCAATGTGATCTGTTCCGACAAGACAGGCACCCTGACCCGCAACGAAATGATGGTGCAGTCGCTGGTGTTCGCCGACGCCTCCCTCGATGTTGAGGGCAGCGGCTATGACCCACGCGGGGGCTTTGTCGACCGGGAGGGCACCCCCTGGGATCCCGCCCACCCCCTGCTCAGCACCTGCTGCCGCGCCGCCATGCTCTGTAACGATGCCACGATGACGGAAAAGGAGGGGCGCTGGCAACTGCATGGTGATCCGATGGAAGGCGCCCTCGTGGTGCTGGGCATGAAGGGCGGTTATGACCCGAGCCAGCTGGCCGAGCAGATGCCGCGCACGGATGTGATCCCGTTCGAATCGGAGCACCGCTTCATGGCCACCCTGCACCATGACCACAGCGGACGGGGCTGTATCTACATCAAGGGGGCGAGCGAAACCATCCTGCCCCGCTGCACCAGCCAATACAGCGCCGACGGCCCGCAACCGATCGACCCACTGTTCTGGGACACGCAGACCGAGACCATCGCCGCCCGCGGACAGCGCACCCTGGCCATCGCCATGCGCCCGACCGATGCGCAGCAGCGGGTGCTGAATTTCCATGATGTCGAGGGCGACCTGACCCTGCTGGGGCTGATGGGTATAGTCGACCCGCCGCGTAGCGAGGCCATTGAGGCGATCGCGCGCTGCTACACGGCCGGCATCCAGGTCAAGATGATCACCGGCGACCACGCCACCACCGCCCGGGCCATCGCCAGAAGCATGGGTATCAGGGACGCCGGGAGTTCACTCACCGGCGCGGAACTGGAGTCGATGGACGAGGCGCGGCTCAGGGAGCGGGTCAGAGACAACAATATCTTTGCCCGCACCAGTCCGGAGCAGAAGCTGCGCCTGGTCAAGGCGCTGCAACAGAGTGGCCTGGTGGTGGCCATGACCGGTGACGGGGTGAATGACGCCCCCGCCCTGAAGCGGGCCGACATCGGCGTCGCCATGGGGATCAAGGGCAGTGAAACCGCCAAGGAATCTGCGGAAATGGTGCTGGCCGATGACAACTTCGCCTCCATCGTCAAGGCGATCGAGGAGGGCAGGACCGTCTATGACAATATCAAGAAGTCCATCCTGTTCATCCTGCCGACCAACGGCGGCGAGGCGCTGACCATTCTCGCCGCGATCGCCTTCGGGCAACTGTTGCCGGTGACGGCGGCCCAGATCCTCTGGGTCAACATGATCACCGCCGTGACCCTGGCCCTCTCCCTGGCCTTTGAACCGGCCGAGGCCAATATCATGCAGCGACGCCCGCGGGACACCCGGGACTCGCTGCTCTCGCCCTTCATGGCCTGGAGGATTCTGTATGTATCCGTGCTGATGGTGCTGGCCACTTTCGGGCTGTTTCTCTGGGAGCACAACGCCGGCGCCAGTATCGAGACCGCGCGTACCGTGGCCGTGAACACCCTGGTGGTGGCGGAGATATTCTATCTGCTCAACGCCCGCTATATCATTGCCTCGGTTCTCAACCGCGACGGTCTGCTGGGTAGCCGCTATGTTCTGCTGGCCATCCTCATCGTCTCATTGTTCCAAATGCTGTACACCTATCTGCCGTTGATGCAGCTGTTCTTCCACTCCGCACCGCTGCCGATCGAGGCCTGGCTGCGGATCATTGCCGCGGGCGTGCTGCTGTTCTTCCTGGTGGAGCTGGAAAAGCTGGTGGTGCGCCGATTCTTCCGGGGACCGCGGCGGCAAAGCGGCGCCTGACCGGTCACGCCGCAGCAGAACGGCGGGGCAGCCTACCGCAGCGGCAGGAGTCTGTCGGACTTGCCCGACAGACTCCTGATCCGATCAATAGTTATAACCGGTCTCTTCATGGCTGACGGTATCCAGGCCTTCCACCTCCTGCTCGTCAGTGACGCGCAATCCGCTGGTCAGCACGCCCACCAGCTTCAGGATCAGGTAGGTGCCCACGGCGGTAAACAGGACCCCGACCGCCACGCCGACCAGCTGGACCGAGAACTGCCCCCCCATGCTGTCGATGCCGTCGGCGAAGCCATAACCGCTGAAGACACCCAGCTCGGTCGAGGAGAGGACACCCGCCAGCAGGGTGCCCATGATGCCGCCAATGCCGTGCACCGGAAACACATCCAGCGAGTCATCGATCTTGAGCACCCGTTTGATGTACTGAGTCGCGGTGAAGCAGACGCCACCGGCCAGCAGGCCGATCAACAGCGCCCCGCCGGGGCCGACAAAGCCCGAGGCCGGGGTAATGGTACCCAGGCCCGCCACCATGCCGGTGACCGCGCCCAGCACGCTCGGCTTGCCGAAACGTTTCCACTCGATCACCGACCAGGTCATGGCGCCCGCCGCCGCTGAAATATGCGTGGCCAGCATGGCCATGGCGGCATCCCCATTGGCCGCCAGGGCACTGCCGCCGTTGAACCCGAACCAGCCCACCCAGAGCATGCCGGCACCGGTCACGGTCATGGGCAGGTTGTGAGGCGGCATCGCGGTAGTGGGAAAGCCGTTACGCGGTCCCAGCACTACCGCCGCCACCAGGGCTGCCACGCCCGCCGTGATATGCACCACCACACCGCCGGCAAAATCGAACAGCCCCATCTGCTGCAGCCAGCCACCGCCCCAGACCCAGTGGGTGATCGGCGCGTAGACCGCTACCAGCCAGATACAGCTGAACAGCAGCATGGCGGAGAATTTCATCCGTTCGGCGTAGCCGCCGATGATCAGTGCCGGGGTGATAATGGCAAAGGTCATCTGAAACAGCATGAACAGCGACTCGGGGATATCCCCGACCAGCGATTCCCGGCCAACCCCCGCCAGCATCACCTTGCTGAAATCGCCGATCCAGCCATTCCCCTCACCAAAGGCCAGGCTGTAGCCAAACACCAGCCAGATAATGGACGCCGCGCCGGCAATGGCAAAGCACTGCATCAGCACGGAGAGCACATTTTTGGTTCTGACCAGGCCACCATAAAACAGCGCCAGACCAGGCAGCGTCATAAACAGGACCAGGGCCGTTGCTGTGAGTATCCATGCGGTGTTGGCACTGTTCAGGGCTGCCTCCTCAGCCTGAACCAGTCCGGGCAGAAGCCCCGACAGGGACGCGATCAATAGAGGTTTTCTCATTACATTCTCCCAAGCATAAAAAAACGGCACCCACGATCAGTGCCCTTGCATAAAAAAGCGGAAACCATCAACCATAGCCGACAGATTGCCGCCAAATCATGCACAATTCGTGCCCATAGAATAATAATAATGATATCAATATGATAGGTAGTTAGCGCACTTAAAACAGGCAGGGCGTGCACGGTTAAGAGGCGAATACACCCCATTCACGCACTATTTTTGTGCGTCCATGTGTGCCACGCCGCTCGCGCACATCCCCGACCCTGGCTCCCGCTTCACGCTGCATCCTCGATCCCTGGACAAAAAAAACCGCCCAGGGAGAGGGCGGCGTTAAATCAGACTTACATGCCTGAAGGGGAGTCCTAAATGAACAAAAGTACACTTCATTCGCTGATGCCGACTAAAAACTGCCGACATCAGTACTAAAGACCGGTAATGACGGAAAAAGTTTCCACATTACAAAAAATAGTTGCTCCACCCCGGACCGGAGCGTTCCATGCTGCCACCTGCGTACAGCTTCCGACCCCGGTTCTGTGCTTAAATGGGGAGGAATAAAAAAACGACCCAGGATGATGATTTATGAATCGTAGAAGTTTCGCCACACTGTTTACCCTGATCACGCTCATCTTTCTGCCCTTGACCCAGCCGGCCAATGCCGGATGGAATCCGCGGGAGGATACCGGTGCCAGTAAAAGCAACACCGGCAATCGCTCCGTGGACGAGGCGATAACCCGGCTCAAGTCCAAGGATCCCGGACTGAAACTGTTTTTCAGCAAGGCCTATGGCTATGCCGTCTTCCCCACGGTCGGCAAGGCCGGTATAGGACTAGGGGGTGCCTACGGCGAAGGTGAAGTCTATCGGCAGGGGAGCTTCATCGGCACCTCGAGCCTCTCGCAGATCACCATCGGCTTCCAGCTGGGGGGTCAGGCCTACACCGAGATCATCTTCTTCAAGGACAAGCGTGCACTGGAGGATTTCACCAGCGGCAACTTTGAGTTCAACGCCCAGGCATCCGCCGTGGCGGTGACCGCGGGCGCGTCCGCGGATGCGGACTATGACAACGGGGTGGCCATCTTCACCATGCCCAAGGGCGGTCTGATGTATGAGGCGACGGTCGGCGGACAGAAATTCGGCTTCACACCGGCCCGCTGACTTTCCTGCGCCGGGGTGGGTGAGCTATCGAGACAGGTCTCGTTCCTAATCAATACACCCTGGCAACCTGTTTCTCTTGATTTGGTCTTCGACTCGTCATTTCTCTACGGTTTCCAGCACGTTCATCTGGAAACGTCCGGTTTGATCAGGGTCAGGCTGGGAAAATAGGTGGAGAAGCGCCGGGTATCCCGGGTCAATAAGGAATAGTTCGCTACAGCCGCATGTGCGCCAATGAAGAAATCGGCGAGAACATTGCCCTTCGCTCCTCCTTGTCGGCGATAGCGTACAAAGGCCTTTCCGGCAAGAAATAACGCCGGGCGTGGCAATTCGATCAGCGCCAGCCCCAGCTCCTCGATGGTCTGATCCAGTGCTTCCACCGTGGAGAAGGTTAGCGACAGTTCGGAATAGATGATCGGATTGATGGCCAGCCGGTGAATTTTTGAATGGGCACGTAACTGGCTGATTGACCAGTCAGCCCATTTCGGATCGTCTTCCAGGACATCGACCAGTACGCTGGTGTCGACCAGGAGCATCAGCCTTCGCCGCGTAGCAGGGCCATCAGATCATCCGTCCGCCATTTAATATCGGCCTTGCCACGGGCGGCCTCGAAGCGATCCGGCTTGCGGTCGGGCTGTGCGCCGACTTTGTGAATGACCACTTCACCTTCACTGTTGACCGCGAAATCCACGGAACAACCCGGCGCCAGATTCAAGGCATCACGAATCTGTTTGGGGATGGTAATCTGACCTTTGCTGGTGAGGGTGGTTGACATGGCATGCCTCCGCCGGTATTACGTTGCAAATCATTGTAATACCCTAAAGGCAGGGATGCAATCGGCACGAATTATATTCTCCCGAATGAAGTTGACTCCGGCTACTTGCGGACGACAGATTTGCCGGCGGCGCAATCGAAAAAAAAGCCCCAAGGCGCTGCCTTGGGGCTTTCATCTGGTGGCTACGGGTGGAATTGAACCACCGACCTACGGGTTATGAGTCCGTCGCTCTAACCAACTGAGCTACGTAGCCAGAAGGCGGGGAAATATACCGGGGCTACCTCCGCGTGTCAATTCAAAACATGCCGTCGACTGCGAAAACCCTGGAACAATCCGCTTATCCGCCTGATATTTCGTAACTATTCCCAGGGTGATTGGCCTGCCTTGTTGGCCGATCTTGATCCAGCCATCGCGTGAGGCCGGCAAGGCAGGTCAATCGCTTTCAGATCGGGTGAGTAGTCACGATATATCAATATTTCCGGCAAGCCATCTCAGACGTTGAAGCGGAAGTGGATCACGTCGCCGTCCTGGACCACGTAGTCCTTGCCCTCCAGCCGCAACTTGCCGGCCTCCTTGGCCCCCTGCTCCCCTTTACAGGCGATGAAATCCGCATAGGCGATCACCTCGGCGCGGATAAATCCGCGTTCAAAATCGCTGTGGATGACCCCGGCCGCCTGCGGCGCGGTAGCCCCCACGGGGATGGTCCAGGCGCGCACCTCCTTCACCCCGGCGGTAAAGTAGGTCTCCAGGCCAAGCAGGCGATAACCGGCCCGCACCACCCGGTCCAGGCCCGGCTCTTCCAGCCCCATGTCGGCGAGAAACTCCTGGCGTGCCTCGTCATCCAGCTCCGCCAGTTCCGCCTCGATCGCGGCACAGACCGCCACCACGCCCGCGCCTTCCCTTTCCGCCAGCGCCTCGACCGCCTGCAACAGTGGATTGTCGACAAACCCGTCGTCGGCCACGTTGGCGATATAGAGGGTCGGCTTGACGGTCAACAGGTGCAGGTCGCGCAGGGCCAGTTTCTGCTCACGGCTGAGGTCCATGGCACGCACCGGCTCCCCGGTATCCAGGTGCGCCTTGACCAGCTCCAGCAGCTCTTTCTGCACCAGTACCTGCTTGTCACCGGTCCTGGCCTGCTTGGCCGCCTTGAGCAGCGCCTTCTCCACCGACTCCATATCGGCCAGCGCCAGTTCGGTGTTGATGATCTCTATATCCGAGAGGGGATCGATCTTGCCCGCGACATGGACCACGTCGTCATCATGGAAACAGCGCACGACGTGACAGATGGCGTCGGTTTCACGGATATTGGCGAGAAACTTGTTACCCAGCCCCTCGCCCCGGGAGGCACCCTCCACCAGTCCGGCGATATCGACGAACTGCATGGTGGTGGGGATGATGTTCTGCGGCTTGACGATCTTCGCCAGTTCGTTTTGCCGGGGGTCCGCCACCGGGACCACGCCCACATTGGGATCAATGGTACAGAAGGGGTAGTTTTCCGCCGCGATGGTGGCGCGCGTCAGCGCATTGAAAAGAGTCGATTTGCCCACGTTCGGCAAGCCGACGATGCCACATTTAAAACCCATGCTGTAGTGCCCCGACAGAAAAAGGGCAAGGATAGGGTAATTGGCGGTCAGTTTCTAGCCTGCAGCGGCCTCTTTCACCGGTCGTGGACAAGAAATACCGGGCCGACCGGGCAAATCCCCACGATCCCGAGTGCCCGAACGGCGGAAGCCGCGCCAGCGTGGTGATTCAGGTGATGCTGAACAACTTGTCAAAGTTGGCAATCTGCAGGATCTCCCTGACCGCATCGTTGGCATTGATCAGGGAGACCGGCGTTTCACCGCTGGCATGCTCCTTCAGCTGCAACAGCATGCCCATGGAGGAGCTGTCCATATACTCGGTATCGGCCAGGTCGACCACGAATTGCCGGGTACCTTTCGGATACTGTTTGTAGGCGGTCGAGAACTCATAATGACTGGAGAAATCGAACCGCCCCGTCACCTTGAGCAGGATCTGCCGCTTGTCCGCTGACTCTACCGCCGTAATACTCATCCCGTTTCTCCGGATTACCCTGGATTGCACCGTTCAGGTGCATCATATTACACCGCACTAAAACCACCGGCACCACTCTTTTAATCAGCGTCGATGCGCTTCAGCAGCTCGGCGGCGAGTTGTCGAAAATCGCTGGTGGCGCGACCATTGGGACGATACTCAAACACGGTCCTGCCGATACCTCTGGCGACGCTGATCAGATCCGACTGGCAGATCACCGACTTTAAAAAATGTCCCGGCGCGAGACTGGAGAACCTGGATGCCGCCACCCCGGTCAGACGCCGCCGTACCGGGATGCGATTCATGAACAGGGTATATTCCAGCCCCTGCCCCCTGGCGGCGCCGAACCGCCTGACCGTCTCCAGCAGATGCGGCAGAGCGGCGGCGCCACTGTCGTCACCTGTCACCGGCAGCAACGCCATGTCGACCCCCAGCAGTGCGTTCGCCACCAACAGCCCGGAAGATGACGGGCAATCAATGAGCATGTATTCCTGCCCGGCCATGCCCCGGGAGAGCGCCCGCTGCAGCAACAGCCCGCGCTGCATACCGGACTGATCCCCCTGCTCAAGCTCCGCCAGTCTGGCACCGGCGGGGATCAGGCGCAACTCATCCCGGGTACTGATCGCCAGCGACTCCAAATCGGCCGCCTCAAGCAACGCCCGGTCTATCCCCTGGGTGGGCTGGCGGAACAGGCCCAGCCCCGTTGTCAGGTCGCCGGCGGGGTCCAGATCCACCAGGATCACCTGATGGCCGGCCAGGGCCAGGGCATGCCCGAGGTTGATGGTGACGGAGGTTTTTCCGACGCCCTGCTGGGGGTTGAAAACGGCAATGGTGTACATGGTCACACCACCCGCGCGCGGCTCGGATAACTCCCGGGATGCCCCGTTTCCCTGTTCCGTCCCCGCGCCACACCGATCCCCTTCGGCAGGGCGGGTCCGCTGGAGAACCCTCCGGTCAAACGCGGCCAGGCGCGCCGGGGAGAGGCGCCGCAGTGCCTCTGTTGCTCAGCGCTTTTCATTCAGCAGCTTCCGTACACCTTCCACCAGGACAGTAAGGTCATTCAGCGGCTTGAGGTAGACATGCTCGGTGGTGATACCCTGTTTTTTCAACGCCTCGGTCAGATGGAACTCGACCGAGCCGGTATGTATCAGGAAGCGCAGATCGCGCAGCAGCTGCGCCGCCTTGACGATAAACACATCACCACTTTCCCCGGGCAGGCGCATATCCACGATCGCCAGGTCAAAGCGCGTCCGCTGCAGCATCTCCAGTGCCTCTTCGGCGCTCTCGGCCGACTCCACGGCATAATCGTGGTCTTCGAGAAACGCGCAGAGACTCTCCCGGATGGACGCCTCATCATCGATGACCAGAATACGGAACGGCTCAGTTGACACCGGAGGCCTCCCTGCTACTGATCTGCTCCGCCAGGTAGCGCTCGAACTGCTCTACCGGCAGCGGCCTGCTGAAATAGTAGCCCTGATAGCGGCCGCACCCCTTCAGTTGGAGAAATTCCAGCTGACCCCGGGTCTCGACACCTTCGGCGATCACTTCCAGTCCCAGGTGATCGGCAATGGCAATGATGGTTTCAACGATTGCCGCGTTGCTCTCATCCTCCGTCACCTCTTCGACAAAACTCCGGTCGATCTTCAGGATATCCAGCGGCAGCTTCTTAAGGTAGGCGAGGGAGGAGTAGCCGGTACCGAAATCATCGATGGAGATCCTCACTCCCAGCGCCTTGAAGGAGGCCATCTTTTCCGCGGTATCGGCCACGTTGTCAATCACCACCCCCTCGGTCAGCTCCAGCCCCAGCCGCCTGGGGTCGGCGCCGGTCTCGGCCAAAATGCGCTCCACCTGACCCGGGAAGTCCGGCTGCCTGAACTGCCACGGGCTGACATTGACCGCGATATGCCGCAGCGACGCCCCCAGCTCGCTGGCGCTCCAGCGGGTGATCAGCCGACAAGCGGTCCGCAACACCCAGTCACCGATCGGCAGGATCAGCCCGGTCTCTTCGGCGACCGGGATAAACCGGTCCGGCGTGATCATCCCGTGTTGCGGATGCTCCCAACGCAGCAATCCCTCGGCGCCGCACACGGCTCCGCTCGCATCGATCTGCGGCTGGAAAAAGAGCTTCAGCTGGTTGTTGGCGACCGCCAGCCGCAGATCCTTCTCCAGAGCCAGCCGTTCGTCGGCCTCCACCTGCATTCCCGGGAGAAAAAAGCGAATGGCATTGCGCCCCGCCGCCTTGGCCTGATACATGGCGGTATCACCATGTCGCAGCACCGCATCCGCATCTTCCTGCTGCATCGGAAACAGGGTGATGCCGATACTCGGGGTGATGTAGAGTTCGTGATCCCGGATGCGTAGCGGATGGGAAAGCACCTGGCGGATCCGCTCGGCAATATCCTGCGCCCGTCTCGCCGTGGCCTGGGTATCACTGCCGATATCCGATATCAGCACGGCAAACTCATCGCCACCAATGCGCGCCACGCTATCCGCTTCGCCCAGCAACCCGGCCAATCGCCTGGAAACCTCACACAGCAGCTGATCGCCCACGCTGTGGCCGAGCGAATCATTGATGGTCTTGAAGCGATCAAGATCAATCAGCAGCAGCGCGCCTTCGTAGTCGTGGCGTTTGGCACGATTCAGCACCAGCTCCAGACGATCCAGCAGCAGGCTCCGGTTGGGTAACTGGGTCAGGCTGTCGTGATAGGCCTGATGCTCGATCTTCGCCTCCGCCTGCTTGCGCTCCGTCACGTCCCGGAACATCCCGTAGATGCGCCCCTTGCCGACCGGGGAGTGCTCACGGGTGGCGGTGATGGCACAGGGCCGCTTCGAGCCCTCACCGTCCACCAGCGACACCTCATAATCCGTCACCCTACCGGCCTGTTCAAGCCGCTCCAGCAGCATGTCGCCGTGCGCGGGATCGGCAACCAGATCCCACAGCCGGCGGCCCAGCATCTGCTCGCGCTGATAGTACAGGTTGCCGGCAATGGAGGGGGATATCTCTTCAACAAAGCCGTCGAGATCCACCTGGAAATAGACGTCGGTCAGGCTCTCGAAGATCGAGCGGTATTTCTCTTCACTCTGCTTCAGCTGCCGGTTCGCCTCATGCATCTCCTCATTGGCGAGCTGCAGCTGCTCGGTGCGTTTTTTGACCTGCTCCTCCAGATGCTGCTGGTAGGCCCGGTTCTCCCGGGTCAGCCGGCTACGCTCCAGGTTTTTTCTCACCGCGTGCAGCAGCACCGATAGATCCTGAACCGGCTTCAGCATGTAATCCCAGGCGCCCAGATGCAGCGCCTCGATGGCATCGTCGATGGCGCCGGTTCCCGACACCACGATAATCGGCGTGTCAGGGGCATGGCTGACCACATGCGCCAACACCTGCAGACCGTCCATCTCCGGCATCCGCAGATCCACCAGCACGAGATCCGGCTCCAGGGATTCGAACAGCTCTATGCCGGTCCTGCCGTTCTCCGCCTCCAGCACCGTATAGCCGTAATCCTCAAGATAGAGATGGAAGCTCTCCCTGATCGCCTGTTCATCATCGATCGTCAGAATGGTTTGATTGCCGCGCATATCGTCACTCATGCTGGAGTTCCCGGCAGTGCCGCCCGGCGGACTAAGCGTGCGGATAAGATGGCTGTACAGATCAAAATGCGCTTCCCCAAAGCTCCCCTGACTCAGGCATCATAGGCGAAAACCCGCGTGCATCAAAATCAACCGGTCCTGGCCTGTCACACCCCGACCGGGTCCGGCATGAATCGAAACCCGGGCCTGGGAATACTTCAATTTGATAAAGTACTTTCGCAGGGTGGATAAGCCGGTAGGCGCATCCACCATTGCTGCGGTGGACGCGCTGCCGCTTATCCACCCAACGAAACTGAAACAGCTTTACCCGGCAATATTAAATTGAAAGCTCCTGAATATCTCGGCCTGGGCAGTAAAATCTTTAGAGTCGCAAATCCCCTGGATTCGGAACACGCCCGGATCCGGAGGGTATTGAAGGGCGCCCTCGGCAACCGCTACTGCCTGAGAATAGTCGACCGGCACCGAAACCGGTAACCGCTGCTCGTCGCCGGGCGGGGAGGTGGTGGGAGGCTGGGATCGCGGAATAACATCCGCTCCCGCACTGCCCTGTGCTTCGTGGCATAAATCCGTCCCTGAATAAAAAAGGCCGGGCGACCAACGTCGCCCGGCCTTGATTGTACCGCTTATTTCTTTCTTTCCAGCGTCTCCTTGATCACCTCTTCAGCGACGTTCCTGGGACAAGGCAGGTAGTGGGAGAACTCCATCGAGAACTGGCCACGGCCGGAGGTCATGGTGCGCAGATCACCGATGTAGCCGAACATCTCGCTCAGCGGTGCCTCGGCCTTGATACGGATGCCGGTCGCCGCCGTATCCTGGGACTTGATCATGCCACGGCGACGGTTCAGGTCGCCGATCACGTCGCCCACATGATCTTCCGGGGTGTAGACGTCCACTTTCATGATCGGCTCGATCAGCTGCGGACCCGCCTTGGGAATGGTCTGACGATAGGCGCCGCGGGCCGCGATCTCGAACGCGATGGCCGAGGAGTCAACCGCATGGAAGCCACCATCCGTCAGGATCACCTTCACGTCCAGACAGGGGAAGCCGGCCAGGACACCCTTGTCCATACTGGTGGCAAAGCCCTTCTGGATGGCCGGCCAGTACTCTTTCGGCACGTTACCACCGACCACCACCGACTCGAACTGGAAACCGCTACCGGGTTCGCCCGGCTCGATGATGTAGTCGATCTTACCGAACTGACCGGAACCACCGGACTGTTTCTTGTGCGTGTAGCTGTCTTCCACCCGCTGGGTGATGGTCTCGCGGTAGGCCACCTGGGGCTTGCCGACGGTCACATCCACGCCATGGGTACGGCGCAGGATATCGATCTTGATATCCAGATGCAGCTCACCCATGCCCTTGAGGATGGTCTCGCCGCTGTCCTCGTCGGTCTCGACATAGAAGGAGGGATCCTCCTGCACCATCTTGTTCAGGGCGATACCCATCTTCTCGACGCCCGCCTTGTCCTTCGGCGCGATGGCGATGGCGATAACGGGGGCCGGGAACACCATAGGCTCCAGGGTGGCGGGATTTTTCGGATCGCACAGGGTGTGTCCGGTCTTGACATTCTTCATGCCGACGACGGCGACGATGTCACCGGCCTGGGCCCGGCTCAGCTCTTCACGGGAGTCGGCATGCATCTCAACGATACGCCCGATACGCTCGGTCTTGCCGGTGAAGGTATTGAGGACCGTCATGCCCTTTTCCAGCACGCCGGAATAGATGCGCACGAAGGTCAGTGCGCCGAAACGGTCGTCCATGATCTTGAACGCCAGGGCACGCAACGGCTTGGCCGGATCAACGATGGCGAACTTGCCGGTCTCGTTGCCTTCCAGGTCCACCTCGGGCTGCGGCTCCACTTCGGTAGGGTTTGGCAGGTAGTCGACCACCGCGTCCAGCACCAGCTGAATACCCTTGTTCTTGAACGCCGAACCACAGTAGGTGGGGAAGAAGTCCAGGTGGATGGTACCCTTGCGGATGCAGCGCTTCAGGTCCTCAATCGAGGGCACCTCGCCATCCAGATACTTCTCCATCAGGTCGTCATCCTGCTCGACGGCGGTCTCAACCAGCATCTCGCGATACTCTTCAACCTTATCGACCATATCGGCCGGCACATCCTGCAGGGTGTAGCCGGTGGGGTCGCCGGAATCATCCCAGACCCAGGCCTTGCGGGTCAGCAGGTCGACCACGCCGACAAACTCGTCCTCGGTCCCGATCGGCAGTACCATAACCAGCGGGGTGGCGCCCAGCACATCCTTGATCTGCTTGACCACCCGGTAGAAATCAGCGCCCAGGCGGTCCAGCTTGTTGACCAGGATGATCCGCGCCACCTCGGAGTCATTCGCATAGCGCCAGTTGGTCTCGGACTGGGGCTCCACGCCGCCGGATCCGCAGAACACGCCCACGCCGCCGTCGAGCACCTTCAGGGAACGGTAAACCTCGATGGTGAAGTCAACGTGTCCCGGGGTATCGATGATATTCAACCGGTGCTTGTTCCACTCACAGGAAGTGGCCGCCGACTGAATGGTGATGCCGCGCTCCTGCTCCTGCTCCATGAAGTCAGTTGTCGCTGCACCATCGTGCACCTCACCGATCTTATGGATCTTACCTGTCAATTTCAGGATGCGCTCGGTAGTGGTCGTTTTACCAGCATCTACGTGAGCGAAGATACCGATATTTCGGTAAAGGCTTAGATCTGTCATGTTCGTACTCTAGAGTTAGACATTAAATGTAAGTATCTGGCGACCACCAACACACATTACCCAGGAGGCGGGATAACGGGGCGATTCCCCCATCCACCGGACCTCCCCATCTGCGTCCCCGGTCCGGGCGATCTGCGGACCAGACGACAAAATATGATAAACGTGCCAGATGCTGGTGGCAGCACGAGATGGGCCGCCACGGCCTCCGTCAGAAAGCAGCGCCTAAGGCAACCCAGCCATAAATAGCCGGCTATTTTAACCTGAAACCCCGGCCTAGTGGTAAAGTTTCCTGCGTCTTTTTTAAAGATATTTCAACACCGTACCGCTCGCCAAAACCACGGCGATAGGATGGAAAACGCGGACGGCATCAGATCGCAGCGTTAAGCCATTGTTTGAAATGCACTATCTGCCTATTCGGGAAGGATAAGGGATATGGAGCTGGCGACAGGAGTCGAACCCGCGACCTGCTGATTACAAATCAGCTGCTCTACCAACTGAGCTACGCCAGCCAAAATTTGGAGGGCCTATTCTAGAAGATCCCACCGGATGTGACAACGCGCGGACAGGGGTATTGTTCATTTATTACCGCGTCCCGGCTTTCCCTTATCCTGGCCACGGCCTTGGCCACCCGGGCCTGGTCCGCGCGGTAATCCACCCAGTGGGCGGGAACCGTCACCAGCCGCGGTACCACGCTGGTTCTGTGCCCCTTGTCCGCTATCGCCTGCTGCCGGCTCTGGGCGTTTTTCTGGGTTGAGAACACCCCCAGGGAGATGCCGTTTACCTGGTCACCTTTAACAAAACGGCGCACGTCGTCGATGCCGCTGGCGCGCAGCTGTTCGACCTTCGCTATCGCCGCTTCGCGGCTCGGCAGTGGCGGGATCATCACCCAGTAGCCGGTCGGCTTCTCCATGGAGTCCCGGCGCAGCGAGGTTTCCATGCCCTGGCTGGCCAGGGATTCGGCCAGCGCCCGCGCCTCGGCGCCGCGCTCGAAGGGGCCGAAGGCACCACAGACCAGCACCACGGGTTCGGGTTTGGGTTCAAGTGGCGGCGCGGGGGCGGCCGGCGCGGCGGATTCCTGGTCGCCGGGGAGTTCCGCCGTGGGCTCGCTGTCGGCGATTTCCGGGACGGTGTCCGGGATATCCGTACCGAGCGGCGGCGGTTCCTGGTCAATCGCTGGCTGCTCGACCACCGGCGGCGGCGGGGATTGCACCTCCCGTGGCGGGATCTCTTGTTCCGGAAGTGTGGGGGCCTCGAACTCCGCTGCAGACGCCTCGGCGTCGACCGCCGCGGCCGCCGGCACGGCCGGCTTCGTATCCGCCTCGGATGGGGACACTTCCGCGAGCAACCGCAGGTTGCCGATGGCCGGTTTTTTCGCCAACGGCCGAACCACCATGGCCTGCGGATTGCGTTGCACGCCCCAACCCAGGATGACCAGGTTCGCTGACAGCAGTAGCATGAACAGCCATCTCATCGCACTTACCCTGCCGCCTCCGCGATGGCCACCAGCCCCTTCATCACCAGCTCATGATCGATCCGGAAGGGGATATCCAACTGCACCGAAATACGTGCCGCGTCGCTGCCGGTGAGGATCAGAGTGGCGGGCTCACCGCAATGCTCCGCCGCCTGGCGCATGCTCCTTTCGATCAGGGCGGCGGCCGCGTTGACCGCCGCCGAGGCCACCGCGGAGGCGGTATCCCGGGCGAACAGGGATTCCACCGGCACCTGGCCGACCCGGGGGATGCGCGTCTGCTGCAGGAGTGATTCCCGCATCAGGTCCAGCCCCGGCAGGATCAATCCCCCAAGATGACGGCCTTGACTGTCCATCAGGTCCAAGGTGATCGCGGTACCGCAGTCGACAACGCAGACCGCACCGGCCTCCTGCCGGCGTACCGCCAGCAGGGTCAGCCAGCGATCGACGCCCAGTTGGCCGGGCTCCCGATAGCCGTTGCTGACGCCCTGGGCCTGGGCCACGGGCCGCACCGGATGCGGGGTCCGGCCCCACCCGCCCTGCATCCAGCTTGTCAGGCCAGACTCCAGGTCGGCGCCGGCCACGTTGGCAAGGTAGATGGCATCGGGTGGCTGAAGGTCGCCCCAGCAGGTCGTCGCCAATTGATCGGGCGCGACGCCGTGATGCTTTTCCGCCTTGATTGGCGATAACCGCCCCGCCTCGAGCAGCGACCATTTCAGGTTGGTGTTACCGATATCGATGAGGAGTATGCGGGTGTTATTCATCAGGTAGCCGTTCGATGGACCTTAGACCGGTCGCAGCGAAACTTCCCCCCCATGGTAGGCGCGTATCCCTTCCGCCGTCTCCAGCAGCAGTGCGCCGCTCGGCTCCACCCCCCGGTGTATCCCCTCGATCTGCCGTGCGCCCAGCTGCAGGATCACCCGCTGGCCGTGATACAGGTCATACTGACGCCACTCCGGAATCATCGCCGCCAGGCCCTGCGCTTCGAACTGTGACAATACGGCTACCAGGTTATCCAGCAGCGCGGCGACTATCCGGTTGCGTGAGTGTGCCGCGCCACCGGGCAGCTGCGACAGGCTCACCCAGGGCTGATCGATCGACTCCCCTTCCGCCTCGCTGAGCCTTACATTCATACCCAGTCCCAGCACGACGCGGCTGGGGCCGGTCTGCTCGCCGACCACCTCCAGCAGCAGGCCCGCCAGCTTCCGGTTACCGTAGAGTATGTCATTCGGCCACTTCAGGCCGATTTCACTGATCCCGAGTTGGCGCAATGCCCGTATCACGGCCAGACCCGCCACCAGACTGAGGCCGGACAATGCTGCCGGCGCCAGCCCGTATTCCCAGAACAGCGACAGGTAGATGTTGCGGCCAAACGGGGAGACCCAGTGGCGCCCGCGCCTGCCGCGGCCGTCACTCTGCCTTTCCGCCAGGCAGACGTGACCGCTCTGCAACTGGCCGGGGTCCTGTGCCATCAGGTGGCTGTTGGTGGAGGCGATGCTGTCGTGTATCTCGATGTGGCTTATCCAGTCATGAGTCGAATCCGCCAAGGCATCGCGGATGTGCCCGGCTTCCAGCAACTCCAGTTTCTCCGGCAACCGGTAACCGCGGCCACGCACCGAATGGATATTCAGGCCCAGCTGGTCACGCAATAGGCCGAGCTGCTTCCATACGGCGGTCCGACTCAGGCCCAGCCGCCGGGCCAGGTCTTCCCCCGAATGCCACTGGCCATCCACCAGGAGCTGTAATAACTGTCGCCGACTGCTCATCATCTCACTCCGACGTCAATGCCTGTCATGCCGTCACCTGAACGGTGGACAACCAGGCCTGCCGACAATCAACGGTCTGCTTCTCCACTGACTCCCTGATCCAGAGTTCGCAGGTATCGGCGACGGCGGGTAACGGGGTCACCTCAAAGCGCATCAATTCATCGCGGCGGAAAACGTGGACCTCCAGCGGCGTGCCGTTGATCGCCCGGGTCATCAGATTATCCATATTGGCTTCCGTTGGGCGCAGGCCATCGATCGCGATCAAGACGTCACCCGCCGAAATCCCGGCAAGCTGCGCGGCGCCCTGGTCGAAGACATTGGCTATCACCACATCCCGGCCTTCGCTCCTGGTCGCCACGCCCAGCACCAGGCGCGGGGCGGCCGACTCCTTCTCCTGCGTAGTCTCCTTCACGCCGCCCTGATCCGCCGCTCCGCGCGCCGGCCGCAGGCTGAACCCGATACCCACCCGATCCAGCGCGGGCGCCAGCTCCAGCTCCTCACAACCGCGCACGGCGCGGTCGAAGAACCCCTTCAGGTCCAGGCCGGTCAGCTCCGCTGTCACTCGCTCCACCTCGTCCTCGCTCAGTCCGATGTCACGGCGCCCATAGCGCTGCCAGAGCGCCCGCATGATGTCATCCAGGGATTGCCTGCCGGCCGTGTCGCGCCGGATGAGCTGGTCCAGGAGCAGGGCGATCAGGGCGCCTTTGGTGTAATAGCTGACGATCGCGTTGGGGGCATTTTCGTCCTGTTTGTAAAACTTGGTCCAGGCGTCGAAACTGGAATCCGCGACCGACTGTTTGCGACGACCACCCGAGCGGTAGACCCGGGTGATGGTCTTCGCCAGCAACTCCAGATAGGCGCGCGGGTCGATACAGCCCGACCTTACCAGCGCCAGGTCATCATAATAGGAGGTCACCCCCTCGAAGAACCAGAGCAGTGTGGTGTAGGCCTCCTGCGTCAGATCCGCCTGCATCAGTTTTAACGGGCGGATGCGCTTTACATTCCATAGATGAAAATATTCGTGGCTGCAGAGCCCGAGAAACTGGCGATAACCGTCGCTCATCTCGGGTACCCGCTTCTGCGGCAGGTCATCGCGCTTGCAGATCAGCGAGGTGGAACTGCGGTGCTCCAGGCCGCCATAACCCTCACCCACCGCCATCACCAGAAACAGGTAACGCTCCATCTCCGGCAATTCACCAAAGAGTTGCACATGCTGGGAGCAGATCCGCTGCAGGTCGGCGCAGATGCGCTCCATGTCGGCGTAGTGTTTGCCGCTGATCACAATCTCGTGCGGCACGCCGGCCACCTCGAACGCGGTATGGCTGAAGCGTCCCATCTCCACCGGGTGGTCGATGAGTTCGTCGTAGTTGCCCGCCCCATACAGCCCGAAAGCCAGGTGTGGCGCGCCGCAGGAGGTCATGGTGGTGGCCAGGCGCCAGTCCGCATAGGCCTCCCCGTCCGGCGGCGCGATATCCACCAGGCACGCCTGCTCCTCCTGGCCATGCACCCTGAGGAACACACTGGTCCCATTGAAGAAACCATGGGTGGTATCCAGATGGGCGCCGCGCACCGACAAGTCCCAGGCATAGACTTGATAACTGATCTTCACCGGACCGCTACAGACCGGCAGCTGCCAGGTCTGTTTATCCAACTTCACCACCTCCAGGGGCGTCTCTCCACTGCGGGCACCGAGCGACAGGATGTTTTTGGCGAAGTCCCGGATCATGTAGCTGCCGGGTATCCAGGCGGGCAGCGATACCAGCTGACCGGCCGGATCGGGACTCTGGATGGTGACGTCAACCTGAAACTGATGGGCGCCCGGGGCAAGCGGTTTGATGGCGTAGTCGATCATAGGGCGTGGGCTCGTGGAATTCCTTGCAGCACTCTACCAAATTCAGCGGCCAAAGAAGAGTCGTTAATCAATAAATTCGCCCATAAAAAAACCCCAACCGGGTTAGCGGCTGGGGTTTTGGGTATAAAGCTTGGCAGTGACCTACTTTCACATGGGGAGGCCCCACACTATCATCGGCGATACACCGTTTCACTTCTGAGTTCGGGATGGGATCAGGTGGTTCCAGTGCTCTATGGCCGCCAAGCAAACTGTTGGCAAGCCGCTTGCGCGACTCTGCATGCATTCGGTATAGATTGTAAATAGTACATGGGTTGTTGCGTTCTTAACCAGCACCCAGCACAAAGTACTTGGGTGTTATATGGTCAAGCCTCACGGGCAATTAGTACTGGTTAGCTTCATACATTACTGCACTTCCACACCCAGCCTATCAACGTTGTAGTCTTCAACGGCCCTTTAGAGACCTTAAAGGTCTGGTGAGATCTAATCTTGGGAGGGGCTTCCCGCTTAGATGCTTTCAGCGGTTATCCTGTCCGAACATAGCTACCCGGCAATGCCACTGGCGTGACAACCGGAACACCAGAGGTTCGTCCACTCCGGTCCTCTCGTACTAGGAGCAGCTTCCCTCAAATCTCAAACGCCCACGGCAGATAGGGACCGAACTGTCTCACGACGTTCTAAACCCAGCTCGCGTACCACTTTAAATGGCGAACAGCCATACCCTTGGGACCGACTTCAGCCCCAGGATGTGATGAGCCGACATCGAGGTGCCAAACACCGCCGTCGATATGAACTCTTGGGCGGTATCAGCCTGTTATCCCCGGCGTACCTTTTATCCGTTGAGCGATGGCCCTTCCATACAGAGCCACCGGATCACTAGAACCTACTTTCGTACCTGCTCGACTTGTCTGTCTCGCAGTCAAGCACCCTTATGCTCTTGCACTCAATGCGCGATTTCCGACCGCGCTGAGGGTACCTTCGTGCTCCTCCGTTACTCTTTGGGAGGAGACCGCCCCAGTCAAACTACCCACCACACACTGTCCCCGACCCGGATAACGGGTCTGGGTTAGAACTCCAAACATACCAGGGTGGTATTTCAAGGTTGGCTCCACCAGGACTGGCGTCCCGGTTTCAAAGCCTCCCACCTATCCTACACAGATAGGCTCAAAGTCCAGTGTGAAGCTGTAGTAAAGGTGCACGGGGTCTTTCCGTCTAGCCGCGGGTACGCTGCATCTTAACAGCGAGTTCAATTTCACTGAGTCTCTGGTGGAGACAGTGTGGCCATCATTACGCCATTCGTGCAGGTCGGAACTTACCCGACAAGGAATTTCGCTACCTTAGGACCGTTATAGTTACGGCCGCCGTTTACCGGGGCTTCGATCAAGAGCTTCTCCGAAGATAACCCCATCAATTAACCTTCCGGCACCGGGCAGGCGTCACACCCTATACGTCCTCTTTCGAGTTTGCAGAGTGCTATGTTTTTAATAAACAGTTGCAGCCACCATTTTATTGCAACCTTCAACAGCTTAAAGAGTAAATCTTATCACCGTCAAAGGCGTACCTTCTCCCGAAGTTACGGTACCATTTTGCCTAGTTCCTTCACCAGAGTTCTCTCAAGCGCCTTGGAATTCTCATCCAGCCCACCTGTGTCGGTTTGGAGTACGGTCTCTTATTACCTGAAGCTTAGAAGATTTTCCTGGAAGCATGGCATCAACCACTTCACATCCAAAGATGCTTCGTCGTCACGTCTCAGGATTGTGAGTCCGGATTTGCCTAAACTCACTCCCTACTCGCTTAAACCGGGACAACCAACGCCCGGATGGCCTAGCCTTCTCCGTCTCTCCATCGCAGTAATAAGAGGTGCAGGAATATTAACCTGCTTCCCATCGATTACGCATTTCTGCCTCACCTTAGGGGCCGACTAACCCTGCGCCGATTAGCGTTGCGCAGGAAACCTTGGGCTTTCGGCGAGGGGGCCTCTCACCCCCTTTATCGTTACTCATGTCAGCATTCGCACTTCTGATACGTCCAGCATGCCTTACGACACACCTTCAACCGCTTACAGAACGCTCCTCTACCATGCGTGTAAACACGCATCCGCAGCTTCGGTACACATCTTAAGCCCCGTTAAATCTTCCGCGCAGGCCGACTCGACTAGTGAGCTATTACGCTTTCTTTAAAGGATGGCTGCTTCTAAGCCAACCTCCTAGCTGTCTGTGCCTTCCCACATCGTTTCCCACTGAGATGTGATTTTGGGACCTTAGCTGGCGGTCTGGGTTGTTTCCCTTTTGACGACGGACGTTAGCACCCGCCGTCTGTCTCCCATGATTGCACTTCGCGGTATTCGGAGTTTGCATCGGTTTGGTAAGTCGGGATGACCCCCTAGCCGAAACAGTGCTCTACCCCCGCGAGTGATACATGAGGCGCTACCTAAATAGCTTTCGAGGAGAACCAGCTATCTCCGAGCTTGATTAGCCTTTCACTCCGATCCACAGCTCATCCGAATCTTTTTCAACAGATCCCGGTTCGGGCCTCCAGTAGATGTTACTCCACCTTCACCCTGGCCATGGATAGATCGCCCGGTTTCGGGTCTACTCCCAGCAACTAAACGCCCTATTAAGACTCGGTTTCCCTACGCCTCCCCTATTCGGTTAAGCTTGCTACTGAGAAGTAAGTCGCTGACCCATTATACAAAAGGTACGCAGTCACCCCGAAGGGCTCCTACTGCTTGTACGCATACGGTTTCAGGTTCTATTTCACTCCCTTAAAAAGGGTTCTTTTCGCCTTTCCCTCACGGTACTGGTTCACTATCGGTCGGTAAGGAGTATTTAGCCTTGGAGGATGGTCCCCCCATGTTCAGACAGGATACCACGTGTCCCGCCCTACTCGATTTCACTGTTGAATAGTTTTCGTGTACGGGGCTATCACCCTGTATCGCCAAACTTTCCAGATTGTTCCACTAACAACATCAACAGCTTAAGGGCTAATCCCCGTTCGCTCGCCGCTACTAAGGGAATCTCGGTTGATTTCTTTTCCTCCGGGTACTTAGATGTTTCAGTTCCCCGGGTTCGCCTCTTACACCTATGTATTCAGTGCAAGATAACCCGCTTATACGGGCTGGGTTTCCCCATTCGGAAATCCTCGGATCAAAGTCTGTTTGCTGACTCCCCGAGGCTTATCGCAAGCTACAACGTCCTTCATCGCCTCTTACCGCCTAGGCATCCACCATATGCGCTTATTCACTTGACCATATAACCCCAAAAACTCTGGAGCCATGGTGCTGGTTTATAAACTTGTTTGTTACGAATGCAACATACCCAAGTAACTAATTTTTCATGAGAAAAAATTAGTACTTATTGTTAGATAGATTCTTCCGTCACTCGCGTGACTTCAAAATCATCACCTATCTACAATCTATATCCGAATTGTTAAAGAGCATGCACTTCGTATAAATACAAAGTGGCGAACATTACTGCTCGACACTTGATACTCATACCGGACACAAAGTTGGTGGAGCCAGGGAGGATCGAACTCCCGACCTCCTGCGTGCAAGGCAGGCGCTCTCCCAGCTGAGCTATGGCCCCGATAACCTCATTCTCCATCCTTCTCAGAACAGAAAACTGGTGGGTCTGGGTGGATTCGAACCACCGACCTCACCCTTATCAGGGGTGCGCTCTAACCAACTGAGCTACAGACCCGTGTCCGTGCTACTTGATCAGGTAATTTGTGTGGGGGCTCCGACAGCGCTTAATCCGCTATCTTAAAGGAGGTGATCCAGCCCCAGGTTCCCCTAGGGCTACCTTGTTACGACTTCACCCCAGTCATGAATCACAAAGTGGTAAGCGTCCTCCCGAAGGTTAGACTACCTACTTCTTTTGCAACCCACTCCCATGGTGTGACGGGCGGTG
Organism: Sedimenticola hydrogenitrophicus; assembly: GCF_025175675.1. GTDB lineage: Bacteria > Pseudomonadota > Gammaproteobacteria > Chromatiales > Chromatiaceae > Sedimenticola > Sedimenticola hydrogenitrophicus. The sequence continues at coordinate 73,021 of NZ_JANIOA010000014.1, forward strand.
TGTACAAGGCCCGGGAACGTATTCACCGCGACATTCTGATTCGCGATTACTAGCGATTCCAACTTCACGCAGTCGAGTTGCAGACTGCGATCCGGACTACGACCGGTTTTGTGAGATTTGCTCCCCCTCGCGGGTTTGCGGCCCTCTGTACCGGCCATTGTAGCACGTGTGTAGCCCAGCCCATAAGGGCCATGATGACTTGACGTCATCCCCACCTTCCTCCGGTTTATCACCGGCAGTCCCCCTAGAGTTCCCACCATTACGTGCTGGCAACTAAGGGCAAGGGTTGCGCTCGTTACGGGACTTAACCCAACATCTCACGACACGAGCTGACGACAGCCATGCAGCACCTGTCTCTGCGTTCCCGAAGGCACCAATCTATCTCTAGAAAGTTCGCAGGATGTCAAGGGCTGGTAAGGTTCTTCGCGTTGCATCGAATTAAACCACATGCTCCACCGCTTGTGCGGGCCCCCGTCAATTCCTTTGAGTTTTAACCTTGCGGCCGTACTCCCCAGGCGGTCAACTTATCGCGTTAGCTACGTTACTAAGAGCCAAGATGCTCCCAACAACTAGTTGACATCGTTTACGGCGTGGACTACCAGGGTATCTAATCCTGTTTGCTACCCACGCTTTCGTACCTCAGCGTCAGTGTTGGTCCAGGAAGTCGCCTTCGCCACTGGTGTTCCTCCGGATATCTACGCATTTCACCGCTACACCCGGAATTCCACTTCCCTCTACCACACTCTAGTTCAGCAGTTTCAAATGCAGTTCCCAGGTTAAGCCCAGGGCTTTCACATCTGACTTACTAAACCGCCTACGCACGCTTTACGCCCAGTAATTCCGATTAACGCTCGCACCCTCTGTATTACCGCGGCTGCTGGCACAGAGTTAGCCGGTGCTTCTTCTAAAGTTAACGTCAAGACTCGGAGTTATTAGCCCCAAGCTTTTCTTCACAATTGAAAGTGCTTTACAACCCGCAGGCCTTCTTCACACACGCGGTATTGCTGGATCAGGCTTGCGCCCATTGTCCAATATTCCCCACTGCTGCCTCCCGTAGGAGTCTGGGCCGTGTCTCAGTCCCAGTGTGGCTGATCGTCCTCTCAGACCAGCTATGGATCGTCGCCTTGGTAGGCCATTACCCTACCAACTAGCTAATCCAACGCAAGCTCATCTAATAGCGTGAGGCCCGAAGGTCCCCCACTTTCCCCCGTAGGGCGTATGCGGTATTAGCTCGAGTTTCCCCGAGTTATCCCCCACTACCAGGCAGATTCTTACGCGTTACTCACCCGTCCGCCACTCGCCACCCAGAGAGCAAGCTCTCTTGTGCTGCCGTTCGACTTGCATGTGTTAAGCATACCGCCAGCGTTCAATCTGAGCCAGGATCAAACTCTTCACTTGAAGTGTTTTAGTCACTTTATGGGTGACAAATCCGTGCTCGACATTACGTCTAAAAAAAGGAATTTCTTTTAGATGCTTCGTCGAAATAATTGGCTTCATAAGCCACCGACGGAGCACCCACACAAATTACCTAACCTGATTGTTAAAGAGCGGGTCAAACTTTCATCTGACCGAGACAGTCAATTATGAATGCCTCCAATTTTTAAGTCAATAACTACTCGCTATCAACTCACCACCCAGACCGAATCACTACCGCATTCGCCCCAAGCGAGGCGCGTATTCTACGCCTCATTCCGAACAGGTCAAGCACTAATTTCAACCCGTTCGAATCGCCGCTTCCCTGGCTTTCCGCCCGCCGGATCCGCGGCCTTACCGGCCAACTTCTCCTGCGAACGAGCGGCGCATTATACGCACTCGCCTTCCCCGCGCAAGCCCTATTTTTAACTTTTCATGAATCAGTCGGGCTGTTGCCGAAACGGCCGGAAAATAGCCCCACTCCCCGGCAAGCGGGAATAATGTCAACCGGTCTGAGCACGTAATAGCAATAATTCTCTCGGGAATATAAAGTTACATCTCCCCCGGTTTTTACTGAGGAGCAACGCGATGGCGATTCAACCATTACCTGTTTATCCGGCTAACCTGGAGGCACTCCGAAAAAATATGAGCCACGGGTGATGCGCTTGCGAGCCCACCGACATCCCGTATCGCCGGCAAGCAAGGACGCGGTGCAAAACCAACCGCATCGACGCTCCCATCCCCCGGTTCTTTGCCCATAGCATGGCCCAGTCGGCTTGCCACTCCCTGGCCTGCGCGGCCTGGGGAAACTCCACTGAGGTGAACCTCGGCGTGGCGATCGCCTGGCGTTGCGTGCGGAACAGCCGCATGCGCTGATTCAGGGGCCGCCCTGACAACGACTCGATGCCGAGGGCGTGATTACGGCGCTGCAGGTATCCTGTGGCAAAGTACAGTCCGATACGGGGACCACCGCCATACATGCCGACCACCTGGCGCTGTACCGCCAGGAACGCATCTTCGGGCGGGACGGACTCACCATCCAGGGCTCAACCCTGGCCCTGTGAATCGACACCTGCGGGGTGCAGTTGCAGCCCCTGCTGGAGGCACCGCGAGACGCCATGCTCCCGCATCCGCAAATGCATGCGGATGAAACACCGGTTGCCGCGCCGGCAGTGGGAAAGAAGTAACCCCGCCGGGCCTACCGCACCACACCCTTCGCGGACCTCAGAGCGGTGGCCTACGACTTCACAGCGAGCCGAGCGAGCAGCATGCCGTGCCTTCCTCGGCGACTGATTCCTACACCCACCTCAATGAGGTACTGGCTCGTCTGCCGACGCAGAAGCACAACGCCATCACTGGCGTCCCGTGTGATTTGCAGGCCTCGAACAATCCTCGCCTTGAATCCAGGAGCATGCCGGCGACGTTTCCGCTACGGTCGGAGTACGCTTAAGGTGCTCATAACAAGTGTCCAATAAAAATTAAGTGGGCACTATCCTGGCGATGTCAGCATTCGGCACAATATGGGTTTACCGGACGGTTACACGAAAAAGAAGAGTCGTTAATCAATAAATTCGCCCATAAAAAAACCCCAACCGGGTTAGCGGCTGGGGTTTTGGGTATAAAGCTTGGCAGTGACCTACTTTCACATGGGGAGGCCCCACACTATCATCGGCGATACACCGTTTCACTTCTGAGTTCGGGATGGGATCAGGTGGTTCCAGTGCTCTATGGCCGCCAAGCAAACTGTTGGCAAGCCGCTTGCGCGACTCTGCATGCATTCGGTATAGATTGTAAATAGTACATGGGTTGTTGCGTTCTTAACCAGCACCCAGCACAAAGTACTTGGGTGTTATATGGTCAAGCCTCACGGGCAATTAGTACTGGTTAGCTTCATACATTACTGCACTTCCACACCCAGCCTATCAACGTTGTAGTCTTCAACGGCCCTTTAGAGACCTTAAAGGTCTGGTGAGATCTAATCTTGGGAGGGGCTTCCCGCTTAGATGCTTTCAGCGGTTATCCTGTCCGAACATAGCTACCCGGCAATGCCACTGGCGTGACAACCGGAACACCAGAGGTTCGTCCACTCCGGTCCTCTCGTACTAGGAGCAGCTTCCCTCAAATCTCAAACGCCCACGGCAGATAGGGACCGAACTGTCTCACGACGTTCTAAACCCAGCTCGCGTACCACTTTAAATGGCGAACAGCCATACCCTTGGGACCGACTTCAGCCCCAGGATGTGATGAGCCGACATCGAGGTGCCAAACACCGCCGTCGATATGAACTCTTGGGCGGTATCAGCCTGTTATCCCCGGCGTACCTTTTATCCGTTGAGCGATGGCCCTTCCATACAGAGCCACCGGATCACTAGAACCTACTTTCGTACCTGCTCGACTTGTCTGTCTCGCAGTCAAGCACCCTTATGCTCTTGCACTCAATGCGCGATTTCCGACCGCGCTGAGGGTACCTTCGTGCTCCTCCGTTACTCTTTGGGAGGAGACCGCCCCAGTCAAACTACCCACCACACACTGTCCCCGACCCGGATAACGGGTCTGGGTTAGAACTCCAAACATACCAGGGTGGTATTTCAAGGTTGGCTCCACCAGGACTGGCGTCCCGGTTTCAAAGCCTCCCACCTATCCTACACAGATAGGCTCAAAGTCCAGTGTGAAGCTGTAGTAAAGGTGCACGGGGTCTTTCCGTCTAGCCGCGGGTACGCTGCATCTTAACAGCGAGTTCAATTTCACTGAGTCTCTGGTGGAGACAGTGTGGCCATCATTACGCCATTCGTGCAGGTCGGAACTTACCCGACAAGGAATTTCGCTACCTTAGGACCGTTATAGTTACGGCCGCCGTTTACCGGGGCTTCGATCAAGAGCTTCTCCGAAGATAACCCCATCAATTAACCTTCCGGCACCGGGCAGGCGTCACACCCTATACGTCCTCTTTCGAGTTTGCAGAGTGCTATGTTTTTAATAAACAGTTGCAGCCACCATTTTATTGCAACCTTCAACAGCTTAAAGAGTAAATCTTATCACCGTCAAAGGCGTACCTTCTCCCGAAGTTACGGTACCATTTTGCCTAGTTCCTTCACCAGAGTTCTCTCAAGCGCCTTGGAATTCTCATCCAGCCCACCTGTGTCGGTTTGGAGTACGGTCTCTTATTACCTGAAGCTTAGAAGATTTTCCTGGAAGCATGGCATCAACCACTTCACATCCAAAGATGCTTCGTCGTCACGTCTCAGGATTGTGAGTCCGGATTTGCCTAAACTCACTCCCTACTCGCTTAAACCGGGACAACCAACGCCCGGATGGCCTAGCCTTCTCCGTCTCTCCATCGCAGTAATAAGAGGTGCAGGAATATTAACCTGCTTCCCATCGATTACGCATTTCTGCCTCACCTTAGGGGCCGACTAACCCTGCGCCGATTAGCGTTGCGCAGGAAACCTTGGGCTTTCGGCGAGGGGGCCTCTCACCCCCTTTATCGTTACTCATGTCAGCATTCGCACTTCTGATACGTCCAGCATGCCTTACGACACACCTTCAACCGCTTACAGAACGCTCCTCTACCATGCGTGTAAACACGCATCCGCAGCTTCGGTACACATCTTAAGCCCCGTTAAATCTTCCGCGCAGGCCGACTCGACTAGTGAGCTATTACGCTTTCTTTAAAGGATGGCTGCTTCTAAGCCAACCTCCTAGCTGTCTGTGCCTTCCCACATCGTTTCCCACTGAGATGTGATTTTGGGACCTTAGCTGGCGGTCTGGGTTGTTTCCCTTTTGACGACGGACGTTAGCACCCGCCGTCTGTCTCCCATGATTGCACTTCGCGGTATTCGGAGTTTGCATCGGTTTGGTAAGTCGGGATGACCCCCTAGCCGAAACAGTGCTCTACCCCCGCGAGTGATACATGAGGCGCTACCTAAATAGCTTTCGAGGAGAACCAGCTATCTCCGAGCTTGATTAGCCTTTCACTCCGATCCACAGCTCATCCGAATCTTTTTCAACAGATCCCGGTTCGGGCCTCCAGTAGATGTTACTCCACCTTCACCCTGGCCATGGATAGATCGCCCGGTTTCGGGTCTACTCCCAGCAACTAAACGCCCTATTAAGACTCGGTTTCCCTACGCCTCCCCTATTCGGTTAAGCTTGCTACTGAGAAGTAAGTCGCTGACCCATTATACAAAAGGTACGCAGTCACCCCGAAGGGCTCCTACTGCTTGTACGCATACGGTTTCAGGTTCTATTTCACTCCCTTAAAAAGGGTTCTTTTCGCCTTTCCCTCACGGTACTGGTTCACTATCGGTCGGTAAGGAGTATTTAGCCTTGGAGGATGGTCCCCCCATGTTCAGACAGGATACCACGTGTCCCGCCCTACTCGATTTCACTGTTGAATAGTTTTCGTGTACGGGGCTATCACCCTGTATCGCCAAACTTTCCAGATTGTTCCACTAACAACATCAACAGCTTAAGGGCTAATCCCCGTTCGCTCGCCGCTACTAAGGGAATCTCGGTTGATTTCTTTTCCTCCGGGTACTTAGATGTTTCAGTTCCCCGGGTTCGCCTCTTACACCTATGTATTCAGTGCAAGATAACCCGCTTATACGGGCTGGGTTTCCCCATTCGGAAATCCTCGGATCAAAGTCTGTTTGCTGACTCCCCGAGGCTTATCGCAAGCTACAACGTCCTTCATCGCCTCTTACCGCCTAGGCATCCACCATATGCGCTTATTCACTTGACCATATAACCCCAAAAACTCTGGAGCCATGGTGCTGGTTTATAAACTTGTTTGTTACGAATGCAACATACCCAAGTAACTAATTTTTCATGAGAAAAAATTAGTACTTATTGTTAGATAGATTCTTCCGTCACTCGCGTGACTTCAAAATCATCACCTATCTACAATCTATATCCGAATTGTTAAAGAGCATGCACTTCGTATAAATACAAAGTGGCGAACATTACTGCTCGACACTTGATACTCATACCGGACACAAAGTTGGTGGAGCCAGGGAGGATCGAACTCCCGACCTCCTGCGTGCAAGGCAGGCGCTCTCCCAGCTGAGCTATGGCCCCGATAACCTCATTCTCCATCCTTCTCAGAACAGAAAACTGGTGGGTCTGGGTGGATTCGAACCACCGACCTCACCCTTATCAGGGGTGCGCTCTAACCAACTGAGCTACAGACCCGTGTCCGTGCTACTTGATCAGGTAATTTGTGTGGGGGCTCCGACAGCGCTTAATCCGCTATCTTAAAGGAGGTGATCCAGCCCCAGGTTCCCCTAGGGCTACCTTGTTACGACTTCACCCCAGTCATGAATCACAAAGTGGTAAGCGTCCTCCCGAAGGTTAGACTACCTACTTCTTTTGCAACCCACTCCCATGGTGTGACGGGCGGTGTGTACAAGGCCCGGGAACGTATTCACCGCGACATTCTGATTCGCGATTACTAGCGATTCCAACTTCACGCAGTCGAGTTGCAGACTGCGATCCGGACTACGACCGGTTTTGTGAGATTTGCTCCCCCTCGCGGGTTTGCGGCCCTCTGTACCGGCCATTGTAGCACGTGTGTAGCCCAGCCCATAAGGGCCATGATGACTTGACGTCATCCCCACCTTCCTCCGGTTTATCACCGGCAGTCCCCCTAGAGTTCCCACCATTACGTGCTGGCAACTAAGGGCAAGGGTTGCGCTCGTTACGGGACTTAACCCAACATCTCACGACACGAGCTGACGACAGCCATGCAGCACCTGTCTCTGCGTTCCCGAAGGCACCAATCTATCTCTAGAAAGTTCGCAGGATGTCAAGGGCTGGTAAGGTTCTTCGCGTTGCATCGAATTAAACCACATGCTCCACCGCTTGTGCGGGCCCCCGTCAATTCCTTTGAGTTTTAACCTTGCGGCCGTACTCCCCAGGCGGTCAACTTATCGCGTTAGCTACGTTACTAAGAGCCAAGATGCTCCCAACAACTAGTTGACATCGTTTACGGCGTGGACTACCAGGGTATCTAATCCTGTTTGCTACCCACGCTTTCGTACCTCAGCGTCAGTGTTGGTCCAGGAAGTCGCCTTCGCCACTGGTGTTCCTCCGGATATCTACGCATTTCACCGCTACACCCGGAATTCCACTTCCCTCTACCACACTCTAGTTCAGCAGTTTCAAATGCAGTTCCCAGGTTAAGCCCAGGGCTTTCACATCTGACTTACTAAACCGCCTACGCACGCTTTACGCCCAGTAATTCCGATTAACGCTCGCACCCTCTGTATTACCGCGGCTGCTGGCACAGAGTTAGCCGGTGCTTCTTCTAAAGTTAACGTCAAGACTCGGAGTTATTAGCCCCAAGCTTTTCTTCACAATTGAAAGTGCTTTACAACCCGCAGGCCTTCTTCACACACGCGGTATTGCTGGATCAGGCTTGCGCCCATTGTCCAATATTCCCCACTGCTGCCTCCCGTAGGAGTCTGGGCCGTGTCTCAGTCCCAGTGTGGCTGATCGTCCTCTCAGACCAGCTATGGATCGTCGCCTTGGTAGGCCATTACCCTACCAACTAGCTAATCCAACGCAAGCTCATCTAATAGCGTGAGGCCCGAAGGTCCCCCACTTTCCCCCGTAGGGCGTATGCGGTATTAGCTCGAGTTTCCCCGAGTTATCCCCCACTACCAGGCAGATTCTTACGCGTTACTCACCCGTCCGCCACTCGCCACCCAGAGAGCAAGCTCTCTTGTGCTGCCGTTCGACTTGCATGTGTTAAGCATACCGCCAGCGTTCAATCTGAGCCAGGATCAAACTCTTCACTTGAAGTGTTTTAGTCACTTTATGGGTGACAAATCCGTGCTCGACATTACGTCTAAAAAAAGGAATTTCTTTTAGATGCTTCGTCGAAATAATTGGCTTCATAAGCCACCGACGGAGCACCCACACAAATTACCTAACCTGATTGTTAAAGAGCGGGTCAAACTTTCATCTGACCGAGACAGTCAATTATGAATGCCTCCAATTTTTAAGTCAATAACTACTCGCTATCAACTCACCACCCGGACCGAATCACTACCGCATTCGCCCCAAGCGAGGCGCGTATTCTACGCCTCATTCCGAGCAGGTCAAGCACTAATTTCAACCTGTTCGAATCGCCACTTCCCTGGCTTTCCACCCACCGGATCCGCGGCCTTACCGGCCAACTTCTCCTGCGAACGAGCGGCGCATTATACGCACTCGCCCTCCCCGCGCAAGCCCTATTGTTAACTTTTTATGACAACACCCCGAGCGCGCTTTTCAGGCCGGGAATTCACACCAGCTTTACCCTGGCGAAACGCCGCTTGCCCACTTGATAGACACCGTCCGAACCCTGCCGGCAGACCAGGTCGCGCTCCTCCACCTTCTCGCCATCGATCTTCACCGCCCCCTGCTTGATCATGCGCAGCGCCTCCGATGTCGAGGCGACCAATCCCGCCTCTTTCAACAGATTGGCAATCAACAGCCCACCATCCGCGTGCAGGGTTTTTTCCGGCATGTCATCCGGCATGGCCCCTTGCCGGAATCTGGCGACGAAATTCTCATTGGCCCTGACCGCCGCGGTCTTGTCGTGGAACCGCTCAATCAACTCCTCGGCCAGCAGGACTTTCACATCCCGGGGATTCAGACCGTCATCGACCTGCTGTTGCAGTCGACTGATCTCGGCCATGGATCTGAAGCTGAGCAGTTCATAGTAGCGCCACATCAGCTCATCCGAGATGGACATGATCTTTCCGAACATGTCATCGGGTTGATCCGCAATGCCGATATAGTTATTGAGTGACTTGGACATCTTCTGGACGCCGTCCAGCCCCTCCAGGATCGGCATGGTGAGCACCACCTGGGGCTCCTGGCCATAGAGCTCCTGCAGCTGCCGCCCCACCAGAAGATTGAATTTCTGATCGGTGCCGCCCAGTTCCACATCCGATTGCAGCGCGACCGAGTCATACCCCTGCACCAGGGGGTAGAGAAATTCATGGATCGCGATGGGCTGGCCGTTCTTGTAGCGCTTGCTGAAATCATCCCGCTCCAGCATACGCGCCACCGTGTGCTTGGCCGCCAGCTGTATCAGGCCCGCCGAGCCCATGGGGATCATCCATTCGGAGTTGAAGCGGATCACCGTGCGCTCGCGGTCGAGGATCTTGAAAATCTGCTCCTGGTAAGTTTCGGCATTTTTCAGCACCTCTTCCCGGGACAGCGCCTTGCGGGTGACATTCTTGCCGGTGGGATCACCGATCATCCCGGTAAAGTCACCGATCAGGAATGTGACCTCATGCCCCAGATCCTGGAACTGGCGCAGCTTGTTGATCAACACCGTGTGCCCCAGATGGAGATCGGGAGCCGTGGGATCAAAGCCCGCCTTGATCTTGAGCGGCTTTCCCCGCCCCAGTTTCTTGATCAGCGACTCCTCCAGCAGAATCTCATCCGCTCCTCGCCTGATCAGCTCCATCGACTCTGCGACTGACGCCATTACCCACCTCAAAAAAACAAGAACATGTCGGGGCGCACAATTTACAGGATGAAGCAAGAAAAAGTAACCATTTCACTATATATTGGCCCCTTCCTGACGCTAACTATCTTTGCCGGCCGGCCACGCAGGGCATCAGCGCCCTGAAAAGGCTGGGAATAACCGAAGTTTTAGGCAATAATTATCTGAATTTTCCGGAAATTAGCGCACCAACATGATAAACGACTATAAATTCAGAAACGAATTCCTGACCCCCAGCGCGCAGCAAAGCCGTCGGCGCTTGGGACGTCTGGCCGTTATTGGGCTGATAGTTGGCGCATCCGGCCTCTACGCCGCCCTCGGCAATTTCGAAGAGGCGCCCCAGACCACGACCGTGGAGCTTGACCGCGCATCCGCCCCCGCCGTGGCGGCCACGGCGGCGGAACAGACCGCCCAACCGCTGGCGCAGGTGCCGCTGATCCTTCCCGGGCAATCCCGTGATGGAAAGAAGCTGACGGAAGCGCCGGCGGTCGCTGTCACTTCCGTTTCCACGCGTGAGGAGACCGCACCCGCACTTGCGGCCCCCGCCACCCCGTCCGGCACACCCGACTTGAGTCTGCCGAAGTATGAAGCGCCGGAGATATCCGAACTCGGCGCCGACGTGGCGTCGTCGACCGCCCCGGCGACCGGGGATGAAGCCACACCCGACGCCTCCATACCGGCAGAGGATCAGGAGGTGCTGGTCTCCATGGACCACGGTACCTGGCAGGAGGAGCGGGTGAAGCCGGGCGACTCCCTGGCGCTGATTTTTTCCCGCCTCAAGCTCTCTCCAAATCTCCTGCATCGCATTGTCAACAGTAGCAAGGAGGCCAAGACACTGGCCAATATCCGTCCGGGAGAGGCGATCAAGGTCCGCCTCGACCAGCAGGGAGAGCTGCTTGAACTGGTCCACAAGCAGAGCGAAATCCGCAGCTTGCAAATCCTTCCGACAGACGATTCCTTCGCCGCGCAGATTAACGACCGGAGCCTTGAGAAACGCATCGCATCGGCCTCCGGCACCATCACCAGCTCACTCTATATAGGTGCACAACGGGCGGGCCTGTCGGACGCGCTCACCATGGAGCTGGCCAATATATTCGGCTGGGATATCGATTTCGCCCTGGAGATACGCGCCGGCGATCAGTTCAGCCTGATCTATGAAGAGGAGTACCTGGACGGTAAAAAATACCGCAACGGTCCCATCCTGGCGGCCGAATTCGTCAATCAGGGAAAGGTATTCCGCGCCATACGCTTCGAGGATGATGAAGGCTACAGCAGCTACTATTCCCCGGAAGGCGAGAGCATGCGCAAGGCCTTCCTGCGTGCCCCGGTGGATTTCCGCCGCATCTCCTCCCGTTTTACCAAGGCTCGCTATCACCCGGTGCTGGGTAAGAAACGCCCGCACATGGGGGTCGATTATGCCGCCGCCACCGGTACGCCAATCAAGGCGTCCGGCGATGGACGGGTGATATTCAAGGGCACCAAGGGCGGCTACGGACGCACGGTGATGATCAAGCACGGAAGCCAATACACCACGCTCTATGCCCATATGTCGAAATACCGCGGCAATGTAAATAATGGCTCCCGGGTACGCCAGGGGCAGGTTATCGGTTATGTCGGAAAAAGCGGTCTGGCCACCGGCCCACACCTGCACTATGAGTTCCGCGTGAACGGGGTCCACCGTAACCCGCTGACCATCAAGCTGCCGGCGGCAGAACCGCTGGCGAAAGACCACCGGGCGAAATTCGCCCAGATCAGTTCCCAACTGCTGGCCGAGCTGGACCTGATCGCAAAAACCATGGTGGCCGATGCCCGCTAGCCCGGATTTCTCACCACCGTGCGTCGCGAGGGCGTCGATGCGCCGTTGTGACGGGGCGCACGGACCGGAGGGCGGCGCCGGCGTAGCCAACACTACTTCAAGCCGGCTGGAGGGAGTACGCCCCGTCATAACGAGCGAATCGGCGTCCGCAGTAGCAGGGTGGTGAGAAATGCGGGCTAGGCAGCCGCCGGTCTCGGCCGATCTCTATATCGGCCTGATGTCGGGCACCAGTATTGACGGCATCGATGCGGCCCTGGTGGATTTCGCCCCGCCCGGGCCCAAACTGCTCGGCCACTATCACCAACCCTGGCCGCCGGCGGTCCGGGACCTCCTGAAACAGCTTTCACAGCCGGGCGACAACGAGATCGAGCAGCTGGGTGTGGCGGATATTTCGGTTGCCAGCCACTTTGCCGAGGCGGTCGCCGGCCTGCTGTGTCAGACAGGTACCCAGGCGCGGCAGGTCCGCGCCATCGGCTCCCATGGCCAGACGATCCGCCATCGACCCGACGCGGCACACCCCTTCACCCTGCAGCTTGGCGACCCCAATCACCTGGCGGAAAAAACCGGCATCACCGTGGTCGCGGACTTCCGGCGCCGCGACATGGCCGCCGGAGGGGAGGGCGCCCCACTCGCCCCGGGATTTCATGCGGCATGCTGGCGCAACGCCGCCGAGTTCCGCGTGATCCTGAACCTGGGCGGCATTGCCAATATCACCCTTCTCCCCGCGAATGCGGCGACTCCGGTTACCGGTTTTGATACCGGGCCGGCCAATACCCTGATGGATGGCTGGGTGGGCTGTGTACAAAAGCGCCCGTTTGATGAGCAGGGGGCTTGGGCTGCCAGTGGACAGGTGATAGATGAATTGCTCGATCGGCTGCTCGGTGACGCCTACTTCAAACGCCCGCCACCCAAGAGTACCGGCCCGGAGCTGTTCAATCTCGACTGGCTGCGGCGCCACTTGCTCGAACCCTCACACCACCGCGCCGAAGATATCCAGGCCAGTTTATGCGCGCTGTCCAGCCGCTCGATCATCCAGGCGATCAAGCAATATGCCCCGGGCTGCGAACGGGTGATCTGCTGCGGCGGGGGCACCAAGAATCCCACCCTGATGAACCAGCTCCGGCAGGGGCTCGACGCCCCCGTTGAGACCAGCGCCGAGTATGGAATCGACCCGGACCATATTGAGGCGATGGCCTTCGCCTGGCTTGCCAGGCAGACCCTGCAACAGCTGCCAGGCAATCTGCCCGAGGTGACCGGGGCGCGACACCCGGTCATCCTGGGCGGGATCTACCAGGCCTGAGCCGAAGTCCGGGCCGTCAGGATCGAGACTCACCCGCGATGCCGGCCGCCGGCCTTGATTGATATCAAAGCGCCAGATCCCATAGCGGTTAAGCTATCGCATCTCATTGTCCTGTAACGGAAAAAACCATACAAATTATGTTGAAAGTCCATTCAGAACCCCCCAAGCCGGAGTTGAAGCAGGCGGGTCCGGTGATCCTGGCCCTGGGCTTCCGGCCCTTTTTCATCTCCGCCGCGCTTTCAGCCCTGATCCTGATGCTGATCTGGCTTGGCGCCTGGTCCGGCGCCTACCCGCTGCCGACCTATTACGGCGCCATCGGCTGGCATAGCCATGAGATGCTGTTCGGTTATGCCGTCGCGATCATTGCCGGCTTCCTGCTGACCGCGGTCCGAAACTGGACCGGCATCACGCCACCAACCGGCACGCCCCTGGGTCTGCTGTTCCTGCTCTGGTTGGCGGGCCGGGTTGCCCCATTCCTGTCCGGGGCCATTCCGGGGCCGCTGATCGCGGTCATCGACCTAGCCTTCCTGCCCGCGGTTGCGCTTGCCATCCAGCCGGCCCTGTGGAAGGGCCAACAGAAGATGAACCGGATTTTCGTGCCCCTGTTGCTGGTGATGGCGGTGGCCAATCTCTACATCCACCTCCAGTCACTCGGGTTGGCCAATAGCGCCCTGCGCGGCGCTGATGCCATGCTCTATCTGATCGCCTTTCTTATCACCCTGCTGGGTGGACGGGTGATCCCTTTCTTCACCGAAGCCGTGATACCGGGCCACGCCTCCAAACGCAACAGCCGGGTCGAGCTGGCGACCGTCATCTCCCTGGGTGGCCTGATTGCCGTTCAGTTTATCTATCCAAACGCCTGGCTCAGCGGTGTGCTGGCCTTTGCCGTGGCGGTGACACAGATCATCCGGGTCGTCGGCTGGTATAACCGGCAAATCTGGCAGATACCGATCCTCTGGGTGCTGTTCAGCGGCATGTTCTGGTTGATCATCGGCTTTACCCTGGCCGGCCTGGCCTATTTTGGTTTTACCGGACTCAATCTGGCCAAACATGCCATTACCGTCGGCGGCATCGGCGCGCTTACCTACGGCATGATGGCGCGGGTCGCATTAGGGCATACCGGACGTGAAATACAGTCCCATCCCCTGATCAATGGCTGCTTCATTCTGATGAATCTTGCCGCGCTGTTCCGGGTATTCGGACCGCTGGTGCTGCCGCAGCAATATACCCTGTGGGTCCACCTCTCCGGCGGCCTGTGGATCGTCAGTTTCCTGCTCTTCGGGGCGATCTATGTGCCGATGCTGACCCAACCCCGTGTCGATGGCAAACCGGGATAATCGGCTAGTGCACTTCCCGGTGCTTCGCGGAATCAATTCTCCTCTGAACGTAACTACTCACGGGGGTGATTGGCCTGCCTTGCTGGCCGATCTTGATGGCGCCTCGAATCCGGCCCCTTTTTCAGATTCAAGCCTGCCCTTGTCTGAGCGAAGCGAGTTTGGGCAGGCGCTGGAAAAGGGGCCGGATTCGAGGAGGCAAGCCATCGTGTGAGGCCGGCGAGGCAGGCCAATCACTCACAATCCGGGTTAGTAGTTACCTCTGAACAAACACCCATGCAATGCATGGGTTTTTTTGGCAGAAGCCCTGGGTAAACGTCAGAACGGGATATCGTCATCGAACCCATCATCCGGCATCGGTGCGGCCGATGACGCGGAATCACGCGATGGGCGTGAGCCCGATTCCGAGCGGCCGGAGTCGAACGAGGCACTGCTGCCTTTGCTGTCCAGCATCTGCATCTCGTCGGCCACGATCTCGGTGGTATAGCGGTCCTGGCCGCCCTGATCCTGCCATTTACGCGTCTGCAGGCGCCCTTCGACATAGATCTTCGAGCCCTTTTTCACGTACTCGCCGACGACCTCTGCCAGGCGGCGGAAAAACACCACCCGATGCCACTCGGTCTTCTCCTGGGTTTCACCACTGTTTTTATCCTTCCAGGATTCGGATGTCGCCAGGGTGACATTGGCCACAGCGTTACCATTGGGCATATAACGAACATCCGGGTCCTTCCCAACATTACCGATCAAGATTACTTTATTGACCCCTCTGGCCATATCTCCTCCAATTCAATTTAAGTTGCTCCCTGGCCCTGCGGCCTGAACACCTGATTCTACGTCTCCGCGACCGAGAATTCATCCAGCAATGCAAAATCCACACACTGCGTATCCACTTTAAGGTAGGCGATGCCCTCTTCCGCCATGACCACGGCCTCGCCCACACCGGGCAGACCGCTCAGCCTCGCCTGCAGCTGATGCGCGCTCGCCGGCTCAAGCACCCCCACCTTGATAAGATAGCTGCTCAGGTATCCCGGTTGGCGCATCCCGCTGGCCAGTGCCAGCCAGAGCAGTGCGGCCACCGCCCCAAACAGAAATACCCCCGTCAGCTGGTACTGTCCATACACCCAGCCGCCGAGCGTCCCGCCCAGGAAGGCCCCGATAAACTGGGATGTGGAGTAGACCCCCATGGCGGTACCCTTGCTTTCGGCCGGCGCCATTTTGGAGATCAGCGACGGCAGCGAGGCCTCGAGCAGATTGAAGGCGACGAAAAACAGCAGCAGCGCCAGGCCGAAGCCCAGGAGTGTCGACTTGAACAGAATAAACCCGATCTGGGCCATCCCGATAGCCAGGATAGCCAACAGGAAGACCTGCTTCATCTTGCGGCGTTTCTCCGCGATCACAATAAACGGCACCATCAGCGCCATGGCCAGCAGCACCACCGGCAGATAGACCATCCAGTGGTTTTCCACGGCAACCCCGGTCACGTCCCTGAGGGTCAGGGGAACGGCGATAAACACCGCCGTCAGCATCATGTGCAACAGCAGGATCCCGATATCCAGGCGCAGCAGGTCGGCGTTGCGCAACACCCGGGAGAACTGATCCCGCACCGGGCTGGTATCCCGATGGGTGGCGGTTTTATCCGGATTGGGGACCAGAAAAATCACCACCAGGATACCCGCCAGCGCCAGCAAGGCGGTCAGCCAGAAGATGCCCGGCACACCGATCCAGGTATTCAGCAACGGCCCCAACACCAAGGATACGGCAAACGCGAGCCCGATGCTCATGCCGATCACCGCCATCGCCTTGGTTCTGTTCTGCTCCCGGGTCAGGTCGGCTGCCAGCGCCATCACCGCGGCGGCAATGGCACCGCTGCCCTGCAGCGCGCGCCCGGCGATCACACCCCAGATGGAGTCCGCACGAGCCGCCACCACGCTGCCCAGGGCGAAGATCAGCAGCCCGGCAATAATCACCGGCTTTCGACCGATGCGGTCGGAGATCATACCGAAGGGGATCTGCAGCAGCGCCTGGGTCAGGCCATAGGCGCCTATGGCCACGCCGATCAATAGCGGGGTGACACCGACCAGCTGTTCCGCGTAGAGGGCGAACACCGGCAGAATCAGAAACAGCCCGAGCATGCGCAGGGAAAAAATGCCGGCGAGCGAGAACGCCGCCCTGATTTCGATCGCTGTCAGTCGATGGAGTTGTTGCGTTTTTTTGTTCAATTACCCGATCACTTTACCAATGGCCAACCCCAGCCATGCCAGGGGAAAAGCCCGCGTCCAGCCATTGCCGGGGAGCCTGCCCCAGACCATGTTCACTCGCTGTATTACCACGGTTTGTTTGGCCCGAAACCGCAAGACAGCGTATAGTAACAGGTTCGCTTATTCGCTGGTATGTAGATGGATACGATACGTATACGTGGGGCACGCACCCACAATCTGAAAAACATTGACCTGGATCTTCCCCGCGACAAATTGATCGTCTTCACCGGTCTTTCCGGCTCCGGGAAGTCCTCACTGGCCTTCGATACCATCTATGCCGAGGGGCAACGGCGCTACGTCGAGTCGCTCTCGGCCTATGCACGGCAGTTCCTGTCGATAATGGAGAAACCCGATATCGACCATATCGAGGGGCTCTCTCCGGCCATCTCCATCGAGCAGAAGACCACCTCCCACAACCCACGTTCCACCGTCGGCACCATCACCGAGATCTACGACTACCTGCGGCTGCTGTATGCCCGCGCCGGCACCCCGCGCTGCCCCACCCACGGCCAGGCACTGGAGGCCCAGACCATCAACCAGATGGTGGATCAGGTCCTGAGCCTGCCCGAGGGCAGGAAATTGATGCTGCTCGCCCCGGTGGTGTCGGAGCGCAAGGGGGAACATCACAAGCTGCTTCGGGAACTGAATGCGCAGGGTTTTATCCGCGCGCGCATCGATGGCGAAATCTTCGAACTCGATCAGCCGCCGGAACTGGAACTGCACAAGAAACACACCATCGAGGCGGTGGTGGATCGCTTCAAGGTCCGCGAAGGACTCGAACTGCGTCTCGCGGAATCCTTTGAAACCGCGCTCGCCCTCTCCGGCGGTCTGGCCCGCATCGCCTCCATGGAACAGGACAACCCGCAGGAAGAGCTGGTGTTCTCGGCCAATTTCGCCTGTCCGCAATGCGGCTACAGCCTGCCGGAACTGGAACCCCGACTGTTCTCGTTCAACAACCCGGTGGGCGCCTGCCCAACCTGCGACGGGCTCGGTATCGAACAGTTTTTTGACCCGGAGCGGGTGGTTGCCCATCCCCACCTGAGCCTCGCCGCCGGCGCGGTCAGAGGCTGGGATCGCAGGAACGCCTACTATTTCCAGCTGATCAGTTCCCTGGGGAAGCACTTCGCCTTTGACGTGGAGACCAGCTGGGATGAACTGCCCAAGAAGGTCCGCGACACCATCCTGAACGGCAGTGGCAAGGAGAAGATCAAGTTCACCTATTTCAATGAACGCGGGCGCAGCAGCAGCAACACCCATCCGTTCGAAGGGATCATCCGCAACATGGAGCGGCGCTACCGGGAGACCGAATCCAGCGCGGTGCGCGAAGAGCTGGCCCGCTATATCTCCACCCACCCCTGCCCGGAGTGCGGCGGTACCCGCCTGAACGAGGCGGCGCGCCATGTCTTTGTGGATGAGCAAAACCTGCCAGCCATCACCACCCTGCCGGTCGGGAACTGCCTCGAGTTCTTCAGCCGGTTACAGCTCCCCGGCAAGCAAGGCAAGATCGCCGATAAAGTGGTGAACGAAATCTCCCAACGGCTGCAGTTCCTGGTCAATGTGGGTCTCGACTACCTGACCCTGGACCGCAGCGCGGAAACCCTGTCCGGCGGTGAGGCCCAGCGAATCCGCCTGGCAAGCCAGATCGGTGCCGGCCTGGTGGGCGTCATGTATATTCTGGATGAGCCCTCCATCGGGCTGCACCAGCGGGACAACGACCGGCTGCTGAAAACCCTGACCTACCTGCGCGATCTGGGCAATACCGTGATCGTCGTCGAACACGATGAAGAGGCCATCCTGTCCGCCGACCATGTGGTGGATATCGGCCCCGGCGCCGGCGTTCACGGCGGCCGCATCATCGCCCAGGGCAGCGCCGCCGAGATCGCATCGAACCCGGATTCCTTGACCGGCCGGTATCTCTCCCGCAGTCTGAGCATTGCGATACCGCAACAACGGCACAAAGCCGATGAGGCCAAACTGCTGACCATCTCCGGGGCACGCGGCAACAATCTCAAGTCGATTGAGCTGAACCTGCCTGCCGGCCTGTTTACCTGCGTGACCGGGGTGTCCGGCTCCGGCAAGTCCACACTGATCAACGACACGCTCTATCCCCTTGCCGCCACCCAGTTGAACCGCGCCTCCCTGGATGCGGCCCCGTTCGACCGGATCGACGGGCTGGAGCATTTCGACAAGGTGGTGGATATCGATCAGAGCCCGATCGGCCGCACCCCCCGTTCCAATCCCGCTACCTACACCGGCATATTCACCCCGGTGCGCGAGCTGTTTGCCGGCACTCACGAGTCCCGCTCACGCGGCTACACGCCGGGTCGCTTCAGTTTCAACGTCAAGGGCGGACGCTGCGAGGCCTGCCGCGGGGATGGCGTGATCAAGGTCGAGATGCATTTCCTGCCGGACATCTATGTCCAGTGCGACGTCTGCAAGGGTAGCCGCTATAACCGCGAGACCCAGGAGATCAAGTACAAGGGAAAAAGCATCAACCAGGTGCTGGAGATGACCATTGAAGAGGCCCTGGAGTTTTTCGATGCCATCCCGGCGCTGAAGCGTAAATTGCAGACCCTGATGGATGTCGGACTCTCCTATATCACACTGGGACAGAACGCCACCACGCTCTCGGGCGGTGAGGCACAGCGCGTCAAGCTCTCGCGCGAACTGTCCAAGCGCGACACCGGGAACACCCTCTATATTCTGGACGAGCCGACCACGGGGCTGCATTTTCACGACGTGAAACACCTGCTCGAGGTGCTGCACCGGCTACGCGATCACGGCAACACCGTGGTGGTGATTGAGCACAACCTGGATGTCATCAAGACCGCGGACTGGATTGTCGACCTGGGTCCGGAGGGCGGCAACCGCGGCGGCGAGATCGTTGCCCAGGGCACCCCGGAGATGGTCAGCGAGGTAGCCCAATCCCATACCGGCCAGTACCTGAAAAAGGTCCTGCAGGCGGGTCAATAGGTGGACGTGGGTACACGGTGTTTCGCTAATCGGTCTGCCGGCTCACCGGCGAGCCGACGCGGAGCCCGAGCTTGGCGGCGGCGCTCCCCCGGTTGACCGCCAGCTCCACCAGCCCATTGGCATTCACGTACCAAAACGGACAGCCGGTCGCCACAGCGGAGAAGGTTTCGGCATATGCCACAAGATTCCCGTTTACCGTCAGTGTCAGCTCGCGGGACAACCCGTCACCCGACAGGCCGCTGACCGCATTTCCATAAGCGTCGATATAGATTATCTCGGCCAGCTCCTCCGGCCAGTCACAGCCAACCAGACTGTCCGGGAGCAACGACTCACCTGGGACGCTGCCACCTCGACAGATAACCGCAGCGGCAGGCGCAAACAGATCCCTGCCGTCGAAGGTTTTCGACCGCCGGTGAAGATCCGGCAGGTCTATGGTCTGTACCCTGACGGGTCCGGGAGCACCCACCACCCGGGACAACAGGCCATTGTCAGGGGCGACGAACCAGAACCGTTCTGTGGTCACCATGATCGCCCGCCGGGAGCTGCCGACACCGGGATCCACCACCGCCATGAACAGCGTCCCATCCGGCATGGCGGGGAGAAACGAGGCCAGCAGGTAGGCGGCGGCACGGGGATTGAACGCGGGGGCATCCGCACACAGATCGATTACCGGCTG
This sequence comes from Sedimenticola hydrogenitrophicus, assembly GCF_025175675.1. Lineage (GTDB taxonomy): Bacteria > Pseudomonadota > Gammaproteobacteria > Chromatiales > Chromatiaceae > Sedimenticola > Sedimenticola hydrogenitrophicus. The sequence goes on from NZ_JANIOA010000014.1 coordinate 93,291, forward strand.
GGATATACCTCCCGCCAGCAGGCGCGCCTTCACCTGCCCCAGATAATGACTGCCGACGCCGAAGTCGGTGAACAGCGCTACCAGTTCAGGTGTGTCGCCCATATCGATACCGTACCGGTCCTCTAGTTGAATTAAAGCAAAAAACTGGCTCGGTCGCTCTCGCACATCCCTGTGCTTCGCGACATAAGCCCTTCTCTGGGCGTAACTACTCACGGGGTGATTGGCTTGCCTTGCCGGCCTCACACGATGGCTTGTCCCCTCGAATCTGGCCCCATTTTCAGCGCCTGCCCAAACTCGCTTCGCTCAAACAAGGGCAGGCTTGAATCTGAAAATGGGGCCGGATTCGAGGCGCCATCAAGATCGGCCAACAAGGCAAGCCAATCACTTACAGACCGGGTGAGTGGTTATCCCTGGGCAAAAAAAACCGGGCCATGACCCGGTTTTTTTCCAAACAATCACGCTGTCGCTGTACTTATTCAGCCTCGACCGCTTCCATCTCCACATCCGGACGATCGACCAGCTCGACAAAGGCCATCGGCGCCTTGTCACCCGGACGAAAACCGCATTTCAGAATGCGCAGATAGCCACCGGGGCGCTCCTTGTAACGCGGGCCCAGTTCGGTGAACAGCTTCCCGACAACCTCATCATCACGAAGACGATCAAAGGCCAGACGGCGCTTTGCAACGCTGTCGCTCTTTGCCAGTGTAATCATCGGCTCTGCTACGCGACGCAGCTCTTTTGCCTTGGGTAGTGTGGTTTTGATCAGCTCATGACGCAACAGTGAGCAGGCCATGTTACGGAACATTGCCTTGCGGTGTGAACTGTTGCGGTTCAGTTGCCGTCCTGATTTGCGATGACGCATGGATCGACTTCCCTAAACTTAGGTTAATACTATAGATATACGATTCAGGGCCGAGATTATCGACCGCTATCTTCCATACCTTCTGGCGGCCAGTTTTCCAGCCGCATACCCAGGGACAAGCCCCTGGTAGCAAGTACATCTTTGATCTCGGTGAGCGACTTTTTACCCAGATTCGGGGTCTTCAGCAGCTCCACTTCGGTACGCTGAATCAGATCACCAATCATGAAGATGTTTTCTGCCTTCAAACAGTTGGCCGAACGCACGGTCAGCTCGAGGTCGTCGACAGGCCGCAGCAGGATGGGATCGATCGCCGGGCGATCTTCTTCCACCTCTTTCTCGGTTGTCGCTGTCTCGTCCAGCTTCACGAATGCGGACAGCTGATCCTGCAGGATGGTCGCCGCCCTTCTGATGGCCTCTTCCGGATCAATGGTGCCGTTGGTCTCCAGATCAATCACCAAACGATCAAGATCCGTTCTCTGTTCGACACGGGTCGCCTCGACCGCATACGCCACGCGACGTACCGGCGAGAAGCTGGCATCCAGCTGCAGGCGACCGATAGGACGGTCTTCCATTGCATCCGCCAGCCGGTTGGCCGCCGGCTGATAGCCGATACCGCGAGCCACTTTCAACGTCATGTTGATCTGGCCATCCTTGGTCAGGTTGGCGATAACATGATCCGGGTTGGCAATCTCAACATCGTGGTCAAGCGTGATATCGCTGGCCAGAATGGGACCGGGCCCCTTCTTTTTCAGCGTCAGCGTCGCCTCATCACGGGAATGCATGATAATGGCCAGATCTTTCAGATTCAGCAGAATCTCCAGGACATCTTCCTGCACACCTTCAATACTGGTGTACTCGTGAAGAACCCCTTCGATCTCGGCCTCAACCACTGCACTTCCGGGCATGGAGGAGAGCAGTATTCTGCGCAATGAGTTGCCAAGTGTATGACCAAAGCCACGCTCCATCGGTTCAAGCGAAACCTTGGCGTGCAACTCGCTTAACGGCTGAACACTCACTAATCGCGGCTTGAGAAAATCGCTAACAAACTCCGGCATTTCGACCTCTTGAAGGTAATCCTTACTTGGAGTACAGCTCTACTACCAGCTGTTCATTAATTTCCGCAGGCAGTTCGGAGCGGTCCGGCAGACGTTTAAAGGTACCCGTCATGCCCTTCGCATCGACCTCGATCCAGTCGACGGTGCCGAACTGTTCCGCGAGAGCCAGAGAACTTTGAATGCGCAGCTGGTTTTTTGATTTCTCGCGAACACTCACCACATCATCGACCTGGATATGGTAGGAGGGGATATTGACCACCTTACCGTTAACCTCGATGGATTTATGGCTTACGAGCTGCCGTGATTCAGAACGCGTGCTTCCGAAGCCCATCCGATAAACCACGTTATCCAGACGGGTCTCGAGCAGACGCAACAGGTTATCACCTGTGGCACCCTTGCTCTGGGCCGCATTCTTGTAGTAGTTGCTGAACTGCTTCTCCATAATTCCATACATACGGCGCATCTTCTGCTTCTCACGAAGCTGCATACCGTAATCAGAGAGGCGGCGGCGCCGGTCAGTCGTCTGACCAGGCTGCTTTTCCATATTACATTTTGATTCCAGGGAGCGAGCGCGGCTCTTCAGAAACAGGTCAGTGCCTTCTCTCCGGCTCAGCTTACACTTGGGACCGATATATCTTGCCATGATTATCTATAACTCCAGATTAAACGCGACGCTTTTTAGGCGGGCGACAACCATTGTGCGGGATTGGGGTAACATCACAAATACTGGTGATCTTGAATCCTGCATTATTCAGTGCGCGAACCGCAGACTCGCGTCCCGGGCCCGGGCCCTTGACATTGACATCAAGGTTTTTCACGCCGTAATCCTTGGCCCGCTCGCCAGCGCGATCGGCCGCGACCTGCGCAGCGAATGGCGTGCTCTTGCGCGAGCCACGGAATCCTGAACCACCCGCAGTTGCCCAGGACAAGACATTACCCTGACGATCGGAAATGGTGACGATCGTATTGTTAAAGGAAGCGTGAATGTGGGCGACACCATCGGTGACGCTCTTTTTTACCTTCTTCCGCACGCTGCTCGGCTTTGCCATCTTTAATGTTCCTGTGAACTATATCGCTGTAAACAACCCGGTGACCGGATTGCTATTATCTCTTGATCGGACGCCGCGGGCCTTTGCGGGTACGCGCATTCGTTTTGGTACGCTGGCCACGCAGCGGCAGGCCGCGACGGTGACGAATTCCACGATTGCAACCAAGGTCCATCAGACGCTTGATGTTCATGGACACTTCACGACGAAGGTCGCCCTCGACCATAAACTTGGCGACTTCGGCACGAAGCGCCTCTACTTCACCTTCGGTCAGGTTTTGAATCTTTGCATCTTTTGCCACACCCGCGGCCTCGCAGATACGAGCAGCACGGGTAGAACCGACTCCATAGATCTCGGTCAACGCGATGACCGCGTGCTTACGATCGGGAATGTTGACGCCTGCAATACGGGCCATCAGGTAACTCCTAAAAATACAATTATCAGCTCACGTTGGGCGCGGTGAACGCGCAACTTTAACTGGATTTCTTCAACAAATCAAGCGAAAAGCTTAGCCTTGTCTCTGTTTATGCCTGGCTTCTTTGCAGATAACCCGCACCACGCCATTGCGCCGGACAATCTTGCAGTTCCTGCAAATCTTCTTTACAGACGCCCTTACTTTCATGACTCAATCTCCAAAAATACCGTGGAATCTTATCGGCGTTAACGCAGCAAGCCTGCGCCGCCACCCTTCAGATTCGCCTTCTTCATCAACCCTTCATACTGGTGAGACATCATGTGTGCCTGCACCTGTGCCATGAAGTCCATGACGACAACAACGATGATCAACAAGGACGTTCCGCCAAAGTAGAAAGGAACATTCCAACCGACAATCAAAAATTCCGGCAGCAGACACACCGCCGTTATATAAATCGCACCTGCAAACGTCAGGCGGGACATCACCTTATCGATATAGCGTGCCGTCTGCTCTCCCGGGCGATAACCTGGAATAAATGCCCCGGAACGCTTCAGGTTATCCGCCGTATCCTTCGAGTTGAATACCAGCGCCGTATAAAAGAAACAGAAAAACACTATAGCCAGGGCATAGAGCAGCACGTACAGCGGCTCGCCCGGGGAGATTTTGCCGACGATATCCTGCAGCCAGCGCATGTTCTCCTGGGTACCCAGCCACTGCCCCAGCGTCGATGGGAACAGGATGATGCTGGAGGCGAAGATCGGCGGAATAACGCCCGCCATATTCAGCTTCAGCGGCAGATGGCTGCTCTGCGCGGCAAACATCTTCCGACCCTGCTGACGCTTGGCATAGTTCACCGTGATCCGGCGCTGCCCCCGCTCTACGAAGACAACGAAGGCGGTGACCGCGATCGCCAGGGCAAACAGGATCAAGACCGTCAGGGCGTTCATCTCACCGGTACGAACCAGTTCCAGGGTGCCGCCAATGGCCGACGGCAATCCGGCAACAATGCCTGCGAAAATGATCAGCGAGATCCCGTTACCGAGACCGCGTTCAGTGATCTGCTCACCCAACCACATCAAAAACAGCGTTCCTGTGACCAGCGAAACTGCCGCGGTCAGGATAAACCCGGGCCCTTGGTGCGAGACCACCGCTATGCCACCCGCCTGCTGTGATTGCAACGCAATCGCGATACCCACCGCCTGGAAGGTCGCCAGCACCACGGTACCATAACGGGTGTACTGGGTAATCGTACGCCGCCCCTGTTCACCCTCTTTTTTCAGCTGCTCCAGCTTGGGAATCACCGCGGACATCAGCTGCATGATAATCGATGCCGAGATGTACGGCATGATTCCCAGGGCAAACAGACTTGCCCTTTCCAGCGCGCCCCCGGAAAACATGTTGAACATGTCGAGGATGCCACCCTGCTGCTGGTCAAACAGGACCGCCACAGCCGCGGGATTCACCCCGGGTACCGGAATAAATGTACCAATCCGGAATACCAACAGGGCGCCGATGACGAACAAAAGCCGCTGGCGTAGCTCGGTGAACTTACCTGCCGCGGCAAGGCCGCCGGCTTTTGTGCCCTGTCCAGCCATTTATTCCTCTATCTTCCCGCCAGCCGCCTCGATGGCAGCCCGCGCGCCTTTGGTGACGCCCAATCCACGAACGGTTACCGCCTTTTCGATGGTACCGGAAAGAATGATCTTGGCGCGCTTCATGATGGAAGGCAGTACGTTGGCCTGGTAAAGCGCCTTCATATCGACCACCTCACCGTCCACCTTGGCCAGTTCGCTCAGCCTCACCTCGGCAGTGATCCTGCCTTTCCGGGAGGTAAACCCAACCTTCGGCAAGCGGCGCTGCAGCGGCATCTGGCCGCCCTCGAAACCCACTCTATGAAAACCGCCGGACCGCGATTTTTGGCCCTTATGACCACGACCGGCCGTTTTTCCAAGACCGCTGCCGATGCCGCGACCAACGCGCTTGGCATCGGTTGTCGCGCCTTCTGCAGGCTTAATGGTATTCAGACGCATTTCAAGCCTCCTCTACCTGAACCATGTAGCTGACTTTATTCACCATGCCACGGGTCGCAGGAGTATCTTCCACCAGTACACTGTGACGAATACGCCGAAGCCCCAAACCGCGGACACAGGCCTTATGACTCTCAAGCCGGCCATGCGCACTGCGGACCAGGGTCACTTTCATCATCTTTTTTTCACTCATGACCTACCCCAGGATCTCTTTGACCGATTTGCCACGCTTGGCGGCCACGGTCTCAGGATCAGTCATCTCGGTCAGCGCATTTACCGTCGCGCGGACCACGTTGATCGGATTGTTTGTGCCTATGCACTTGGCCAGAACATTGTGCACGCCTACCGCCTCACAGACGGCACGCATGGCGCCGCCGGCGATGATACCGGTACCTTCTGACGCCGGCTGCATATAGACCTTGGCCGCGCCATGTCGACCGATCAGCGGATACTGCAGCGTATCGCCATTCAGTTTCGCAGTGCGCAGATTCTGGCGCGCGTTTTCCATCGCTTTTTGAATGGCGATAGGCACTTCACGCGCCTTGCCGCTACCGAAGCCGACCTTGCCATTACCATCACCCACAACCGCGAGTGCCGCGAATCCAAAAACACGACCACCCTTGACCACTTTCGCGACTCGGTTGACGTTGATCAGTTTTTCAATCAGATCGTCACCTTCCGGCCTTTCATTGAATTTCGACATAGCCTGCCCCTTAGAACTTAAGACCGTTTTCGCGGGCAGCGTCAGCCAACGCCTTTACCCGGCCGTGATATTTAAAACCGGCACGATCGAACGCAACACTTTCGACACCAGCAGCCTTGGCTCGCTCCGCAATGGCCTTGCCGACAATCGCTGCGGCAGTGCTATTACCAGACGCCCCTTCCAGTTGCGCCCTTACATCTTTTTCCACGGTTGATGCGCTGGCGATCACTTGGGATCCGTTGGGCGCAATCACCTGGGCATACATATGTCTCGGAGTACGAAAGATGGTCAGACGATTGACCGCCAGTTCGCGAATCTTTGCACGAGCTCTGCGAGCGCGGCGTAAACGTGTAGTTTTCTTGTCCATCTCAGTATGACCTATTTTTTCTTGGCTTCTTTACGGGCAACATGCTCATCGGCATACCGCACACCCTTGCCTTTATAAGGCTCGGGTGGACGGTAGGCGCGAATCTCCGCGGAGACCTGGCCGACACGTTGCTTGTCGCACCCAGACACTACAATTTCGGTCTGGCTGGGGGTTTCGATTGTGATTCCCTCAGGGATCGGATAATCCACAGGATGAGAGAAACCAAGATTCATATTCAGAACATCACCTTTGGCCTGCGCACGATAACCGACGCCGATCAATTGCAACTTCTTCTGAAAACCGGTGCTGACACCAGTCACCATATTTCCGACCAGCGCCCTGAAGGTACCGGCCATTGCCCACTCGTTGCGGCCTTCCTGTACAGGAACAACGCGAAGCGTGTCGCCATCATTCTTGATGGTGACAAATGCATGCAGGCCGAGTGTCATGGTTCCCTTGCTACCTTTCACGGTCAGTTCGCTGCCGTTCAGGTTAACATCCACGCCGGCAGGCAGGGGTATCGGATTCTTTGCTACACGAGACATTTCAATCCCTCCGATTAAGCCACGTAAGCGACGACTTCGCCGCCTTGACCAGTGGAACGGGCCGCGCGATCCGTCATCAAACCCTGCGAGGTTGAAATGATGGCGACGCCGAGTCCGCCGCGTACTTTCGGGAGCTCTTTGCTACCCTTATAGATACGCAGGCCAGGACGGCTTACGCGCTGGACCATCTCGATTACCGGTTTACCCTGGAAGTATTTAAGGTCTATCTGGAGTGTAGACTTATTGTCCTTGGCCTCGACATTGAAACCGGCAATATAGCCTTCATCGAGAAGCAGCTGCGCTACGGCAACCTTCTTCTTGGAAGATGGCATGGACACAGCCACCTTGGAAACTTGTTGACCATTACGAATACGCGTCAGCATATCCGCGATCGGATCAGACATACTCATTTTTTAAATCCCCAGGGTCAGCCGCCTTAATCAGACGCGATACCCAAACGATTGACAGAAACCCGCCTGCCGGCGGGTGCACCCTGAAAAGGGTGGTGTATTCTACATCACCAGCTGGCTTTTACAAGCCCTGGAACATCACCACGCATGGCCGCTTCACGGAGCTTGTTTCGACACAGGCCAAACTTGCGGTAAACACCGTGCGGACGCCCGGTCACCCGACAGCGATTACGCTGACGCGAACGGCTGGCATCCCTTGGCATCTTCTGCAGTTTCTGCACCGCCTCATCGACCTGCTCATGACTGCTAGCAGGGTTGCTGATGGTAGCCTTGAGTTGTTTACGCTTTTCCGCGTACTTCTCAACAATCTTTGCCCGCTTTACTTCACGCGCGATCATGCTCTTTTTTGCCATGCGATTCTGCTCTGTTTCAGTTCTTGAAAGGAAAATTGAACGCTTCAAGAAGCGCGCGACCTTCCGCATCATTCTTTGCAGTGGTGGTAATTACGATATCCAGTCCACGCAGCGTGTCGATCTTATCAAAATCGATCTCCGGGAACATGATCTGCTCCTTCACACCCATGCTGTAATTGCCCCGCCCATCGAACGACTTCGGATTCAGTCCGCGGAAATCCCGGATACGGGGAATCGCCACGTTGATCAGCCGATCGAGGAATTCATACATCCGATCACTGCGCAGGGTCACCTTGCAGCCAATCGGCCAGCCTTCACGGACCTTGAAGCCTGCCACGGATTTGCGCGCCATGGTAACGACTGCCTTCTGACCGGCAATCTTCTCCATATCGCTGACCGCGAACTCGAGGACTTTCTTGTCGCCCAGTGCCTCGCCGACACCCATATTCAGGGTGATCTTGGTTATCCGCGGAACTTCCATCACGCTCTTGAAGCTAAACTGATCTTTCAGCTTACCCACGAGTTCGTCGCGGTAGACCTGTTGTAATCTTGCCATCTTTCTATCCGCCTCAGATATCCACGACTTCGCCATTAGACTTGAAGTAGCGCACCTTGCGCCCATCTTCCAGCGTCTTTATACCCACCCGATCGGCCTTGCCGGTATTGGGGTTGTATACGGCAACATTGGAAGCGTCGATGGGCATCTCTTTATCCAGTATGCCGCCTTGCTCACCCTTTGCCGGATTGGCCTTGGTGTGTTTTTTAACAATGTTGATATTTTCAACAACGACCTTTTCGTCAATCACCCGCAGTACAGTTCCCTGCTTGCCTTTATCCTTTCCGGCGAGGACGACCACCTGGTCACCTTTCTTGATCTTACGCATAGCCATGATTCACCCCTTAGAGTACTTCAGGCGCGAGCGAGATGATCTTCATGAATCGCTCGCTGCGCAGTTCACGGGTAACCGGTCCAAAAATACGGGTTCCGATCGGCTGCAGTTGCGTGTTCAACAGGACAGCGGCATTGCCGTCAAAACGGATCAAGGATCCATCCGGACGTCTTACGCCTTTCCTGGTACGCACAACTACCGCATTGTATACATCACCTTTCTTCACTTTGCCGCGGGGAATGGCGTCTTTGACGCTCACTTTGATAATGTCCCCGATACCAGCATAGCGACGGTGTGATCCGCCCAGCACCTTTATGCACTGAACTCGCTTTGCGCCACTGTTATCGGCGACGTTAAGCATTGTCTGCATCTGGATCATTGGTCTATCCCAATTAAATTATCACTAAACCGAAATCGTACGATTTACCGGTGTCTACCTCAGGTCGCCTTTGTGACAACCTTGACCAGACGCCAAGCCTTGCTCTTGGAGAGCGGGCGGCACTGCTCGACCACCACCATATCGCCGATACCACACTCATTGGCTTCATCATGGGCATGCACCTTGGTGGACCGACGAATGAACTTGCCATAAATCGGGTGCTTCACCGTGCGTTCGACCAGGACGGTAATGCTCTTGTCCATCTTATCGCTGACCACGCGGCCTTCGAGTGTGCGATTGCTGTTGCTCTGATCGCTCATGATGCTTCACCTACACCTTTCTCATTCAGCAATGTCTTCACCCGGGCAATCTCTTTCCTTACCCGTCGCATCTCCGACGGGCGCGACAACTGACCAGTGCCCTGCTGCATACGCAGATTGAACTGCTCTTTACGCAGCTCCAGTAATGCCCCCTCAAGCTCAGCAGGGCTCTTTTGACGAAGTTCACTCGCGCTCATCACATTACCGTCCGTTTGATGAAGGCGGTCTTGAACGGCAGTTTGGCAGCTGCAAGCTGGAACGCATCACGCGCCATCTCTTCAGAAACACCTTCAATTTCATAAAGTACGCGGCCGGGCTGAATCAAGGCAACCCAGTACTCGACACTACCTTTACCCTTACCCTGACGCACTTCCAAAGGCTTCTTGGTAATTGGCTTGTCGGGAAAAACGCGTATCCACATTTTCCCGCCACGCTTCACGGTACGGGTGATGGTACGCCGGGCAGCCTCGATCTGACGCGAGGTCATACGACCGCGATCAACGGCCTGCAGGCCGTATTCACCGAAGCTAACCTTGTTGCCCCGGTTCGCCAGGCCGCGATTGCGGCCCTTCATCTGTTTACGGAATTTAGTCCGCTTTGGCAATAACATGACTTAATCCTTCTTACGCGGTGCTTTACGACGCGCAGGTTTTGGTGCAGCTTCGTCCTGAACCGCGTCACCAAAGACTTCGCCTTTGAAAATCCAAACCTTCACACCGATGATTCCATAGGTGGTCTTGGCTTCCGCAAAACCGTAATCGATGTCAGCACGCAGTGTGTGAAGTGGTACCCGGCCTTCCCGATACCATTCGTTACGGGCAATTTCAGCACCATTCAACCGGCCTGAAATATTCACCTTGATCCCGCCCGCGCCCAGGCGCATCGCTGTCTGCACAGAACGTTTCATCGCCCGGCGGAACATGACACGACGCTCCAGCTGCTGGGTGATGCCCTCGGCGACCAGCTGCGCATCCAGTTCCGGCTTACGAATCTCTTCTACGCTGATATGTGCCGGGATACCCATGCGCCTGGATACCTCTTCGCGCAGGGTGTTGATATCCTCGCCCTTCTTGCCGATCACGATACCCGGGCGCGCCGAGTGAATGGTCACGTGGGCATTTTTCGCGGGGCGATCGATCTGGATACGGCTCACCGAGGCCTGGGAAAGACGTTTTTTCAAATAGTCTCTCACCGCAAGGTCGGTATTCAGCATATCGGCATAATCTTTGGAGTCGGCATACCATTTCGACGTCCACTGCTTGACGATGCCAAGACGAATTCCTATTGGATGTACTTTCTGACCCATAACTCTGCCTTACCTGTCCGACACAATCACGGTGAAGTGACTGGTACGCTTTAAAATACGAGCCGCACGGCCCTTTGCACGCGCCCTGATCCGCTTCATCGTCGGACCCTCATCGACCATCACCGAGGCAACCTTCAACTCGTCGATATCCGCGCCTTCATTGTTCTCTGCATTCGCAATCGCAGAATCCAGCAATTTTTTCATAAGGTCCGCGCCCTTCTTATTGCTGAAGGAGAGGATATTCAGAGCCTGCTCCACAGGCAGACCCCTGATCTGATCGGCGACCAGACGACCCTTCTGGGCCGAAATACGCGCAAAACGCAATTTAGCAGCAGCCTGCATGGTTCCTACCCCGATTATCGTTTCGATTTCTTGTCAGCCGCATGACCACGGAACGTCCGGGTCAGTGCAAACTCACCAAGCTTATGGCCAATCATGTTCTCGGTGACAAGCACTGGAATATGCTGGCGCCCGTTATATACGGCAATTGTCAGACCAATCATATCTGGCAGCACCATTGAACGGCGGGACCATGTCTTAATCGGACGTTTGCTGTTACTCGCCACTGCTTCGTCCACTTTTTTCATCAAATGATGATCGACGAAGGGGCCTTTCTTAATTGAACGTGGCACGTTAAATTACCTCGGTTCCATTTACTTACGATTGCGCTGACGCACAATCATTGCATCAGTACGCTTATTGGTACGTGTCTTGTAACCCTTTGTAGGCACGCCCCAGGGACTGCACGGATGACGTCCGCCGGAGGTCCGGCCTTCACCACCACCATGCGGGTGATCCACCGGGTTCATGGCCACGCCGCGCACGGTTGGCCTGACTCCACGCCACCTGGACGCACCGGCCTTACCCAGCTTGCGCAGGCTGTGCTCGCTGTTGCCCACTTCGCCAATGGTTGCGCGACATTCGCTGCGAATCTTGCGCATCTCGCCGGAGCGGAGGCGCAGAGTAGCATATTCTCCCTCGCGTGCAACCAATTGCGCGGAAGTTCCGGCAGAACGGGCGATTTGCGCGCCCTTGCCAAGCTTCATTTCAATGCAGTGCACGTTGGTTCCGACCGGGATATTCCGCAGCGGCAGGCAGTTGCCCGGCTTGATGCCGGAATCCTCGCCTGACAGGACGGGGTCACCGGCAAGCAGACCCTTGGGCGCGATGATGTAGCGGCGCTCACCATCCGCGTACTTGATCAGTGCGATATTCGCGGTACGGTTCGGATCGTACTCCAGGCGTTCCACAACACCCGGGATACCGTCCTTGTCCCGCTTGAAATCAATCAAACGGTAACGCTGCTTATGACCGCCACCCTGGTGCCGAGCAGTGATGCGACCGTTATTGTTGCGACCGCCATTCTTGCTCTTCTGCTCCAGCAGCGGCCCGTGCGGGGCCCCTTTATGCAGCTCAGGATTTACCACCTTAACCACAAACCGGCGACCTGCTGATGTTGGTCTGGTTTTTACAATAGCCATACTCTTAATTCCGCTCTATTCGTTGCGCTAAAGGGCCGATCAGGCACCCGCACCGAAGTCGATATCACTGCCCTCGGCCAGCCTGACATAGGCTTTTCGAACACCGTTACGACGACCTTTAATCTGACCGAAACGCTTGCTTTTGCCCTTGATGTTGACAACGCGCACGTTATCAACCGTGACATCGAACATCATTTCGACAGCCCGTTTAATCTCAGGCTTTTTGGCATCCGGCACAACCTTGAAGACAAACTGGCGGCTGACATCCGCAGCAATCGTACTTTTCTCGGAAATGACCGGTCCCAACAACACCTGCATCAGACGTTCTTTATTCATGACAGGCTCGCCTCCAGCTGCTTCAGTGACTCGGAGGTTATGAGCACCTTGTCGAATCCGATCAAACTGACCGGGTCGAGCTCACGCACGTCACAGACATCAACCCCATACAGATTCCGTGCCGCCAGGTAAAGGTTCTCATCCGGCTGTACGGCTACAATCAACACTTCTTTCATGCCGAGGTCATTCAGTTTCGAGACCAGTCCCTTGGTCTTCGGCGCTTCCACGGCGAAGTCCGAGACCACCACCATGCGCTCGGCGCGCAGCAGTTCGGACAGGATGGAGCGAATCGCGCCACGGTACATCTTGCGATTGACCTTCTGCGAATAGTCCCGCGGACGGGCCGCGAAGGTCACGCCACCGGTACGCCAGATCGGGCTCCTGCTGGTGCCCGCACGCGCACGACCGGTACCTTTCTGACGAAAAGGCTTGATACCGCCACCGCTCACATCAGAGCGGCTTTTTCCTGCCTTGGTGCCGGACCGTGCCGCCGCCATATACGCAGTGACCACCTGATGGATCAGTGCTTCGTTATAATCGGCCGCAAATACCGCATCCGAAACCTGGATAGTCTCGGTGCCGCCATTGCCAGCCTGTACATTGAGGTCCATTTTTTATTACCCCTTGTTCAGCATCTTGATCGCGGGCGTGATGATCACATCACCGCCACGGGAACCTGGCACAGCCCCTCTCACCAGCAACAGGTTACGCTCGGCATCGACTCTCACTACCTGGAGATTCTGAATGGAGCGTTTCACGTTGCCCATATGGCCTGCCATCTTTTTACCTTTGAATACGCGGCCCGGCGTCTGACACTGTCCGATCGAGCCTGGCGCCCGGTGGGACAGTGAGTTGCCATGCGTGGCATCCTGCATCCGGAAACCATAACGCTTGACCGCGCCCTGGAATCCCTTACCGATAGTGATACCGCGCACGTCGACAATCTGGCCGGCCTCGAACATGTCGACCTTGATTTCACCGCCGACTTCAAAGCCATCGACCTCACCTGTGGAGAGACGGAACTCCCACATGCCGCGTCCGGCCTCGACTCCCGCTTTCGCCAGGTGTCCGGCTTCCGGCTTGGATACCCTGGAGGCCTTGCGGCTTCCGGTGGTCACCTGAACCGCGCTGTATCCATCGTTTTCGATAGTACGCAACTGGGTAACACGATTGGGCTCTACTTCAATGACCGTCACCGGTACTGAAACGCCTTCCTCGGTGAACACCCGAGTCATGCCGACTTTTCGTCCTACTATTCCTAACATCGTCATCACCTCAGTTCAGCTTGATCTGAACGTCAACACCCGCCGCCAGATCCAACTTCATCAGCGCATCTACCGTTTTGTCGGTAGGATCAACGATATCCATCAGCCGTTTGTGAGTACGGATCTCGTACTGATCACGCGCGTCTTTGTTTACGTGTGGCGAAATCAGCACCGTGAACCGCTCCTTCTTGGTGGGCAGCGGAATAGGTCCGTGAACCTGCGCCCCGGTACGCTTGGCGGTATCGACAATCTCACGTGCGGACTGATCGATCAGACGATGATCGAATGCCTTCAGTCGAATACGAATTCTCTGGTTGGCCATATTTATTACTCTATGATCTTA
>NZ_JANIOA010000015.1 GCF_025175675.1 Sedimenticola hydrogenitrophicus
CCACCGGCTGGTTTCAATCCATACTGGCCGGGGCGCTGGGTGTCACGGGACAAAAAGCGCACCGGATGCAAAGCGGCTTTGCCTGGTCCGAAAATCGACTGCAATTTGCGGTACGTGAACCGTTCCCCAGCAATACCACCGGGGTTGACTTGGTATTCGGCGAGATCACCAGGGAAAAACCCTTGATTCTGGAATCCCTGATGCCCGAAAACGGCGTCATCTTTTCCGATGGCATTGAGCAGGACTATGTGCGGTTTGATTCGGGCACTGTGGTGACGGTAAACATCCCAAAGGTGAAGGGGAAACTCGTCAAAGGATAGATTTGTTCAGTATTGATAGGTTTTCAATCAAGCCTAGCCGGTTGAATTGTCTAATAATAAGACTTTTGCTATTGATTATAGAACGGAGATTTATACTTCATCTGACCCCACAAATTCTGCTGTAGTTGGGCTATCTGCTCGTTACTCATCCTTTCATCCTTATAATTACTCGGGCTCGCCCGCACACTTATTATTTGTATATTGTCGAGTGGCTGTTCAGTTCAATCATGCACCCACTGATAACGCACCTTCAGATCATTACAGTGGGACATGGGCAGCAGCTGTCTGTGCTGCAGTTGACCTACGACGATCCCAGGGGCGATACCCACTTCGTGGGCAAACTTCACAATGCTAGCCTTGCTAAACTGCCCTTGTCGGGAAAATGCGGTAAAGGCTCTTTTGGGAATCAGCTCATGCGCCGCAAAGGTGTTTGCCTGTTCCTCCTTTTCAGCATCCATGCCGTTGTTACCCTCGATAAAGAGCTCTTTTTTACCATGCAGGAGAATATGGCCGGCTTCGTGGAAGAAGGTGAACCAGAGATGGTCATTGGTTTTGTAGCGCAGGCTTAATTGAATGATCGCCTTATCCGGATTGAGCCAACGGGTGGCCCCGCTCACCCCGGTCTTGGGCAGGGCGGGTATCAGCACCACGGCCACGCCCGCCTGTGCGGCCAAGCGTTGGAGCTCTGGTATAAAAGCCGTTGGATCGATCACCGACGTCAGGTTTCTGATCTCATCCAGTGCCTCCCGGAATTTGGACTTGCTGAACGGGGCATAGGGAAGGGATGCGGCTTCTATCTCGCCTTGTCTCAGCCAGGCCGAAACCGCTTCCGGGAATACCTCCTGTTTATTGTGTTGACGATAAGCTACCGCTACCTTAGGCCAGAGTTCGTCCCACTGCTCCACGCTGGCAATGCCGAAGAATCGCAACAACGCATCGAGCTGCTGCTTTTTGTCCCTGTGCTTCTTCAGCCAGCCAAGTTTAGTCATGGCGGCAATGGGAATACGCTTTAGCCAATCCAGATCCTTCTCCAGCTGTTTCGCTTCGGCTAGCCGGGCGCGGGTCTCCTGGTAGTTGGCTTCCAGATTTAACCAGTATTCCGCCGGCATGCCCAAGGTACGCTCCAGTTTGATGGCCGTTTCCGGAGTGATACTGACCGTACCCTTACCTTTAAATACGGTATTCAGATGCTTTTCTGTTAGACCGGTACGCTTCGCCAGCTCGGATTTGCTCATGTGGCGCATTTCGAGTTCGTACTCAAGCACCTCGCCGGGGGTGACCGTGTAGTCCGGTGTGTACTGGTTGATTGCTTGATTATCCATGGGTGTTCTCTACGCCGGTGATTTCAATGACGGTTATTTGAAACCAATCCAGGCCCCCTTCTGGGCGCTGCGGTGGTGGGTCAATATTTGGCTTGATGATTAGGCGGTACGGACCATCCAGGTCCAAACTCAACATGCCTTGTCGGTTTCCAGTCAACGCATGGCACCTATGCGGCGGACTGTAGGGCGGAGCGAACACACCCAAATTGGGCGCCGCTCGTAGCGAAGTCATAACCAATCGAATGCGCTTTGATCGCTCCGCACCAAAGGTCTTCTGCATGACCCTGGCCTCGTTGAACTGCTTACTCAGCTTCTTGCTGGTGAACATTATTTCCATATAAATTATTCACCTAATAGGTTAATACAATTTGCATTAAATTACCATGGTGCTGGCTGCCGCAAGGCCACGATGGGAGATAAGGCGATAAACTGTGTGTGAACACCATTCGCTGTCTTAGTATTAAGTCGTTTATTGACTGGAATAATGTACCACAATTCGAGGACGGTATGATGCGGAGAGTCCAGGGCCTCTTCAATCCATAAACCCATAAACCGCGAAGTAGCAGGACGGTCGATTTCCATATTTCTGGTACCCGAAGGGCCGGTCTACAGGGATGTGGAGCATGGGCGACGTGATAAAGGGGTCAAAACAAGACGTTGCGTCTGTTGACGCCCCCTAACCCTCTCCCTGGGGGAGAGGGGATAAAAGCGGCTCTTTTGTTGGCCAGGTTGCCAGAACAGCCGGCGTGACTCTGTTCCTTTGTACCGCGCAATTTCCCGAATCTACTCCACCGTCACCGACTTGGCCAGGTTCCTTGGCTGGTCCACGTCGGTGCCCTTGAGCAGGGCGACGTGGTAGGAGAGCAGTTGCAGCGGCACGGTGTAGACGATGGGCGCGGTGGTGGGGCAGATGTCGTCCAGGGTCAGGCTCTGGTAGTTGTCCAGTTCGATCTTGACCCGCTTGTCGCTGAACAGGTAGAGCTCGCCGCCGCGTGCCCGGACCTCCTGCAGGTTGGAGAGCACCTTCTCCAGCAGCGGGTCGTCGGGCAGGGCGCAGACTACCGGCATTTCGGCATCCACCAGGGCCAGGGGGCCGTGTTTCAGTTCGCCGGCGGGGTAGGCCTCGGCGTGGATGTAGGAGATCTCTTTCAGTTTCAGCGCCCCCTCCATGGCAATGGGGTAGAACGGGCCGCGCCCCAGGAACAGGGCGTTGCTGCGCTCGGCAAAACCGGCGGCCATCTTTTCGATTTCGTCGTTGAGTTGCAGCACCACCTCCATCTGGCGGGGCAGGGCATGCAGCTCTTCCACCCATTCGGTGAGCTGGGCCTGGTCGATACCCTGGCGACGCGCCATCGCCAGCACCAGCAGCCGCAGGGCCACCAGCTGGGTGGTGAAGGCCTTGGTGGAGGCGACGCCGATCTCGGGCCCGGCGCGGGTCATCAGCGCCACGTCGGATTCGCGCACCAGGGAGCTCTCCGGCACGTTGCAGACCACCAGGCTGCCCAGGAAACCTTGAGCCCGGCTGCCGCGCAGCGCGGCCAGGGTGTCGGCGGTCTCGCCCGACTGGGAGATGGTGACGAACAGGGTGTCCGGCGACACCACCGACTTGCGGTAGCGGTACTCGCTGGCCACCTCGACGTTACAGGGGATACCGACCTCCTCGAACCAGTAGCGCGCCACCATGCCGGCATGGAAGGAAGTGCCGCAGGCGATGATCTGGATGCGCTTGGTCTTATCCAGCAGCGCCTTGGTCTCGTAACCGAAGCTCTCCTCCAGCAGCCGCCCCTTGTGGATACGTCCCTCCAGGGTCTCGGCCACCACGGCGGGTTGCTCGAAGATCTCCTTGAGCATGTAGTGGCGGTAGGCCCCCTTGTCGGTGGCGGCGGGGTTGAGCCGGGAGGAGACCACCGGGCGCTCCACCGGATGGCCCTCGCTGTCGTACACCTGCACCCCTTCGCGGCGCACATCGGCCAGGTCGCCCTCTTCCAGGAAGATGAAGTGCTGGGTCTCGGAGAGCAGGGCGAACACGTCGGAGGCGACGAAGTTCTCCCCGTCGCCGAGGCCCACCACCAGCGGCGAGCCGGCCCGGGCCACCACGATGCGATCCGGATCATCGGGGCTGGCCACCGCCAGGGAGTAAGCGCCCACCAACCGGCCCACCACCGAGCGGAAGGCGTCGCAGAGGTTGCTTTCAGTTTTCAGGGCGTCCGCCAGCAGGTGGGCGATCACCTCGGTGTCGGTCTCGGAGGTGAACTGGTAGCCCTTGGCCTTCAGCTCCTCGCGCAGTTCGGCGTGGTTCTCGATGATGCCGTTGTGCACCACCGCCACCTGCTCGCCGCTCATGTGGGGATGGGCGTTGCGCTCGGCCGGCATGCCGTGGGTGGCCCAGCGGGTATGGGCAATGCCCAGCTCGCCCTCGATGGGGTGCTCGTCCATGCGCTGCTGCAGCGAGGCGACCTTGCCCACCGAGCGGATGCGCTGGATGCGGCCGCTCTGGTCGCGGATGGCGATGCCGGCGGAGTCGTAGCCGCGGTACTCCAGACGGCGCAGGCCTTCGAGCAGGATGGG
The DNA here is from genome assembly GCF_025175675.1 of Sedimenticola hydrogenitrophicus. GTDB lineage: Bacteria > Pseudomonadota > Gammaproteobacteria > Chromatiales > Chromatiaceae > Sedimenticola > Sedimenticola hydrogenitrophicus. Next base: position 4,211 of record NZ_JANIOA010000015.1, read on the forward strand.
GGTGATATTGCGCCGGGCCACGGCGCCTACGATGCCACACATATTCGATTGTCCTTTTCTCTCTGGTGAGGAGGCTGTGTTACTTCACCACTGGTTCATGACGTAGCGTAGGAAGAGCGGGTTCTGGATGGCTGTCGCCATAGGCTGTAATCCCCTCATCCTGTCCTTCTCCCAGAGGGAGAAGGAACGCTTCGACCAAGATTTATTAAAACCCGATGGGCTTGCGCCCAGTCGTTACGATCAGTCACCCTGTTTTTCCGGACGCTTCCAACCCTTGAGTGTGAGCTGCTTGGCGCGGCTCAGGGTCAGGGTGTCGGGCGGGGCGTCGCGGGTGATGGTGGAACCGGCGCCGATGGTGGCGCCCGCGCCTACCTCGACCGGCGCCACCAGCTGGGTGTCGGAGCCGATGAAGGCGTTGTCGCCGATCACGGTGCGGAACTTGTTCACGCCGTCGTAGTTGCAGGTGATGGTGCCGGCACCGATGTTTACCGAGCGGCCGATGGTGGTGTCGCCGATATAGCTGAGGTGGTTGATCTTGCTGCCGGCAGCCACGTCGCTCTTCTTGATCTCGACGAAGTTGCCCACGTGTACCCGCTCCGCCAAGGTGGTGGCGGGGCGCAGCCGGGCAAACGGGCCGATGATGGAGTCGGCGCCGATCACCGCATCCTCGATCACGCAGTTCTCCTTGATCCAGACGCCGTCGCCGATGCGGCTGTTGCGGATCACCGTGTTGGCGCCCACCCGCACGCCGTTGCCCAGGGTGACCTCGCCCTCGATCAACACGTTCACGTCCAGCTCCACATCCTCGCCGCTGTGCAGGCGGCCGCGCAGATCGAAGCGGGCCGGGTCGCGCAGGGTGACGCCCTGGCGCATCAGCCGTTCCGCCTGCATCTGCTGATGGCGGCGCTCCAGCATGGCCAGTTGCACCCGGTCGTTGACCCCCTCCACCTCGAAGGTGTCGGCGGGGTGGGCGGTCTTCACCTCGATCCCGTCATCCACCGCCATGGCGACGATGTCGGTGAGGTAGAACTCGCCCTGGGCGTTGTTGCTCTCCAGCCGGGCGAGCCAGCCGGCCAGCTTGGCCCGCTCGGCAATCAGGATGCCGGTGTTGATCTCGCGGATGCGCTGCTCGACTTCCGAGGCATCCTTCTGTTCGACGATCCGGGTGACGTGGCCCTCCACCCGCACGATGCGGCCATAGCCGGTGGGATCATCCAGGGTGACGGTGAGCAGCGCCAGCGCGCTCCCTTCCGCCTGATGGATCAGGCTGTTCAGGGTCACCTGGGTGGTGAGGGGTACATCGCCGTAGAGCACCAGCACCCGGTCCATGTCGGCCATGGCGAACATCGCCTGCTCCACCGCATGGCCGGTGCCCAGCTGTTCCGCCTGCTCGACCCAGACCAGCCCCGGATCGGCAATGGCCTGCTGTACCCGGTCACCGCCATGCCCATAGACCACCGCCACCTTGTCGCCACCCAGCACCCGGGCGGTGTCGATGACATGCGCCAGCAGCGGCCGACCGGCAATGTTGTGCAGCACCTTGGGCAGTGCGGATTTCATCCTTGTCCCTTGCCCCGCGGCAAGGATTACCACGCCTAGCTTCATCTCTTTCCCTCGCAAGGTAGTCCCGGTATCCGGTCGATGGCCGATCGATTGCCTGTCAGTTGATGGAGCAGCCGCCCTCGGGCGGGGCCATGTCTTCCATTGTAGCGTCCCGCACTTCGACTATCTTGATCATCACCTTCAGGGTCTTGCCGGCCAGCGGGTGATTGCCGTCCACGGTCAGCTGATCGCCCTCGATCCTGCTGACATAGAAGGTGCGCGCCTCGCCGTCCTGGTTCTGCATCTGCACCTCGGCGCCGAGTTGGCGGAACTGGGGCGGCACATTCTCGATATCGTCGGCGAAGGTGAGGTCCGGGTCGTGCTCGCCGAAGCCGTCCTCCGGCGGTACGATCATCTCCACCTCGTCGCCAACGCCCTTGCCGGCGATGACCTGGTCCATGCTGCCGATCAGTTCGGTCTCGCCGCCATGGACATAGCTGACCGGGATGTCGTTCTGCTCCAGCACGTTACCGTCCAGGTCGGTAATGTGGTAGGTGAGGGAGACAAATTTTCCGGGTTTGATGACTTCGCTGGACATAACATACTGCTCCGCTTGATTGAATAGAGCCTCCCGCGGGGAGGCACGTCAGTATAGCATCGGCGGTGCACCGCTGACTAAGGACCCGGGCAAGAATAAGTGCCTGCATTCGGCCGCCCCTGGACCAGGCTCCAGGCGCCAGGGAATTATGCCTGCGCGAGCGCTAAACCGGGACGGCGAGATCGGCCACCCGGTCGCAATCCCCGACCGGGATAGTCATTAACTGCCGGTCACACGGTGCTTTTCGGCGGATACCCGGCCATCCGCGGAGGGCGAATGGGTGGGTTTCCACCCATTTTGTCCCACGGGCAAAAACCGGCCACGCGCCTCATATCCATGATAATCAATCGGTTAAGTATCTCGCCGGCTGCCGTCAGGCAGTTGGCACTTCCCTTGCTATCCTTTGGTGACCAGCCCGGTTTTCCGGCTTATCCAAATCCCGTCCCGGCCTGGACCATTACATAGATCCTAATCAGGAGGAATCCAATGCGCAAAGCTCTGATCGGCCTCGCCGTAACCGCAGCACTCACCGTCACGTCTTCCGCTGCCTTCGCTAACTGCGATCCCGGCGAAATGGTGATCAAATTCAGTCATGTGACCAATTCCGACAAACACCCCAAGGGCATCGCCGCCTCGCTGCTGGAGAGCCGGGTGAACTCCGAGATGAACGGCAAGGCCTGCATGCAGGTCTATCCGAACTCCACCCTGTACGACGACAACAAGGTGCTGGAGGCGATGCTGAACGGCGATGTCCAACTGGCCGCGCCTTCGCTCTCCAAGTTCGAAAAGTTCACCAAGAAGTTCCGCATATTCGATCTGCCGTTCCTGTTTGAGGATGTGGAGGCGGTGGACCGTTTCCAGAACTCGGACGCCGGTGAGAAGCTGAAGGGTTCGATGAAAAAGCGCGGACTGCTCGGTCTCACCTACTGGCACAACGGCATGAAGCAGCTCTCCGCCAACCGGCCGCTGATCAACCCGGAGGATGCCAAGGGCCTGAAGTTCCGCGTACAGGCCTCCGATGTGCTGGTGGCCCAGTTCGAACAGCTGGACGCCAATCCGCAGAAAATGGCCTTCAGCGAGGTCTACGGCGGACTGCAGACCAAGGTGGTGGATGGGCAGGAGAACAGCTGGTCCAATATCTACGGCAAGAAGTTCTTCGAGGTACAGGACGGCGTGACCGCCACTAACCACGGTATCCTCGACTACCTGGTAGTCACCTCCACCGAGTGGTGGGACGGTCTGCCGGCCGACATCCGCGGCCAGCTCGCGCAGATCCTGCAGGAGGTGACCGAGACCCGCAACTCCGAATCCGCCAAGGTGAATGCCCAGAGTATGCAGCGCGTGATCGATGCCGGCGGCGTGGTGCGCACCCTCACCCCGGAACAGCGCCAGGCCTGGGTCGACGCCATGAAGCCGGTGTGGAAGAAGTTTGAAGGCGACATCGGTACCGACCTGATCGAAGCAGCCGTCGCATCCAATAAAAAATAAGTAGTAGCTGTAACAGGCGGCCGCGCCAGCGGCCGCCTGATCCACTTCCAAAAACCCGGTTTCAAGTGCCTTCGAGGAGGCTGTGATGCACCCCTTACCCACCTCCCGGTTCGCCCGGGCCATGGATCAGCTGGAGGAGACGGCGATCGCCATCTGCCTCGGTCTCATGACCCTGATCACCTTTGCCAACGTGATCGCCCGCTATATATTCAATAACAACATTCTCTGGGCCCTGGAGACGACGGTGTTTCTGTTCGCCTGGCTGGTGTTGATGGGCTGCTCCTACGGGGTAAAGAAGCAGTTCCATATCGGCGTCGACGTGGTGATCAACTTGTTTTCGCACAAGGCGCGCCGGGTGCTGGCGCTGCTCTCCGTCACCGCCTGCCTGGCCTTTGCAATCCTGCTGCTGATCGGCTCCTGGGATTACTGGTATGCCTTCGCCACCAAACGTGCCTTCCTCGAAACCAACGACGTGCCGATGCCCGATTTTCTGCAGTTTTTAGCCACCTGGCTGAACGAGGGCGAGCAGTACGAGAAGATGCCCCGATTCATCCCCTATGCCGCGTTGCCGCTGGGTATGGCGCTGTTGACCCTGCGCTTTCTTGAAGTTGCCTGGAAGGTGATCAAGGGCGAACAGGATTCCATCATCGCCAGTCACGAGGCGGAAGCCGCCATCAGTGAAAAGCCCCAAGACCATAGCGGAGAAATTTGACCATGGATATTCTGATTCTCTTCGGCATGGTCATTGGCCTGATGCTGATCGGGGTGCCGATCGCCGTCGCCCTCGGCCTCTCCAGTATCATCTTCCTGTTCATGCACTCCGACGCCTCGCTGGCCTCGGTGGCACAGACCCTGTTTTCGGCTTTTGAGGGACACTACACCCTGCTGGCGATTCCCTTCTTCATCCTCGCCTCCAGTTTCATGTCCACCGGTGGCGTGGCACGCCGTATCATCCGTTTCGCCGTCGCCGTGGTTGGCTGGTTCCCCGGTGGCCTGGCCATGGCCTCGGTGTTTGCCTGCATGATGTTCGCCGCCCTCTCCGGTTCCTCTCCGGCGACCGTGGTGGCCATCGGCAGCATCGTCATCGCCGGCATGGTCAAGGCCGGTTACACCAAGGAGTTCGCGGCAGGCGTGATCTGTAATGCGGGTACCCTGGGTATCCTGATTCCGCCGTCGATCGTCATGGTGGTGTACGCGGCCGCCACGGACGTGTCGGTCGGCCGCATGTTCCTGGCGGGTGTCATCCCCGGCACCCTGGCCGGTGTGATGCTGATGATCGGTATCTATATCGCCGCCCGGGTCAAGGGCCTGCCATCCCAGCCCTTTGCCGGCTGGGGCGAGATATTCGAGTCCGCCAGGGACGCCGGCTGGGGCCTGATGCTGATCGTGATCATCCTGGGCGGTATCTACGGTGGTATCTTCACGCCGACCGAGGCGGCGGCGGTGGCGGCGGTGTACGCCTTCTTCATCGCCAACTTCATTTACAAGGACATGGGACCGCTGGCCGACAAGTCCAGGGGCAACTTCTTCACCGCCCTGGTGACGGTGTTCTGGCACAAGGATACCAAGCACACCCTGTTCGAAGCGGGCAAGCTCACCATCATGCTGCTGTTCATCATCGCCAATGCGTTGATCCTCAAGCACGTGCTGACCGAGGAGCGGATTCCGCAGATGATCACCGAGGCGATGCTTTCCGCCGGATTCGGACCGATCATGTTCCTGATCGTGGTCAACGTGCTGCTGCTGATCGGCGGCCAGTTCATGGAACCCTCCGGGCTGCTGATTATCGTCGCTCCGCTGGTGTTCCCCATTGCCATGACCCTGGGAATCGATCCGATCCATCTCGGTATCATTATGGTGGTGAACATGGAGATCGGCATGATCACGCCTCCCGTCGGCCTGAACCTGTTCGTGACCGCCGGTGTCTCGCACATGTCCATGATGCGGGTGGTCCGGGCTGCGGCGCCCTGGCTCGGCATCATGTTCCTGTTCCTGATCATCATCACCTACGTGCCCTGGATCTCCACCTGGCTGCCCACCCTGATGATGGGGCCGGAGATCATCACCCAGTAGCATAGGAAACCGGGCGCGGGATGCTTCGGCGTCCCGCGCTTTCCACCACATCATTTGCCTTTACATCACCTGAGGCTGACGCCATGAGCATTCCAACATTCAAGACCATCCTCTATGCCACCGATCTGGGCAAGAACATGCGTCCGGCATTTCGTCATGCCATCAGTATCGCGCAGCAGTATCAGGCCAGGATCATCATGCTGCATGTGGCGGAGCCGATCGGGACTACCGGGATGGCGGTCCTGGAACTCTATGTGCCGGACATGAGTGACGATTTCGAGCAGGAGGAGTTGCGGGAAATTCTTAAAAAGATGGAACAGCGCCTGGAGGCTTTCTACACCGAGGAACTGGGGAAGGATTCCGGCCTGGTTTCCGAGGTGGCCGTGGTCACCGGTCGGCCGGCGGAGGAGATCAAGAAATTCGCCGCCGCACATGATGTTGACCTGATCGTCATGGGCACGCATACCAGCTCCGGCTTCGGCGGATCGCTGCTTGGCTCCACTGCGCGCAAGTTAGTCAACAGCAGTGACCGGCCGGTGCTGGTGGTTCCGGTGGGCAAGCAGGCCAGCCCCTCCGGGAAGGCACCCGTTAAAAAGTAACCGTTGGCATGGGGGCGACAAGGCGCGGCCTGTTTCGGCAGTCCGCGCCTTTTTTGTTCAGGAATGGCGGAGGTAGATGTAGGGTGGGTTAGCGGCGCACAGACACGGCACTTCCAGACCACGCCAATATCCGGGCGCCGCGTAACCCACCGACTCCCCCACCACCATATGGTGGGTTACGGCGCGCGTACGGCGCAATGCAAACGGCCACCCCCTGCGCAGGGCGCGCCTAACCCACCCTACAAAACCGTCCCACCTTACTTTCTTGGTTCGTGGCAATTGCAGGATACGGTGAGGTGCCCACAGGACGCCCTATACCCAAACCATCGGATCGGTCGAGCTGGCCCCGGCCCGCCGCTCTACTTGAAGCGGCTCTTGTCCAGCCCGTACTTGCGCATCTTGTCGTAGAGGGTCTTGCGCGGTACGCCCAGCGCCGACATGGTGGCCTTGATATTCCCCTTATGGGAAATCAACATCTGCTCGATTATGCTCTTCTCGAAACAGTCGACCTGTTCCGGCAGGGTCACCTGATGCTCGCCCTGCTCCTCGTCGGTACCGTGCACCAGCTGTTCCAGGTCATAGCCGCAACTCTCGCCCAGCAGGGTATAGCGTTCCGCCACGTTGCGCAGCTCGCGCACGTTCCCCGGCCAGCTGTGGGTCAACAGGGTGCGGATCTGGTAGCTGGAGGGCGGGGGGGCTTCCATCTGGTAACGGGCATTGGCGACCAGCAGGAAGTGGTGAAACAGCAGCGGTATGTCCTCGCGGCGGTCACGTAGCGGCGGTATCTCCAGGGTTACCACATTCAGGCGATACAGCAAGTCCTGACGGAAACTGCCCGCCTCGCACGCCTCCTTGAGGTCGATCTTGGTAGCAGCCACCACGCGCAGATCCAGCGGGATCAGGTTGTTGGAGCCAAGCCGCTCAACCACCCGCTCCTGTAGCACCCGCAGCAGGCGCACCTGCACCGGCATCGGCATACTCTCGATCTCGTCCAGGAACAGGGTACCGCCGTTGGCGTGTTCAAACTTGCCGATACGCCGTTCGTTGGCGCCGGTGAAGGCACCCGGTTCGTGCCCGAACAGCTCGCTTTCGATCAGGTTTTCCGGTACCGCACCGCAGTTGATGGCGACGAAGTTTCTGTCGCGACGTTTCGATTGCTCATGCAGTGAGCGCGACACCAGCTCTTTGCCGGTACCGGTCTCGCCCAGCACCAGAATGTCGGCGGCGGTATTGGCCACCTGGGCGATGGTGGCCCGCAGCTTCTGCATCGCCGGAGTGCGGCCGATGATGCGTGGCCCCGGGACATCCTGCGCCTCCAGCTCGCGGCGCAGGCAGCGATTCTCCAGGGTCAGGGCCCGCTTGTCCACCGCCCGCCGCACCGTCTCGATCAGCTTTTCGGCGGCGAACGGCTTCTCGATAAAGTCGTAGGCACCATCCTGGATCGCGCTCACCGCCATGGTGATATCGCCGTGGCCGGTCACCAGGATCACCGGTATATCCCGGTCGACCTGCAGCGCCTTCTCGAGAAACGTGAGCCCGTCCATGCCCGGCATCTTGATGTCGCACACCACCACGCCGTGCCACTCCAGCGACAGTAGCGGCAACACCTTCTCCGCGCCATTGAAACTCTGCACCGCAAAACCGGCCAGCTCCAGGGTCTGCTGGTTGGCCATGCGGATGTGCCTCTCATCATCGATGAAATAGATAATCGGTTCGGGACTGTTCATCATCTGCAGTTTCGGCTCGGCGGTGGTCTCGGTTAACGGGCTCATTTGGCCAGCTCCTGGCCGCTCCGGAGTTGTGCCACACTCGCCAGGTCCAGTTGCAGGGTAAACACGGCGCCGCCCTGTTCCCGGTTGGCCGCGGTCAGACTGCCGTGCATCATCTCCACGATGCGGTAGGAGATGGAGAGCCCGAGCCCCAGCCCCCGCTCCTCCGATTTGGTGGTGAAGAAGGGATCGAAGATGCGTCCCAGGTTCTCTTTCGCGATGCCCGGGCCGTTATCCAGGATCTCGATAATGGCCTTGCCCCGTTTTGTGCTGACGGAAATCTGGATCCAGCGTTCGGCCTGTGGTTCCACGGCGTGTACCGCATTGGTGATCAGATTCACCAGCACCTGCTCCAGCTGCACCATGTCCGACATCACGTAGATCTCTTCCTCCGGCAACACCCGGCGCAACCCGGTCACCGTATCCTTGAGCTGCGGTCCCACGATCTTCAGCGCGTTTTCGATCACCGCCTGCAGCGATACGCTGACGATCTGTCCCGAGGTCTTGCGCGAGAACACCTTGAGCTGACTGCTGATCTTGGCCATGCGCTCGGTCAGTTCGGCGATCTGTTGCAGGTTCCAGCTCGCCTCCTCCTGGCGGTCGCGGGTCAGCAGGGCACGGGCGTTATCGGCATAGGAGCGGATCGCCGCCAGCGGCTGGTTGAGTTCGTGGTTGATGCCGGACGACATCTGCCCCAGGGCGGCCATCTTGGCCGCCTGGATCAGCTCGTCCTGGGTCTGGCGCAGGGTTTCGTCGGTGCGCCGATGCTCCTCGATCTCCTGCAGCAACCGGGTGTTGGCGGCGGTTAGGTCGGCGGTACGCTCCCGCACCCGCCGCTCCAGAACCCGCTTGGCCCGCAGTTCAAAGCGTTCACGCTCCTTGATCCGGCGAATGCGCTGGTAGAGAAAGAGCACCAGCAGGACCACCGCAATATACAGGATGGTGGCGAACAGCAGGGACTTGAGGACCTGCGAATTGACCACCTCCAGGCTGGCGAAGGTGTGCACGCGCCAGCCGGCCTCCGGCATCTCCTGTACCAGCATCAGGTGGTCGCTGTGGCGCGGGTCACCCATGTTCACCACCTGCGCCTGCCCGGAAATGTGATCTTTCGGGGTAATCGCCAGAGTGCCGATTTCCGTATTCCAGTACCGCCGGCTGTCGTGGATTCTTTCAATCACCGTGTCATCCAGCGGATAGAGGCTCTTGTAGCGCCACGCCTCGTTGGTGGAGATGAAGATCACCCCATCCGGATCGGTCACCGCAAACTGCTCGTTCAGGGAACTCCAGCTCTCCTCGAAACCGAGCAGTTCTACCTTCATCACCACGGCACCCAGGATCTTCTCCTGGTCCCGTACCGGATAGGCAAAATAGTAGCCACGCTTGTTGGAGGTGGAACCGAGGGCGAAATAGCGTCCAAGATGGCCTTTCATCGCCTCCTGGAAGTAGGGCCGGTAGGAGAAGTTGCGACCGATGAAGGGACGCTCCGACAGCCAGTTGGAGGCGGCGATGGTCCAGCCTTCCGCGTTCATCAAATAGGTGTCGGAGGCGTTGGCGACCTTATTGATGGTTTCCAGATAACGGTTCAGGGCGTTGATGCTGTTGACGTCATTGGGATACTGCAGGAAGTTGAGCAACAGACTGTTGGTGGAGAGCAGCTCCGGCAGGAACTCATACTTCTCCAGCTGCCCCTGGAGATTGGCCACGAACAGTTTCAGCTGGTGCTGGTTCTGCCGCTGGAGGTTCTCCAGGGCGATCTGTCTGGACCAGTGAGCCGTCTGCCAGAGGATCAGCGCAAGCAGCGCAATAACCGCCGCCAGCAACCACTGGCGATGAGATTTTTTCGGGCTGAAATGGGCAAATTTAATATCCATGATCCGCTCTGAAGTATAGGTCCTCGGCCGGGATTAGTCCCATCGTCCGGCCGTCGCTGAAGCGACTCCACAGGGGCGGGCCGCCTACCTGTTGAGTGCCGCTTCGGGTGTGTGGCGGGTGTGCGGCTCACCCGCACGATGCACCGTGGCCTGGACAAGCCGTAGGTTGGGGTGAGCCTGCGAACCCCAACGGGGTTTCAGGTGTGTGCGCCATGATGTTGGGGTTCGTTCCTCACCCCAACCTACCGGTACGGGCGGCCGGCAATCCGGGTCTTGGCAATATAAATCCGTCCCAAAGCCGCTCCCGGCCATCCCTGGACAAAAAAACCCCGCCGAAAAGGCGGGGTTGTTCTGCATTGCCTGGGATCAGGACTTCTTGATCTTGCGAAGTTTCTCGATCGCCCGGAGCTGAGCCACGGCCTCGGCGAGTTCGGCCTGTGCCTTGGCGTATTCGAACGCTTCCTTCTGTCCCGCGAGCGCCTCTTCCGCCTTGCGTTTCGCCTCGATCGCGGCGGCCTCGTCAAGATCGGTAGCACGGATGGCCGTGTCGGCCAGTACCGTCACTACATGGGGCTGAACCTCGAGAATGCCCCCGGATACATAGAAGTGCAACATCTCCTTGCCGGTGTCCACCCGCACATCGCCCGGCTTCAGGTGCGTCACCAGCGGTGTGTGTCTCGGGGCGATGCCCAGTTCACCCATCACGCCGGGGGCATAGACCATTTCGGCATGGCCGCTATGGATGGCTCCCTCTGCACTGACGATGTCGATATGAATAGTCATGGCCATTTAGTTTCTCCAGACTCGATTAGTCGCCTGCGCCACGCTCAACAGCTTCCTCGATACCGCCGACCATGTAGAAGGCCTGCTCCGGCAGGTGATCATACTCACCCGCCAGGATCGCCTTGAAGCTGGCGATGGTGTCCTTGACCGAGACGTATTTACCGGGGCTACCGGTGAACACCTCAGCCACGAAGAACGGCTGCGAAAGGAAACGCTGCATTTTACGTGCGCGGGATACGGTCAGCTTATCCTCTTCGGACAACTCATCCATACCCAGGATGGCAATAATATCCTTCAGCTCCTTGTAACGCTGCAGGGTACCCTGGACGCCACGCGCCACGCCGTAGTGCTCCTCACCCACAATGTGCGGATCCAGGATACGCGAGGTGGAGTCCAGCGGATCCACCGCCGGGTAGATACCCAGCTCGGCGATCTGACGCGACAGTACCAGGGTCGCATCCAGGTGCGCGAAGGTGGTGGCGGGGGAGGGGTCGGTCAAGTCATCCGCCGGTACATATACCGCCTGGAAGGAGGTGATCGAGCCGGTCTTGGTGGAGGTGATACGCTCCTGCAACACGCCCATCTCGGCCGCTAGGGTCGGCTGGTAACCTACCGCTGAAGGCATACGGCCCAGCAGTGCCGATACCTCGGTTCCCGCCAGGGTGTAACGATAGATGTTGTCGACGAACAACAGTACGTCACGACCTTCGTCACGGAAGTTCTCGGCAATGGTCAGGCCGGTCAGGGCCACGCGCAGGCGGTTGCCGGGGGGCTCGTTCATCTGCCCGTAAACCAGGGCTACCTTGTCCAGTACCCCACCCTCGGCCATTTCGTGGTAGAAGTCGTTACCCTCACGGGTACGCTCGCCTACACCGGCGAATACCGAGAAACCGGAGTGCTCGACAGCGATATTACGGATCAGCTCCATCAGGGTGACGGTCTTGCCGACGCCGGCACCGCCGAACAGTCCGACCTTGCCGCCCTTGACGATCGGCATGATCAGGTCGATCACCTTGATGCCTGTCTCCAGGATCTCGGTCGCCGTGGACTGATCTTCCAGCTTGGGGGCAACCCGGTGAATCGGCATAAACTCCTTGGAATCGATCGGGCCCGCTTCATCGATCGAATTGCCCAGCACGTCCATGATGCGGCCCAGGGTGCCCTGGCCGACCGGAACGGTTATGGGAGCGCCCGTATTGACTGCTTCAACGCCACGCTTCAGACCGTCGGTTGAACCCATGGCAATGGTACGGGCGATGCCGTCACCCAATTGCTGTTGAACTTCAAGGGTCAGACCCACTTCTTCGATCTTCAGCGCATCGTAGACCTTCGGCATATGACCCATGGGGAACTGTACGTCCACCACAGCACCGATGATTTCCACCACTTTACCCGAACTCATCTCTGGTTCCTCTTGTCGCTGTCGACGACTCTCTAATGTTTAAAAACTTAACCTGTTCTACACCAGGGCCTGGTACGGCCCGCGGCGCCTATACGGCAGCAGCGCCGGCCACGATCTCGGAGATCTCCTGGGTAATGGCTGCCTGACGCGCCTTGTTGTAGACCAACTGCAGCTCATCGATAAGGTTGCCCGCGTTGTCGGTCGCCGCCTTCATCGCCACCATGCGTGCGGATTGCTCGCAGGCGCCGTTCTCCACCACCGACTGGTAAACCAGGGATTCGATATAACGGGTCAGCAGGCCATCCAAAACCTCTTTGGAATCCGGCTCGTAGAGATAGTCCCAGTGGTGTTTCAGCTCTTTGTCTGCCTCACCGACGATAGGTACCAGCTGCTCGATGGTGGGATCCTGGGTCATGGTATTCACGAAACCGTTGTAGGCCACATAGATACGATCGATCTCACCCTGCTCATACGCATCCAGCATCACCTTCACGGCACCGATCAACTGCTCGATACGGGGTGCGTCACCCAGGTGCGTGGCCTGTGCCAGCACCTTGCCGCCAAAGCGCTTGAAAAAGCCCAGTGCCTTGGACCCGATGATGCAGAAATTAACCTGAATACCGGCTTCCTGCTGCTTTTTGATCTCGCGGGTCAGCTTGCGAAACAGGTTGCTGTTCAAGCCGCCGCACAGCCCACGATCCGAGGAGATCACAATGTAGCCGACCCGGCTGATATCGCGCTCCTTCATGAAGGTGTGGGTGTACTCCGGATGCGCATGGTACAGGTGACCGATGACATTCCGCATCTTGTCCGCGTAGGGACGCGTTGCGTTTTTCCGGTCCTGTGCCTTGCGCATCTTGGCAGCTGCCACCATCTCCATCGCAGAGGTGATCTTCTGCGTATTCTTGATGCTGGCAATCTTGGTGCGTATCTCTTTTGCGCCTGCCATGATTAAACCTTATCTTTCAGCTTGAGGGACAACATGCTTACCAGGTGTGGTTGGCCTTGAAGTCCTTGATGGCGTCATGCAGTGACTTGGTAATCTCGTCATTGTAATCGGCCGATGCATTGATCTGATCGCTCAGCGCCTTCTGGTTGCTACCCATGTAGGAGTGCAGCGCCGCCTCGAAATCCACCACCTTGTTGGCCGGGACATCATCCAGGTAGCCTTCGTTGGCGGCAAACAGCGAGACCGCCATCTGGGCGATGCTGAGCGGGCTGTACTGCGGCTGTTTCATCAACTCGGTGACACGCTCGCCGCGTTCCAGCTGGGCACGGGTGGCGTCGTCCAGATCGGAAGCGAACTGGGAGAACGCCGCCAGCTCACGATACTGAGCCAGTGCCAGACGCACACCGCCACCCAGTTTCTTGATGATCTTGGTCTGGGCCGCGCCACCGACGCGGGATACCGACAGACCGGCGTTGATCGCTGGCCGGATACCGGCGTTGAACAGATCCGCCTCGAGGAAGATCTGGCCGTCGGTAATCGAGATCACGTTGGTCGGTACGAAGGCCGATACGTCACCGCCCTGGGTCTCGATGATCGGGAAGGCGGTCAATGAACCGGTCTTGCCCTTCACTTCGCCGTTGGTGAACTTCTCCACATACGCGGCGTTGACCCGGGCCGAACGCTCGAGCAGGCGGGAGTGCAGATAGAACACGTCGCCGGGGTAGGCCTCACGACCGGGCGGACGCCGCAGCAGCAGGGAGACCTGACGATAGGCCCAGGCCTGCTTGGTCAGATCGTCGTAAATGATCATGGCGTCCTGGCCGCGATCGCGGAAGTACTCGCCCATGGTGGCACCGGAGTAGGGTGCGATGAACTGCATGGCCGCGGAGTCGGCGGCCGGTGCCGCGACGATGATGGTGTGCTCCATGGCGCCGTGCTCTTCGAGCTTGCGCACCACCTGCGCGATGGTGGAGTTCTTCTGACCCACCGCCACGTAAATGCACTTAACCCCTGTGCCCTTCTGATTGATGATGGCATCGATGGCAATGGCGGACTTACCGGTCTGGCGGTCGCCGATGATCAGCTCACGCTGGCCGCGACCCACCGGCACCATGGCATCGATGGCTTTCAGGCCGGTCTGAACCGGCTGATCCACCGACTTGCGTTCGATAACACCCGGTGCCACCTTTTCAATGGGAGAGGTTTCTGTGTATTCGATGGCGCCCTTGCCGTCCAGCGGGTTACCCAGCGAGTCAACCACACGACCCAGCAGGCCTTCACCGATCGGCACTTCCAGTACGCGGCCGGTACATTTCACCGCATCGCCTTCGGTAAGGTGGGTATATTCACCCAGGATTACCGCACCCACGGAGTCGCGCTCCAGGTTCAGGGCCAGGCCGAAGGTATTGCCAGGAAACTCCAGCATCTCGTAAGACATGGCGTCTGCGAGGCCATGGATACGGGCAATACCGTCGGTCAGACTGATGATGGTGCCCTCGTTGCGGGCTTCAGTCTTCAGATCGAACTTCTCGATCTTCTGTTTGATCAGTTCGCTGATCTCGGATGGATTGAGTTGCATGATGGCTTCTCGCTTAGATTCCTAATTCGTTCGCCAGTTGCTGCAGCTGCCCGCTGACGGAACCGTCGATTACCATATCACCGGCACGAATATGAACGCCGCCTATCAGCTCGGCATTCTCTTCGCTGGTGATGGTAATGTCGTATCCCAGTTTGGCTTTCAGCGCATCGGCTATTTGGGTTTCCTGAGTCGGTTCCAGGGCAAAGGCAGAGGTTACATGCACATGCTGTATCCGCTGACTTTTTGCCTTGAGTTGCTCGTAGAGTTTGGCGATCTCACCCACTAGGGCAAGACGTCCATTCGCTACCAGCACTTTGACCAGGTTCTTGCCCTCTTCGTTGAAGCGTTCACCGCCAATGTCGAGTAGCAGATCCGTAAGACCGGACCTGTCGAACTTGGGATTGGTGATAACCCCGGCCATGGTTGGTTCGCCAACCACTGCCGCGAGAAACTCGAGAGTTTCCGACCAGGGAGCCAGTGAATCGGTCTCCTTGGCCCGGCTGAATACCGCTTCTGCGTAAGGACGGGCTATTGTGGTTGTTTCTCCAGCCATAGCAGCGCCTTAGATTTGTTGAGCCAGTTGTTCGACGATATCCTTATGGGCGGCGGCGTTGATCTCCTTGCGAAGGATCTTGCTCGCACCCAATACCGCCAGCTCAGCTACCTGTTGACGCAGCTGTTCACGAGCACGATTGGTCTCCTGCTCGATCTCTGCCTGGGCAGCGGCAAGGATACGTTCGCTTTCGGAACGCGCATTGCCCTTGGATTCATCGACGATCTCGGAAGCACGCTTCTGAGCCTGGTTAATGATTTCTGCTGCCTGGCCTTTCGCTTCGTGGATGGCCTCTTTGGCGCGTTCCTTGGCCAACTCCTGTTCGTGCTGACCATGTTCCGCGGCCGCCAGGCCGTCTGCAATTTCCTTTCGACGGGTGTCGAGGGCGCCCATGATGGGAGTCCAGACGAACTTCATCGTGAACCACACAAACACCGCAAAGGAGAGAAGCTGACCAATAAGAGTCAGATTTATGTTCATCCCGGATTTACCTCGCTTTTGACGAGATGATTGTCAGTATGTTCGTTGGTAGCCAAAATTATCCGGCAACCGCGAACAAGACGTACATCGCCAAACCAACAGCGATCATGGGGACGGCGTCAACCAGACCCATAACGATGAAGAACTGTGTACGCAGCATCGGGATCAGTTCCGGCTGGCGGGCCGCGCCCTCGAGGAAACGTCCACCCAGCACACCGATACCGACCGCGGCGCCCAGCGCGCCCAGGCCCATCATCAATGCACCGGCAATGTACAACAGTGCGGCTGCTTCAGTCATTTCTATCTCCCGTTTGTCGTGAGGTTGTAAAGTTAATCGAAAAAACTACAAAAAAATCAGTGGTCGTTATGCGCCATATCCAGATAAACAATGGTCAGGGTCATGAAGATAAACGCCTGCAATGTAATAATCAGGATATGGAAGATCGCCCAGCCCAGCTGCAGCACACCGCCGAACAGACCGAGCACCACGCCGGCGTTGTACATGATGGCGATCAGGATGAAGATCATTTCACCCGCATACATGTTGCCGAACAGTCGCAGGGCCAGGGAAATCGGCTTGGCGATCAGGCTGACGAATTCGAGGACAAAGTTGATCGGGATAAACAGCAGTTTCACGATCGCGTTGTCGGAGGAGAAGGGTTGCAGGGTCAGTTCACCCATGAATCCGCCCACGCCCTTGATCTTGATGCTGTAGTAGAGGGTGAGCATGAACACGCCGATGGCCATGCCGAAGGTGGCGTTGGGATCGGTGGAGGGAACCACCTTCATGAAATGGATGCCGATGGCGCCAGCCAGGTGAGGAATCACGTCGACCGGCACCAGATCCATCAGGTTCTGCAGGAAGATCCAGATGAAGATGGTCAGGGCCAGGGGAGCCACCAGCGGATTACGCCCGCTGAACGAGCCGCGCACGCTGTTGTCGATGAATTCCACCAGCCACTCGGCGAAGTTCTGCAGACCGCCGGGGACACCCGAGGAGACACGGTCGGCGACCTTCTTGCCGAAGTAGATGAACAGGCCGCCCAGCAGGATCGACCAGAACATGGTGTCCACATGGATGGCCCAGAATCCCATCTCCTTCGCTTCGGCGGCGCTGTGGGCGAGACCCCAGCTACCGTCGGCATGCTGACCATAGGTCAGGTTGGTCAGATGGTGCTTAATGTATTCGCTAGAGGTAAGGGTATCGCCAGCCATTGTGCTTCACATAACCAATTTTGTTGTTTAATCCAATAGTTGAACCGCCACTATCGGCACCAGCTGAACCAGCAGAAAGATGCCGAACAAGGCGCCAACACTCAGCGGCTTGATCCAGAGGATGACCCCCGCAAAAAGCAAACCCGTCAACACGAGTTTCAAGATCTCTGCGCCATAGAAGCGGGCCAGTAGTCTGCCCGGCTCCTGGGCGGAATACCGGACAAAGATCCGATATGCGAAAAAGGCGTTCGCCAGGGTTGCTATCAGCCCCCCCGCAAGCCCGGAATAGGCATAAACGCTGCCCGCAACCAACAGCAGGAGCAGGGCCGCAGTCAAAGTCGTTACCAGTTGTGCCAGGAGGGTGCGATAGGCTTGACGCTTATCTGCCAGATGCATCTAAACGATCCCCAGCCGCTAAAAACCGCACTTAAAAAGCCGGCGCAGTATAAATGCTGCGCTGCATAAGGTCAAACGATGGGCGAATAAATTTTTTGATGGTAAAGCGAAAACTGATTGATGGATTGGCGGAAATTTCCGGCCAATCTACTGAATATGTTCCAGAATACCGTCCAGCTCATCGAGGCTGTTGTAGCTGATCACCAGCTTGCCCTTGCCGCCGCTGCCCTGTTGCAGTTTGACCCGGGCACCGAGGCGCTCGGTAAGACGGTTTTCCAGCGAGCGGACGTTGGGATCCTCCCGCACCGGCGGTTTCCCCTTGGCGGTTTCGGCGCTCTCTCCCTGCAGTCGCCGGACCAGCTTCTCCGTCTCCCGCACCGAGAGTCCCTGCAGGCTCACCTGGCGTGCCGCCTCGCTCTGCAGGGCTTCCTTGAGGCCGAGCAGTGCACGGGCGTGGCCCATTTCGATGCGCCCCTCTTCGATCATCACCTTCACATCCGGATTCAGCTCCAGCAGGCGCAGCAGATTGGTCACCGTGGTGCGGGACTTGCCCACCGCCCGGGCGATCTCCTGGTGGGTCAGTTCGAACTCGTTCAACAAGCGGTGCAGGGCGCCCGCCTCCTCCAGCGGATTGAGGTCGTCGCGCTGGATGTTCTCGATCAGTCCCATGGCCATGGCGGTCTGGTCATTGACGTCGCGGATAACCACCGGGATCTCGCTCAGGCCGGCCTGTTGCGAGGCGCGCCAGCGCCGTTCGCCGGCGATGATCTCGTACTGGTTGCCGTCCACCGGACGCACCACAATAGGCTGGACCACGCCCTGGGCGGCGATCGAATCGGCCAGCTCCTGAAGGCTGTCGGGATTGAAGTCGCGCCGTGGCTGATAACGCCCGCGCCGGATCAGGTCGACCGGCAGGGAGGTCAGGTTGTGGTTTGCGCCTGTGCTCTCGGCTGTCTGTTGTTCATCCTTGTCCGACGCATTGCCCAGCAGGGCATCCAGTCCGCGTCCGAGGCCTCGTTTTTTTGCTGCCATGTTCTGGTTCCGAAAAGTACTAGCGCCGCCTGGCGGCGGAATCTTGTCTGGATTAGGCTGGCGCAGCCATCCGTTTTTCCTGTCTGCGCATCAGTTCGCTGGCCATGGCCAGATAGGATACCGCGCCGCGCGACGTCTTATCATACAGTAAAACCGGCAGCCCGTGACTCGGTGCCTCGGCGACCCGGATATTGCGCGGGATAATGGTGCGGAACACCTGGTCACCGAAGTGGTGAATCAGCTGCGCCGACACCTCGTTGGTGAGGTTGTTGCGCGGATCGTGCATGGTGCGGACGATACCGTCGATCACCAGCTGGCTGTTGCGGCTGCCCTGGATCTGGCGGATGGTGCTGATCAGCGCCGAGAGCCCTTCGAGGGCGTAATATTCACACTGCAACGGGATCAGCACGCCATCGGCCGCCACCAGGGCGTTGACCGTCAGCATATTGAGGGACGGCGGACAGTCGATGACAATATAGTCGTAACGGTCCCTGGCCCCGGCCAGCGCCAGGCTCAGCCGCTTCTCCTTCAGCGGGACGCTCATCAGCCCGACCTCGGCCGCCGTCAAATCGGCATTGGCGGGGAGCACGTCGAAACCGGCCGCGGGGGTCTTCACCACCGTGTCGTTGAAGCTCGCCTCGCCCAGCAGCACATCGCAGCTGGAGTTGTCGAGCGTGTGCTTGTCCACCCCACAGCCCATGGTGGCATTGCCCTGTGGATCCATATCCACCAGCACGACCTTGCGCCTGAACGAGGCCAATGACGCCGCCAGATTGACCGCCGTGGTGGTCTTGCCGACCCCACCTTTCTGATTCGCGACACAGATTATTCGACCCATAGCCTACTTCCGCGCTAGTACCCGGACATTCCAGGAGGCTGTCAGACTCCCAGGTTCCCCAAAAACTCCCCGTCCCCAGATAGGTGACGGGCCGTTCAGAATATCAGAAAGCGGGGTAGATGCACGAACTTTGACGGGATTGGCGGGGACGGCACCGCCCGAATCGGGGACCCGTCCCGGAATCCGGCCCGCTCTCCCCGGCCACGGGCTCACTTGAACAGATCCTCCGCCGCCTGCCGGTGGTCCGCGTCACCGGGAGCGCCACCCGCCTCGGGATCGGCGGTCGGCTCGAAGTAGTCGCAATAGTTGGCGCGGGTCTTGTCCTGCACCTTTTCCGCCAGCGGCTCGCGGCACTGGTTGGTACAGGACGGATCGTACCTGTGGCAGTTCCGGCACACCCGGGTGGGTTTGCCACACTTCAGGCAGACCGTTTCGCGGCCATATTCATGGGTGGTCAGTTCGCTGCCGCACTGCCAGCATTTTCCCGCGATGATAGTCGTCATGCCGCTGCCTCTCTCTGCTCTCGTCCGCGATACTGCCGATTATCGCGCTTCGGTTTCAGCCTCGGCAAGCCGCTGCCTGAATCGCGCCATTCCACGGCTTGCAGTTCCCACCCCGGTAACGCATATTTATAGCCACAGGCCCATCACCCGGAGGCGCCGTCACACGGCAAGGAACCATCCATGTATGAGACATTGCAAGAACTGGGCGTTACCGACCTCGATCAGATTGAACGCTATACCCTGCGGCAGGAGGGCGACGAGGACATCCTCAAGATCTATTTCAAGCGCAAGAAGGGCGAGCTGTTCGCCCACAGCATGAAGTTCCGTCACGGTCGTGCCAAGAAGATGGTGCAGGTGGACAGCGGCACGCATAAATACAAGGAGGTCAGCGAGATCTCACCTACCATGCTGAAACTGGCCGGTGAACTGGATCAGCTGGTGAACCATGAGGAGAGCGTGGCCGATTTCAAGCGGCGCATCCTGAGCGATATCGACCATCTGGAGCGGGTGATGCAGCGCAAGCTGGAGCAGATCCGCGCCGATATCGAAAGCCTGGAGTAGGCGCACGTTAGTACCCACGGTGCCTTCCCGGTCCCGCATTGGTAAAGAATCATTACTCTCGCCAAGAAGCCAAGAGCGCAAAGGTTAAAGGAAATAAACGGTTTTCCTTGGCGTGCTTGGCGTCTTGGCGAGAGTCCAATTGCCAACTGTCGTCCAGAGGTGCCCTACTTATACATAGGTCAAACCCAACGAGTCCCCCGGCTGAGCCGGGTAATTACCCGGTGACTCAGTCCCCGCGCCGGGCCAGAAACCGGTCCAGCGCGTTGGCAAAGGCCAGACGGTCGCCCTTGTCCAGGGCCGGCGGTCCGCCGGTATTGACGCCGCTGCCGCGCAGTTCATCCATGAAGTCGCGCATCGTCAGTCGTTCGCGGATATTCTCCCGGGTGTAGAGCTCGCCCCGGGGGTTCAGCGCATAACCCCCCTTGTCGATCACCCCGGCCGCCAGCGGGATGTCGGCGGTGATCACCAGGTCGCCGGACGCCACCTGACGGATGATCTCGTTGTCCGCCACATCGAAACCGGCCGCTACCCGAATCGAGCGGATGAAGCGGGAAGGCGGAGTACTGACCGGCTGGTTGGCCACCAGGATGAGCGGCAGTTCCACCCGTTCCGCCGCCCGGAACAGAATCTCCTTGATCACGTTGGGGCAGGCGTCGGCATCGACCCAGATCTGCATGCTTACTCCCTTGAGTTAGTCGCGAACAAACACAGATTGTAGCCTGGATATCGAGATAGCCCGTAGGATGTGGTGAGTAACGCGAACCGCATCAAGCCTTACCGGGCATGGTGCGGTTCGCAAGCTCACCAGCACCTTACAACCTGTTCCGGCGCCCGTCGCGTCTGTGGGGAAGGGGGTCGGAGGTACCTGTCGCCTATCCTGTCCGGCCACTAGGCTCCACCAGCAGGGCATGGCGCTGGCCGGCGCTTTCGGGCACCTGCAGCGGCACCACCTCCACCCGATAGCCGGCGGCCGCCAGTTCGGCGATCTCATCCCCCGGCACCGTCCCTTTCATCGCCAGCAGACGGCCCCGCTCATCCAGCAGGTGTTCGGTCAGTTGCAGCATCTTCGGCAGCGCGGCAAAGGCCCGCGAGGTGATGGTGTCGAAGCCGGCCGCCGGCCGGTACCCCTCCACCCGGGCGCGCACCACCTGTACATTGTCCAGCCCCAGGGTGACCACCGACTGCTGCACGAAGCGGGTCTTCTTGCCGTTGGAATCGAGCAGCGTAAATTGGCATTCGGGACGGGCCACCGCCAGGGGTATGCCCGGCAGGCCGGGGCCGGTGCCCACGTCCAGCACCCGCGTCCCCCGCAGCAGCGGCAGGATGGAGAGGCTGTCCAGCAGCTGGCGGGAGACCATCTCATTGGCATCGCGGATGGCGGTCAGGTTGAACGCCTTGTTCCACTTCAGCAGCAGGGCGAGATAGTCCAGCAACCGCTGCTGTTGGCGCTCCGAGAGTGCGATGTCCATGGCCAGCAGCCCCTCTCGCAACTGGCGCCGCCACAGCTTCATCTGATCGTTCATGATGTACGCTTCAGGTGGATCAGCAGCAGCGAGATGGCCGCCGGGGTCAGCCCGGGAATGCGGCTCGCCTGGCCGATGGTGGCCGGGCGGGTCTTGAGCAGTTTTTCCCGCACCTCGGCGGAGAGGCCGCGCACCCGGGCATAGTCAAAATGCTCCGGCAGCTTCAGCGCCTCGTTGGCCTTGAGGCGGTCGATCTCCACCTGCTGGCGCTTGATGTAACCGGCGTAGCGGGCCTGGATCTCCAACTGCTCGGCCGCCGCACGGTCCGCCAGCCCCGGCCCCAGGGCGGGCAGGCCGCAGAGCCGGGCGTAGTCCACATCCGGCCGGGCCAACAGTTCCAGGGCACGGGTCTCCTTGGAGATGGGGCTGTCGAACAGCGCGGTGACCTGTTCGGCGAGCGGGCTACCGGGCTGCACCCAGATGTCCCGCAGCCGCTGCTGCTCGCGCTCGATCGCCTCGCGCTTCTGCTCGAAGCGCTGCCAGCGTTCGTCCGCCACCAGCCCCAGCCGGCGCCCCTGTTCGGTCAGGCGCAGGTCGGCGTTGTCCTCGCGCAGCAGCAGGCGGAACTCGGCCCGGCTGGTGAACATGCGATAGGGCTCCTGGGTCCCCTTGCTGATCAGATCATCCACCAACACCCCGAGATAGGCCTCGTCGCGGCGCGGCGACCAGGCCGCCTGCTCGCGAATTTTGAGTACCGCGTTGAGTCCGGCCAGCAGCCCCTGGGCCGCCGCCTCCTCGTAGCCGGTGGTGCCGTTGATCTGGCCGGCAAAAAACAGCCCCTCGATGAAGCGCGTCTCCAGGCTCGGGCGCAGATCCCGGGGATCGAAGAAATCGTACTCGATGGCGTAGCCGGGGCGCATGATGCGCGCCTCGGTAAACCCCTCCATGGAGCGCACCAGTTCGAGTTGCACATCGAAGGGCAGGGAGGTGGAGATGCCGTTGGGATACACCTCGTTGCACTCCAGCCCCTCCGGCTCGATGAAGATCTGGTGCGCCTCCTTGTCGGCGAAGCGCACCACCTTGTCCTCGATCGAGGGGCAGTAGCGCGGACCCACCCCCTCGATCACCCCGGTGTACATGGGCGAACGCGACAGCCCGGCGCGGATGATCTCGTGGGTGCGCTCGTTGGTGTGGGTGATGTGGCAGCTGACCTGGCGCGGGTGTTCATCCCGCGAGCCCATGAAGGAGAAGACCGGGGCCGGGTCGTCCCCGGGCTGTTCCGCCAGGCGGCTGTAGTCGATGGTGCGGCTGTCGATGCGCGGCGGGGTACCGGTCTTCAGACGCGCCACGTTGAACGGCAGCTCGCGCAGCCGCCGCGACAGGGCATTGGCCGGGGGGTCGCCGGCGCGCCCGCCCTCGTAATTGTTGAGGCCGATATGGATGCGCCCGCCGAGAAAGGTGCCGGTGGTCAGCACCACGGCCCGGGCATGGAACTTCAGTCCCATCTGGGTCACCACCCCGGTGACCCGTTCCCCCTCCACGATCAGGTCGTCCACCGCCTGCTGGAACAGGTCGAGGTGGGGTTGGTTCTCCAGGGCGAAGCGGATCGCCGCCTTGTAGCGCACCCGGTCCGCCTGGGCTCGGGTCGCCCGCACCGCCGGCCCCTTGCTGGCATTCAGGATACGGAACTGGATGCCGCCGAGATCGGTGGCATGGGCCATGGCGCCACCCAGGGCGTCCACCTCCTTGACCAGATGCCCCTTGCCAATGCCGCCGATGGCCGGATTGCAGCTCATCTGCCCCAGGGTCTCGATGTTGTGGCTCAGCAGCAGGGTGCGCGCGCCCATCCGCGCCGCCGCCAAGGCCGCCTCGGTACCGGCATGGCCGCCGCCCACCACAATCACTTCATAGCTGTCGGAATAAAACATGGTTACTCGGAACAAGAACGATTTAGCCGGCTAGTGTACCTCTTGTGGGTGTCCGGCTGGAACAGGCAGCCGCGCGTGTGCGGGCGCTCACTATGGGTGTTTTACTAGGGTCCGGCTCAATACATGCGATGGCGGAACAGCCAGGCCGCCGCACTCAGGGTAAAACCGGCGATCAAGGCCAGCGGCCACAGCTCATGCACCAGGATGGAGAGCGGCGCACCCTCCAGAAACACCCCCCGCACCACCACCAGGAAGTAGCGCAGCGGATCCACCAGCGTGAGCAGTTGCACCGCCCGCGGCATGTTGGCGATGGGGGTGGCGAAGCCGGAGAGAATGACCGCCGGCACCATGAACAGGAAGCCGCCGAGCAGGGCCTGCTGCAGGGTCACCGCCAGGGAGGAGATGGCCAGACCGATACCGATGGCCGCCAACAGGAACAGCACCAGGCCCAGGTAGAGTACCCCAAGCCCGCCCACCAGGGGCACGCCGAACCAGTACTGGGCCAGCAGGATCACCACGCTGCCCTCGATCATCCCCACCACGAAACCGGGCGTCGCCTTGCCGATCAGGATCTCGAACGGCCGCAGCGGCGTCACCAGCAGCTGGTCGAAGGTCCCCTGTTCGCGCTCCCGCGCCACCGAGAGGGAGGTGACCACCATGGTGACCACCAGAGTCAGCAGACCCACCAATCCGGGGATGAAAAACCAGCGACTCTCGAGATTGGGGTTGAACCAGGCCCGGCTCACCAGGTGGGCCGGTGGCGGCGCCAGCCCATGTTCGGCGATCCAGCGCTCATTGAACTCCCGGATCACCGTGGCGGCGTAATTGACGGCGATCTGCGCGGTGTTGGAGTTACGCCCATCCACCAACACCTGTACCTCGGCCGGTTGCCCGGCCGCCAGCTTTTCGCTGAAGCGGGGTTCGAGCTGCAGCACCAGCAGCACCTCGCCGTTGTCGACCAGCGGCGCGATCTCATCCTGGTGCTGTACGATATGCCGCAGATCGAAATTGGGCGAGCCGGAAAAGGCCGCCGCCAGCGCCCGCCCGGCCTGGCCCTGGTCCCGGTCGTAGATCGCGTAGGGCACCTGGTTGAGATCGAACGAGGCCGCGTAGCCGAACACCAACAGCTGGATCAGTGGCGGCACGATGGTGACGAAACGGCTCTTCTTGTCCTTGAACAGGGAGAGGAACTCCTTCACTACCAGGGCGCGGATACGCTGCCACATGACCATCACTCCAGGCGCTTGTGCATGCGGCGGCGCGCCAGACCGAGAAACAGCAGCGCCATCAGCAGCAGGGCCAGCGCATTGGGCAGGATCACCCCCCAGACATCGCCGGCCAGGAACAGGGTCTGCAGGATGGCGACGAAATAGCGCGCCGCCACCAGGTGGGTCACCCACTGCACCACCGTCGGCATACTATTGATATCGAACAGCATGCCGGAGAGCAGGAAGGCCGGCAGAAAGGTGGCGATAATGGCGACCATGCCAGCCACGAACTGGTTGCGGGCGGTCACCGAAATCAGCAGCCCCATGCCGAGTGCAACCAGCAGAAACAGCGCCGAGCAGGCGGTCAGCACCCAGAACGAGCCGCGCAGCGGCACCTCGAACAGCCACAGGGCCATGGCCACCGAGAGGGCCATGCCCCCCATGCCGAGAACGAAATAGGGCAGCACCTTGCCGATCAGCACCTCGCGCATGCTGACCGGGGTCACCAGCATCGCCTCCAGGGTGCCGCGCTCCCACTCCCGGGCCATCACCAGGGCGGTCAACAGCGCCCCCACCAGGGTCATGTTGATCGCCACCAGCCCGGGCACCAGATAGTTGCGGCTGCGCAGTCCCGGATTATACCAGATACGCGACTGCAACATCACCGGTTGCCCCAGGGGACGCGCCCGGGCGTCCAGCTCGCGCTCCAGCCAGTTGCGCCAGGCGCCCTCGACATAGCCCTGCAGCAGCCGCGCCGAGTTGGCGTTCACGCCATTGACGATCAGTTGAATGGGGGCCCCGCCCGCACCCTGGAGCCGCGCCGCGAAATCGCCGGAGAGTACCACGACCCCATCCACTTGACCGGCACCGAGCGCCTGCTGCGCGCTGGCCCGGTCCGGGAAGCGCCGGGGCGCGAAATAGCGCGACTGCTGAAACACCCCGACGAAACTTTCCGCCTCGGCACTCGGCTGCTCTACCACCAGGCCCAGGGGGACGTTGCTGGCGTCCATCGACACCCCGTAGCCGAACAGCAACAACAGGAATGCCGGCATCAGGAAGGCGATCGCAATGCTGCTGGGATCGCGCAACACCTGCAGGAACTCCTTGTGCAACAGGCCACGGAGGCGTCGGTTCATGCCGCCTCCCGGCTTTCGATCAGGGCGATGAAGGCCGCCTCCATGGTCGCGGACCGGGCCTGGGGACCGAGGGCGCGGGCCTTCACCTCGGCCGGCGTGCCCAAGGCCAGGATCTCACCAGCGGCCATGATCGCCAGGCGGTCGCAATACTCTGCCTCCTCCATAAAATGGGTGGTGACCAGCACCGCCACCCCGGCATCGGCCAGGGCGTTGATGTGGGACCAGAATTCACGCCGCGCCAGGGGGTCGACGCCGGAGGTGGGTTCATCCAGGAACAGTATATCCGGCTCATGCATCAGCGCGCAGGCCAGCGCCAGGCGCTGCTTGTAACCCAGTGGCAGGTCGCCGCTGGGGGCTCCGGCGAAGGCCGCCAGGTCCAGCTCGCCCAGTGCCCATTGCAGGCGCGTTCGGCGCCGGGCACCACGCAGCCCGTAGGCCTGGCCGAAAAACTCCAGGTTCTGCCGCACCGTCAGGTTGCCGTAGAGGGAGAATTTCTGCGACATGTAGCCAATGCGCGCGCGCGCCTTCGCTGGCGCCTGGCGCAAGTCCACCCCCGCCACGCTGAGTTCGCCGCCGCTGATCGGCAGCAGGCCGCAGAGCATGCGGAAGGTGGTGGTCTTGCCGGCACCATTGGCGCCAAGCAGGCCAAACACCTCGCCGGCACTCACCTGAAAGCTGACCTCCCGGACGGCCACGAAATCGCCAAACCGCCGGGTCAGGCCGGTAACCCTGATGGCCTGGCTGCTGGTAATGTTGTGGGGGGCCGGCTGCAGGCCCGGCTGCATCTCCGTGTCGCCGCGCAGCAAATCAATAAAACCGTCCTCGAAACGGGGCGGCACCGCCTCGCAGCGGGCCGTCGCCAGGTCAGACTCCTCTAGCAGCGGCGCGGCGGGCTGGCGCATCACCAGGCGCACCGCCTCGCCCTGCACCGTGGCATCGAGCACCCCCGGCAAGCGTGCCAGCCGCGTCTGCAGGCGCCGCGGCAGTACGCCGGGCTGGTGCACGCTGAAGCTGCGTCCGCGCAACGGCTCGCTAAAGGCGGCCGGCCGGTCATGACCCACCACCCGACCCTGGTGCAGCAGAATCACCTCGGCGCAGCGTTCCGCCTCGTCCAGATAGGCGGTACTGAGCAGCACGCTCACCCCCTCCTGTTCCACCAGACGGTAAACGATGTGCCACAATTCGCGACGCGACACCGGGTCCACCCCGACCGTGGGTTCATCCAGCAACAGCAGGCGGGGCGAGCGCACCAGGGTGCAGGCCAGTCCCAGCTTCTGCTTCATGCCGCCGGAGAGTTGCCCGGCCAGTCGCCGGGTGAACCGGCCCAGGCCGGTCATGTTGAGCAGTTCGTCATAGCGCGTCGGGCGGGAAGCCGGGGGCACGTTCTGCAGATCGGCATAGAGGTCGAGGTTCTCCTGCACCGTCAGATCGTCGTACAGCCCGAAACGCTGTGGCATGTAGCCGATCCGGGATTGCACCGCCATGGACTCCCGGCTGGCGTCGTAGCCGAGCACCCGGATGGCTCCGCTGTCCGGCAGCAGCAGACCGGCGGCCAGGCGCATCAACGTGGTCTTGCCGGCACCGTCTGGTCCGATCAGCCCGGTGACCACGCCGGCCGGTACCCGCAGGCTGACCTCCCGCAGGGCCGGGGCGAGCCGCCCGGGGAGCCGGAACGACTTGGACAGGGCGGTGGTCTCCAGCACGGGGGCCGACATGAGCGGCCGGCCCTATTGACCGCAGCCGGGCGTGGTCACCGGTGCCTGGTCGAGATCCAGGGTGACCGTCACCGGCATCCCCAGGCGCAGTTCGTCCTGGGGATTGCAGACGAACACATGCAGCTGATAGACGAGGTCGGCCCGCACCTCCTCGGTCTGTACCTGCTTGGGGGTAAACTCGGCGCTGGGTGAGATGTAGCCTACCCAGCCGCGATAGCGTTTGGTGGGGAAGCTGTCGCTGCCGATCTCCGCCGGCATGCCCTGGCGCACCCGCCCCAGATCGGGGCCGTCCACGTAGACCCGTGCCCACAGGGGGTCGGTAAGCGCCAGGGTATACACCGCGCGCTGCGGCGAGGCCATGTCCCCCGGCTCCAGGATACGACTCTGGATCACCCCGGCCGCCGGTGCGTACACGACCGCCTCGGCCAGGTTGCGCTCGGCCAGCGCCAGATCCGCCTGCAGGGCTCGCAGGGTCGCCTTCGCGGCCGCGACATCCTCGACACGCGGACCGGCAACCGCCAGGGCCAGCGCGGCCTGCACCGCCTGTGCCCGGGCGACAGCGGCCTCCGCCACCGTCCTGGCATTATCCAGATCCTGGGTTGAAGTCAGGCTTTTCTGCGCCAGGTCCTGCTGCCGCCGGTGGCTGCGCCGGGCGTTGACGGACTGGGCCCGGGCTTCCTGCAGTTCGGCGTGCAGTTTGTCGATCTCCTCCGTGCGGGTGCCCGCCACCAGGGCGTTCACCTGCTGCTGCTGGGCCTCGACCCGCGCCGCTGCCGCATCGCGCTGCGCCTGCAGCTGGCTGGTCTCCAGCTTCGCCAGCGGTTGCCCCGGCTGCACTCGGGCCCCTTCGGCAGCCGGCATCTCGACAATACGCCCGCTGGCATTGAAGGCCAGATTGACCAGGCGTACCTCGATATTGCCGTACAGGTGCAACTCCCCGGTCACAGTGGACGGACTGCTGTTGGACCACCAGTACCATCCGCCCACTGCCACGAAGGCGAGCAGGGGCAGCATCAGGAGCGATTTTTTCACGTGGACTCCTCCTTTCCAGCCTGGGCAAAAATCAATGCGGCAATATGCTCCGCCATCTGTTCCGCATACTGTTCGTCCAGCGTGATCCCCAGGGCACTCTTCACCACGGGTCGGCCGATAAATGGGAACAGCACCATGGCCAGTACCGACAGCGCGGTCAGATCGGCGCCGCTGCGTCGTGTCGCCGGGGCGTCAGCCACCGCCCCCTTCAAGCCGCTGACCACCCGCCGGGCGATCTGGTTGGTGAAGGCGGTCCGCAACGGTCCGTCACGCAAGAGCACCTCACGGGTCACCAGGGGTGGCAACCAGGCCTCCCGCTGTAACAGCGCCATATAACTGCGCAGCAACCCGGCCAGGGCCTCGCGGTCCAGAGGTCCGTCGGCCACCAGGGCGGCGAATTGTTGCAGGATCGGTGAAACCGTCTCCTGTATCACCGCCAGGTAGAGGCCCTCCTTGTTGCGGAAGTGGTATTTCACCATCGCCGGATTGACGTTCGCCTCCTGCGCAAGCTGGCGCACCGACACGGCTTGATAACCGTCGCGGGCAAACAGGCGGCGCGCCGCGGTCAACAAGGCCGAACGGGTTGAGGGTTGTGCTTGCGCGGCCGCACGTCGGCCGGGCTTGCCGCTGGTTTTGGCGGACATCGACTTCGCTCATTTATTAAACATTCGTTTAATATGCTAGCGCGTCGACCGGAGTGAATCAATCGGGCGCGCTTTCGGCAAGGGCTGATGGCTGCCTGCAGCTTGGCGGGCGCCCGCCGCCAACTGATTTTTATCACTAGCGGATGTGGGGTGGGGTGGGGTGGGAATATGCCCGTCACGACCGCACCAGGATCGGACGGGCAGGGTGGAGGAAGGCAAACTAGCTCTTGGCCAACTCCTCGTGCCAGCCGGTATCCAGGCCGAACTCGAAGGTGTGCATCCGGTAGCCTTCAGGAAAGGCCGCCTTCAGCCTTCTTTCAAACTCGGCATAAATCTCTGTCTTGTGCTGCTGCACGTCGTAGTCGCGCGTGTCGGCATCGACTTCCGATACGTCCAGATCCATCTTGAACTCGATCTCCGGTACCAATTGAATTCTGACTTTAGCCATTGTTTTTCTCCTTTTCCGCGAAGTGTTGGCCGGGAATGCCCCCGGCCAGCCTTCACCGGGTGCAATTACATTAACGGTACAATCATCAGCGCCACAATGTTGATGATCTTGATCAATGGATTGATCGCCGGGCCGGCGGTGTCCTTGTAGGGATCGCCCACGGTGTCCCCGGTGACCGACGCCTTGTGGGCCTCGGATCCCTTGCCGCCATGGTTGTCGTCTTCGATGAATTTTTTCGCATTGTCCCAGGCGCCGCCACCGGTGGTCATGGAGATGGCGACGAACAGTCCGGTAATGATGGAACCCAGCAGCACGCCGCCCAACGCCTGGGGACCCAGCATCAGGCCCACGGCCAAAGGCACGGCAATCGGCAGCAGGGAGGGGAGCACCATCTCCTTGATGGCCGATTTGGTCAGCATATCCACGGCACGGGAGTAGTCCGGCTTGGCGCTGCCGTCCATGATCCCGGGGATCTCCTTGAACTGCCGCCGCACCTCGATCACGATACCGCCGGCCGCACGACCCACCGCCTCCATCGCCATGGCGCCGAACAGGTAGGGCACCAGGCCGCCGATGAACAGCCCGACGATCACCAGATGGTTGGAGAGATCGAAAGTCAGGACCTCGCCGGTGTGATGGGCCAGTTCCCGGGTATAGTCGGCGAACAGCACCAGCGCCGCCAGGGCCGCGGAACCGATGGCGTAGCCCTTGGTCACCGCCTTGGTGGTGTTGCCCACGGCATCCAGCTCATCGGTGATACTGCGGATCTCGTTGGGCAGGTTGGCCATTTCGGCGATACCGCCGGCGTTATCGGTGATCGGTCCATAGGCATCGATGGCGACGATGATCCCGGTCATCGACAGCATCGAGGTCGCGGCGATGGCGATTCCGTACAGCCCGGCCATGGCGTAGGCGGACAAGATACCGGCACAGATCACCACCAGCGGGGCCGCGGTGGAGCGCATGGAGAGTGCCAGCCCGGCGATGATGTTGGTGCCGTGGCCGGTGGTGGAGGCGGCCGCCAGCAGCCGCACCGGTCTGTAGTCGGTCGAGGTGTAGTAGTCGGTGATCATCACCAGCGCGGCGGTAATGATCAGACCGATCAGGGCTGCGCCGTACAGATCCATCACCGCATAGGTGACATCATCACCCATCAGCCACTGGGTCACCGGATAAAAGGCGGCGGCCGAGAGGACGGCGGAGACCCCCAGGGCGCGGTACAGGGCGTTCATGATCTTGCCGCCATCTTTTACCGAGACAAAGAAGGTGCCGATGATCGAGGTGAGGATGGAGATGCCGCCCAGCACCAGCGGCAGCAGGGCCGCGTTGGGGTTATCCGCGAAGATCAGTGCACCCAGCATCATGGTGGCGATAGTGGTCACCGCGTAGGTCTCGAACAGGTCGGCCGCCATACCGGCACAGTCGCCGACATTGTCGCCCACGTTGTCGGCGATTACCGCCGGATTGCGTGGATCATCCTCGGGAATCCCGGCTTCCACCTTGCCCACCAGGTCGGCGCCCACATCGGCGCCCTTGGTAAAGATACCGCCGCCCAGCCGGGCGAAGATGGAGATCAGCGAACCACCAAAGGCCAATCCGATCAGGGGGGCCAGATTCACCGCCTCACCGGCCGGGGTCATGCCGAGCAGCCAGGCGTAGAAACCGGCCACCGCCAGCAGGCCCAGGCCCACCACCAGCATGCCGGTGATGGCACCGCCGCGGAAGGCCACGGCCAGGGCCGCATTGAGGCCGGTCTTGGCCGCCTCGGTGGTGCGCGAATTGGCCCGTACCGAGATGTTCATGCCGATATAACCGGCCAGCCCGGAGAAGATGGCGCCGAGGGCAAAGCCGAACGCGGTGGTGGAATTTAGTAAGCCGTAGATCACCCCGAACAGGACCACCCCGACGATGCTGATCGCCATGTACTGCCGATTGAGGTAGGCCGACGCCCCCTCGCGGATCGCCAGGCTGATGTTGCGCATCTCCTCGGATCCCTCCGGTTTGGCCAATAGCCAGCGGATGGAGTAGGCGCCGTAGGCGATTGCCCCCACAGCGCATAACAGTGCAAAAACAAGGCCCGATGTCATTGTATACCTCCAAAAATCGTTTTGATTTAAGGCCGGGCCATTTTTGTTATGGTGATATCGATATAACCCGGCAACTGCTTGCCAGGCAGAGGTTCCTGCGGTGTCTGATTATCGGGCCTGTCAATAAATAACTAGGTGGCAGTTATCTCTATCCAGGCCCTAATGGTCACAGCAAGCAATGGTTCGTTTTTCTCTGGGATAGCGGAACCGGACACTGGCAAACGGATTCATCCTAGTCCTGGAAGCAGGCCGGCGATAATCAGAATTCGCTTTGCAACAATCAAAAAAAGCTATGTTGCAATTGCAGCATGTTAGTAGATAAGGATGTGTTAAATTCAGCGATGGCGGGGCCTACAGGGATTGATGCAGCGCGATATAACGGGCATTTATCCACTGCCGAAACGCCCCCCGGGGCCGATAACATTAATATGGATCTAAAAAATGCTGTACAAATATCCTCGCGAACGGGTGAATACCCGTCAGTTTTTGCGACCGTGAGCACATTCCGCCTTCCCCTGCCAGGCAGCGGACCTAAAGCTGGTACTCTTTGAAATCAGCGACGACAAATCGGGAGTCATTATGAAGCAGCTGCTGGATCAGGTGGTGATGGAAGCCGGTAAAATCATCGTCGGCAAGGAGCATACACTGCGGCTGGCCCTGACCTGTCTGCTGGCCAATGGTCACCTGTTGATCGAAGACCTCCCGGGGGTCGGCAAGACCACCCTGGCCCACACCCTGGCCCGGTTGCTGGGACTGCAGTACCAGCGTATCCAGTTCACCAGCGACCTGCTGCCGGCGGATATCATCGGCGTCTCGGTCTATCATCGCGGGGAGGAGTCGTTCCAGTTTCATCCCGGCCCGGTGTTCACCCAACTGCTGCTGGCGGATGAGATCAACCGGGCCACCCCCAAGGCGCAGAGTGCCTTGCTGGAGGCCATGGAGGAGCGGCAGGTGACCATCGACGGCAGCACCCGCAGCCTGCCGCAGCCGTTCTTCGTCATCGCCACCCAGAATCCGGCTCACCAGATCGGCACCTTCCCGCTGCCGGAGTCGCAACTGGACCGCTTCCTGATGCGACTGCATATCGGCTATCCGGACGCCCGGGCCGAGCGGGTGCTGCTGAACGGCGAGGACCGGCGCAGCCTGTTGGAGCAGCTCGATCCCTGCCTCGACCTGGAACAGCTGCGCGCCCTGCAGCAGCAGGTGGCCCGGGTCCATGTATCGGACGCCCTGCTGGATTACATCCAGGCCCTGCTCAAATTCAGCCGCAACAGTCCCCGCTTCAATCACGGCCTCTCGCCCCGCGCCGGACTGGCCCTGATCAACAGCGCCCGCGCCTGGGCCCTGCAGGCCGGTCACCCGCAGGTGCTGCCGGAGGACGTGCAGACGGTGCTGAGTGCCACGGTGGCGCACCGGCTGCACTCCGGCAGTGATACCGGGGTGCGTGAGGGTGCGGGGCTGGCGCAGTTCCTGCTCGAATCCGTGCCGCTGCCATGAGGTGGCAGGTCCCGGAGCGTTTTATCCGGCGCTGCCGCGGTGATGCGCGAGGCGGGGCCACGGTAGGCGCGCAACAGATCTACATCATCCCCACCCGCTATGGCCTCGGCTTCGCCCTGCTGCTGTTGCTGATCTGGATCGGCTCGGTCAACTATGCCAACAATCTCGGCTTTCTGCTCACCTTCCTGCTGGCCGGTCTCGGCCTGGTGGCGATGCTGCATACCTGGCGTAATCTGCTGGGACTGACGCTGCGCCCGGGACGCAGTGATCCGCTATTCAAGGGTCAGCAGGCCCGGTTCGAGATCCAGGTCGGCAATCCGCGGGACGGCGAACGCCCCGGCATCCGGCTCCAGCTGGCCGCCCACGAAGCGGTCGCCGGCGACCTGGCGCCGCGCAGTGAACAGCGTTTCACCCTGAGCGCGCGCGCCGAACGGCGCGGCCGCTTTTCCATGCCGCGCTGTATCCTCTCCACCCGCTATCCACTGGGCCTGCTCCATGCCTGGTGTTATCTGGAGCTGGACGGGGAGGCGCTGGTCTATCCCGCGCCCGGGCCGCGCACCCCGGCGACCGGCCAGCCCAGCTACCAGCCGAGCCAGCAGGGCGACAAGGGGGTGGGTGCCGATGATTTCGTCGGCCTGCGCAGCTACCGCCCCGGCGACTCCCCGCGGCAGATCGCCTGGAAGGTCCAGGCCCGGGAGCAGGGACTGCAGACCAAGCAGTTCGGCGGCGACCGCGCCGACCAGCTGTGGATCAACTGGGGAGACTATCCCGGGCTGGAGACCGAGGCCCGGCTCAGTGCCCTCTGCCGGGCGGTACTGGACGCCGCCGAGCGGCAGCAGGTGTTCGGCTTGCGCCTGCCGGAGCTGGAGTTGAAGCCGGCCCGGGGTGACTCGCAGCGCCACGCGGCGCTCGCCGCCCTGGCCCTGTACGGCGAACCGCGACCATGACCCCGAACGAGCTCGGACGCCGCCCCCTGCTGGCCCTCAGCCTGATCACCCTGTTGCTGGTGGCACCCCATTTTGCGCGCCTGGATCTGCGTATCAGCCTGGCGTTCATCGCCATCATCCTGCTGCGCCTGACCACCCTCTATCTGCCCCGGTTGCACCCCGGCCGCTGGCTGCTGCTGGGCATCACCCTGGCCGGGGCCGCGCTGATCTTTACCCTCTATCCCCTGCTGATGGGCCTGCCGGCCAAGGTCGCCCTGTTGGCGCTGATGCTGGGCCTGAAACTGATGGAGTGCCGCCGCCGTCGCGATCTCTATGTGGTGGTGTTTCTCGGCTACTTCACCCTGAGCACCCATTTCCTGTTTGACCAGGGGATGCTGCTGGTGGCCTATGTATGCGTCCTGGTGATCGGCCTCAGCGGCTTGCTGATCGAGGCCAGCCGCGCCACAAGCCGCCCGGGCTGGCCGCTGCACTCGCTGCGTTTTGCCGCTGGCCTGACCGCCCAAGCCCTGCCCATCATGCTGGTGCTGTTCTTTCTGTTTCCGCGCATTGAAGGCCCCCTGTGGAACCTGGGGGTGGACAACTCCATCGGCAAGACCGGGCTCAGCGACAGCATCACCCTGGGTAGCATCAGCCAGCTGATCCGCTCCCGGGCCGTCGCCTTCCGGGTCGATTTCGATCAGACGATACCGCCGCCGCGGCTGCGCTACTGGCGCGGCCCGGTGCTCTGGCATAGCGACGGCCGGCGCTGGAGCCGCGGCCGCCTGATGGAGCCGGGCCCCGTGACCTACCGCAGCGATGCGGATCCGGTAGGCTATCAGGTGACCCTGGAACCCTCGCCCAACGACTGGCTGTATGCCCTGGACCTGCCGGAAACCCTGCCGGTCGGGGCAACCCTGTCGGCGGATTACCAGATCAGCGCCAAAAATGTCCGCAACCGACGCTACCGCTACGTCGCCAGCTCACGCCTGGCCTACCACACCGGCGCCTTGAGCGAGCGCCAGCGCCGTTTGGGATTGCAGCTGCCGGATACGATAACCCCGCGCATGCGCGCCTTGGTGGCCGGTTGGCGCGCCGGGACCGGCGGCGACGCGCAGCTGGTCAGCCGGGCACTGCAATTCTTCCGCAGCGAACCCTTCTACTACACCCTGAACCCGCCGTTGCTGGGGACCAATCCGGTCGATCAGTTTCTGTTCGACAGCCGGCGCGGCTTCTGCGAGCACTACGCCACCAGCTTCACCCTGTTGATGCGGCTGGCCGGTATCCCGGCGCGGGTGGTGACCGGTTACCAGGGCGGGCAGCGCAACCCCCTGGGCAACTACCTCATCGTGCGCCAGTCGGACGCCCACGCCTGGAGCGAGGTGTGGCTGGCGGAGAGCGGCTGGACCCGGATCGACCCGACCGCGGCCGTGGCCCCCGAGCGCATCGAACGCAGTTTCGAGTTCGACCTGGACGAGAACGCCGACCCGGGTGTTCCGGTGATCTTCGCATCGGCCGACAGCGATCTGCTGCGGGGCATGATGCAACAGTTCCGGCTGGGTCTGGATGCGGCCAACGCCTCCTGGCACCGCTGGATCCTCGGCTACTCCCGGCAACAGCAGCAAAGCCTGTTGCAGTTGCTCGGTTTCGGCTCGCTATCGGAGTTCAAACTGGCCTTGGCCATGGTGCTGGCCACCGCCGCGCTGCTGCCACTGCTGCTACTGCTGCTGCGCCGCCGCGACCGGATCCGGCCCGACCCGGTGCAGGGGGACTACGTGAAGTTCTGCCACCGCCTGGCGCGCCGCGGGCTGGTGCGCCAGCCCCACGAGGGACCGCGGGATTTCGCCCGCCGGGTGATCCGCCAGCGCCCGGACCTGCAGCGCCAGGTGAGCGCCATTGTGAATCTCTACATCGCGCTGCGTTATGGCCCATCGGATGACCCGCAACAGCGCCGCCGGCTGCACCAACTGGTACGCGGTTTCCGCGCCTGAGCCGGGGTCAGCTGGCACTCCATGGATGGTTTCTGCGATCCTGCGGCGGGC
Source organism: Sedimenticola hydrogenitrophicus (assembly GCF_025175675.1). Taxonomy (GTDB): domain Bacteria; phylum Pseudomonadota; class Gammaproteobacteria; order Chromatiales; family Chromatiaceae; genus Sedimenticola; species Sedimenticola hydrogenitrophicus. The sequence goes on from NZ_JANIOA010000015.1 coordinate 40,565, forward strand.
ACGGCCCGCCCTATAACTCAAGTTTCGGAGTTCGTGGTATTTGTAGGTCGCGTTAGCCGAAGGCGTAACCCGACAGACCGAGTGTATGCGTCGAATTATGCTGCGCTAATGCGGCCTACGGTTCATCCACCCTTCTGCAGCAGGCGCGTAGGGTGGGCACGTCGTCTGTGCCCACGCTGTCATCTATGCAGCTACAACCGCGTGGGCACAAAAAGCGTGCCCACCCTACAGGGCTGATACTAAGCTGGGCGGTTCTTCGCGTGCTTTGCGTCCTTCGCGGTTACATCCTTGTACCACTTCTCACCCTGGGAATTCAGCGATTCCGGCTTTGTGAAATGAACTCCGAAACTTGAGTTATACGCTGACCGAAAGTTGGGACAATGCCTACCAGTTCTCGCCCAGCAACTCGAAATGGGCCTGGGGATGGAGGCAGGCGGGGCAGACATTGGGTGCCGCCTCGGCCTCGTGCAGATAGCCGCAGTTGCGACAGCGCCAGACCACCTTGCCGTTACGTTTGAACACCAGACCCGCCTCCAGGTTATCGGCCAGGGTCCGGTACTGCTTGTGGTGCTGCTTCTCGGCGATGCTGATCGCCTCGAACGCCGCCGCCACCTGCCTGAAGCCCTCTTCCCGGGCGACCCGGGCAAACTCCGGATACATCGAGGTCCACTCGTGCTCCTCACCGGCGGCGGCGTGGCGCAGATTCTCCAGGGTGCTACCGATCAGGCCGGCGGGGAAGGTCTCGGTGATCTGCACCTCGCCACCCTCAAGGAACTTGAAAAAGCGCTTGGCGTGCTCCTTCTCCTGGTTGGCGGTCTCTTCGAAGATAGCGGCGATCTGCACCAGCCCCTCGTTGCGCGCCGCGCCGGCAAAATAGCTGTAGCGGTTGCGCGCCTGGGATTCGCCGGCAAAGGCGGTGAGCAGGTTTTTCTCGGTTTGCGATCCGCGAATACTCTTGTTCATGATACGACTCCCTGTGAAACCCTGATTTTTCTGTGTTCATTCTAGCGTGATTGCCTCAGGGAATACCACTTGGAGACATAGGTGGCGAGCAGGATGGCGACGAAGATGGTGGTCATGCCGATCACATGGTAGGAGCGGAACGCCTCGCCCAGAAAGATCACCGCCAGCAGGCTGGCGAAAACCGAGATCAGGTTGGTGAACAGACCGGCCTGGTTGGCCCCACCGAGCAGTACCGCCTTGTTCCAGAAGTAGTAGGAGAGCAGCGAGGGGAAGATCGCCACGTAGCCGAGGATCAGGGCGGTGTCGGTATTCAGGGTGAAGGTCTCGCGGCTGCTGATGTCCCAGAGGTAGAAGGGCAGGATGCCGATGCTACCGATAAAGATGAGCAACAGCAGCAGCCCCAGCTTGTCCAGTTCGCGCGGCAGTTTGCGCATCAGCACCGAGTAGATGGCGAAGCCGAACACCGCCGTCAGCATCAGCAGGTCGCCCGGATTCAACTGCAGGCCGGTCAACACCTGCAGCTGACCGCGGGCGACCACCCAGCCGACCCCCAGCAGCGCCAGCAGCAGACCCAACTTCTGCAGCCAGTTGGCGCGCTCCTGCCCCAGCAGCCAGGTGAGCAGGAACACCTCCAGCGGCATGGTGGCGCTCACCACCCCCACATTGATGGCGCTGGTCCACTGCAGCGCCACGTACTGCAGCGAGTTGTAGAGGGAGACGCTGAGCAGGGCGAGAAACAGCAGCAGCCAGCGGTGCCGGCGATAGTAGCCCAGATCGCGCAGACAGGGACGCCAGGCGAAGGGGAGCAGGATCACAAACGCCAGCACCCAGCGCCAGAAGGAGAGTTCGATCCCCGACATGTAGTTGAGGGCGAGCTTGCCGACCACGGCATTGCCGCCCCAGAACAGGGTGGCCAGCACCAGCAGCACCGCCGGCAGCTCAAACCAGTGCCGCGCCCGCGATCGGGGCGCTCCGGTGGGTAGCCCGGTCACCGGTGCACCCGGGATCGCCCGGACATCATGCAATCGTCCAGGGCGGAATCACGGCAGGCGGGACTCGAAATGGTCGATCGTGACCTCGAGCAGGGCCGAGTCGCGGATCCTCTCCGGCAGCGAGGCGACACAGGCGGTAATCACCGCATCCGCATCCGCGCCGAACGCTCCCCTTTCCTCCATGAAGCGATCCAGCGCCGCGCTGCCGCTGCGGATCATCTCACGCGCCACGGCATGGGTGGCCAGGGTCTGCCCGGGATACCGCTGCAACAGGTAGGAGAAGATAAAGGCGGTGTTGGTCATGGCCTGGATGGAGATCCGCGGCAGACCCGCCGCCAGCGCCAGGCGGGCGGCGTAGACCGCGTCCACTACCGCATGATGAATACCGAAACCCTGCTCCCAGTTGTCCGCGGCGATGCCCTTGCTGAGGGCCAGGTCCCACTGCCGGGTGCCGCCGGCGCCGCCGTTGAGAAACCCGAGGTAGTCGTACTGTTCGTCGCCTCCCAGTCGGCCCTGGTTGAAGCAGTCGGCATGGATGGCGGCGGCGGTGGCGATGCCGTTCAGGCCATTGAACACCATGTGGTGGCCAATCAGCTTGGTGATGGCGCCGGCCGCGGGTGAACCGCCGAAGTAGCGGGGATGGCCCAGGCGTTGCAGCAGGGGCAGCAGCCGCTGGTACAGCGCCTCGTCACCGCTGGCCAGGATCAGCATCCCCTTGGGATCCGCCCCGCCCAGCTGGGCGCCCAGCGGGCCGCCGGTCAGGGGGTAGTTGACGTAGTCCACCTGCTGACCGGCACAGAAGGTGGTAGCCGCCTCGGCAAAGTCGGGACTGACGGTGGAGAGGTGCAGGATGAAGGGGCGGGCGGACGACTCGGCGCGCAGGCGGCCGGCCAACTCGCCGATAATCGCCACGTCGTCACCGTTCTTGCCGGCGCAGACCACCACCCCGTCCAGGTCCCCGCTGCCCACTGTTTGTTGCAGGGTCGGCACCAGGTCCGCGCCGTGCGCCCGCCAGTCCGCCCGGTACTGCTCCCGGGTGCCGCCCTGGCTGCCGCGATCCTGTACCCGCAGCACCCGCGCCGGGCCGTCCGCCGCAAGATGCACGGCGGCCGGTCCGGCCATCATTCCCAGTCCGCCTACATAAGCAAGTTTCAACATGATCTCCGTCCTGTTCTGGTGCAATATCGTGACCCATCTTAGCAGATCACGATTCCGCTTATCCGCTACAGATGCAGGGGTATCCGCCGGTTTGCATCGTCTGGAGTTTCCCCGCTAGAGTAGGGCATCGAAGAGACACCACCGGATCCCGCCTTAGCTGATGAACAAAATACTCAACGGTCTGCTGCTGGCCCTGCTGCTGATCGGCTTGCTGGGCTGTGGTTGGAAGATCTGGGAACAGGCGAACGCCTATGAACGGCAGACCTTGGCGATCATCCAGCAACTGCAGGCCACCAGCCAGATGGAGACCAGCGGCCGCCAGCTGCTGGAGGCGTTGAGTTTCGGTCTCTATGACGGCTACAGCCAACAGCTGGCGGATCTCAACCGGCAGAAGGCGCTGCAGGCCGCCTACCGGGCGTCGGTGAATCAGCTGACGGCACTGTTTTTGCTCAATGCCACTTTACTGCTGCTGGTCTCCTGGTTGCCCCGGCGCCGCTCCGGCGATCTCGGCTATGCCATGCTCACCGTGGGTATCATCGCCCTGGCGGTCGGCCTGACCACACCGATTCTCTCGGTGGAGGTGAGTAAGACGCTGCCGGTGCTGGGTGAAACCGTGTTGCAGTTTCAGTCCAAGGGCATACTCACCACCATCACCGGGCTCTGGAGCAACGGCAATCTCTGGCTGGCGCTGCTGCTGACGCTGTTCAGCGTGGTACTGCCGCTGCTGAAAACCGGGGTCGCCTGGCTGACCCTGTTCAGCCGTACCCATCACCTCTCCCTGCGTGGCCTGCACCTGAGCCATCACCTGGGCAAGTGGTCCATGGCGGATGTCTTTGTGGTGGCCATCCTGGTGGCCTTCTTTTCCAACAATGGCGGCGGACTGACCCAGGCCGAGGTACAGGCCGGACTCTGGTTCTTCGCTCTCTATGTGGTGCTTTCGCTGTCCGGTTCGCAGCTGATCAGCCGGCAACTCAGGCAGCTGCAGCTGGCGAATGCCTTGCCTACCTAACCGAAACTGAGCATCCCGGCCTTCACCAGCAGCAGTTCCCAGGCGGTTTCAAAACGGGGCGGGACCACCTGCTTGCGCCGCTGTCTCGGCAGGTCGTGCAACAGGCAGGCACCGTCCGGTTTATCCTTGGGGAAGGTGCAATTGCCGGCAAACAGCACGATCCCGCTCACCGGGATATTGGGTACCAGGGATCTGACCGTGGCACAGATCAGCTGCAGTTCATGCAGCGGATTGGTAAAGCGGTTTGAGGCGCCGCACCATACCTGGGTCCACTGGTCGGTATCCTTGCCGCCGAAGATATTGCCCTCGTACCAGTTGACCGTGACCAGCAGGATGCCCTTGTGGGTCAACACCACATAGTCCGCCACCAGCACGCCATCGATGCCGTCCGGCAGCAGCAGATCGTGGTGTACCTTGGGTCCCAGGCGGCGGATGGCCTGGCCGAGCCGGTGCTGTTTCAGGAAGGCGGCGAGGCGGCGGCGGAACAGGATGGCGGGCAACAGCAGGGCCATCGTCGACAGGGCCGCAACCAGCCACGGTATTTGCTCGGGAGTGAGGGAGAACATGGGTGATTAAAATGCCTATCCAGGGTACTTCATCAACTTACGCATCCGCAGGATGCCTGATCCGCCAGGCGCAAAGTTTGGCCAACAAGCGCCATCAGGACAACCTTTTTCTGCGCTTTTGTGACCCCGTCCGATAAGGACGGGGCGATTATTTACCGATGCAGAAACTGCTGAAGATCTGCCCCAGCAGATCATCGGCACTGAACTCGCCGGTTATCTCACTCAATGCCTGCTGCGCCTGGCGCAGATCCTCCGCCAGCAACTCGCCGGAGCCTTGCCCCTGCAGTGCAGCCTGACCGGTGAGTAGGTGCTCACTCGCGCGTTGAATGGCATCCAGATGCCGGCGCCGGGCGATAAATTCACCCTCCTGTCCGCTACTGAAGCCCATGCACTGTTTCAGATGCTCCCGCAGCAGGTCGATGCCTTCGCCGGTCTTGGCCGACAGGGCGATCTCGGTAACGTCCGCGCTCTCCCGGAGTCTTGCCGGGGTGTTGCTCTGATCGATCTTGTTGCGGATGAAGGTGACCGGTATCGCCGCCGGCAGCAGGCTGCTGTCGAACGCCCGGTGCCGGGGATCCAGCTGGTCATCGAAGATCCAGAGGATGCGATCCGCCCGGGCGATCTCCGCCCGGGCGCGGCGGATCCCCTCCAGCTCCACCGCGTCGTTGCTCTCGCGCAGGCCGGCGGTATCGATCAGGTGCAGCGGCATGCCGTCGATCTGGATCTGCTCGCGCAGCAGGTCCCGGGTGGTGCCGGGAATATCGGTGACAATGGCCGATTCGCGCCCGGCCAGGCTGTTCAGCAGACTCGATTTGCCCGCATTGGGCAGGCCGGCGATCACCAGGGTCATACCGTCGCGCATCAGCCGTCCCAGCCGGGCGCTCTGTTGCACGGCGCCGACGGCGGCGATGATCTCCGCCAGGTCCCCGGCCACCTTGCCGTCGGAGAGAAAATCGATCTCCTCTTCCGGAAAATCGATCGCCGCCTCCACATACATGCGCAGCAAGATCAGCTGCTCCACCAGCTGATGAATGCGCCTGGAGAACTCGCCCTCCAGGGAGCGCACCGCCAGCCGGGCGGCGGCGGCCGTGCCACTCTCGATCAGATCGGCGATCGCCTCGGCCTGGGTCAGGTCCAGCTTGCCGTTGAGGAAGGCACGCTGGCTGAACTCGCCCGGACGGGCCAGCCGCACCCCGCACTCCAGGACACTCTGCAGCAGCAGATCCAGCACCACCGGACCGCCGTGGCCCTGCAGCTCCAGCACATCTTCACCGGTAAAGGAGTGGGGGCCGGGAAAGAACAGCACCAGGCCTTCATCCAGCACCTCTCCCCCGGCATTACGAAAGCGGGCAAAGCGGGCGAGGCGTGGCTCCGGTAGGGCGCCGGTGAGGGTTCGGGCGACCGTGGCCGCCTGACTTCCGGAGATGCGGATGATGCCGACCCCGCCCATTCCGGGCGGGGTGGCAACCGCGGCTATGGATTCCTGTGCAACCACAGGGCTGGCTGGATCAGGCCCTGGCGGCGGCATTCTCGATCTGGCGGGTGATGTGCCACTGCTGGGCAATGGACAGCACGTTGTTAGTCACCCAGTAGAGCACCAGACCCGAGGGGAAGAAGGCGAAGAAGACGGTGAACACCACCGGCAGGGCCATCATGATCTTGGCCTGCATGGGATCCGGCGGCGCCGGATTCAACTTTTGCTGGATAAACATGGAGATACCCATGATCAGCGGCAGCACGAAGTAGGGATCCTTGGTGGAGAGATCCTGGATCCAGAAAATAAATGGTGCCTGACGCAGTTCCACGCTCTCCAGCAGCACCCAGTAGAGGGAGATGAAGACCGGGATCTGCACCACGATCGGCAGACAGCCGCCCAGCGGATTTATCTTCTCCTTCTTGTACAGCTCCATCATGGCGGCGTTGAGTCGCGTTTTATCCTCGCCGAATCGATCCTTCAAGGCCTGGATGCGCGGTGTCATCCGGCGCATGTTGGCCATGGATTTGTAGCTGGCCTCGGAGAGTTTGTAGAACAGTACCTTGATCAGCAGGGTCAGCAGGATGATGGCCACACCCCAGTTGACTACCACACCTTGAATCTGCTTGAGCAGCCAGAAGATCGGCTGCGCGATCACCGTCAGCCAGCCGTAATCGACGGTGAGATCGAGCCCCGTAGAGATCGCCTTCAGCTCATCCTGCAGCTTGGGGCTGGCGACAAAGCCGCTGCTGAAGGTATGGCTGGTGCCTTTATCGACCGTCAGCGCCGGGGTGTAGGCGCCCAGCACATAGCGTTCGCCGGGGAGCACATTGGTGTAGAAGGTGCCGGTCTGATCCGCCGGCGGTATCCAGGCGCCGACAAAATAGTGCTGCAGCATGGCGATCCAGCCGCCCTTCACCTCGCGCGAGAGTTTGGACTCCTGCATATCATCAAAGTCGATCTTTTCGTACTTCTTCTCTCCACTGTAGATGGCACCGCCGGTGTAGGTGTAGAGCACCTTGGAGGCGGCGCTGTCATCCACCGCAGGGGTGCGCATCAACTGGCGATACTCGCGGCCGACCCAGGGTTGGCCGGAACCGTTTTCAACAATATGTTGAACCGTCACCAGGTAGCTGCCACGCTGGTAATTGAAGCGTTTGGTGACCTTGACCCCCTCCGGGCTGGTCCAGTAGAGATCCACACTCAGCTGGTCCGCGCCACTCTCCAACCGATAGCTGTGACTGTTGACCCGATAGGGGGTCTCATGACTGGGCGCGGCGCTGCCCTCGCCGGCAATCAGGCCAGACTGGGCGACGAACAGGTTGGGTATCTCCGGTTTCATCAACTGGAAGCTGTTTTCCTGGTCCCCCAGCGAGGCGGGATACTCGTTCAGGAACACCTTCAGCACATTGCCGCCGACGGTGCCGATCTCCATGGTGTAGAGATCGGTCCTGACGGTGACGCTGGCGGCGGTGGGCTGGCTTTCCGCCCCTGCCATGGGCAGCGCAGAATCGGCCGTGATCAAGGGGACGGCGGAGGGTTGCCCGTTGGCAGCGGGCGTCGGTGCCGATGGGATCGCCCTGGGAACGGACGTCGTGGTGCCGGCCTTGTCGCTGCTCATCTCGGTAGGGGCGGCCGTTTGCGGCTTGCCGCCGTAGTCCTTATCCCACGCCTGCCAGAGCATCATCAGGATGAAGGCCAGGGCGAAAAACAGTATCAGGCGAAGGTTATCCATGGACTATCTCGAACTCGAATTTGGAAGTTGCGTCGGCCGGTTTGGCAAAGGGCGTATTATGGACTGAAATCATGCTTAAGCGGAGATTTTTTCCGGCCTCAATCCCTGACAACGGATTTAGCCTGAGCGGCCTTTGTCCAGTGCCTGTCGAGCGAGTCCCGCAGTTGCTGCAGATTGGAAAGGTCTATTCCGCGCGCGCACATCACCACCAGATCCAAACCCGCTAAATCGTGCTGCCTGAGTCTAAAGCTCTCTCTGATCAGCCGCTTGACCCGGTTTCGGTCAACCGCCCGCCGCAGAATTTTTTTGGCAACTGCTGTCCCCAAACGGGCATCGGGCCTGTCATTAGGCAGGAACAACACCGTAAAGCAGCGGTCTGATGATCTGCGAGAATTCTGAAAAACCCGTTTGAATTCAACAGGTTTTAGTAGCCGCAGAGCCCGACCGAAACTTGCCCTGCCAGTGTGCAAAGCAGGTCAGAAACTCAGGATGCGAGACAATCACGTCCTTTTGCACGACGGGCATTGATGATCTTGCGGCCATTGCGTGTTGCCATGCGGGCGCGGAAACCGTGAGTACGTGCACGCTTCAAATTGCTCGGCTGAAAAGTTCTTTTCATGACTAATACCAGGTAAATGATTAAGAAGGCCTTGACTAAACAAGCGCAGAAAAAGCCCCTGAAAAAGGGCGCGTATAGTACGATGCCGGACTAGCGGATGTCAACAAAAATGCGGCCGCGCAAGCGGCGCTAACCCGCTGATTTATCACAAACTATCGGCGGCCGGCAAAAGCGCCGTGGAAAAAACGCCGGGCACCGCGACGGGTGTCGCCGGTAACAAGAAAACATCTTTAATAACAATCATCTAGCTGCATGCCTCGGTCAACCTTGCCGGTGCCGCAACCCATTTACCGATGCGTAAAAGCTGTGGATAAGGCGGCGGAAGCGGAGTAAACTTTTGCCTCCACAGTTTCCGGTCACACAGAAGTAATCCTCAAGGCAGGCCGACAATCCGTGGTCAAATCCAGGCCTTTCAGCCGTGTGGATCAGCAGCAAAAATCGCCGGATCCCTACACCTACTGTGAAAAGGGGAAATCCTTTCTCGTTTCAGAACAAGAGAGTACATCAAGCGTGAATTTTTGGAGCAAATGCACTGACCGGCTCGAGCATGATCTGCCTCAGCAGCAATTCAATACCTGGATTCGCCCCCTGCAGTCCGTAGAGGATGCACACAGCATCCGCTTACTGGCACCCAACCAGTTCGTGCTCAACTGGGTGCAGAATCACTACCTTGGCGATATCACCGAATATCTGCAGAGTATCGCCGGCGCCAATGCACCCACCATTTCGCTGGAGATCGGCAGCAAGGCCACCGTCCAGCCCGCGGTGGAAGCCCACCCGGAGGCGCCCTCCCACCGGCGCCTTCAGGGCGCCCGGACCAACGTGCGTCAGAGTGAGGACTCACCGATGCCGAGCAACCTCAATCCCAACTTTGTCTTCGAGACCTTTGTTGAGGGAAAGTCGAATCAGTTGGCCAGGGCCGCCTCGATACAGATCGGCGAGAACCCCGGCACCGCCTATAATCCGCTGTTCATCTATGGCGGGGTGGGACTGGGCAAGACCCATCTGATGCACGCCGTCGGCAACATGATTGTGAAAACCAATCCCCGCGCCCGCGTCGTCTATGTCCATTCCGAGGGCTTCGTCGCCCAGATGGTGAAGGCGCTTCAGCACAACACCATCGACGAATTCAAGCGCCGCTTCCGCAGCGTCAACGCCCTGCTGATCGACGATGTGCAGTTCTTTGCCGGCAAGGAGCGCTCCCAGGAGGAGTTCTTCCACACCTTCAATGCGCTGTTCGAATCCCAGCAGCAGATCATCCTTTCCAGCGATCGCTTTCCCAAGGAGGTTTCCGGCCTCGAGGAGCGGCTCAAGTCCCGTTTTGGCTGGGGCCTGACGGTGGCCATCGAACCGCCCGATCTTGAGACCCGGGTCGCCATCCTGAAGAGCAAGGCCGATCAGCTGTTTGGGGTGGATCTACCCAATGAGGTGGCCTTCTTTATCGGCAAAAGGGTACGTTCAAATATCCGCGAACTGGAAGGGGCACTGCGGCGTATTATTGCCAATGCGGAGTTTACCGGGCGTCCCATTACCCAGGAGTTTGCCAAGGATGCCCTGCGAGACATGCTGGCGGCGCAGGATAAGCAAGTCACCATAGAGAATATCCAGAAGACCGTCGCCGAGTACTACAAGATCCGCACCTCCGAGCTGCTCTCTGCCAAGCGCAGCCGCACCATCGCCCGGCCACGCCAGATCGCCATGACCCTGGCAAAGGAGCTGACCAATCACAGCCTTCCGGAGATAGGTGAGGCCTTCGGCGGTCGCGACCATACGACGGTACTCTACGCAACGCGCAAAATCGCCGAGCTGAAAGAGGGGGACAATCGGGTTGAAGAGGACTATGGAAACCTGTTAAGAACTCTCACCAGTTAATGTGGATAAACTGTTGATGTTTTTGCGGCAAAACAGCATGCTTTAGTTATCCACAGATGATCAACATCTCTTTCATGATGCATACCGCTGTTATCAACAGCTAAAAACCGGCATAACTAATTGATAAACAACAAGAAATAATGATTGATCAACAGTAATCGTGCTGTGTAATAATAACAGTAAATCTATATAAATATTTTATATCTATTAAAGAGTACTTCGCCATGAAGATCGTCACGACCAGGGATAATCTGCTTAAACCACTTCAACAAGTAGGTGGAGTTGTGGAGAGAAGACAGACCCTACCGATTCTTGCGAATGTCCTGATCAATGCAGGCAATGGAAAAGTCACCATTACCGCAACAGACCTTGAAGTCGAGATGAAAACCACCAGCGTGGTGGATTGCGACGGCGAAGTGGATTTCACCCTCCCGGCAAGAAAACTGCTCGATATCTGCAAGGCACTGCCGGATGACGCCACCATTGAACTCAATATCGAAAACGAACGGGTCGTCATCAAGTCGGGGAGAAGTCGATTCACCTTGGGGGTCTTGCCCGCCAACGACTACCCATCCATCGAACCATCGGCCAGCAGCCACCGGTTCACGGTGACTCAAAAGATATTAAAGCGGCTTATAGAAAAAACCCAGTTCGCCATGGCCATTCAGGATGTCCGCTACTACCTGAACGGATTACTGATCGAAATGAACGAGGGGCTTATCCGCGCGGTAGCGACCGACGGACATCGCCTCGCCCTCAGTGAAGCCGAATGTGCCCTGGGGCAGGAGACCGGCCTGCAGGTCATCTTGCCAAGAAAGGCGGTCCTGGAGCTCGCCCGCCTGCTGAGTGAAAGCGACGAGCCGATCGAGATCGACGTCAGCAGCAATCACATCCGCTTCACCATGGGGGAGACCAGTTTCACCTCCAAGCTTATCGATGGTAAATTTCCGGATTATCAGCGTGTTATCCCGAGCAACACGGACAAGGAGATCACCGCGGATCGGGATGATCTCAAGCAGGCTCTGATGCGCACCTCCATCCTGTCCAACGAAAAATATCGGGGGATACGATTCCAGTTTTCCAGTGGCCTGTTGAAATTGCTCGCCCATAACCCGGAACAGGAAGAGGCCGAGGATGAGATGGAGATCGACTACCAGGGTGACCAACTGGTTATCGGTTTTAATGTGGGTTACCTGATCGAGGTCCTGAACGTTATCGATACTGAATCGGTGAAGCTGTCGCTCAGTGATTCCAACAGCAGTTGTCTCATTCAGAACATGGATAGTGAGCAGAGTCGATATGTCATTATGCCGATGCGGCTTTAGCTCCTGGGAGGCTGTCGGGAAACCCCGGTAGACTCCTTGTATCGGGACTGGTGAGATAGCCAGTCCCCTATCCACCCGCCCGAATAACGGGAACCTCCCGTGACTATCAAGCAGATCAAAATCCAGCATCTCAGAAACATCGCTGAGGCCGATATACGATTTGCAGCTGGGATCAATGTTGTAACCGGAAAAAACGGTTCGGGAAAAAGCACCTTACTTGAAGCGATCTACATGCTCGGGCGAGGGCGCTCCTTTCGCACATCAAAATTTGGCCCCGTGGTACAGCATGGTGAGAAATCGCTGACCCTGTTCGCTATCTCTTCCCTGGCGCGTGAACACCGGATCGGGATACATAAGAGCGCCAGCCAGACAATCATCAAGATCGACGGCGAGAGCATCACGAAGCTTTCCGATATCGCCAAGATGACTCCGCTGCAGATACTCACCCCCATGTCACATGAGATACTCGAACGGGGTCCCGAGTATCGGCGCCGATTCGTGGAATGGGGTGTGTTCCACGTGGAACCTTCCTATTACCCGAATTATAAAAAATTCTGCAAGGCACTGAAGCAGAGGAACAGTCTGTTGAAGACCGATCCTGGCACGGTATCGAGCTGGAATCAGATCGTCGGTGGTTTCGGCGAGGAGATGAATAGGCTACGCGAGGATTATTTCAACCTTCTGCAAAGTACCTTCAAAGACGAACTGGCGCAGTTGAATATCGACAGCAAGATCGAAATATCCTGGAAGCGGGGGTGGGACGAGGGGGTATCCCTGGCATCGGCACTTAAACAGAGAGAGCCCTCCGACATAAAACAGGGTTACACCCAGGTGGGTCCCCATCGGGCTGATATCCGTTTGCTGTTTGAGGGGCGTTCGGCCTTCACCTCCATCTCCCGTGGCCAGCAAAAGATGATTATCTCCGCACTGCATCTGGCCCAGGCGGCCATTACCCAAAAGCGGACGGGTATCATGCCTATCCTCCTCTTTGACGACCTGGTGGCCGAGCTCGATGCGGAAAACCGGGACAGATTGCTGAGGCGCATAAATCAGATCGGCTGTCAGGCGTTTATCACCGCAACCGATCGACCTGGTGAGGTGGGCGACATAGAGATGAATGAGATCCGTATCGAATCGGGGACGGTCAAACCGACTGATCATGTGAGCTGAAGGCTGGTCAATCTATAGATCATGTTAGCGAGTTCAGTTCCAGATGCCGGGCGGGCTACCCCCATTCAGGGACCGTCGGAGGTAGTAGGAGTGGTACAGGGATGTACTCACAGCGTGTCCCTGAATGGGGGTAGCCTGCCCTGAACGACGCCTTTTGAACTCCTAAGTAACTATTCAGCATGTTCAACTTAAGGTTCGGCGCCGTCACGGTTACGGGGAATTTGTTCCAAGAGACACCGTAAATAAATCCCTGTAGGCTCCACTATGGTATCCCTGCCGTAGAGGCTCTTTCCACAAACACCCCGTATCCACGACTGAAGCTTGGGTGCTGAATAGTTACACTCCGAAACTTGCGCTATAACCATCCCGACTTGTTGGTCTTTTCCTGGGCCTTTGGCGTTACGCCAAGGCTTACATAGTGTGACTAGGCGCGTCTTGAAGGCAACCGAATATCCGGCGCAATCTGTAACTGGGTGTGCTTTCCAGACCCTAAGGTGTTCCACGTGGAACATCGGTGATTTATGAATAAATCTGCAGGCGGCATGGTGTATAATGGGCCGTTCGTTAACAGGAGTGCTATATGACCTACGACTCGTCAAATATCAAGGTGTTGAAAGGGCTGGATGCGGTACGTAAACGGCCAGGTATGTATATTGGTGATACCGATGATGGAACTGGTCTTCACCATATGGTGTTTGAAGTCGTAGATAACTCGATAGACGAAGCGCTGGCAGGACATTGCACCGAAATTACGGTTTCGATCATCGACGACGAAACCGTCAAGGTGACGGACAATGGTCGGGGGATTCCCGTGGATATTCATCCGGAAGAGGGTCGCTCCGCCGCCGAGGTGATCCTGACGGTGCTGCATGCCGGGGGTAAGTTCGACGATAACTCCTACAAGGTTTCGGGCGGATTGCACGGAGTCGGCGTATCGGTGGTGAATGCCCTGTCAGAGAATCTCAAACTCTACATCCACCGCAATGGACATACCCACTACCAGGAATATGTCCACGGAGAGCCCCAGGCGCCCCTGGCCGTGGTAGGCGATACGGATAAATCGGGTACCGAAATCATCTTCAAGGCCAGCAATCTGACCTTCACGAATATCGAGTATCACTATGACCTGCTCGCCAAACGCCTGCGAGAACTCTCCTTTCTGAATTCCGGTGTGCGGATCAAACTCACCGATGAACGGAACGACAGACAGGATCTGTTCGAGTATGAGGGAGGGATCAGGGCCTTCGTTCAACACCTCAACCGAAAAAAGACCCCACTGCATGAATCGGTTTTTAACTTCTCGGTCGAGAAGGATACCGTGGTGGTGGAACTGGCTATGCAGTGGAATGAGTCCTACCAGGAGAATATATTCTGCTTTACCAATAATATTCCGCAGCGGGATGGGGGCACCCATCTGGCCGGTTTTCGTGCCGGCCTGACCCGGACCCTGAACCAGTACATCGATCAGGCCGGGTTGGATAAAAAGCAGAAGGTCAACACCTCGGGTGACGATGCCCGTGAAGGGCTGACGGCGGTACTGTCGGTGAAAGTGCCCGATCCGAAGTTCTCCTCGCAGACCAAGGACAAGCTGGTCTCCTCGGAAGTGAAGGGGATCGTTGAATCGGTGCTGGCCGATCGACTGAGTGCATTTCTGCTGGAAAATCCTGCCGAAGCCAGGCAGATCGCGGGCAAGATGATCGAGGCGGCGCGCGCGCGCGAGGCGGCACGCAAGGCCCGGGAGATGACCCGCCGCAAGGGTGTCCTGGATGTGGCCGGCCTGCCGGGGAAACTCGCCGACTGCCAGGAGAAGGATCCCTCGCTGTGCGAGATCTACCTTGTCGAGGGTGATTCCGCCGGGGGTTCCGCCAAGCAGGGGCGGGATCGCCGCACCCAGGCGATACTGCCGCTGAAGGGGAAGATCCTGAATGTCGAGAAGGCGCGGTTCGATAAGATGCTCTCTTCGGCGGAGGTCGGCACCCTGATCACCGCGCTTGGCTGCGGTATTGGCCGGGAGGAGTTCGATCCGAATAAACTGCGCTACCACCGAATCATTATCATGACCGATGCCGATGTGGACGGTGCCCATATCCGCACCCTGTTACTGACCTTCTTTTACCGGCAGATGCACGAACTGATTGAGCGGGGCCATATCTATATCGCCCAACCGCCACTGTACAAGGTGAAGAAGGGCAAACAAGAACAATATCTGAAAGACGATAACGACCTGAACGCCTATCTCCTGCAGGCGGCACTGGATAATGCGGAACTCCACGTGAGCAGCGAGGCACCGGCTCTGGGGGGCGTCTCCCTGGAGGAGCTCTCCAAACAGCATCTCTCAACCATGGCGACGGTGAAGCGCGTGGGTAAACGGTATGATGCGGCGGTGATAGAGAAGCTGATCTACATGCCCCGTCTCGGCGAAGAGCTGATCGCCGACCCGCAGGGTTATACGGAATGGTTGGGTGAGCTGGAGTCGCGACTGAATGCCGAGCAGAATATCTCCAACCGGTTTGAGATTCGCGCGCAACCGGCCCAGGATGACCTGCCGGCCCAGATCAATGTCACCCAGTATGTGCACGGGATCAATACGGAATCGGCCATCCCTCTCGACTTTTTCAGTAGCAGCGACTATCGAAGAATGGCGGACATGGGGGAGAAGCTGGATGGCCTGCTCTCCGAGGGTGCCTTTATCAAACGTGGTGAACGCCAGAGTGATATCAGCAGCTTCTCCCAGGCCCTCGGTTGGCTGATGGAAGAGGCGAAACGGGGTCAGCACATCCAGCGCTATAAAGGCTTGGGCGAGATGAATCCGGACCAGCTCTGGGAAACCACCATGAACCAGGAGTCCCGGCGCCTGCTGCAGGTGAGGATTGAAGACGCGGTCGGCGCGGATGAAATATTCACCACCCTGATGGGCGACCAGGTGGAACCGCGCAGGGACTTCATCGAGAAGAATGCCCTGACGGTGGAGAATCTGGACGTCTGATCACCGGCCAGGGGATGGATCAAAAGGGGCCTCACGGCCCCTTTTTATTTACTCGAACGGGTGTCGATCCGCTATCTTGTAAGTGAATACTTACTTCCGCTCTATTGTATCTGGGACATGGTGTTCTCTATCCAGCTCTCCACATCCCTGTTGATGTCGGCGGCCTTTCGCCCGGCCGAGGGAATGGGGTCACCGACCACCACCTTGATGACGCCCGGGTATTTACGGATGTCACGGCGGCGCCAGAAGGAGCCCGCGTTGTGTGCAATGGGGATAACCGGGACGCCGCTCTTTTCGGCCAGCAGCGCCCCTCCCAGGCCATAACGCCGCCGTTCCCCGGGGGCAACCCGGGTCCCCTCCGGAAATATCACCACCAGCCGCCTCTGCTGCAGCCGCACGATGCCGGTTTCGATTACCTGGCGCGCCGCCTTGCTGCCGGCCTTGCGATTGATGGCGATCGGCTGCACGGTAGCGGCCGCCCAGCCGAAAAAGGGGACCCACATGAGCTCGCGTTTCAGCACCCAGGCCTGTTCGGGTGGCAGCAGCGCTCGCAACGCCATGGTCTCCCAGGCGGATTGATGCTTGGCCAGGACAATCGCCCCCGATTCGGGGACCTTTTCAAGACCCTCAATCTGATACCCGAGACCGCAAAAGTACTTGAGACACCAGAGATTGACCGCACCCCAGGCATTGGCGATCCGGCAGCGCTGCCGGTAGGGCAACACCCAGCCGACGATGGATAACAGGCCCGCGAGTATCAGCGTGGTGAGCACCAGGCTCACCAGATAGAGCAGAGATCGAAGCAGGATCATTGTTCGGGTTCTTCTTCACTCAACAATGCATCGACCGCATCGCTCAGATTGTCATGGACCGGGATGGTGGGATGGAGCCGGGGGTCGGCCTCGGTTTTCCTGCCCTTGCCGGTGCGCACCAGTATCGGGCGTGCGCCGACGGCCAGGGCGGACTCAAGATCGCGCAGGCTGTCGCCGATGCAGGGAATCCCTTCCAGGCCGGAATAGAAGCGTTCACTGATCTGCAGCAGCAGGCCCGGCCTGGGTTTACGGCACTCACAATTGTCGTCCGGTCCATGGGGGCAGAAAAAGAGCCCATCGATGTGTCCACCTTCGCAGGCCAGGGCCAGGTGCATCTTGTTATGGATGGCGTTGAGCGCATCGATAGTGAACAGGCCCCGGGCCAGACCGGATTGATTGGTGGCTATCACCACTCGGTAGCCCGCCTGATTCAGTTTCGCCACGGCCTGAAGACTGCCCGGTATGGGAAGCCATTCATCGGGTGATTTGATGAACGCATCCGAGTCTTCATTAATGACGCCATCTCGGTCGAGGATTATCAGCTTCATTTCATCTATGTTAGCAAGTACTTACTACGTTCATATCGGTTGTTAACAATGCCTGTAGTTTGAGGTTAGCCTATGATTGGAGAATTGATATGTCGGCCACCCCGAGAAACAGCTTGTTGAGGCGGTTGAGCAGCGCCAGGCGGTTGGTGCGGATGGCGGGATTGTCCGCCATCACCATCACCTGATCAAAAAACTGATCCACCGGCGCCTGCAGGGTAGCCAGACTCTGCAGCACCTGCTCGTAGGCGGCGTCGGCCATCAGCGGAGCGATCTCATTGCGTTTCTGTTCGATGACCGAATAGAGCGTTTGCTCCTGCGGTGAGTCGAACAGGTCTGGGTCGACCTCTGGCGGAATGGCCTGCGCACTCTTCTTGAGGATATTGTGGATACGCTTGTTGGCGGCCGCCAGCGCATCTGCCGCGGTGAGCGTGCGGAAGGCCACCACGGCCTGCACCCGACGATCAAAATCGGCGATCGAGTCGGGCCGGATCGCAGCCACCGCTTCAAACAGATCCACCGCTATCTGCTGGTCGAGATAGATACCCTTCAGGCGCTCCAGCATAAAGCCGTACACCTCTTCGGCACAGTCCGGTTCAGTGATGGCCGGGCGCAGCTGCTCCACCGCATATTCCAACAACTGCCTGAGATCGAGCGCGAGTGAGTGCTCACGCATGATGCGCAGTGCGCCCAGCGCGGCGCGGCGCAGGGCAAACGGGTCCTTGTCGCCGGTTGGCTTCATGCCGATACCGAAGATCCCCACCAGGGTATCCAGGCGCTCCGCCAGGGACACCGCAATACCGGTACGGGTGCGGGGGAGATCGTCACCGGAGAAGCGGGGCATATAGAATTCATCCAGCGCCTGGGCGATCTCATCGGATTCACCATCCCGCTTCGCCTGGTAGCGTCCCATGATGCCCTGCATCTCGGGGAATTCGTACACCATCTCGGTCATCAGATCGCAGCGGCTCAACATGCCGGCCTTTTCCGCCGCGGCGCGGTCCCCGCCGATATGCCCGGCAATGACTCCGGCCAGGGCGGCGACCCGTACACTCTTGTCGTGCATGGAGCCGAGCTTCTGCTGAAACAGGACGCCCTTGAGGGAGTCGATGCGGCTGTCGAGGGTGCGCTTGCCGTCCTGTTGCCAGAAGAACATGGCATCGCTCAGGCGCGGCCGGACCACCCGCTCATTACCCTCCTTGATCAGTTCGGGTTTCGGGCTGTCGATATTGGCAATGGTGATGAAGTGATTCATCAGCCGTCCCTGCGCGTCAACCAGATGGAAATATTTCTGGTTCTTTTTCATGGTGCTGATGAGCGCCTCGTGGGGAACTTCCAGGAAACGCTCTTCGAAACCGGCCGAGATCGGTACCGGCCACTCCACCAGGCCGGTCACCTCGTCCAGCAGCGCCTCGTCGATGGGTGCGTGGCCGCCGATGGCGTCGGCGGTCTGGGCAACCTGGCGGCGGATCTTCTCCCGACGTTGGGCAAAGTCGGCAATCACCCGGCCCTGCTCCCGGAGTACCTCGGCATATTGCGCCGGGTGTTCGATACGGAGGGCCTGGGGATGGTGGAAGCGGTGGCCATGGGTCAGATTGCCGGCCTCGGTATCCAGTAGTCGACAGGGAACCACCTGCTCGCCGAGCAGGAACAGCAGCCACTGCACCGGGCGTACAAACTGCGCCTCCGACGCCCCCCAGCGCATCCGCTTGGGGATGGGGAGGCGGTTGAGCGCCTCCTCGGCGATGCCGGGGAGCAGTTCGGCGGTCGGTTTGCCCAGTTCCTGAAAGTTGTACACCAGCCACTCGCCCTTGTCGGTGGTGAGCCGTTCCAGCTGGTCGACACCGGTGTTACAGGAGCGGGCAAATCCCTGCGCCGCCCGGGTCGGGTTGCCCTCGGCATCAAAGGCGGCCTGCACGGCCGGGCCCCGGCGTTCGGTGGCACGGTCCGGCTGGGCCGTGGCGCAGGCCTCCACCCACAGGGCGAGCCGTCGGGGTGTGGCATAGGCGTGCACCGGGCCGTGCTGCAGATTGGCCCGCTGCAAGCCTTCCACGAATGCCCAGGTGAGGGCATCGGAGAGTCTTTTCAGGGCGACCGGAGGCAGCTCTTCGGTGCCGAGTTCAAACAGCAGATCGGCACATTGACTGGCGCCTTCCATGGCGCGATCCTTGCGGGCGGCCTCCGGCCGTCCAATTTCATTCCCGACGAAATTGTCAGCCACGGGCCTGCTCCTTCTGATTCTTAAGCATGGGGAAGCCCAGTTTTTCCCGGGCGTCGTAATAGGCCTGGGCCACGGCCCGTGCCAGGGTGCGCACGCGCAGGATATAGCGCTGCCGCTCGGTCACCGAGATGGCGTGGCGGGCGTCCAGCAGATTGAACGCGTGGGAGGCCTTCAGCACCTGCTCATAGGCGGGCAGCGGCAGGCCGAGCCCGATCAGTTTGCTGCTCTCCCGTTCACACTGATCGAACGTGCCAAACAGGTAATCCACATCCGCGTGCTCGAAGTTGTAGGCGGACTGCTCCACCTCGTTCTGGTGAAACACGTCGCCGTAGGTGACCGGGCCCTGGGGCCCGTGGGTCCAGACCAGATCGAACACGCTCTCCACATTCTGCAGGTACATGGCGATGCGCTCCAGGCCATAGGTGATCTCACCGGTGACCGGCCGGCAGTCGATTCCCCCCACCTGCTGGAAATAGGTGAACTGGGTCACCTCCATGCCGTTCAGCCACACCTCCCAACCCAGGCCCCAGGCCCCGAGGGTGGGGGATTCCCAGTTGTCCTCGACAAAGCGGATATCATGCACCCGGGTGTCGAGCCCGAGCATCTCGAGCGAGCCCAGATAGAGCTCCTGGATGTTCAGCGGGGACGGCTTCAGCGCCACCTGGAACTGATAGTAGTGCTGCAGGCGGTTGGGATTGTCGCCGTAGCGGCCATCGGTGGGGCGGCGCGAGGGCTGCACATAGGCGGCATTCCAGGGTTCCGGTCCGATGGAGCGCAGGAAGGTGGCGGTATGGAAGGTGCCGGCGCCCACCTCCATGTCGTAGGGCTGCAGGATCACACAACCCTGTTCCGCCCAGTAGCGCTCAAGGGCAAAAATCAGACCCTGGAAGGTTGATGCGTCAGGGCCATTATTCGAATTCGTCATAGTTCAGGTTAAGGCTCTATATATAATAAGGAAAGTAACTACTCATAGGGTGATTGGCCTGCCTTGCCGGCCTCCCACGATGGCTTGTTTCCTCGAATTCGGCTCCTTTTTCAGCACCTGCCCAAACTCGCTTCGCTCAGACAAGGGCAGGCTTGAATCTGAAAAAGGAACCGGATTCGAGGCGCCATCAAGATCGGCTAACAAGCCAGGCCAATCGCTTGCAGGCCGGGTGAGTAGTACAAAGGAAAAAGTAATCAGCGCAGTATATCGTTTTGGCGCTGGATTGTTGAGTCTGAACATTTCTTTGAAGTGAAGCGACTCAAACGCTTACAATATCAGGCCGAGACACCTCCTGACACTTTTACCATCATGACCAGACAACGCAAGGCCGTAGCCCTCATCTCCGGTGGCCTGGACTCACTATTGGCCGCCAAGGTGATCCAGCAGCAGGGTATCCATGTGGAAGGAATCAATTTCTTCACCGGGTTCTGTGTGGAAGGCCACACCCATGCCATCCGCCAGAAGGACCGGAGCCGGGTGAAACGCAACAACGCCCTGTGGGTCGCCGAGCAGCTGGGGATCAAACTGCATATCGTCGACATCGTCGAGGAGTACAAGGATATCGTACTCAACCCGAAGCACGGTTATGGGGCCAATCTCAATCCCTGCCTGGATTGCAAGATCTTCATGGTGAAGAAGGCCCATGAGTGGATTGCAGAGAACGGTTTCGATTTCATCATCACCGGCGAAGTGGTCGGTCAGCGCCCCATGTCCCAGCGCAAGGACACCATGCCGGTGGTGGCCCGGGAGTCCGGTGCCGAGGATCGCCTGGTGCGGCCGCTGTCGGGGCGGAACCTGCCGGCGACCCTGCCGGAACGCGAAGGCTGGATCAGCCGTGACCAGCTGTACGGATTCAATGGCCGCAGCCGCAAGCCGCAGATGGCGCTGGCGGAGCAGTTCGGGCTGGAGGACTATGCCCAACCGGCCGGTGGCTGCTGTTTCCTGACCGACGCCCAGTACGCGGTCAAGCTGGCCGACCTGTGGCAGGCGCGGGGTGAAAAGCAGTACGAGATGGATGACATCATGCTGCTGAAGGTAGGCCGGCACCTGCGGCTACGGCCCCATTTCAAGGTGATCATCTCCCGTGAAGAGGGGGAGGGGAATTTTCTCCAGGGCTATCGCAAGCAGTATGTGAGCCTGCTCACCACCAGCCATGCCGGACCGCTGGCACTGCTGGACGGCACCGTGGACGACGATGATATCGCCCTGGCGGCCCGGCTGGTGGCCCGTTTCAGCCAGGGCAAACAGGCCGAGCGGGTGGAACTGACCGTGACCGCGCTGGATGGCAGTCAGCAGCAGTTGTCGGTCAAGCCGCTGACCGCCGAAGAGATCCCCCAGGAGTGGTACATATGAGCCCTGTGATCGTGGACGCGCGCCGGCTGCTTTGTCCGATGCCGGTGATCCGGGTACAGAACCGGGTCAAGGAGCTGCCCCCGGGCACCCGGGTCGAGGCGATCTGCACCGATCCGGGGGCGCTCAGCGACATCCCCGCCTGGTGCCGCATCAACGGCCACAAACTGATCGAGACCCGGACCGAGGGCAACGAATACATCATTGTGGTCGAGGTGGGCGAGGAGAGCTGAGCGGAATGGACCAGATCGCCGAGCAAAAGCGCCTCCGCTACCGGGCCATCCAGCGCATCACCGTCGTGGGGGTGCTGGTCAACCTGGTGCTGACAGTGAGCAAGACCCTCATCGGCGTGCTGGCCCAGTCCCAGGCCCTGGTGGCCGACGGTATCCACTCGCTGTCAGATTTGCTATCGGATGGCCTGGTCTACTTTGCCGCCAAGCAGGCCCACCATGGTCCCGACAAAGCCCACCCCTACGGCCACGGTCGCTTTGAAACAGCCGGCACACTGGGGCTGGGTATCCTGCTGGGATTGGTGGCGATCGGCATCACCTGGGATGCGGCGGAACGGCTGTTTGCCC
This sequence comes from Sedimenticola hydrogenitrophicus, assembly GCF_025175675.1. GTDB lineage: Bacteria > Pseudomonadota > Gammaproteobacteria > Chromatiales > Chromatiaceae > Sedimenticola > Sedimenticola hydrogenitrophicus. The sequence continues at coordinate 62,925 of NZ_JANIOA010000015.1, forward strand.
CGGAGGCCCTGCTGCATCCGAAACCGCTGGCCCTGTACGCCGCCCTGTTCTCGATCGTCGCCAATGAGGCGCTCTACCACTACACCGCGCGGGTAGCGCGCCAGATCAAGTCCGACCTGCTGCAGGCCAACGCCTGGCACCACCGCTCGGACGCCCTTTCCTCGGTGGTGGTGCTGGTCGGCGTCGGTGGCACCATGGCCGGACTGCCCTATCTGGATGCCATCGCCGCCGTCGGGGTCGGGCTGATGATCGCCAAGATCGGCTGGGATCTGAGCTGGCCGGCGTTCCAGGAGCTGGTCGATGAGGGGCTGGACGAGGAGCGCCTGGAGCGTATCCGCGAGATTATTCATCAGATCGGCGGGGTCATGGATATCCACATGCTGCGGACCCGCCGCATCGGTGGCGAGGCGAGTGTGGATGTGCATATCCTGGTGGAGCCCTGGCTGAGTGTTTCCGAGGGGCACATGATCGGCCAGACGGTGATCGACCGGCTGCTGGAAGAGATCAGCGAGGTGATGGACGTCACCGTACATATCGATCCGGAGGACGATGAGAAGGGGGTACCCTGCGAGGGCCTGCCCCTCCGGTCAATGGCGGAAAAGCTGCTGGCGCAGCAGTGGCGGGTCATCCCCGGCGCGGAGAAGCGGCGCCGGGTTGTGCTCCATTATCTGGCAGGCAAGATCAATGTGGATGTCTACTTCTCGCTGCAGGACCTGGCTGGAGAGGATGCGCGGCAGGCATTTAAGCAGGCACTCCAGGATAAGGCGGCGGAAATGCCGGAGTTTGGTGTGATCAGGGTCTACTACGGCTAATTGCACTATCGTGGTGCATCTTTGCTTTATTTTGGTGCGCTGTGTTGCCGGGTCAATACCGGAGCCGCTGCTTCTGCGACCCGGACCCCGGGCCATCGGCCACTGGCAAGGGACGCTAATCCCCTGTAATTATTTCCGTTTCCCGCCTCCGGTGGAATCGTAGTAAAATCGTCCGTCCGGTCGGGGATGGGGAGTCAAACGATGTCCTGACCGTGGCACAGTACTTGCTAAAACCCAGGACATGCTTTGGATGCCCCGGGCAGGGGCATCCCAAAACGCAAGAATTTTTCATTTATGGCCACAGTGTGGTCCACATAATTTCAAAACTAACTCTGGAGAACCTCATGGCCTCAAAAGTCCTGAAGATGATCAAAGACAATGAAGTGAAGTTTGTCGATTTCCGCTTCACCGATACCCGCGGCAAGGAGCAGCACGTCTCCGTGCCCGCCCACGTCATCGACGAGGATCTCTTCACCGACGGCAAGATGTTCGACGGTTCCTCCATTGCCGGCTGGAAGGGCATCAACGAATCCGACATGGTGCTGATGCCGGATGAAGAGACCGCGGTCCTCGACCTGTTTGCCGACGAAGTGACCCTGAACATCACCTGCGACATCCTCGAGCCCTCCACTATGGAAGGTTACGAGCGTGATCCCCGTTCCGTCGCCCGGCGCGCCGAGGCCTACCTGGCCTCCACCGGCATAGCCGACGCTGCCTACTTCGGACCGGAGCCCGAGTTCTTCGTCCTGGACGACGTCCGCTGGGGAGCGGAGATGAGCGGCGCCTTCTACAAGATCGACTCGGAAGAGGCCGGCTGGAACTCCGAGCGGGTCTATCAGGATGGCAATATCGGCCACCGTCCCGGCACCAAGGGCGGCTACTTCCCGGTACCCCCGGTCGACTCCCTGAACGACATCCGTGCCGCCATGTGTCTGGCCATGGAAGAGATGGGTGTGCCGGTCGAGGTGCATCACCACGAAGTGGCCACCGCCGGCCAGTGTGAGATCGGTACCCAGTTCAGCACCCTGGTGAAGCGTGCCGACTGGGTACAGGTGCAGAAATACGTCACCTGGAACGTGGCCCATGCCTATGGCAAGACCGCCACCTTCATGCCGAAACCGCTGGTGGGTGATAATGGATCCGGTATGCACGTGCACCAGTCCCTGGCCAAAGATGGCGAGAACATCTTTGCCGGCAATCTGTACGGCGGCCTGTCCGAGACCGCGCTGTTCTACATCGGCGGCATCATCAAGCATGCCCGGGCCCTGAACGCCTTCACCAACCCCTCCACCAACTCCTACAAGCGTCTGGTCCCCGGTTTCGAGGCCCCCGTGATGCTGGCCTACTCGGCCCGCAACCGCTCCGCCTCCATCCGTATCCCGTTCGTCTCCAGCCCGAAGGGCCGGCGCATCGAGGTGCGTTTCCCGGATCCCACCGCCAACCCTTACCTGGCCTTCGCCGCCATGCTGATGGCCGGCCTGGACGGTATCCAGAACAAGATCCACCCGGGTGAGGCGATGGACAAGGATCTGTACGATCTGCCGGCCGAAGAGGCGGCGTCCATCCCGACCGTCTGTCACAGCCTGGATCAGGCGCTCGAGGCCCTGGATGCGGATCGTGAGTTCCTCACCGCCGGCGGCGTGTTCACCGATGACCTGATCGATGGCTTCATCGCCCTGAAGATGGATGACGTGACCCGTCTGCGCATGACCACCCACCCGGTGGAGTTCGACATGTACTACAGCCTGTAAACCGCACCGGTTACAGGAAGCGGTAAGCCGTGGCAAGCGCCCCCGATCCGGGGGCGCTTTTTTGTCAGGGTTGGGCTTGTGCCGCGATGCTGGTAGGTCAGGGCGAGCCCGCGAACCCCAACAAAACCCCTCCCCGCCACGAAGTTGGCTACGTTACTCACCCCAACGGACTATCACTGAATAAACGAGAGAGTAATCCGGCGGTGCGACACACATCGCCTTTTTACTACGCCTGGTCCCAAGAGCGGTTGAGGCGGCCGCGGCAGTGAGCTATTCTCATCCCATGAGAAGTCTCTTCTTCATCTGTTTGATGTCAATCGCACTCTGCAGCCAGGCGGCGATCTATAAATGGGTCGACAGCAGAGGCGAGGTACACTATTCGGATACCCCGACCCGGGACGCCGAAGAGGTCCGGCTCTCCGACCCCACCATCTATACCCCCACCGGGAGCACCACCCTAAACGGCGGCGATCCGGCCACGGCAAGGCCGCCGGAGGGCGTTAACTACAGCAGCTTCGTGATTATCTCGCCAAGCAACAATGAAGTGGTCCAGGCGAATGGCGGACGGGTGATTATCCAATTCCAGTCACAGCCGGGACTGCAGGCGGGCCACTATATTCAGCCGGTACTGGATGGGCGTATTCTCGATCAGCGGGTCACCGGGACGACCCTGCAGCTGAGCAACATCGCGCGCGGCGGGCATATGCTGCATGCCAGTATCCATGACGCGGCCGGCCGCCTCCTGGCGCGCTCCAATATCGTGCAGTTTTATGTCCGTCAGACGACAGTGATCGAAGACGGCAAGCCCCCGGAACCGCCGGAATCCGGCAGCGGTCAGAGCGGTGGCGATGCGCCCCAGTTCCAGCCGGGCGGTGCCCCGGATTATTCCGGCCAGGCGCCTGCCGCACCGGGCTCCGATGCCGATGCCTACCGGCCCAACAGCCCGCCCGTACCCTCCACTCCCGGGCAGTCCAACCCCGCCTTCACGCCCAATTTCTAGTCGCGCGCGACCGCTTGCGGGCATGGCAATGATGCACGCCGTATTGCTTCGCCCCGCCTATGCACTAAAATAGTGCATAGGCGGGGCGAAGAGGCACCCCTCCGCTACGCAAAACATCCCGCTACTCCTCACTTCAGGGCGAAAATCGCACCAATCCTGATCTTGGTTCGGTTTTTGCAATAGGCATTGCAATGAAGGATACGATCAACATCGCCGAGGCATCCCGGCAGCGGATACTGGAGAATCTGAGCAGTGCCGTACTGCTGTTCGACCGGTCACTGCGTCTGCAGTATATGAACCCGGCGGCGGAGATGCTTTTTGAAGTGAGTTTTCGCCACATGCTGGGGCATACGGCGGAGGCCCTGATCCAGTGTCCGGAGGGGGTGACCCGGGAAAGCCTGGAGCAGGCGTTGACCACCGGCCACCATTTCACCGAACGCGAACTGAGCCTGCCCCTGCCGGATGGCAAGCGGGCCACCGTGGATTGCACCGTCATACCCCTCACCGACGGTGATAGCGATAGGGGGTTGTTGATCGAGATCCAGCAGATCGACCGGCAGCTGCGCATCTCTCGTGAAGAGCAGCTGCTGTCCCAGCACCAGGCGGCCCAGGAGCTGATCCGGGGGCTGGCCCATGAGATCAAGAATCCGCTGGGGGGGCTGCGGGGTGCGGCCCAGCTGCTGGAGCAGGAGCTGGGTGATCCGGCACTTTGCGAGTATACCCAGATCATCATCAATGAGGCCGATCGCCTGAAAAACCTGGTCAACCAGATGCTCGGGCCGGATCGTCTGCCGAACCTGCGGGAAGTGAATATTCACACCCTGCTGGAGCGGGTGCGCAACCTGGTACTGGCGGAGTCCGGGGAACGGATCGAGATTATCCGCGATTACGACCCCAGCATCCCCGATCTGTATGTGGATAGCGACCGGATTATCCAGGCACTGCTCAATATCCTGCGCAACGCCGCCCGCGAGATCGGCGAGGAGCCCAATGGCCGGATCGTGCTGCAGACGCGGATCCTGCGCCAGTTTACCATCGGCAACCGACGCCACCGGCTGGTGGCCCAGATCGGTATCGAAGACAACGGCCGGGGTATTCCGGAGACGATCCGGGAGAAGCTGTTTTATCCCATGGTGACTGCCAGCGAGGATGGCGTGGGCTTGGGCCTCACCATTGCCCAGTCACTGATCAATCAACACGGGGGGCTTGTGGAGTGTACGAGCGAACCGGGAAAGACACTATTCAGTGTGCTGTTGCCAGTGGAGAATCCAAATGCCGCCAACTAACTGTGTCTGGGTCATCGATGATGACCGGTCGATTCGCTGGGTGCTGGAGAAGGCGTTCGAGAAAGCGGGGATGGCGGTACGCAGCTTTCCCAGTGCCGATGGGGTGATGGAGACACTGGCCCATGAACAGCCGGACGTGATCGTCTCCGATATCCGCATGCCCGGCATGGATGGACTCTCGCTGCTGGACCGGATCACCACCGCCCATCCCCATCTGCCGGTGATCATCATGACCGCTCACTCCGATCTGGACAGTGCGGTGGCCGCCTTTCACGGGGGCGCCTTCGAGTATCTGCCGAAACCCTTCGATGTGGATGAAGCGGTGGAGCAGGTGTCGCGGGCCTGCCGCAAGAGTCGCAGCAGCGCCCCGGCCCCGGCGGAGGAGATCCAGTCCAGCCCGGAGATCATCGGCGAGGCGGCGGCCATGCAGGAGGTGTTCCGCGCCATCGGCCGGCTGGCCCGCTCCAATATCACCGTGCTGATCAATGGAGAATCCGGCACCGGCAAGGAGCTGGTCGCCCAGGCGTTGCACCGCCACAGTCCGCGCGCCAAACAGCCGTTCATCGCCCTGAACATGGCGGCCATCCCCAGGGATCTGATGGAGTCGGAGCTGTTCGGTCATGAACGGGGCGCCTTCACCGGCGCCCAGGGGCGCCGGGTCGGGCGTTTCGAGCAGGCCGACGGCGGTACCCTGTTCCTCGACGAGATCGGCGACATGCCGCCGGAACTGCAGACCCGCCTGCTGCGGGTGCTGGCGGACGGGGAATTTTACCGGGTCGGCGGCCATGAACCGGTGAATGTGGATGTGCGCATCATTGCCGCCACCCATCAGAATCTGGAGCAGCTGGTGAAGGAGGGGCGCTTCCGCGAGGATCTGTTTCACCGGCTCAATGTAATCCGCATCCATATCCCCTCGCTACGCGAGCGGCGCGAGGATATCGGACTGCTGATGCGGCATTTTCTCTCCCTGGCCGCGGAAGAGCTGGGGGTGGAGAGCAAGACCCTGTTGCCGGAGACCCTGACCACCCTGGAACACCTGCACTGGCCGGGCAATGTCCGGCAGTTGGAGAATACCGCTCGCTGGCTGACCGTGATGGCCTCCAGCCAGGAGGTGCACATCAAGGATCTGCCGCCGGAACTGCTGGAGTCCGAAGAGCCCAAGGCACCGGGCGATGACTGGCGCGCGTCGCTGCGCAGTTGGGCGCGCAAGCGCCTGCAGCAGGGGCATGAGGCCCTGCTGGATGAGGCTACCCCGGTATTTGAGACCATCATGATCGAATCCGCCCTGGAGCAGACTGGCGGCCGAAAGCAGGACGCTGCTAAACTACTGGGCTGGGGCCGCAACACCCTGACCCGCAAGATCAAGGAGCTGGGTCTCGAGGGGAGTGATGCCGGATAGTAATTATTATTAATAGGTAACTACTCACGGGGAGATTGGCCTGCCTTGCCGGCCTCACACGATGGCTTGTCTCCTCGAATCCGGCCCCAATTTCTGCGCCTGCCAAACTCGCTTCGCTCAAACAAAGGCAGGCTTGCATCTGAAAATGGGGCCGGATTCGAGGCACCATCAAGATCGGCCAACAAGTCAGGCCAATCACCTACAGATTGATCCGGTGAGTAGTTACATTAGGGGAATCAAATGGACAGCAGCAGTATTGAATTATCCGGCTCGACCATCGAGAGCATCCGGGTGGACGACGGCACCGTCACGGTACGTTTCTCCCCCGCCTTTATCATCAAAACCATCTCCGGCTCCGTGGAGCGCACCCGCTGGCGTCAGTTAGGGGATCTGGTGTTTACCGCGGCCGAGCTGGAGGAGAGCCCGCCCGAGCTGCCCGCCGTCTGCGAGGGTGGCGACGTGGGCCAGAGTGTCTATACCTACCGGGATATGATCCCGCTCCCCTTCGAAGGCCGGGGACGGGTCTACTGCGACCTGCGCTTTGCCGGTACCGACCGGCATCTCAAGGTGGTCGCGGAAGCGGTGCGGCTGAACATGGAGGACCGGCCCTACTACATCGAGCATATCCGTCCGACCTGAAGCCGCCGGCCCGACAGGCAATGGCAGCTGTTGCCGGCTTGCTCTGCCCTTTACCCACAAATGCCGATGAACACGCCTGTAGGATGGGTGGAGGCGCGGCACCCTTGTTGACGGCTGTTCGCGGCGGTCGGGCGCGCCGTACCCATCTTCGGATGCGGATGCAGGTGCGCGATGGGTTGCGCGCCGGAGAGGGAGCCGGCGGAGAGTCCATGGGGGTGCTCCACCCATCCTACACCGGATGCAGTCCGCCCCACTTATAGGTAAAGGGTAGGGCTTTTGCTAACGCGGTAGTCCGAGCGCGCGGATGGGCACCAGCAGCTCCGGGGCATCCCACTCCCGGCTACCCAGGGCCCGATAGACGATGCGGCCCTGTGGATCCACCACGTAGGTGACCGGTAGCCGCATGGCGTCCCAGCGGCTTGAGACCGCGGTATCCGGGTCGAGCAGGACGGGAAAATCCAGCGGCACCTCCTGCAGGAACTTTTCGACCTGGTCGGCCCGCTCCCCCACATTGATGGCGATCAGTTCCACCCCGTATTTGTTCAGCCAGGCGGCCGCCCGGTTGAGCGATGGCATCTCCTTGCGGCAGGGAGGGCACCAGGTGGCCCAGAAATTGACCACCAGCACCTTGCCGCGATAGTCGGCCAGGGAGACCCGATTGCCCCGGGTATCCTGCAGTGCGAAGGCGGGGGCCTCGGTGGGTTCGTCGATCAGGGTCAGGAGACGGCCGGCGGACGCGGAACCGGCCACAGTCAGCAGCATCAGCCAGAACAGGAGGGTGAGGGTCTTCAGCGCGTGCATTCGGTTTATCCGGCAGGGTTAGGGTTACGAGGCAAATTCAGAGATTGAGCAGGGATTCGGCGTGGGCGATCTGCTCCTTCGCCTGTTCCAGGATCTTCAGGCTCATGTGGGGGGTCAGTTCACCCAGCTCGAGGCGACCGTGGGCCGGTACTTCATCAATGGCGGGCAGATGCTGATAATGGTTGTCGCCGATATTGCTGTGCAGCTGGGCGATAATCACCAGGTCGCAGTAATCGGGCGCATCGCCCTGATCACGCAGCCACGCTTCCGCCTCCACAGCGGCAATGACGAAATCCGCGGGGAAGCCCCATTGCTTGAGGATCATGCCGCCGAACTCCGCCCGCAGGCTCCGTACCGCCTGGTCGATGGCGTGCGCATGCATCGCCTCGTCGGGAAAATTTCGCGCATAGTTGAGGATCGCGACAATCCCGATATCGTGCAGCAGACCCGCCAGCATGGCGTGTTCCGCCTTGAACCGGGAATCCTTTTTCGCCAGCACATAACAGATGGCAGCCACCTGGGTGCTGTGCTTCCAGAGCGCCTGCATGCGTTTTTGCAGTAGTTTCGAATCGGACTGGAACAGCTCGCGCAGGGCGAAGGAGAGTACCAGTTTGTGGGTCACGTCGCCCCCCAGCCTGACCACCGCGGCGGCACAGCTCTCCGCCGGATTGCGGCCGCCATAGAAGGCGCTGTTCGCGGCCTTGATCAGCTTGGCGGTGATCACCGGATCGATCTGGACGATCTCGGCAATGGTATGCGCGTCGCTGATCCCGTCCTCCAGCGCCCGGCCGATGCGGATGGCGACCTCCGGGAGGCTGGGCAGTTGCAGTCGGTCCTGCTTCAGGTCGGCCAGCATCAGGGTCGATAGCTGATCCTCGAAGGCCGTCGTCTCGTTGGCCAGATCACCGCTGACCTCGTAACCTTCAACCCCGCTGGTGGCGCCATGGCTGCGGGCGATATCCTCCAGATAGGCGTTGTCGATCAGCAGGTAGCGGACCGGAGTATGGGCCACCACCCGGTACTTGCGCGGCCGCAACAGGGCGATGGGTGAGCGGGCCGAGGCGTCGTCGTCGCGGATCTCAAGGCGGTGCCGGTCGGCCGAGTCCAGCACCAGGCTCCCCTGCAGCAGAAAGTAGGTGTGGTTGTCGTCGCTGCCCAGCTCCATCAGCACCTCGCCCGGGTGGGCCGACCTGATCTCGGCAACGCCGGCCAGCAGATCCAGCTGCTGGGCACTGAGGGCCTGCAGCGGGATGAAGCGTTTCAGCTCATCGGCGGTGGGACGAATTGATGTGCGATCCATGACTAACCCTGTAAACCTCTTGCCGTACCGCTCCGGGTGCGGTCCGTGATTGATCCGACCCGTCGACCCGGCACCTGCCTGCCCTGACGTCGGGCGGGACAGGCCGGTTCAGCAGCCGTTCCTCGCCGGCTTCGGGCTGTTCAGGGTCAGGGTACCGGTCAGCTGCCGAACGGACTGCAGGTCGTGTCGCTCCAGGTAGGCTTTTATACCATGATTTATCTTGCCGCAGATCAGCGGGTCATAAAAGAGTGCCGTGCCGATGCCGACGGCGGAAGCGCCGGCGATCAGGAATTCAATGGCGTCCTCGGCGGTGGTGATGCCGCCCTGGCCGATGATGGGAATGCCGTGGTCGCGGCACACCTGGTAGACCTGGTGGACCTTGAGCAGGGCCACCGGCTTGATCGCCGGGCCGGAGAGCCCGCCCTGGTTGTTGCCGATAATGGGCGTGCGGCTCTCGATGTCGATGGCCATGCCCATCAGCGTGTTGATTACCGCAAAGGCGTCGCTGCCGGCCTCGATACAGCCGCGGGCGTTGGCGGCGATGTCGGTCTGGTTGGGGGAGAGCTTGGTGATCAGCGGTTTGTTGGTCACCCGCCGGCACGCCTCCACCACGCGTGCGGACATGGCCGGATCGTTGCCGAAGGCGACCCCTCCCTCCTTGACATTGGGACAGGAGATGTTGATCTCGATGGCATCGATGGGCGAGTCGTCAAAGCGCCGGGTCACCTCCTCGTACTCCTCGATGCTGGAGCCGGAGACATTGGCGATGAAGCGGGTCTCGGTGAAGTCGAGGGTCGGCAGGATCTCCCGCACCACCCGGTCCACCCCGGGATTCTGCAGGCCGATCGCATTGAGCATGCCCTCGGGCGTCTCATAGATACGGTGTGGCGCATTGCCCAGGCGGGGCTCGCCGGTGGTCCCTTTCAGACAGATCGCCCCGGCATCGCGGTTGCTAAAACCGGCCACCCGTGTGTACTCTTCGCCAAAGCCGACACAGCCGGAGAGCAGGACCAGGGGGGTGTTGAACCTGAGTCCACAGAAATCAACGGCCAGGGGCGAGTCACTCAGTGTTGTCATCGAATGGTTCCAAAGTCATGTTTAACGTAGCGCTGTACGAGCCGGAGATCCCGCCCAATACAGGTAATATCATACGCCTCTGCGCCAATAGCGGCAGCCGGCTGCACCTGATTCATCCCCTCGGGTTCAGCCTGGAGGACCGGCAGCTGCGGCGGGCGGGGCTGGATTATCACGATCTCGCCTGCCTGCAGGAGCACGCGGACCTGTCTGCCTTCCTCTCCCGGCACGGTGAGAACCGGTTGTTCGCCTGCTCCACCCGCGGTCGGCGCTGTTACAGCGAGACCGACTTCCGGCCGGGGGACAGCCTGCTGTTCGGTCCGGAGACCCGCGGCCTGCCCCAGGCGTTGTTGGACCGGTTGCCTGCGGAGCAGCTGATTCGCATCCCGATGCAGGCCGGCAACCGCAGCCTCAACCTCTCCAATGCGGTGGCCATCGTGCTCTACGAGGCGTGGCGTCAGCAGGGGTTTGCCGGTGCCGCTGGAGTGGCTGTTCAGCCGGCCTCCGGCCGCTGATCCCGTTCCAGCAGCGCCTGTACCGCGGTACGCGGGTCCAGTCCCTGATAGAGCACGCGCTGGATCTGCTCGGTGATCGGCATCTCCACCCCCAGGGCGCGGGCCTTGTTGCTGATCTCCTGGGTGGCCATTACTCCCTCCACCTCCTGGCCGATCTCGTGTTTCGCCTGTTCGATGGTCAGACCGCGCGCCAGCGCCAGCCCCATGCGCCGGTTGCGCGACTGGTCGTCGGTACAGGTCAGCACCAGGTCGCCCATGCCGCCGAGGCCGATGAAGGTCTCCATCTTGCCGCCCAGGGCCAGCCCCAGGCGCATGATCTCGGTCAGCCCGCGGGTGATCAGCGCGGCGCGGGCATTGGCGCCGAAGGCGAGGCCGTCGGAGATGCCGGCACCGATCGCCATCACGTTCTTGGCGGCGCCGCCGATCTCCAGGCCGATCACGTCGTTACTGGTATAGGCGCGAAAACAGTCGGAGTGGAGATGCCCGGCGATACGTTCGGCGAACGCCTCGTCGGCCGAGGCCACGGTGACGGCGGTGGGCAGGCCGGCCGCCACCTCGCGGGCAAAACTGGGTCCGGATATGACCGCCGTGGCGCGCTCCGGGCCGAGGATCTCCTCCGCCACCTCGTGCAGCAGGCGTCCGGAGGCGGGTTCCAGCCCCTTGGTGGCCCAGCAGACGCCGGTGCCGGCTGCCAGGTGCGGGGTCACCATCCGCAACACCGTGGCGAAGGCGTGGCTGGGCACCGCGATCAGCACCTCATCCGCCCCGGCCAGGGCGTCACCCAGCTCGCGGGTCGGCGTCAGGCCTTCGGGAAACGGGACGCCGGGCAGGAAGCCGCGATTTTCGCGCTCCCGGGCCAGCCGGTCGATCTCCTCCGGCACATGCCCCCAGAGCCGTACCCGGGCCCCGTTGCGTGCCAGCAGTATGGCCAGCGCGGTGCCCCAGGAACCGGCACCGATCACGGCGACGACGGGTGACTGGGCGGCCATTGGTGCTTAGTGGGTCGCCGGCTCGGCGGCCTGTTGTTGCTGGGCCTGCTCTTGCATGTGCTGGGCGTAGAGCTGATCGAAGCTGACCGGGGTCAGCAGCAGCTGCGGGAAGCTCCCCTTGCTCACCAGATCGGAGACCACCTCGCGGGCGTAGGGAAAGAGAATATTGGGGCAGTAGGCGCCCAGCATGTGGCCCATCTCTTCCTCCGGGAAGTGGCGCACGGTGAAGATCCCGGCCTGCTGCACCTCCACCAGGTAGGCGGTCTTGTCGCCCAGCTTGGTGGTGACGGTGACCGTCAGCACGATCTCGAACAGGTCATTGTCCAGCTTGGTGACATTGCTGTTCAGATTCAGGCTCGACTCCGGTTTCCACTCCTGGGTGAAGATGGCGGGGGAGTTGGGGGTCTCGAAGGAGATATCCTTGACGTAGATCCGCTGTAGGGAGAATTCGCGGCTCGGTTCGCTGGATTGGGCATTTTCTGTCATGACTTGAATTCCGGTTGTCGGTCGATTGAATGGAAATGGGGGGTTACTTCTTGCTCACGGGCAGGCCGTCGCTCTGCCAGGCCAGCATGCCGCCACGTAGATTGTAGACCGGCTCGATGCCACCCTCCTGCAGCACCTTGCAGGCGGCGGAGGACTGGGCTCCGGACCGGCACACGACGATAACCGGTCGGCCCTTGTACTTGGCCACCTGTTTGATCTGATTCTTCAGGGCGGTGGTGGGTATGTTGATGGCGCCGACGATATGGCCGTTGTTGAAATCGGCTATCGGCCGCACATCCACCACCAAGGCCTCCTCGCGATTGATCATCTGGGTTGCCCGCGACGGCGGGACCGAGGACTTGCCGCCGCTGCTGGCCAGCAGATTCTGTACGATCAAAACCAGCACCACCACCAGGGCGGAGAACAGGATAATGTGGTTTGTGATGAATTCGATAAGCTGTTGCATGGATCTCCGCTGCCAGGTGTGGTTGTTAATGGGGTCCCAAGAGGAGGCACATTCTAACCCGAATTCCGCACAAATTTGCACTGATCGCGTGTGCCTCTTGCTTGCGCGGTAAATATTCCCTCAACGTAACTACTCACGGGGTAAGGATGTAGGGTGGATAAGCCGGTAGGCGCATGCCATCCTCAGGTCCGTAAACGGTACATCCCTGTACCACTACTCATGTACCACTCCTCACCAATGCTCACGGGGTGATGGGCCTACCTTGCCGGCCTCACGCGATGGCTTGTCTCCTCGAATCCGGCCCCTTTTTCAGCGCCTGCCCAAACTCGCTTCGCTCAAACAAGGGCAGGCTGAATCTGAAAAAGGGGCCGGATTCGAGGCGCCATCAAGATCGGCCAACAAGGCAGGCCCATCACTTACAGACCGGGTGAGTAGTGACCCCTGGATAAAGCCGCTCCCGGCCATCCCTGGCCTCCGCGGCATAAATCCGTCCCTGGATAAAACAAAACGGGAAATCACCTTTCCCGTTTTGTTGTGGATGACGTGCTGGCGGCTGGAGTCAGTGTGCGTGTGAGCAGAACACCTCGCGCATCATACCGATCAGCTTGAGGGTGCGTGAATCGCTGACCCGGTAATAGACCCGGTTGGCATCCTTGCGGGAGGCGAGGATGCCCTTGTCCCGGAGAATGGCGAGATGTTGCGAGATATTGCTCTGCGAGGTGCCGACATGCTCGACAATCTCCTGCACGCTCACCTCTTCCTCACCCAGGGTGCAGAGGATCTTGAGTCGCAGCGGGTGCGACATGGCCTTGAGTGAGCGGGATGCACGTTCGATATCCTCGTCATCGGCCATCAGACCGATGTCGTCATCGAATTCGTGCCCGGACTCAAGCACAGGGACCTTGGGGCTTCCAAATTTATGTTCCATACACCGGACCTTGGTTAAAACAACAGTAATGACGTAAGCTGAAACTGTTGCGTCGGTTGATCGGGACTTGATCAAGACCGGGCCAGGCCCGGTTGCTCAAGCGTGACAGCCGGGATGAAGCCCCACTACTAGCCTTTTAGCCTTTTTCCGGTGCTGCCCGCAACCCGCTGAAACGCAACGACTCTTTATAAAGATACAATAATAAACTGTTTTACGTAAATTTATCCTGTTTTTCAATCGGTATAAATACTTTAACCCACGATTATTGGCTGGGTTTATTCTCGCGGAGTTAATGTTGCGGTAGTAAAAATGGTGTAATATTTCGTTTTTTTCAATGAGTTAGCCCGATCATCGGGTAAAACGTTCGCACGGAGTCGGAAACCGAGATGTCTTTCAAAGTAAAACCCGCGGTGCTGCTGATCATGGATGGCTGGGGATACAGCGAGGATCCCCGGTCCAACGCCATCATGGCCGCCCGGACGCCGGTCTGGGACCGGCTCTGGGAGAGTTGCCCCCATACCCTGATCAGCACCTCCGGCGCCGAGGTAGGACTGCCGGACGGCCAAATGGGCAATTCCGAGGTGGGCCATCTCAATCTGGGGGCCGGACGGGTGGTCTACCAGGAGTTCACCCGGGTCAGCCGCTCGGTACGCACCGGCTCCTTCTTCACCAACCGCACGCTGGTAGACGCGGTCGACCGGGCGATAGCGGAGGAGAAGGCCGTGCACATCTTCGGCCTGCTCTCTCCCGGCGGGGTGCACAGCCATGAGGAGCACATCCACGCCATGGCCAGACTAGCGGTGCAACGCGGCGCCGCGCGGGTCTATGTGCACGCCTTCCTGGATGGACGGGACATGCCGCCAAAGAGCGCGGCCGCCTCCATTGAGGCGATGAACCGGGTCTTTGCCGAACTGGGACAGGGGCGTATCGCCTCCATCGTCGGGCGCTTCTATGCCATGGACCGGGACAACCGCTGGGAGCGGGTGGAGCAGGCCTACAACATGCTGGTACTGGGCCGCGCCGAGTTCAGTGCAACCGATGCAGGCCAGGCCCTGCAGCAGGCCTATGCGCGGGGTGAGAGCGACGAGTTCGTCAAACCCACCTGCGTGGTGCCGCCCGGGGAGACACCGGTTCTCATCGAAGACGGGGACGCCGTGCTGTTCATGAATTACCGCTCCGACCGGGCCCGGCAGCTGACCCGGTCGTTCATCGACCCGGCGTTTGACGGTTTCGCGCGTGCCCGTGTTCCGCGGCTCAGCAGTTTTGTCAGCCTCACCGAATACAGCAAGGCGTTCGATATCCCGGTGGCCTTCCCGCCGGAACGGCTGGAAAACGTCTTCGGCGAATACGTCTCCCGGCTGGGGCTGCGTCAGCTGCGCCTGGCCGAGACCGAGAAATACGCCCATGTCACCTTCTTCTTCAATGGTGGGCGGGAACAGGTGTTTGAGGGTGAGGAGCGGATTCTCATCCCCTCACCCAAGGTGCACACCTATGATCTGAAGCCGGAGATGAGCGCCCCGGAGGTGACCGACGCCCTGGTCGCCGCCATCGAGAGCGGCAAGTATGACGCCATCGTCTGCAACTATGCCAACTCGGACATGGTGGGACATACCGGTAAATTCAGCGCGGCGGTGGCGGCCATCGAGGTGCTGGATCACTGCCTGGGACGGGTGGTCGAGGCGTTGCGGCGGACCGGCGGCGAGATGCTGATCACCGCCGATCACGGCAACGCCGAGCAGATGGAGGATGTGGAGAATGATCAACCTCACACTGCCCATACCCAGAATCCGGTACCCTTGCTCTACGTGGGCCGGCCGGCCCGGCTGCATGAGAATGGTGCCCTGTGCGACATCGCCCCGACCCTGTTGACCCTGATGGGACTGGCCGTGCCCTCCGAAATGCGTGGGCATACCCTGCTGGATATGACCGCCGCGGATGATCCGACGGCCTGATGGTGGCTGATTCCTGCCGGCTGCGGGCTGCTGTCCTGGTGTTGCTGACGGCGCTGCCTGGCCTGTCATCGGCCGCCTCCGGGGAGGAGTCGATCGGCAGCCGGGAGGATGAGTTGCGGCAGCTGCGGGGGGAGATCTCGACGCTGCAGAATCAACTCAGTGGCCGCGAGCGCGAGCGTCAGGCGCTGCAGGAGCAGTTGCGCAGCGCTGAAAAACGGATCGGCAAGACGACGCGCCAGCTGCGCACGCTGGCCACCAGCCTGGAGCGGCAACAACGGCGCCTCGAGCAACTGGAGGCAGAGCGCGGTACCCAGCGTGAGGCGCTCGCGGCCAACCGCTCGGCGCTGAAACAGCAGATGCGATCGGCCTATGCCATGGGGCGACAGGAGCGCCTGAAGATCCTGCTCAATCAGCAGGATCCCGCCGTGGTCAGCCGCCTGCTGGTCTATTACGACTACTTCAACCGCTCCCGCGCCGAGCAGATCGGCCGGCTGGGCGAGACCCTGGAGGCGTTGCAGGAGACGGAAACGGCCATGCGCCTGGAGAACGAACGGATGCGTGAGACCCAGGCGCGGGTGCTGGATCAGCAGCGCGCCCTGGATCGGGAACAGGACAAACGGCAGCAGGTGTTGGCGCTGCTGGAGAAGGATATCGAGGACAAGGGCCAGCGGCTGCAGGGTTACAAGCGGGATGAGCAGCAGCTGCAAGAGCTGCTCAAAAAACTGCAGGCGGAACTGGCCGCCCTGCCGATCGAGACCGAAAAACACAAACCCTTCAAACAGCTGAAGGGCAAGCTCATGTGGCCGGCAAAGGGTCGGCTGGCCACCCGCTTTGGCGATTCCAGGGCCGGCAACCTGAACTGGGACGGGGTGGTGATCGCCGCCGGCGAGGGGGGGGACGTGCGGGCGGTGCACCATGGCCGGGTCGCTTT
Organism: Sedimenticola hydrogenitrophicus; assembly: GCF_025175675.1. Taxonomy (GTDB): domain Bacteria; phylum Pseudomonadota; class Gammaproteobacteria; order Chromatiales; family Chromatiaceae; genus Sedimenticola; species Sedimenticola hydrogenitrophicus. Next base: position 79,254 of record NZ_JANIOA010000015.1, read on the forward strand.
CGCCGACTGGCTGCGTGGCTTCGGCCTGCTGCTGATCATCGATCACGGCGACGGCTATATGAGTCTCTACGGCAATAACCAGAGCCTGTTCAAGGAGGCCGGGGACTGGGTGGAGCCGGGAGAACCGGTCGCCCTGGTGGGTAACAGTGGTGGACAGACCCGTCCGGGGGTATATTTTGGAATACGCTATAATGGTCGTCCGGTGAATCCCCAGCGGTGGTGTGAAGCGGTACGTGGTAACAAGGTGGGTGAATTGGTACACCCGTCGCTAACTGAACCGGTGCAACTGAGCACCCTGCACCCCTCCGGTCCCGGGATCGCCCTGCCGGACCGACAATCGCAGCAGAGAAGCAAGGTATGAAGAGAAGATTTGGCTTGGCGCGTGTACTGACCCTGGGGTTGCTTTCGGGCGCCCTGCTTATCCCGGCCCCCGCGACGGTTGCCGAGGAGCCGAAACAGCCACTGCCGATGCAGGAGCTGCGCGCGTTCGCGGAGATATTCGGGCGCATCAAGGAGAACTATGTCAAGCCGGTGGATGACAAGGCGCTGCTGGAGTATGCCATCCGCGGCATGCTCGCCGGGCTCGATCCCCACTCCTCCTATTTGAACGAGGAGGAGTTTGCCGATCTTCAGGCCGGCACCAGCGGGGAGTTCGGCGGCCTGGGTATCGAAGTGGGACTGGAGGACGGCTTCGTCAAGATCATTTCCCCCATCGACGACACGCCGGCCCAGCGGGCGGGAGTCAAGGCCGGTGACCTGATCATCCGGCTGGATGAAAAACCGGTCAAGGGCATGAGCCTGGAAGAGGCGGTCGGCCTGATGCGCGGCAAGCCCGGTACCGAAGTGGTCCTGACCATCGCCCGGGAGGGTGAGGAAAAACCATTGCGGATCACCGTGGTGCGCGACATCATCAAGGTGGCCAGCGTCAAGGGGCGCCTGCTGGAGGAGGGCTTCGCCTATATCCGGCTGTCCCATTTCCAGGCCCGCACCACCGACGACATGTTGAAGAAGCTCAGCCAGCTGAAGGCGGAGTCGAAGGAGGGGATCCAGGGGCTGGTGCTGGATCTGCGCAACAACCCGGGCGGCATCCTCAACGGGGCCGTGTCCATCAGCGATGCCTTCCTCACCGAGGGGATCGTCGTCTACACCCAGGGGCGCGACGAGGCGTCACGGCTCGATTTCAACGCCGCGCCCGATGATGTGCTGGACGGTGCGCCGATCGTGGTGCTGGTCAACGGCGGTTCCGCCTCCGCCTCGGAGATCGTGGCCGGCGCCCTGCAGGATCACCGGCGTGCCATCATTATGGGCAGCCAGACCTTCGGCAAGGGCTCGGTACAGACCATCATCCCGGTGAGCAAGACCGCGGCGGTGAAACTGACCACGGCGCTTTACTTCACCCCCGCCGGCCGCTCCATCCAGGGCGAAGGGATCAAGCCGGACATCGTCCTGTCCGAGGTCAAGGTGACCCGCAACGAGCCAGATGACGCCACCCGGATCAAGGAGGCCGATCTGGCCGGGCACCTGGATAATGGCAATGGCAGGAAGGCCCCCGAGCCTGAGCAGCCGGAACCGGGGCAGCCGGCGCAGAAGCCGACTCTGGATATTGAGGATGATTATCAGCTGAGCGAGGCGCTCAACCTGTTGAAGGGCATCAACCTCTATAACAGCTGGAACTGAGATGAGCGGCGGGACGGCGCATCGGCTGCTCCTGCTATTGCTCTGCCTGGTGCCGTCGACCTGGACCTTGGCGGCTGGGTCGGCGGCGCAGCCGACCCAGCCGGTCATCACCATCATTATTGATGACATGGGCAACGATGGCGGCTGGGGCGATGCCGCCCTGACCATACCCGGGCCGGTGACCTATGCCTTCTTGCCCCATACCCCCCATGCCCGGCGTCTGGCACTGGAGGCGCATGCCGCGGGCAAACAGGTGATGCTGCATCTGCCGATGCAATCACACGAGGGCAACCGGCTGGGGCCGGGCGCCCTGACCCTGCACATGACCGAGACGGCCTTCAAGCGCAGCATGGACGACAGCCTGGGCGCGATTCCCCATGCCCGGGGACTGAACAACCACATGGGCAGCCTGCTGACCCGCCATCCCGGCGCCATGGCCTGGGTGATGCAGGGGTTACGTGACCGGGGCGATCTGTTTTTCATCGACAGCCGCACTACCCTGCAGACGGTGGGCCAGCAGCTGGCCGAGGAGTACGGGGTGCCCAACGCCCGCCGCGACGTGTTCCTGGACAACGACCGCAACCCCGAGGCGATCGCGCGGCAGTTCGAGCAACTGCTGAAACGCGCCCGCCGCCAGGGCTATGCTATAGCTATCGGCCACCCCTATCCCGAGACCACCCGGGTGCTGGTGGAGCGGCTGGCGGGGCTGCAGTCGTCAGGTATCCGGCTGATTCCCGCCTCGGAAATGATTGAGTACCAAAGGAGCACAACGCTATGGCACGCATCCTCGTCCCCCTTGCCAACGGTTGCGAAGAGCTCGAAGCCGTAACCATTATTGACCTGTTGCGGCGCGCCGGCCAGGAGGTGGTGACCGCCGGCCTGGAGGAGGGCCCGGTGACGGCCAGCCGCGGCGTGGTGCTGCAGCCGGATGTGCCGCTGGACGACGTGCTGTATCAACCCTTTGACATGGTGGCGCTGCCGGGCGGGCTGCCCGGCGCCGATCATCTCGACCGGGATCCGCGGATAGGCGCGCTGTTACGTCGCGTGGCCGGCGAGCAGGGTTATACCGCCGCCATCTGTGCGGCGCCCAAGGTGCTGGCCAGTGCGGGACTGTTGCAAGGCCGTCAGGCCACCGCTTATCCGGGGGTGCTGGAGAGCATGTCGCTGACCGACGTCACCCTGGCGGCGGGCGCGGTAGTGCGGGACGGCCGGGTGATCACCTCGCGCGGGCCGGGTACCGCCATGGATTTCGCCCTGGCCCTGATCGAGGCGCTGGCGGGGCGCGAGAAACGCGATGAGGTGGAGGCGGGTCTGGCCCGCTAGGCCTGCCCTTTACCCATAAGTGGGTTGCATCCAGGCGTAGGATGGGTGGAGCGCCCCCATGAACTTTCCGCCGGCTCCCGCTCCGGCGCGCAACCCGTCGTCCACCTGCACCCGCATCCGAAGATGGGTTACGGCGCGCCCGACCGCCGCGAACAGCCGTCAACAAGGGTGCCGCGCCTCCACCCATCCTACGCGCTTTTGTAGGGTGGATAAGCGACAGCGCCTCCACCATTGCCGTGGTGAGGAGTGGTACATGGATGTACCGTTTACGGACCTGAGGATGGCATGCGCCTACCGGCTTATCCACCCTACAAAACTGCCTCGGTGATTGAGGGTGTCGATTTCACGGGGCGCCCCATGCCGCCCAGAGGGGTCGGAGTCAAACCGCCCATAGGGATTTGAGCTTTGCGGGCAGTTGGGGCGGTTTGACTCCGACCCTTGGTAAGCCCTAGTCCCCCAGGCTGGTCCCCACCCGCTTGGCGCTGATGATCCAGGGATGGTCCGGCGGCACCAGTTTCCGGCGCCCGGCCACCTCCTCCAGCGGCACCGGGACCGCCTGCTCCCCGGCGGCCGCCATCATCACCCCATACTCTCCCCGGGCCACCAGGTCGGCGCAGGCGCTACCCAGGCGGGTAGCCAGCAGCCGGTCGGCTGCCGAGGGCGCGCCGCCCCGCTGCACATGCCCGAGGATGGTGACCCGGCTCTCCAGCCCGGTGAGCCGCTCCAGCTGCTCGGAGAGCTGTACTGTGTGATTGCCCAGGTGGTCGGCCTCCAACTCGACGAGGCGCTGCTTGGCGTGCCGCTTCTGCTTCTTGTTCCGGGCATGCAGCTTCCGTTCTTCCAGATCCCGGATCTGCGCCGCCTGCTCCAGTGAACGGGCACCCTCCGCGACGGCGACAATACTGAAGCTCTTGCCGTGGCGCACGCGCTGGCGGATGGCTTCTGCAACCCGCTGGGTATCGTAGGGAATCTCCGGCAGCAGGATCACGTCCGCCCCGCCGGCGATCCCGGCGCCCAGTGCCAGCCAGCCGGCCCGGTGCCCCATGATCTCCACCACGATGATGCGGTGATGGCTGTGCGCGGTGCTGTGCAGCCGGTCGACCGCCTCGGTGGCGATACCCAGGGCGGTATCGAAACCGAAGCTGGTGTCGGTGCAGGCCACGTCGTTATCGATGGTCTTCGGCAGGGTGATGATATTCAGCCCCTGCTGTTTCAGGTGCAGGGCGTTCTTTTGGGTGCCCCCGCCGCCCAGGCAGATCAGCACATCCAGCCGGTGCTCCCGGTAATGGCGCACAATGGTTTCGGTCATGTCGGCGAGTTTGCCGTCCACCAGCATACGCTGGGGTTTGTCGCGGCTGGTGCCGAGGATGGTGCCGCCCAGGGTGAGGATGCCGGAGAGCCGCTCGCCATCCAGGCGCATGGAGCGGTTCTCCATCAGGCCGCGGAAACCGTCGCGAAAGCCGATCAGCTGCATGCGGTAATGGCCCTGCACACTCTTGCCGACGCCGCGAATGGCGGCGTTGAGTCCCGGACTGTCACCCCCGGCGGTCAGAATACCCACTCGTTTATCCACTGCTATTATCTCTGTTACGGGGAATTCGATGGGGAACACGATAACAAACAAAGGCCGCTGACTGCACGCCCCGAAGGCAGTAGGCCAACGCAATAAGGATCTGTCCATAAATAACTACCACATCTTGCTGGTCTTTTCGTCCGCCTTCGGCGTTACGGCAAGACTTACATAGAACGACTATGCGCGCCTTGCCGTGCCTTGAAGGCAAACGCCCCTTGAAGTAAAAAGAAAGCCCGGCGCAATAGGCGGCAGTTATTTCGTGCCAGATCCTAAGAAAAGTCCAGGAGGTATCCATGACCTGCGGTCGACGACTTTACGGGTGTCTGCTGCTGTTCCTTTTCGCCATCCCCCCGCTGTACGCCGCCACTGGCAATGGCTATGACGTGGTCACCCTCAACAACGGCGACATCTACAACGGTACCGTGGCCCAGTCGCACTTTACCCTGGAGACCCGCTATGGCGAGGTGCCGGTCCCCTACGCCCGGATGGCCCTGCTGATCCTGGGCGGCGGTGAACAGCCGGACCGCATCCTGACCCGCCGTGGCGATCGCTTCAGCGGACGGCTCAAAGAGCGTGAACTGACCATGCTGCGGGTGCTGGATCCGACCTTGCCGGTGGCGGTGGAGGATGTGGCGGAGATCCTGTTTGCCGATCGCAAGCTGCGGCCGCCGCTATTCAAGACCCCGGATGCGGTAATTACCCAGAACGGTGACCGCTTCGCCGCTCGGGTCATTAGCGAGGCATTGCCGATGACCGGACACGCCGGAGCGAGGCTAACCAATCCCTCCGGCATCCACCTGCTGGATGTGGTGTCGCTGGACGAGGGTGAGGATTATCTGGCCCAGATCACCGCCAATGACGGCCAGGTGATACAGGGCCGGTTCGCCCTGGAGCAGGTCACCGTGAGTACCGGCTTCGGCACCATCCTGAACATCCCCTTCACCCGGCTCAGCCAGCTGGCGTTGCGGGTCAACCACTCCGGCAAGCGGCCGACCTTCCGCTTCCTGCAGCGGCTCAACCCGGTGGACCTGATCCGGGACCGCATGCGCGACGGTACCCTCGGCCCGCAGATGCTGGCGCTGCGTGGCGGTTCCTACACCCGGGGAGATCAACAGGGCGATGGTGACGCGGACGAACGACCGGCGCAGGCGGTGCAACTGCAACCCTTCGCCATCGGTGTGCACGAGGTTACCTTCGACGAGTACGACCGCTTCTGCGCGGACACCGGCCACCGCAAACCGGACGACCAGGGCTGGGGGCGCGGTAGCCGGCCGGTGGTCAATGTCTCCTGGGAGGATGCCAACGCCTACGCCGCGTGGCTGAGCCGGCGCACCGAACAGCGCTACCGGCTGCCCAGCGATGCCGAGTGGGAGTACGCCGCCCGGGCGGGCAGCGTCAGCCGCTACTGGTGGGGCGATGAGCCGGAGCCGCATCGGGCCAACTGCGCCGACTGCGGCAGCCTCTGGGATGGCGAGAAGAGTGCCCCGGTGGGGCGCTTTCCGCCCAACCCGTTCGGTCTGCACGACACGGCGGGTAACGTCTTCGAATGGGTGGTAGATTGCTGGCAGGACAACTTCATCGCCGTCACGGCCGTCGGGGCGGGGGACGGTGGGGCAGAGTGCGGCAAGCGGGTGATCCGCGGCGGCGCCTGGAGCTTCCCGCTCCACGAGATACGCTCGGCCAACCGCTGGCGGGATTTCCCCACCCGCCGCAGTGATGACACCGGGTTTCGCCTGGTGCGGGAACTGGTGACCGACTGAGGGTCGGCAGCAAGTACCCGCTGCTGCACGTTCTTCCCGCCGGGACCCCGTTCCCGTAGGGTGCCGGTGAGCTTGCGAACCGCACCGCTAACCCATGCGGTTTGTTTCACTCACCGCATCCTTCAAGGCACCGCAAATGGTGGATGCGCCCTTCAGTACGGCAGTCAGGGCGTATGATGGGTGGAGGAGGGACGACGTAACACACCAATCGGTCCGGCGACATCCTCCCACCATGCCGCCCATCGCCCGGCCACATCCGAAGATGGGTTACGGCGCGTCCTGGCAGCGGAACGTCTCCAACAACGGAGGTTGGGCGCCTCCACCCATCCTACAGGCGGCAGGTAGCCCACGTTGCGCAGGGAATGGGGTTCAGCTCCGCAGCCAGCTGCGGATCAGGGCGAACCCGCCCAGGGCCGAGAGCCCCAGGCCGGTGGAGGTGACGGCGCCGGCCGGCAGCAGCTGGCCGGGACCGAGCAGTAGCAACAGGGTACCGGCCAGCAGCAGGCTGCCGCCACTGACGGCGGACAGCAGATGGCGCTGGTGGTGCCGGGCATCCTGGCGCAGCTGTTCCAGCTCGGCCGATTTCCAGTTCAGCTCCAGGCGGCCCTCGGCGGCGTCGCGCAGCACCTTGTGCAGCAGGATCGGCATGTCGGCCGCGAACTCGGTCATCTGCGGCAGGTTCTTCCTCAGCTTGCGGGTGAACGCCTTGGGGCCCACCTGCTCCTTCATCCAGCGCTCCAGGAACGGCTTGGCGGTGGCCCAGAGATCCAGCTCCGGATAGAGCTGGCGGCCCAGCCCCTCGATATAGAGCAGGGTCTTCTGCAGCAGCACCAGCTGCGGCTGCACCTCCATGTCAAAGCGGCGCGCGGTCTGGAACAGGTTGAGCAGGAAGTGGCCGAAGGAGATCTCGCTCAGGGGCTTGTTGAAGATCGGCTCGCAGACCGAGCGGATGGCCGACTCGAACTCCTCGATGCGGGTTCCCTTGGGCACCCAGCCCGACTCCACGTGCAGCTCCGCCACCCGGTAGTAGTCGCGGTTGAAGAAGGCCAGCAGGTTCTCCGCCAGATAGCGTTGGTCCTCGGTGGTGAGGGAGCCGACGATACCGAAATCCACCGCGATGTAGCGCCCGCCCGGCTCGACGAAGATGTTGCCCGGGTGCATGTCGGCATGGAAAAAGTTGTCGCGGAACACCTGGGTGAAGAAGATCTCCACCCCCTGGGTGCCGAGCTGCTCCATGCTGATACCGGCGGCCTTGAGGGCGGGGATGTTGCCCACCGGGATGCCGTGGATACGCTCCATCACCAGCACGTTGCTGCGGGTGTACTCCCAGTAGATCTCCGGGACGAAGAGGATGTCGCTGCCCTCCCAGTTGCGCCGCAGCTGGGCGGCGTTGGCGGCCTCGCGCTGCAGGTCCAGCTCGTCCAGGATGGTCTTTTCGTAATCCCGCACCACCTCCACCGGGCGCAGGCGCCGGCCATCCTTCCAGTAGCGGTCGGCCAGTCCGGCGATGATGTAGAGCAGCCCCACGTCGCGGCGGATCACCCGCTCGATGCCCGGGCGCAGCACCTTCACCACCACCTGCCTGCCGTCTTTCAGCTCGGCGGTATGCACCTGGGCAATGGAGGCGGAGGCGAGGGGTTTCTCGTCGAACGCGTCCAGCACATCCTCGATGGGGTGGCCGAACGCCTGCTCGATAATGCGCCGCGCCTGCTGACCGGAGAAGGGCGGCACCGCGTCCTGCAGCTTGGCCAGCTCGTCGGCGATGTCAGCCGGTATCAGGTCGCGGCGGGTGGAGAGGATCTGGCCGAACTTGATGAAGATCGGCCCCAGGTCCTCCAGCGCCTGACGTATACGCACCGGATACGTGGGCAAACGGTTTCTTCTCAACCAGTAAAACGGCGACAGGTAGATCAGGAAGCGTACTGGACGGAACAGGTGCGTGGCCAGAATCACCTCGTCCAGGCCGTGGCGCAGCAGCACCCAGTTGATATGCAGCAGGCGCAGCGCCTCGGCGGGACGGATCACTGGGACTCCTCACGGGGTTTGTTTTTATGCGCTTCCAGCAGGGCGAGGCGCGCCTCCAGGCGTTCGATGCCATCCCGCAGTTCATCCACCTCGGACAGGAACTGCTCGACTTCCATCTGTTCCGGGAGGATGCGCAGCTCCTTCTGCAGCAGCTCCCGCAGGTCCAGCTCCAGGGTATCCAGGGTGCGCCGGCCCCAGCCGGACAGGTTGCGAACCACGCCGGCCAGGTCCTCGGCCACCAGGCTGCCGGTGTAGCGGGCCAGCTGCGCCTCCCAGTCGATGGCCATGCCGCCGAGGATCTTGCCGAAGCGGTGGGCCAGCTCGGTGTCGCCGCTGATCCTGACCTCGCCGGAGAACAACTGGTCGGAGCTGGTCTGCGGGTTGCCCATGCGGGCCAGGGCGAGGGGGGTGCCGCGCAGGGTGCAGTCCGGCTCGTCCTCATAGTGGGCGAGCACCTGCACACCGGATGGCGTGGGGATCAGGTAGAGGATCTGGCCCAGCCCGGCCAACTCGAAGGCGAGCACCTTGCCGTGCAGCCGGGCCATGTCGGCCGCGGCGGCCGGATCCAGCTTCAGGTACTGGTTGAGGGCCTGTTCAAGGCCGGCGGTGGCAACTCCCGGGAGGCTCATGGGTTGGCGATCCGGATTACAGCTTGAAGCCGCGGTGCACGGCGACGATGCCGCCGGTCAGGTTGTGGTAGTCACAGCGCTCCAGGCCGGCCTGCTCCATCATCCCCTTGAGGGTCTCCTGGTCGGGATGCATGCGGATCGATTCGGCCAGGTAGCGGTAGCTGGCCTCGTCATTGGCGACCATCTTGCCGATCTTCGGCAGCAGCTTGAAGGAGTAGATATCGTAAATGCTCTGCAGCGGCTTGCCCTGGGGGTGGGAGAACTCCAGCACCAGGACCCGGCCGCCCGGCCGCAGCACCCGGGCCATCTCATTGAGGGCCTGCTGTTTGTCGGTGACGTTGCGCAGGCCGAAGGCGATGGTGATGCAGTCGAAGCTGTGGTCGGGGAAGGGGATCCGTTCGGCGTTCACCTGGGTGTAGGCGACGTTGCCCACCAGACCCGCGTCGGCCATGCGTACCCGCCCCTGGTTGAGCATGGCGGCGTTGATGTCGGTCATCACCACCAGGCCCTCGGGACCCACCAGCCCGGCAAAGCGGGCCGCCAGATCGCCGGTGCCGGAGGCCAGGTCGAGGATCTTCTGGCCGCGGCGGATGCCGGCCAGCTCCACGGCGAAGCGTTTCCACAGCCGGTGGATGCCGAACGACATCAGGTCGTTCATCAGGTCATAGCGGGTCGCCACGGAGTCGAAAACGGCCCGCACGCGTTGCGCCTTTTCCCGGGCATTGATGGTCTCAAAGCCAAAATGGGTGGAATCATTCTCCGTCATGTTGTTGCCTTGAACAGATAGGGTGGTGGGCGCAGTGACTGCTGAATGGTGCAGAGTGTATCGGTTTTTCACCGCTTCAGGAACAAACGGGCGGTTTCAGCAGCAATTTTACCTGAAAATATGAGCCGGGAATGAGCGCGAAAGAAGTTACTGACGTAGGATGCCGGTGAGCTTGCGAACCGCATCATTGCTTCCTCGGCTCCGTTATCGGTACATCCCTGTGCCACTCCTCCTGCACCACGCCTCGCGGTAAGGCTTGATGCGGTTCGTGTTACTCACCACATCCTACCCATCCGGGTATTCAGCTCCCACAGGCGCGGTTGTTGCCTCAGTTGGTCGCCTTGTGCTTGTGGCCGGCCGCCTCCAGGCGATTCAGGTAACTCTGCCAGTTCTGCTCGTAGTTGATCCCCAGGCTGTAGAGATACTCCCAGGAGTAGATGCCGGTATTGTGTTCGTCGTCGAAGTGCAGGACCACCGCGTAGTTGCCCACCGGGGTGATCTGGGCGATGTTCACATCCTCCTTGCCGAGCTGTAGCACCTCCTGGCCGGGACCGTGCCCCATCACCTCGGCGGAGGGGGAGAAGACCCGCAGGTATTCGCACGGCAGTTCGAATTTGGTGCCGTCATCAAAGGTGATCTCCAGCACCCGGGAGTGCTGGTGAAGATTCAGTTCGGTGGGTACGTGTTTGGGCATCTCATCTACTCCTAACTACAGGATGAACCGGCTCAGATCCTCATTCGAGGCCAGCTCGGAGAGGTTGTTGTCAACATAGGCGGCATCGATGGTCACGCTGCTGCCGGGTACCTCGGTGGCGGTGAAGGAGATCCCTTCCAGCAGCCGCTCCATGACCGTGTGCAGCCGGCGCGCGCCAATATTCTCGGTGCCTTCGTTCACCTGCCAGGCGATCTCGGCAATGCGCCGGATGCCCGCCTCGGTGAAGCTGAGCTTGACCCCTTCCGTGGCCATCAGGGCGGCGTATTGCTCGGTCAGGGAGGCGTCCGGTTCGGTGAGGATGCGGATGAAGTCGCCGGTGGTCAGGGCATCCAGCTCCACCCGTATCGGTAGCCGCCCCTGCAGTTCCGGTATCAGGTCCGACGGCTTGGCCAAGTGGAAGGCGCCGGAGGCGATGAACAGGATATGGTCGGTGCGCACCATGCCCTGCTTGGTGGAGACGGTACAGCCCTCCACCAGGGGCAGCAGATCCCGCTGAACGCCGGCCCGTGAGACGTCGGGTCCGCCGTGATCCGAGCGGGTGGCCACCTTGTCCAGCTCGTCCAGGAACACGATGCCCTGCTGCTCCACCTTCTCCAGGGCCTTCAGCTTCAGGTCCTCGTCGTTGACCAGCTTGGCCGCCTCCTCGTCCTGCAGGATACGCAGGGCATCCTTGAGGCGCAGCTTGCGCTTGCGGGTGCGCCCGCCGCCGATATTCTGGAACAGCCCCTGCAGCTGGCTGGTCATCTCCTCCATACCCGGCGGGGCCATGATCTCCACCCCCAGCGCGGCGCCGGAGACCTCGATCTCGATCTCCTTCTCATCCAGCTCGCCGTTGCGGATCTTGACCCGGAACTTGTCCCGGGTGGAGGCGCCCGCGGCGCTGCTGCTGTCGCTCTCCCAGTTGGTGGGGCGCGGCAACAGCACGTCCAGCACCCGCTCTTCGGCCGCATCGGCGGCCTGGTCCCTGACCTTCTCCAGCGCCTGCTCGCGTACCATCTTCATCGCGGAATCGGCCAGATCGCGGATGATCGAGTCCACATCCCGCCCGACATAGCCCACCTCGGTAAACTTGGTCGCCTCGATCTTGATGAACGGGGCGTTGGCCAGTTTCGCCAGACGCCGGGCGATCTCGGTCTTGCCGACCCCCGTCGGGCCGATCATCAGGATGTTCTTCGGGGTGATCTCGTTGCGCAGCTCGGGATCGACCTGGCTGCGCCGCCAGCGGTTGCGCAGGGCGATGGCCACCGCCCGCTTGGCGGCCGCCTGGCCGATAATGTGCTTGTCCAGCTCGTGGACGATCTGTTGGGGTGTCAATTCAGGCATGATGTTCAGGAATCACTCTTCCGCATCGAGTTCTTCGATGACCAGGTTGTGGTTGGTGAATACGCAGATATCGGCGGCGATGCCGAGACCCTTCTCGACAATCTCCCGGGCACTGAGATCGGTATTGTGCAGCAGCGCCTTGGCGGCCGCCTGGGCAAAGGGGCCGCCGGAACCGATGGCCATCAGGTCATCCTCCGGCTCGATCACATCACCCAGTCCGGTGATCATCAGCGAGGCGGTCTTGTCGGCCACCAGCAGCAGCGCCTCCAGGCGGCGCAGGGTGCGGTCGGTGCGCCAGTCCTTGGCCAGCTCGACGGCGGCGCGCATCAGCTGCCCGTGATGCGTCTCCAGCTTCGCCTCGAAGCGCTCGAACAGGGTGAAGGCGTCGGCGGTGGCACCGGCAAAACCGGCCAGCACCTGGTTCTTGTAGAGCCGCCGCACCTTGCGGGCATTGCCCTTCATCACCGTGTTGCCCATGGAGACCTGGCCATCACCGCCGATCACCACCTTGCCGTTGCGGCGAATTGAAAGAATTGTCGTGCCCCTGATCGGCTCCACTGCGCTGCCCCTTGTATATTAGTCGTTGGCTATTCTAACTGATCCAACATGGGGAGAATAACCGCCAATTTCAAGGGAAGTCCGGGCACGGGGCAGGACGACGTTATCTAATGCTGAGCGGGGCGAGGATCCGACTGCTTGATTGCCGGGACGCCGTAAACCCATCCCTGGGGGCTTGCCGCGGCCGTTTCGGCCTCGCAGCACAGCTGCTTCAGCGTTCGGCTGCGCGCGAAGCTGCGCTTCGCAAGCGCTTGCCTCACCCATGGCCGCGGACACCCGTCAAGCAAGCAGTCAGCCCCTCTCTCGCAAGCATTTGTGTGTTTATAGATGACGTGGTCCTGGGTCACGGGGGAAATAGGGGTATAATCCGCGCCGGGCCGGGGAACCGGTCGATTTTCCTGTTCGCGGAGTAACCATGGCCATCACCCACTGCATTACCCACCAGATCCATCCCGATGAGAGCGGCGCCCCGGCGCTGCGCCTGCGCGCGTCGGAACTGGCCGTGGACGAGACCCTGGAGAGTCTGGTGGCGGAGCTGAAGCGGGCCTACCTGAGCCGCATCAACCGCGAGTATGGCCGCTTCTCGGCGGAGTCCCTGGAGAGCGGGCTGGCCCACGGGCTGGCGCAACTGGTCGACGGTCAGCAGGGATTTGTCGAATTCAGCGAACAGCTGGCGCGCCAGCTGCTGCAGCGGCTCCAGGAGCAGGGGGGCGAGCTGCGCGGCCACCTGATCCTGTTTCTGGAGCGACAGCATGAACAGCAGACGCTCTACCTGTTTATCGTCGGCCAGCGTATCGCCAGCCGGATCAACGAGCGCCAGGAGGTGGAACCGGTGCTGACCCTGGATTTCGGCGCCTCGATGATGGCGCTGAAGGTGGACCTGGAGCTGTGGCGCGGCGACGCGGGCGGCGCCTACCTCTCGCTGAGCCCTTCCCGGGCCAGGGGCATGGCCGAACTGCTGCAGCAGTTGGCCGGCTTCTGCGCCGGGGTGGACAAGGCGGCGGCCACCCGGGATTTCCTCGAACGTATCGAGACCTTTTCCCGCAAGCTCCCGGAGGAGCAGGTGAGCGATTTCCGCAACCAGGTGGTGGGCTACTGTGTCGGGCAGGACCTGCAGGATGCACCGGTAGAGATCAACGGCCTCTCCCAGGCCCTGGACGGGGTGGATTCGGCCGACTTTTCCAGTTACCTGGCGGACCACCTGCCGGCGGGCGACGGCCGGCTGTTGCTGGACCGCAAGAGCCTGCAGCGCTATGTAAAATTCGCCGGCCGGGAGCGGGACCTGGCGATCAGCTTCTCCTCCCACCAGCTGAACCGGCGGGTACACTACCAGGCGGAGACCGATACCCTGAGCATTACCGGCCTGCCGAAGATGCTGCGCAGCCAGCTGCTGGGGCATGTCGAGGAGTGATCAACTCAAGTTTCGGCGTTCGTTTTCAGTCTCCCTGAACGACGCCTTGTGAACTCCGAAACTGGAATAACCAAACATGGCGCGACAAAAAAGACTTTACTTCACCGCCATTATGAATATAATTCACTGCAACATAGAGTGTTGATGGATCGATACTGTATCTTGAGATACCCATCTTAACCCAAACCCCGTTCACTCTTACCCAATAAGGCTATGCCGCCCAAGCTGCGGCGGACGCTCTACTGTGTCCGGTTTTTGGTCGGAATCAAGGAGGATTCTGTTGTCTGGTTATTGTTCAGATTGGTGCGTGCGGCTGCCGGTTTTGTGCGTGTGGCTGATCAGTTTTGCGGCGGTGGCCGATCTCTCGGCGCCGTCCGCGTTAACCCGGGAGCAGTTGCTGCAGGATCAGCGTCAGGCGGCGCTGGAAGCGCTTTTGCAGCCACAACCCGCCGATGTGCGTCTGCTCCCTGCTCCACAAACGGAAATTATCGACTTTCCTTCGGAATCACCCTGTTTTCCGGTTGCAGCCGTTGTTGTGGAAGGCGGGGAGCGGCGTGCCGCACAGCGGGTGGAGAGGTTGCGGTGGCAGGCGGTGGGGAAATGTCTGGGCACCCGGGGTGTTCAGCTGCTGATGACGCGAATGCAGAACCGGCTGATCGAGTCCGGCCTGATCACCACCCGTGTACTGGCGCCGGGCCAGGAGCTGTCCGAGGGGGTGCTGCGCCTGGTGATTGTGGCGGGTAGGGTGAGTGATATCCGATTTGCCGCGTCGAGCCGGCGCGATATCAATCTCGGTACGCTGCTGCCGCTGTCGTCGCAAGCGCTGCTGGACCTGCGGGATCTGGAGCAGGGGCTGGAGAATCTGCAGCGGCTGCCCGCTACCGAGGCCGGGTTCGAATTGCTGCCGGGCTCGCTGCCGGGTGAGAGCGTGGTGGTCGTCGACTGGCAGCAGGAGAAGCCGTGGCGTGTGGCGTTGACGCTGGATGATGCGGGTTCGGAGCAGACCGGGAAGCGACAGGCCGGGGCCACCCTGTTTCTGGACAATCCGCTGGGCCTGGGGGATCTCTTCTATCTGTCCCAGGGGATGGATGTCCTGAATGAGGGTGGCCGGGGCAGTGGCAGCCGCCAGATCCACTACTCCCTGCCGTTGGGGTACTGGTTGTTGGGCATGACCGCGGATTGGTACGACTTCCAGCAGACGGTGGCCGGCGGGGTGGTCGACTATCGCTACCGCGGGGAGAGTGAGCGCTACAGCATTCAGCTCGGCCGGGTCTTCCATCGCAGCGACCGCGCCAGGACAGCGGCTACGTTGCAGTTCAGCAAACGGCGTTCGGACAACTTCATCGACGACGCGGAAATCGCGCTGCAGCATCGCAAAACCGCCGCCTGGCAACTGTCACTCAATCATCGGCAGTTTTTTCGCCAGGGGACGCTTTCGCTGGAGCTGGCCTACAGCCGCGGCACGCGTTGGTTCAATGCGGAGCCGGCCCCGGAAGAGGCGGTCGGCGAGGGGACGGCGCTGGCCAGGATCTGGTCCCTGAATGCGTTGTACCAGCTCCCGGTGAGGAGCGGTGGGCATGCGTTCCGTTACCAGGCCAGAGTGCGTGGACAGTGGAGCGATGAACCGCTGACTCCCCAGGACCGGTTCTCAATCGGCAGTCGCTGGCATGTGCGCGGCTTCGATGGCCAATGGTCGCTTGCTGCAGACCGGGGCTGGTCGCTGAGTAACGAAGTGGCCTGGCGCATCCCCCGTCGGCAGCATGAACTCTACCTGGGGCTAGATTACGGAAAGGTGGCGGGCCGGGGCAGTGAGCTGTTGCCCGGCACGGCGCTGGCCGGAGCGGTCCTGGGGATGCGGGGTACGCTGGAGCGTGTCGGATATGAACTCTTTGTCGGGGCGCCGCTGCGGAAACCGGCGGGTTTTCGTACCGACAACCGTACCTTCGGCTTCAGCCTGAACTGGCAGATATAACAGGTGGGAATAGAGGGTGGCTTGGAAAGCAAGACAATCAGGGAAGCATAAAGGGGACCAGGGATGAATAAGGGCTCGCACAAGAATAATTCCGTAATACCGAGGGCGCCACTGGGCCGTGCCGGCAAGGCACGCTTTTTAGCAAAGGCCGCGCCATGCCATCCAGGGCCTCCGCGGCATAAGTCCAGCCATGGACAAACCTGTTCCCTGGCCAAAAAGCGTGACACCGGCAGCGGTAGGCATTATCTCCACACCTTGCGCCCGGCCAGATTCGCGCTGCTCATGGTGTTGGGGATGATTCAAGTCACACTGCCCGAGGCTCGCGCTGAGATCGTTGCCGATGGCACCGCCCCGGCCGCGAAGCGACCGACGGTCACCCAGGCGGCCAACGGAACGCCGCAGGTTGATATTCAGCGAGCGGACGGGAGTGGTCTCTCCCATAACCGCTACACCCGCTTCGACGTGGACCGCCAGGGGGTCATTCTTAACAACGCCCGGGCGCCGGCCAAGACCCGGTTGGCGGGCTGGGTCAACGGCAACCCCAACCTGGCGGGCGGTAGCGCGCGGATCATCCTGAATGAAGTCAATGCGGCGGATCCCTCCTACCTGCGCGGCTTTGTCGAGGTGGCGGGTGACCGCGTCCAGGTGATCGTGGCCAACCCGGCAGGAATCACCTGCGCCGGCTGCGGCTTCATCAATGCCAACCGTGCGACCCTGACGACCGGCAGTCCGCGGTTTGACAATGGCACCCTGGCCGGCTTTCGTGTGCAAGGTGGGGAGATTCATATCGAGGGTCAGGGGCTGGACGGTCGTGATGTGGACTATACCGACCTGATCGCCCGGGCGGTGAAAGTTAACGCAGGGATCTGGGCACAAGAGTTGACAGTCATTGCCGGCGCCAATGATGTCGCCATCGATAGCCGCCTGCAGACAGTACATACCGCCGCCGACAAGGCTCCGGCCTTTGCCATCGACGTCCAGGCGCTGGGCGGCATGTATGCCGGGAAAATCCTGCTCATGGGTACGGAAAGCGGCGTGGGAGTACGCAATGCAGGCCTGATCGGTACAACGGCAGGCGATGTGGTGATTACCGCCGCGGGGGAACTGGTCAACCGTCAGCGGATCGAGGCGGCGGCCGGCTTGCGAATCGACGCCGCGGGCATCGACAACCGGGCGGGCCGGCTCCTGTCGATGGGCGATCTCACCCTGGAGACGGAGGCGGGGGTCGTGGACAACAGCGCCGGCCTGATCCACTCCGACCGCACCCTGACCGTGAGCGCCGGAACCCTGATCAACAGCGATACCGGGTCCGCCGTCCAGGGGATTGAAGGAACCCGGCTGCAACTGGAGGTGGATCGGCTGGATAACGCCCAGGGACGCATAGTGGCTGGGCAACAACTCACCCTTATCAGCAGCGGACAGATCGACAACAGCCAGGCGGTGATCTCGTCTGGCGACCAACTGCTGATCCGTGATCTGGCGCCCGAGCCGACGCTCCAGGTGCGTAATACCGCCGGTACCCTGGTTGCAGGCGGAACACTGCATCTGAACAGTTATGCCCTGACCGGAGATGGTCAATTGCAATCATCCGGCGATATCGACCTGACCCTGCAAAGTGAACTGAACAACAGCGGCAAGATACAGGCAGACCAGCGACTTGCCCTATCGACAACCGCCGGCCTCATCAACAGCGGCCAACTCCAGGCACAGGGGCAGGTTAGCCTGCACGCCGGCGAGATCGATAACCAGGAGACCGGTGAAATCAGCGCCACTGCGACCGAGCTCGTCGCTACCGGGCGGCTGACCAACCAGGGGATTGTGGATGGTGTCACGACACGGCTCCAGGCCGATCACATCGACAATATCGGTACCGGGCGCCTCTACGGCGACCGGCTCGTGCTCGCCGCTCGGCAGATTACAAACCGGGAATCCAGCGGCGGCGCGGCAACGGTTGCCGCCCGCAACCGACTGGATATCGGGGTGGATGAACTGATCAACCGCGAAGGCGCCCTGCTGTTCAGTGCGGGCGATCTGCATATCGGAGGCCAACTGAACGACCTGAATCAGGCCGCGGGCAAGGCTGGCGGCATCACCAATCAAAGCGCCACGATCGAAGCCCTAGGGCGGTTGCAGGTTACGGCCGGACAACTGCATAACAGCAATACCCATTTCACCAAGGAAGTACACCCGGTGCTGGTGGACGAACACCACGTCGAGCGGAAGTGGGTCAGCAATGAAGACTACTATGCATACGACTTTCTGCGAAACATCAGCGAAGAGGTGGTAACCGGCAGCGCCCCCGCCAGACTGCTTGCCGGGGGCGACATGCACCTGGTGGTGGATAGTCTCCTCAACGACAAGAGCCACATCCTTGCCGGTGGTACCCTCACCGGGGACCTGGGTAACCTGGAGAATCGTGAGGGCGTGCTGGAGCGGCGAGTGGCGGATCGCGGCGAGGTCTGGTTCAGCTGGATCGAACACTGCGGTTTTCTGGGGAGAAAAAAATGCCGGCGGCAGAGTGCGCGCACGCCCTACGCGCCCGCCGATGTCATCACCAGCATCACTCTTCCAACGGCCCGTTTCGAACAGCATGCCAGCGTGCCGGGCAGCGATATCCAGCTCGATGCGCTGAGCGTGGCCGGCAACGTTGGCGGGGTGATCCGCCTCCCGGATAGCGCCCTGTATCAGACTCATCCTGAACCGGCACATGCGCAGCTGATCGAGACCGACCCCCTCTTTGCCGGCTACCGGCAGTGGCTCAGCTCCGACTATATGCTCGACCAGCTTCAGCTTGACCCCGCCGCCACACAGAAGCGGCTGGGCGACGGCTTCTATGAACAGCGCCTGGTCCAGGCGCAGATCACCGAACTGACCGGGTCAAGGTATCTGGCGGGCTATCAAAGCGATGAGGATCAATACAAGGGATTGATGAATGCCGGTGTCACCTTTGCCCTGGCCTATGACCTGCAACCGGGCATCGCCCTCAGCGCGGAACTGATGGCCCATCTGACCAGCGACATCGTCTGGCTGGTAGAGCAGGACGTGACCCTGGCTGACGGTAGCCGTCAACAGGTCCTGGTGCCACGGTTCTATGCCGTTCTGGAAGGTGGGGATGTGAACGGCCGAGGCGCGCTATTGGGTGGGCAACAGATCGACCTCGATTTGACCGATGACCTGCACAATGAAGGCACCCTGCGGGCCGAACGAACCCTCACCCTGAACGCACGCGACATCAACAACCGCCGCGGCACGCTCTCCGCGAAAACCACCGCCCTGTCGGCAGAACGGGACATCAGCAACCGCGCCGGGCGCATCCAGGCGGAAGAGCACCTCAGCCTGCAAGCCGGACGTGACATCACGGTGGCGGCCGCCACTCGTGAAGGGGTCAATCAGGTCGGCGCCAGCCGCTATGAACGTCTGCATCTGGATGGCATCGGCACCCTGCGGGTGATGAACCCGGACGGCATTCTCATGGCCGCCGCCGGTCGGGATATCCACCTCACCACGGCCGAGGTGAGCAACAGCGGCGAGGGTGGATCCACGGCACTCATTGCCGGCAACAACATCAACCTCGATACCACCACCACACGCCAGCGCGAGGCCATCGTCTGGGACCCGCGCAGCCACCGCACCGAAACCCGGGAAAAAGCGGCGGGGACCCGGATCAACAGCACCGGGGATCTGGCCCTGCTGGCGGGCGTTGATATCAACAGCCGGGGGGCCACGATCAACAGTGACGGGTCGTTGGAGGTGAGTGCGGGGCGTGACCTCAACATCGGTGCCGGTGTGGATGAACAGGGCATCAGCCGCCGCCAGTATATCGCCAAGCGCGGACTCTTCTCCTCCAAGCAGACGATCGACGAGCAGCGCTCAACCGTACGCCAGGTGGTGGGCAGTACCCTGAGTGCGGAACGGGTCGATCTGCAGGCCGGCCAGGACCTCACCGTCACCGGTTCACAGATTGTCGGCAGTGGCGATGTTACCCTGCAGGCGGGAAACAACATTACCCTGCAGAGCGGCGAACAGACCGTTTCAAGTTACAGTTATCACCAGGAGAAGAAATCGGGCCTGATGACCAGTGGCGGGTTCGGTATCACCCTGGGCAAACGCGAGATGAGTGATGAAATGGATCAGCAGTCCAGTATGGCGGCAGGGAGCACAATCGGCAGTATCGAGGGCAACGTAGCAATTAGATCTGGTGGTAACTACACCCAGCGCGGCAGCGACCTGCTGGCACCGACCGGGAGTGTGGCGATCGCCGCCGGGGATATCGCTATCGTCGAGGCGCGAAACAGCACGGTCACCCGCTCCGAATCCCGCTTCAAACAGTCGGGCCTGACCATAAGCCTCTCCAGCCCGGTCATCAATGCGGCGCAGACCGTGCAACAGATGTATCAGTCCGCGCGGCGGACCGATGATCCACGCCTGCAGGCGCTGGCGGCTGCCACGGCGGTGTTGGCCGGCAAGGATGCCTACGATCAGGTGAAGAGCGGCCAGGGTAGCAAGATCGGCGGTCGAGACGGACAGATCGAAACCGGCGGGACCGATCCGGACGGCGCCCCCGAAACCCGGGATGCGACCGCCATCGACAAGATGGGGGGCCTCTCTATCAATGTCAGCCTCGGCAGCAGCAAGAGCCGGAGCAGCAGCCGGATCGAGCGTACCTCCGCTGCCGGTTCCACCATCCAGGCGGGCCGTGACATCAGCCTAGTGGCCACGGGTGGCGAGACCGACGGCAACATCCTCGTGCGCGGCAGCCAGATCGGCGCGGGACAGGCCATCACCCTCGACAGCGAAAACAACATCGAACTCCTCGCGGCGCAAAACAGCGCCACCCGTCATGATGACAACAAGAGCAGCAGCGGCAGCCTCGGCGTAAGCATCGGACTGGGATCGGAGGGTACCGGCGTCGCGGTCACCGCCTCGGCCGCCCGGGGCCACGGCGCAACCGACAGCACGGAGCTGACCCACAGCAACACCCGGATCAGCGCCGGCCGCACCGCCAGCCTTCGATCCGGCGCAGACACCACCCTCAAAGGCGCCGTGGTCGAGGGCACCCAGGTCATCTCCCGCGTCGGCGGCGACCTGCTCATCGAGAGCGTACAGGACCATGGCAGCTACGTCAGCGAACAACGCGATAGCGGCGGGAGCCTGTCGGTGGGGCCGGGTACCTTCGGGGCGAGTTTGAATAGCGGTAAGCGCGATATCCGGAGCGACTACATCTCCGTCACCGAGCAGTCCGGCCTCAAGGCCGGAGACGATGGTTTCGATATCGAGGTCGGCAAACACACCACCCTCAAAGGCGGCGTCATCGCCAGCACCCAGACCGCAGTTGATCAAGACTTGAACCGCTTCAAAACCGGCGGCGAACTGGCGCTTACCGATATCGACAACCGGGCTGCTTACAAAGCCGACGCCTATGGCGTGACCATCGGTGTCGGTAATAGCGTTTCGTCGAGCGGTGCCGGTGTCGGCTCGGACAAGGGCAGCGCCTCCGGCACCACCCAGGCCAGCATCTCCGGTATCGCCGGTAACGAGGCCGTGCGCACCGGAGACGGCTCTGGCGGCATCGCGCCGATCTTCGATGCCGACAAGGTGCAAAGAGAGATCGAGGCCCAGGTCGTCATTACGCAGGCGTTCGGTAGCAAGGCAACCCAAGCCGCGAAAAACTTCGCGCAAAGCAAGGCACAATCCAGCAAGGAAAATGCGGCGAGAGCCAAGGAAAGCGCCGATGGTAGATTCGAAGGGAAAACGGAGGTCGAATGGAATGCAGAGGCTCAAAGCTGGACCGGCGAGCGACTCGCGGTGATGAATGTGGTGGTTGCTGCGCTGAGTAGTAATGTGGAAGGCACAATTAGCGTTGCTGGCAAGGAGGTATTGCATATGGCTGCCCTTGAGATGCGTCAGCAGATGATCGAGGATTCGAAAAAGTTCCCCGGCATCTGCGACAGCTTGGGTAATTGTCTGGACAACAAGTCTGGACCCAGCGCCGGCGTCAATGGCGACCAGTTTAAGCTAGGCGGGGGACGGGTGGATGTTGATGTCCTGTGTGGACAAAATTTTTCGAGATGCTCGACAAAGAAGCCCGATGATCCATCCATTGATATGAATGACCCGAGAAGCAAGCTGGCTTTTAATCAGAACGGGCAAGTCGTCTTTAATGGAAACCTAGCCAAGTATTTACATCAGCACCCCGAAGTCATAAGCCCACTTGGCGGCCTCCAAGGCGGCGACGGACAGATATTCGGCATGCCCTACCAGCCGGGGGGCTGGATTGACAGGGTGGTCGAGGCCTATGCCGGCCCGCACGACCAACTCAATAGCGGCACATGGTATGGGCCGGACGGAAATATCAAGACCGGCTTGACGGAAGAGCAGAGAAAGGTCGGCGAATTGCAGAACAAGGTGAACGTTTTGATTGCCACACCGTATGCGTTGAGTATCTTGCTGCCGCCTGAACTCTGGCAGGCCTTGCGCGTCGCGATTATGGAGGCCAGGCCATGATGCGGAACAGTGTGACGAGGCGCTTGTGTTGGGCGCTGACATTATGGTTGCTCTTCGCGGCTGGATGCACCACCTATGCATATGTGGATTTCAAAAAGCTGCGGCAGACGGTGCCGTGGATTTCACATGAAATTACAGTCAACACAAAGTCATGCCCTTCGTTTTCAATTGCAACCGAAGATGGATTGGACCTCAACATACCCACGAAACATCCCATTGGATATGTTGGTCCCTTACTGGAATTTGAAAGACTAGCTGCACCACCATTTCCTGATGCTGAGTTGACAACATATGACCCGGAAAGAGTCGCGCAAGAAAGTCGGCTATCCAAAGCAGAAAAAAGAGCATTAAGCATAAGAAGAAAAATAGCAATCGAGGCTGCACGTATTTTTTCAATAGAAGCTTTCTCAGATATCAACCTGAGCCTCGACCGTCTCGAACAGAAGTTCAGGCATGGCGACGTCGCATACAGAAGGGAAACGCTACCCCTTAACCAACCCGGCATTGGCTGCCAAAACGGAATGCTGATCATCCAGCAGATATTCGACGGTGGAATCCAATATGAGGGCAAGGTGGCCGAGTTCATCCGCGCCAAGGAAACGCAGTTTCGTGTTTTGCCTAACGGCAATTTACAGGTTGAAACATTCGACTTGGACTGGTACGGCGCGAGAGTTAAGATGGCTAACTGGAAAAAAAGCACGTCTATCTACGAACGGATCAGATGATGCTTTTTGATCCGTCGATTCCCGTAAAGCTGAAGCAACCAGGTCTGCACCTATTTCCACTTCCGTTGATTGCACATACAGCGTTTAGCATAACCTACGGACTGGAGAGTTCCAGTGCGAAAAAGCTAACTAAAA
>NZ_JANIOA010000016.1 GCF_025175675.1 Sedimenticola hydrogenitrophicus
AAACCATTAAACACTACATGACCAATATCCTGCAGAAGTCACAAGTGCGAAACCGGGTTGAGGCGGCCTTGCTTGCCCGGCAGGCGACCGAATCCTGAATGCGCAGGGTGGTATTGCCCGCCGGCCGTTCGGTTGGTAATGGCCACCTCAAACCGCCCGTGCGCCTGACGGACGGGTTTAGCTGCAGAGCTGTTTATGGGCTTAAACCGGGAATGCAATCCCCCTGTAACACATCGAATCTTCAGGGTTTTCATTATTGGCGGAGAGCGAGGGATGAGCTCCCTGCGGTCGCTGGAGCTACGCGCTGCGCGCTGCGCGCTCCGCGATCGAACCTGCTTTTGAATCGAGGGTTCGAATCGTGGGCTGATCGGCTGCCCACGATTACCAACTTCATTGGTTGTTGACAAATTTGGCGGAGAGCGAGGGATTCGAACCCTCGATACGCTACTAACGTATACACACTTTCCAGGCGTGCTCCTTCAGCCACTCGGACAGCTCTCCAGATTGTTTTTTCAGCTCCTTGCCGATACAAGCGCCGCGTAGGCGGGCTCGTTACCCGGGCTTGCGCCCTCGCCCCTTTGGGCAAAACCAGCGCGCAGAAATATACGTCCCTCCGCGTCTCTGATTTTTGGAGGCGCAAGGGTATACCAGAACGCCCGTGGGCGCAATGCCGTCGGGGCAGATTATCGGGTTAGATATGATGGCTCATTGGCAGCTGTTTGGAATCTTTCAGCAGATTCCTGAACTCCTCCCCCGTCATTCTGATCAGAGCCCGGTGGTCGCCGGCCTCAAAATAGATTTCCGGTTGATCGAGCAGTAAGGGGTCAACCCAGGTGTCAATCCCGTAGGCTTCGCCAATGGGCGGCATGGCACCTACTTCGCAGTCGGAAAATGCGCCCGCCATCTCACTCTCCGTGATCAGCTGCAGTCGGTGTTTCACCAGTTCGCTGAGTTTGTTGAGCTCCAGCCGATGGGTCGCCGGGATGACGGCCAGCAGATACCGGTCTTCGTCACCCAACAGCACGCTTTTGGCCAGCCGGTCACCCGGCACGTGAGCAACTTCCGAAGTTTCCAGCGCCGAGTTTGTCCGCACATGTTCAATCACCTGATAGGTTGAACCATGATCAGTCAGATACTCTTTCAAGGTAATTGCGATTCCCATAACGCCTCCTCTGCCGAGATGCTGGTCCGTTCTGCATTTCGGCATCACTTCTTCAAACCAATCAACAGGTTATCAACCGCAACATGATCACTCTCGCAGTCGTACTCCGCCCGCAGATCACAGCTCGAATCACATGGCAGGCTAACAGACCTCACACAACACATTTCCTACTTCCCCTGTGCCTGGTTAAAGTATAGTCCCTGACACATGGGGTAACTGATACCGGGATTTTTTTCGATGACCAATAAGAAGAAAGTGAAGAAAAAGCATAAAGGACCGTATTTAGCCGATCAGGCAGACCGTCACCGGCTCTATGAACTCTCTGTCCAGTACGCCGCATCGGAGATAGAGTTCGTTGATGAGACGTACAAATCGATACGCGGCAACAAGGCACAACTGCTTCGGGAAGATTTCTGCGGGACCGCCAATGTCTGTTGCGAGTGGGTGCGCCATCGCAAGGGGAATCGCGCCATCGGCGTCGATCTTGATCGCGAGGTGCTGGCCTGGGGCCAGGAGCATAAGCTCTCCGAACTGAGTCGGGGCCAACGCAAGCGGATCGCGCTGATCGAAGAGGATGTCCTGCAGGTCGAAACCGAAGCCCCGGATATCGTCTCCGCGATGAATTTCAGCTATTGGCTGTTCAAGGGACGACAGGAGCTGAAGCGGTATTTCAGTCGGATCAGGGAGACGCTGGACGAGCAGGGTATTTTCTTTCTTGACGCCTACGGGGGTTACGACTCGTTCAGGGAGCTGGAGGAGGAGCGGGAGATCAATGACGGTGAATTCACCTATATCTGGGAGCAGGAGCGCTACGATCCGGTGACCGGCGGCTTGATCTGCCACATCCATTTCGCCTTCCCGGACGGGTCCAGACTGGAGCGCGCCTTCAGTTACGACTGGCGGCTCTGGACCCTGCCGGAGATCAGGGACCTGCTGGAGGAGGCGGGTTTCAGCAAGGTCACTATCTACTGGCAGGGCTGGGATGAGGACGGCGAGCCCGATGGCATTTTCGTGCCCGCCACCACCGGGGAGGCCGACGCCGGCTGGATCTGCTATATTTCCGCGGAAAAATAATCCGTACCGCAGGACCATATAACTCACGATTCTTCTTATATGCCTATTTGATATTTTTATTACTGAATAAGTAAGTCTAAGGTTGTCCTCAGTAAATTGCCGGCCGCCCAACCGCGGCGCACCCATTATCTACCTGAGGAGCAACCCATGAGCATTTCCATTCTGGATGTCCAACGTCTGGCGACCACCCACGATGATCGCTCCCCCGAGGAGATCATCAGCCTGGCACTGGAGACTGTCGACAACATCGCCATCTCCTTCAGTGGTGCGGAAGATGTGGTGCTGATCGACATGGCGGTCCAGATCAACCCCAATGTCAAGGTGTTCTCCCTCGATACCGGGCGTCTGCACCCGGAAACCTACCGCTACCTGGAAACGGTGCGCAACCACTACGGCATCGAGCTCGATGTGGTCTCCCCGGTCGGCGCCGACGTGGAGAAGCTGGTACGGGAGAAGGGGCTCTACAGCTTTTACCAGGATGGCCACAAGGAGTGCTGCACGGTACGCAAGGTGGCACCTCTGCGCCGCAAGCTGGCCACCCTGAGCGGCTGGATCACCGGTCAGCGCAAGGACCAGAGCGTCGGCACCCGCACCGAGATCCCGGTGATTCAGGAGGACCCCTCTTTCTCCACCGAGGACAACAAGCTGCTCAAGTTCAACCCGCTGGCCAACTGGACCTCCGCCCAGGTCTGGGAGTACATCCGCAGCAACGAGGTGCCCTACAACCCATTGCACGCCCAGGGATTCGTCAGCATCGGCTGCGAGCCCTGCACCCGCGCCGTGCTGCCCAACCAGCATGAGCGTGAAGGTCGCTGGTGGTGGGAAGACGCGGTCGACAAGGAGTGCGGTCTGCACGCCGGCAATGTCGCAGCCAGGGCGGCTGCCCGCTAAATCAGGCCGACTAAATCAGGCCCGCCAAATCAGGAGAACGTCATGGCCTTTATTACGATGGTGAAGAAGCTGACCCGCGACGGACAACCCTGTTCCAAGTGCCGGGATGTGGAAGCCCGGATGCATCGTGAAGGTCTGTTCGACCAGATCGACCGGGTGGTGATCGCCCAGGAAGGTGACCTGAGTAGTGAAGGCATGCGTCTGGCGGAGATCTACCAGGTCGATCGGGCGCCGTTCTTTCTGGTGGCCGACGACAGCGGCGACGTGCGTGTCTACACCGTCTACTTCAAGCTGTTGCGCGAGGTTCTGAAACCGGCCCAGGAGAAGCGGCCCGCCCTGTCCGGGCTGCTCAATCCGACACCGGCGGCCGAATTTATCTAGCGCACCTGACGATAAGGATCAGCCATGGATCCGCTGTTCACCCTGGCAGGTTTTGTGGTGGGGATTTGCGTTGGCCTGACCGGTGTCGGTGGCGGCGCATTGATGACCCCGATCCTGGTGATGGGCTTCGGCATACCCACGGCGCTGGCCGTGGGCACCGACCTGATTTACGCCGCCATCACCAAGGCAAGCGGGGTCTGGTTCCATGGGCGTAAGGGCAGCATCCGCTGGCCGCTGGTGGGTTATCTGGCCCTCGGCAGCCTGCCGGCGACCGTGATAACCGTGCTGTTGCTCGACCAGCTACAGCCGAGTGGCGATCACGAACGACTGATTACGGCAGCCCTGAGCGTGACGCTGATTTTCACCTCGCTGGTGCTGCTGCTGAAAGAACGAATCGCCAGGCGATTGGAGAACGGCAACTCGCGAACAGCCGCCTGGATACGATTTTACCGGACCCGGCTGCTGATTCTGCTCGGGGCGCTGCTGGGGGTGCTGGTCACCCTCTCCTCGGTGGGTGCCGGGGCACTGACGGCGGCCATCCTGTTTCTGCTCTATCCCCGCATGCCGGCGATTGCGGTCGTGGGGACCGACCTGGCCCACGCGGTGCCGCTGGCCGCTCTCGGTGGTCTCGGCCACCTGCAGCTGGGTAACGTGGATCTTACCCTGCTCGGCAGCCTGCTGCTGGGTTCGATACCCGGCACGGCGCTCGGCAGCCAGCTGGGGATACACCTCCCGGAACGGATGTTGCGCCGGGGACTGGCCGGGCTGCTGTTTCTGACCGGCCTCAAGTTTGCTTTTTAGTGTTTAACTGACCATTGGAGTCAACCATGATCACTGCAGCCAACCCGCTGATCGACTCGAAGGATTTCGATGACTACGAGCAGCACCTGCAGAACTACCTGCAGGGCAACCTGGACCCACACCGGTTTGTGGCCATTCGCCTCAATCTCGGTATCTATGCCCAGCGGCAGGATGGCATGTGTATGGTCAGGGCCAAGCTCCCGGGCGGACGCATGAACCCTCGTCAGCTGCTCGGCTTTGCCGAGGCGGCGGAGAAGCACTCTGGCACCACCAACGTGCACATCACCACCCGGCAGGATATCCAGTTCCATTTTGTGCCGCTGGAGCGTACGCCCCAGCTGCAGCGCACCCTGGCGGAGTACGGCATCGCCACCCGCGAGGCCGGCGGCAATACGGTGCGCAACATCACCGGCTGCGCCCTCTCCGGCGCCTGCCCGGCGGAGCACGTGGACATCAATGCCTATATCGACAAGGTGGCGAACTACTTCATCCGCCACCCGCTGACGGCCTCCATGCCGCGCAAGTTCAAGCTGAGCTTCTCCGCCTGCGAATCCGACTGCGCCAACGGCCTGGTGCATGACCTCGGGGTCATTGCCACCCGCAAGGACGGACGTCCCGGTTTCCGCCTGCTGGCGGCCGGCGGCCTGGGCGGCAAGCCCAAGGAGGCGATCGTGCTGGAGTCCTTCATCGAGGAGAATCAGCTGATCCCGGCCATCGAGGCGGTGCTGTCGGTGCATGACAAGTACTCCGACCGCAAGCGCAAGATGCGCTCGCGTATCAAGTTCCTGCTGGACCGCTTTGGCGCCGAAGGTTTTATCGAGAAATACCGTGCCGAATATACCCGCACCTCCAACGCCTACAGCCCGGAGGCAGCGCCCATCGGTGTGTGGCGCGAGCGCAGCATCGACGGCAGCCAAGTCAAGACCACCCTGCGGGCACCCACCGCCCAGCACCAGGAGGACCTGAACATCCTGCCGGTCAGCGTGCCCGACGGCCGGCTGGAGATCGAGACCCTGCGCGGTCTCGCCGACCTGCTGGTCAAGGAGGGTCTGCACGACATCCGCACCACCGCGGACCAGAACCTGAGCATTTTCAATGTGCCCACCGACAAGCTCGGCAGCCTCACCGTGGCGCTCAAGGCGCTGGGGCTGAAACTGCCGCGCTGCGGCGATCTGGTGGTCTCCTGCCCCGGCACCGCCACCTGCCCGCTCGGTATCACCGCCTCGCGGCAGATGGCACCGCGGCTGAGCGGTGGCGTAGGCGACCTGAGCGTGCGCGTCAACGGCTGCCAGAACGGCTGCGCCAACGCCACCATCTCGGATATCGGCCTCTACGGCAAGGGCCGGCGCCATCACGGCCGGCTGGTGCCCAGCTACACCCTGCAGCTGGGGGGTAACGGCAGCGAAGGCGGCAGCATCGGCCTCACCGGTCCGGACATTCCCGCCGTGCGCGTGCCCTCGGCCGTGAGCCTGCTGCATGACAGCTATCATGCCGATCGCCAGGCGAATGAGAGCTTCCGCGATTGGGCTCACCGCGAAGGACGTGAATACTTCGACGAGTTGCTGGGCCACCTGAGCAACGTGGGAGCGATGGAGCTGCCGTTCCTCACCCGCGACCACGGCGACAGCAGCGTGTTCAAGGTGGAGTCCATGGGCGTCGGCGAATGTGCCGGTTCCCAGGCGGCCCCGGCCGACAAGCTGTTGCTGGATGCCCGCTACGAGTCGGATCTCAGTGTCGCCTTCGCGGCCAAGAACAAGCAGGCGGATGCCGGCGAGAGCCTGGAGAACCAGATCACCTACTCCGGCCAGGCGCTGCTGGAGATCGCCGGACTCGATCGCTCACTGAAAGGTGAGGAGCAGATGTTGCCGGCCCTGCGTTCGGCCTACGGGGTGTACAAGGACGAACTGGACAAGCTGGAGCAGTTCTACGTCGAGCTGCGCTCCTTCCAGTCGACCCTGGACGAGCTGCAGCTGGCGAGCCTGATCGCTTCGGCCAGGGAGTTGACCGCCTGGGCCGGGACACGGATCGAGGAGCACAACAAGCGTCCGCATACCGCCACCGAGCAGCCCCGGTCGGGTACGGACGGCTGAGCTGCTTCACCCACCCCGCCCGACAACGCCCCCGCTTGGGGGCGTTTTTTTACCCAACCCGCCGTGCATGACCCGGCCACTGGACCGAACCGACCGCTTTGGCGTGTAGGGCAGCCTGTGGGTGCCGCCCCGAAAGTTCGATGTGGTGTCGGGTATAACCCTATATCCAGAACGAGAAGCCGCCAGGTATGCATTCCCACGCGGAGCGTGGCAATGAGGAACAATCCGCAGTAACTGCTCACGGGGTGATTGGCCTGCCTTGTTGGTCGATCTTGATGGCGCCTCGAATCCGGCCCCTTTTTCAGCGCCTGCCCATACTCGCTTCGCTCAGACAAGGGCAGGCTTGAATCTGAAAAAGGGGCCGGATTCGAGGAAACAAGCCATCGCGTTAGGCCAACAAGGCAGGGCAATCACTTACAGACCGGGTGAGTAGATATATCCAGAGTGAATGCCGTGAAATAAGCTGAACACAGCGCCCAAAGCCGCTCCAGGCCATCCCTGGATAAAGCCGCTCCCGGCCATTGCATCCTCGGCTCCGTAAACGGTACATGGCATCCTCGGCTCCGTAAACAGTACATCCCTGTACCACTCCTCCTGACCACTCCTCATGGCGTCCGCGGCATAGGTCCATCCCTGGACAAAAAAATGCCCGGCGGGGGTGCCGGGCAAAACTCTCTATAAACAACAAGAGAGGAGGAGGATTTGTTTACAAAATCAATGTACGAAGAGCGCGCCGTTGACCGGAATGTTGGCCCCGGTGAGGTAGGCCTGATCATCGGCCGCCAGGAAAGCAACAGCCGAGGCGATCTCTTCCGGGGTGCCCATGCGCCCCATGGGGATGCCGGAGATGATGGCCTGACGCACGTCGTCGCGCATCGCGGCGGTCATGGCGGTCTCGATATAGCCCGGTGAAACCGTATTGGCGGTCACACCCTTGGCGGCGCCCTCATGGGCCAGCGCCATGGTGAAACCGTGGATGCCCGCCTTGGCGGCCGAGTAGTTGGTCTGACCAAACTGACCCCGTTGACCATTCACCGAGGAGATGTTGATGATGCGGCCAAAACCCCGGTTCAGCATCCCTTCCCAGGCCGGTTTGGTGACATAGAAGGCGCTGTTCAGGTTGGTGTTAATCACCGCATCCCAGCTTTCGGCGTCCATCCGTTTCATGGTCTTGTCGCGGGTGATGCCGGCGCAGTTGACGATGATATCCACCGGACCGAACTCCTTCTCGACCTCCGCCACCATGCGGGCGCTATCCTCGGCGGAAGCGACGTCGCAGACCGCGAGCGCCACATCGACACCGGCTTCCGTCCGCGCCTTGCTCCACTCGACCAGCTTGTCCTCTTCGGCAGGATGGTAGGTCGCGACGACCCGGACTCCCTGTTTTGCCAGACGCTCGCAGATTGCGGTACCGATACCACCCACGCCACCGGTCACGATAGCCAGACGTTTGCTTTCATTCATAACATAACTCTCTGTTTTTATTAATTTAATCGTTATTCAAGCGGCTTTTGCGGACTTCTCGACCTGCTGGGTGAATACCTCAACGCCCTGCTCAACCCAGGAGCGGTAATCGTCACGCACATCGGTGGTCACCTGCAGGGTCTCGCGGCCCTTTGTCACCAGATTCTCACCAAACTGCTTGGCTACTTCCATTTCGACATTGACCAGCTCTTTGACATCTTTCAGTTCGGTGGTCGCCTTGAACATTTCGATGCCGGCGTCGACAAACAGGCCAAAGGTTTCGGTCTGCTTTGCCACCAGCTTCTCCCAGGTGCGAAGGTTCAGTTCACCCAGATTGCGAGCCGCTTCAAAACCGGCCACTCCAAACTCTTTCAGGATTTCCAGATTTACAGTAGAGGTTTTCATGTGATCGTTCCTTTTGTGAATTACCGTATGTTGCGTTGCAGCATATCGCCCATTCCACCCGGAAGTCAAGCTTTTTTTGTGCGCTGCACAAACGGTATTTCAAATACGTCATCCAGCAAAGGGACACGACCACGACAGCGCAAGAACGGACCGGAACAAAAACATCACCTTATTAAATTAATATTTCCGTAACAAACGGTTAGCGTGACAAGCATACCCTTGCAGAGGAAACCGCAGCACACTGCAGGGGCATTTTCCAATACCCCAGGGAGCCGGGCATGTCAGTGATACCGGCTGCGAATGGGTACAGAAACAGCAACTATTTGTGCACTGCACAATTTCATGCTACATTGCCGTCCATAGAGCGAAACCACGAGACACTGGAACCATGTTGAGCAGGGAACAGCTAGATCATCACCAACACACCCTGCAGGCTTCTGAATCTTAGCCAGCTCTTAAAGCCAATCTTTTTTGACCCTACTTCGAGGTAGATTCCATGGCCACACAGAACCCTTTTGATTTCTCCGCCCTGTTCGCCGGCTTTGATCCCCAGGCCATTGCCAAGCAATTCCAGGAAGGCCTCAGCGGGATCTCCATACCCGGTATCGACAGCAACAGCCTGATTCAGACCCAGCGCAAGAACATGGAGCTGTTGATGTCCACCAATCAGGCGATGCTGGCCAGCTCCCAGGCACTGATTCAGCGTCAGGCAGGCATGCTGCAAGAGACCATTGCCGAGGTTACCGCCGCCGCCACCAAACTGGCCGAATCCGGCAATCCGCAAGACGTCTCGGCCCGCCAGGTCGAACTGCTGCAGAGCGCATTCCAGAAGGCACTTGCAAACTCCAACGAGATCAGCAATATGATCCGCGAGACCCAGGAGTCGGTTGCCGGCCAGGTTAACAACCGAATTTCCGAAAGCCTGCAGGAACTGAAAGAAACCATTTCCAAAGTAAAGTAGTGCAGGTCAACGGCCTTCCCTATACTAAAAATAAATCTGCGTAAGTTAAGGAACAGGAGAGAAAAATGTCGAAATCCCAGCAGTCCGAGGTCAATTCATTGGGCTTTGCATCGACAACCACGGAACTAGAGAAGAATTTCAAACAGGTCGAAGAGATCATGGCGAACTTTGCAAAATCCTATGAACATATGGATCTGGACCCGTTCAACCTGATGAAATCCTCTGCCGAATGGTACGCCGCTGTGGCAAAAGATCCGCAAAAGGCGATCAATGCCAACCTCTCCTTTCTGCAGAAATCCATGGAGCTGTATCAGCACTCCCTGACCAGCCTGCTGGGCGGCAGCGTCGCGGCCGAACCGGTGATCACCGAGGATAAGGGTGATCGTCGCTTCAAGCATGAAGGATGGGAGGAGCAGCCGGCATTCAACGCCATCAAGCAGTCCTATCTGCTGGTCTCCAAGTGGCTACGTGACCAGGTGCAGGGCGTCGAGGGACTGGATGAGCATACCGCGGAGAAAGTGGAGTTCTTCACCGAACGTTATCTCGACGCCATGTCACCTACCAACTTTGCCGCCACCAACCCGGCCGTCATCGAGAAGGTCATCGAGACCAAGGGCGCCAATCTGGTACATGGCCTGAAAAACATGCTGGAGGACCTGGAAGCCGGCAAGGGCGAACTGCGCATCCGCATGACCGACACCTCCGCCTTCGAGCTGGGCGAAAATGTCGCCACCACGCCCGGCAAGGTGGTGTTCCAGAACCGCATGTTCCAGCTGATCCAGTACACCCCGGCCACCGACACCGTGCTGAAACGGCCCCTGCTGGTGATTCCGCCCTGGATCAACAAGTATTACGTCATGGATCTGCAGCCGAAGAATTCGCTGCTGAAATGGCTGGTGGACCAGGGCCACACGGTGTTCGTGGTCTCCTGGGTCAATCCGGACAGCTCCTATGCCGAGACCAGCTTTGCCGACTATGTTACAGAGGGGGTGATTGCCGCCGTTGACGCAGTTGAACAGGCGACCGGTGAGTCGGAGATCAACATGATCGGCTACTGCATCGGCGGCACGCTGCTGGCCACCACACTCGCCTACATGCAGGCCAAGGGTGACCAGCGGGTGAAGAGTGCCACCTTCCTGACCACCATGCTCGACTTCGCCAGCCCGGGGGAACTCGGGGTGTTCATCGACGAAGAGCAGATCTGCGGTCTGGAAAAAAAGATGCACGAGAGCGGCTATCTGGATGGTACCCAGATGGCGGGCACATTCAATCTGATGCGCGCCAATGACCTGATCTGGTCGTTCTATATCAACAACTATCTGCTGGGCAACGATCCACGCCCATTCGACCTGCTGTACTGGAACTCGGACTCCACGCGGATGCCGGCCAGGATGCATGCCTGGTATCTGCGTAATCTCTACCTGGAGAACAACCTGTGTAAACCGGGTGGCGTAACCATCAACGATGTCCCCATCGATATCGCCAGGGTGGATATTCCGGTCTGCTTCGTCTCCACGGTGGAAGATCACATCGCCCCCTGGAAATCGACCACCTCCGGTGCCCGACTGTTTTCCGGTGATGTGCGCTTCATGCTCGGCGGATCCGGACATATCGCCGGTATCATCAACCCGCCGGCAGCGGGGAAATACAATTACCGGGTAACCGACCGGTTGCCGGAAGATGTTGAAACCTGGGCGTCCGAGGCGGAGGTGGTCGACGGCTCCTGGTGGCCGGCGTGGGATCGCTGGGTAAAGGCCCTGGCCGACGAACCGGTGGCGGCCCGCCAGCCGGGTGACAACGGTATGCCCATCATCGAGAATGCCCCCGGCAGCTATGTGAAACGCACCCTGAATGACATCAGCCAGACCGAGGCACCCGTGACACCGGCCGTGGATGAGCGGAGCGAAACGGCTGCGCCCGCTCCTGAACCGGCGGTCGCCGACAGCTCACAGCCGGCACCGGCGGATGATCTGACGGCCATCAAGGGCATCGGCCCCAAACTGGCCGATGTCTTGACCAACTCCGGCATCGTCAGCTATGCCCAGTTGGCGGAGATGGGTAGCGATGGCATCAAACAACATCTGTTGAGCGTGGATGAACGCTATGCGCGTTATGACACCACCAGCTGGCCGGAACAGGCCAGAATGCTGATGCCGTAATCCCATTGCGGAGTAATAGTTAAAAAAGGCCAAGTCGGTTCCGACTTGGCCTTTTTTATGCCTCACCGGAAATGTCCGGGAGAGGTGCAACGGGCGACAGGTTGGGCAAACTTTCCGCGCCCGGATCACACCCCTCGCCTACGCCCTACTCCACATAAGGCAACAAGGTAAGCTCCGCGCGGCGGTTCTGCTGGCGTCCCGTGGCGGTGCCGTTGCTGGCGACCGGGCGGCTCTCCCCATAGCCCACGCTATCGATGCGTATGGATTCAACGCCGTTGGCGATCAGGACACCGCTGACCGCCTGGGCGCGCTGCTGCGACAGACGCTGATTATAGGTGTCAGAACCGGTGCTGTCGGTATGCCCCGCAACCTCGATCATGGTGGACTTGTACTCTTTCAACACCAGCGCCACGGAACCCAGGGTATCGACAAAGTTGTGATTCACCTCGGCACGATCGACGGCAAAAGTGATATTGGCCGGCATATTGAGGATGATGTTGTCCCCGTTACGGGTCACGCTCACCCCGGTATGCTCCAGCTGCTGGCGCAGTTTGGCTTCCTGGACGTCCATGTAGTAGCCGACGCCGCCACCGGCAATCGCGCCGATACCGGCGCCTTTCAATGCCCGTTCCGTGCGCTTCTTCTTGTCCCCGGAGGTGGCTATACCCAACACCGCACCGACTGCCGCGCCGATGGCCGCCCCTTTGGTGGCGCTGGAGGTCTTCTCCTCGCGGGTATAGGGGTCCACCGTGGTACAGGCCTGCAACAAGAGAGCCGAAACGATCAGGCCACAGAGGGAGATTTTCTTATTCATATAACACTCCTAACTAGATAACAATCAGAGGAAGCCAAGCTGATTGGCACCCATGCAAAAAACACTCGAGTTAACTACCACCGGCAAAGCCGGGGGTTTATTGGTGAGCGCCTCAAAGGCGTCACAACAGCCTGAGCTGCCCAAGGCGGCCGAACAACTTTCCGTACCTACGGCACCTCCCCGGTCCCGGATCGGTAAAGGATCATTACTCTCGCCAAGACGCCAAGCACGCCAAGAAAAATCGATTCCTCCCTTTATTCTTTGCGCTCTTGGCGTCTTGGCGAGAGTCCGTTTGCCGTCTGTCAGCCAGGGGCGCTCGATCCATGCATAGGTCAAACCTGACGAGTCCCCCGGCTGAGCCGGGGGACTACCCAGGGGATGCACCAGCCTTAAGCACCGGCACCCCGGAGCTAGCTGGAGATTGGCCTATGCTTGCATATCGCGATGCCTTGTTACCGCTAGCGAATCACACTTCCGTGAACCGGGGCGGGACAGGATGGCCAGCTTCAATGAACCTGATCCACACGAGGCCGCAAACCCACCGCTTACCACATCAGATCATCCGGCACCTGGAAGTCGGCGTAGGGATCGTCCTCGTCCACATCGCCGGCAGGGTCATTTCGCAGCACAATCGTCGATCCATCCCGCTGGGCGATTTTCTCCGCCACGCCGATGGGCACCACGGCATAGTGGTCGTCAAAGCGGGTGATGGCCAACTGCCCGCGACTGAGGCGCGACTGGATCTGCTCGCTGACATAGAGTTTCTTGACCTTGCTGCCATCGGTGAAGCTATAGGCGAGTTGGCCTTCATCCAGCGCCACCTGGTTCATCTCGATCAGTTGCCTGATCTGTGCCTGCACAGCGCGTCTGTCCGCTTCGGCCTTGCGCTGGAGATTGAGTTGCCGGTCCCGTTCCGCCTGGACCCGTTGCGCCTCTTTGGCCGCCTGTTTCACCTCGTCCGTCGATTGGGCATGCCCCTTGCGTTGCTGCTTGGCCTGTTTCTGCTTTTCCTTGCGCACTTCACTGGCCTTCTTCTTGTCCACCAGACCCGCCTTGAGCAGCTGATCCTGTAATGAGATACCCATCAATAAATCCTCATTGGTTTGGTTAGCCGTCTGTCGGGATCGACCAACAGACGCCTAGTCTTTATAACATTCGACCACGTCGCCGTTGTGAAAAATCATGCACTCCCCCGGTGCTATCCGGGTCCACTCCTCGTTGGCGGTCAGCGGCTCGGTGGCAATCACCGCCACCCGGTCCTGCGGGGTGGTGACCTGGGTGAAATCCACCGTCACATCCAGATCCTTCAACTCCGCCTTGTCGAACGGGTGCCGGCGAATCAGGTAGTGCAGATCGGTACTGCAGTGGGCGATCAGGATCTCGCCATTGGAGAGCAGAAAGTTAAAGGTGCCGAGCCGGGCAATCTGCCGCGTCTTCTCGCGGATCGCCTTGCACAGCTCCGCGATCGGGGGGCGCTTGGCAAAGCGTTGCCGCAGGTGGTGGAGGATGGCGCAAAAGGCGCGTTCACTGTCGGTGGTGCCCACCGGTTGATAACAGCCCGAGAGTTCCGGCGCATACTCCAGCAGATCGCCATTATGGGCATACACCCAGTACTCACCCCACAGCTCGCGGATGAACGGGTGGGTATTCTCCAGGCGCACCGCACCGACGCTCGCCTTGCGGATATGGGCGATCACATTCATCGAATGGATCGGGTAGTGCTTGACCAGGTCCGACACCACGGAATCCGCCGAGGGCTGTACATCCATGAAAGTACGGCACCCCTTGCCTTCAAAAAACGCAATACCCCAGCCGTCCTTGTGCTCATCGATTTCACCGCCCCGCCGGGCGAAGCCCTCGAAGGAGAAGCAGATATCGGTGGGTACGTTGCAGTTCATTCCCAGCAGTTGACACATGTTTCAAATCCACTTTCCGCTACTGTTAAGGTGATTGCCGGAAATCGTCTAAACACTGCCCATCTGCCGGGCGATAAAGGCGGTTTTCGCGGATAGCTCCAGCGAGCAGGTCCACTTATAGGCCAGATTCAACGTCTCTCCCGCGGCATAGACCCCGTGCCCCCGTACCACGGTGATGCGGTGCGATTGCAGCATGGCGGCCACTGCCGCCGGGGCCTGCGCCACATAGTCGGCATAGGGAATGGTGATCACCGGCACCTGGGGGAAATAGAGTTGCCCCTCAAAATCCACCGGCATGAAAGTCTCCCCATTCAGGGTCGCTGCCACCGTGTAGGGGCCATGACTGTGCAGCACCGCGGTGACCGCGGGATTCTGCCGGTACACCTGTTGATGCAGCGGGCCGTCCAGCGAGGCCCCGCCGTCGCAGCCCCGGGCCACCGAGCAGGCCACCAGATCATTGACGGTCAGGGTATCGGCACAGGCACCCGTGGGGGTTATCCAGAAGCGGTCGCCATCCCGCACCGAGGCGTTGCCGCTGTGCGAATCGTTGTTCCCGTATTGCCGCAGCCACCGGTAATACTGTACCAGCTGTTGACGTATCTCCATCCCGGCTCCTTCACGTTCACCTGTTGGACTATGATAGGCGAATTATCCCTTTATCAGTACAATAACGGAAATCCCCATACTGGATCCGCTATGCGTTGTACCAAGAATAGAGGCGGCCACGGCCTGCCGGCAGTTAGGCCTTTTGACGGTCTCCGCCCTGTGGCAAGCGGCCGTGCCGAGGCGCCGAGGTGATGACGCCCGACGATCTGGCGGCACTCTGGGTCACCCTGCGACTGGCCCTGACCTCCACGCTGCTGCTGCTGTTGCTGGGGACACCGGTCGCCTGGTGGCTGGCCAGGTCCCACTCCCGCGCACGCACCCTGGTGGAGACCATCATCGCCCTGCCCCTGGTGCTGCCGCCGACGGTACTCGGCTTCTACCTGCTGATCGCCCTCTCCCCCAACGGTATTATCGGCGCGGGCTGGATGGCCCTGGGCGGGAGCGGACTGGCCTTCACCTTCAGCGGTCTGGTGATCGGCTCGGTACTCTACTCCATGCCGTTTGTGGTGCAGCCGTTGCAGAATGCCTTCGCCGCCATCGATCGGCGTACCCTGGAAGCCGCCGGCACCCTGCGGGCATCGCCCCTGGATAGCTTCTTTTCGGTGGTGATACCTCTGGCGCGTCCCGGTCTGATCACCGCCGCCACCCTGGGATTTGCCCACACCCTGGGCGAATTCGGTGTGGTATTGATGATCGGTGGCAACATACCGGGCAAGACCCAGGTCCTCTCCATTGCCATTTATGATCACGTGGAGTCGCTGCAGTATGCCCAGGCCCACCTGCTCTCCGCCGGGCTGTTGATCTTCTCGTTCCTGATTCTGTTCCTGGTCTACCGCACCAACGGCAGCAGCCTGCTGCGCCGGGAGAACCGGTGAGCACCGGCATCAACTTTCGTTTCAGATTGCCGTTGGGCACCTTTACCCTCGATGCGAAAGGTGAAATTCCCAGCCGCGGGGTAACCGCCCTGTTCGGCCGCTCCGGCTGCGGCAAGACTTCGCTGCTGCGCTGTATTGCCGGACTGGAGCAGGCCGGCGAGGCCTACCTCTCCATCGCCGGCGAATGCTGGCATGACAGCGATAAAGGCTTTTACCTGCCGCCACACAAGCGCGCCATCGGTTACGTATTCCAGGAGGGGATGCTGTTTCCGCATCTGCGGGTGGGGGAGAACCTGAGGTTTGGTCACCGCCGGACGCCGGTCGGTCAGCGCAGTGAGGATTTTGACCGGGTGGTGCAACTGCTGGCGTTGGGACCGTTAATCGATCGCAGTCCGGCCCAACTCTCCGGTGGCGAAAAACAGCGGGTGGCCATCGGCCGGGCGCTGCTCAACCACCCCCGCCTGCTGCTGATGGACGAGCCGATGGCGGCGTTGGACCGGGGACACAAAAAAGAGATCCTCCCCTACCTTGAGCGGCTCCATGGGGAGTCCAATATCCCCATCATCTACGTCACCCATGACCTGAATGAACTGGCCCGGATTGCCGATCACCTGGTTCTGATTGAGCAGGGAACCATTCTGGCCGCCGGTCCCTTGAACGAGATGCTGGGCCGGGTGGATCTGCCGATCGCCCGGGATGAGGAGGCCGGCGCCCTGTTCGATACCCGGATCGTCCATCATGACGAGACCTACCACCTGACCCGGCTGGCGTTTGGCGGTTGCGAACTGACCGTGGGCTGGATCGACCGACCGGTCGGGGCGATGGTACGAATCCGCATCCATGCCAAGGATGTGAGCCTGGCACTGGACCCGCCCGGCCCGACCAGCATCCTCAATGTGCTGCCGGTGACGGTGTTGGAGATGGCGGCGCACGGCCGTGGCCGGATGATCGTGAAGCTTGAGCTGGGCGGGGAAGCGCTGCTGGCCCGTATTACGCAGAAATCCCAGGCCAATCTTGATCTCCAGCCCGGGATGCGGGTCTATGCCCAGATCAAGAGTGTTGCGCTCTCGCTCTAGCCGGCGGCGTCCCGATCGGCCATCCAGTCGATGATAAAGTCGGCGATCTGCCGCGCCTCGTTGAGATCCAGCAGGGGCAAGGGCAGCCCATCCGGTGGTGTACCGTCACAGGCGAAGGCGACAATGGCGGGATCCTTCGGATAGAGCAGCGGTTTCCCCAGGGCGCTGCGGTGCAGTTCGATTTTCGGAAAGGCCACGTGCTTGAAGCCCTCCACCAGGATCAGGTCCAGGTTCGCCTGGTCCAGCTGGTCAATCATCTCCTGCAGCACCGGATCCTCCCGGGTCTCGGTCTCCACCATCAGCGCCCAGCGCCGGCCCGAGGCGATCAACATCTGCGACGCCCCCGCCTTGCGCAGTTCGTAGCTGTCCTTGCCCGGCTGGTCGATATCGAAATCGTGATGGGTGTGTTTCACCATGCCGATGCGCAAACCCTGCCCCTGCAACAGCGGCAACAGCTTCTTCAACAGCGAGGTCTTGCCGGTGCCGCTATAGGCGGCAAACCCCAGGACCGGTATCTCTGCGTTCAATCTACCCACCAAACACCGTCTTCAGGATGTCCGTGGTTCGGGCAACCGGGTCCTCGCGGATCAGCCGCTCCTGCTCGGCCAGTTTCAGGAACAGACCATCCAGTGCCCGGGCGGTGACGTACTTATCCAGATCCAGCGCGTCCATATCCACGTAGGAGCCGAGGAAGCCCACCTGACCGACCAGATCCTTGTAGGCGGAGGTCACGCCGGCCCGTTTGGTGGCCTGTTGCACGATGGGCAGGATGACCGCCTTCAGCCGATCGCTCCCCTTGGCCTTGAAGTAGTCGGTGGCCGCGCTGTCGCCACCCTTGAGAATGCCCCGGGCATCCTCCAGCGACATCTGACGGATGGTCTCGCCGAAAATCGACAGCGTCTCCGGGACCGCCTGCTCCGCCGCCCGGTTCAGGGTGGTTTCGAACTCGTCCACCAACGTGCCCTGACCGACAGCCCGCAGCCCCTTGGCAACGCTATTCAGCCCCTCGGGCAGCGGGATCCGCACCTGGGCGTCGTTCAGGTACCCCCCCTGGCGACCGAGCAGGGCAATGGCCTTCTCGGTACCGACGCGGAGGGCCTCCTTCAGCCCCTGGATTATCTGCTCGTTGCTCAGGGTGGACGCAGTGGATACGTCGCGCTGCTCAACCGCCTCCCTGGCCGATTCAAGCCAGGACTTCCAGTCCGCCTGGGCCACCCCGGCGATGAACACGGCGCCCAATAGGAGGGCCGATACCCCTTGTTTCTGCTGCATGGCTAGGCTCCCGGCCGGCGCTTGCGATTGTGGTGGGCAGTGCCGGACCGGAGCGGACGCCCCGCCGGTTGCATGCGGTTTAGTGTACCAGAAGTGGGGGGATTGGCAGGTATTCCCGTTTCGGGAACAGATCCGGCCGGGCCGCAGAGCGTGTCTGTTTCAGACCGTCACGGAACAGGATTTCAGCGATGGCATGGCGGTGCGCCGATGCCAGGGGTTTGCGTTACTCTGAAAACCCTGGCATGGCGGCTCGCCTTGGTACGAACGCCGCCGGATCAGCGAGACGGGCTGCTGCCGAGCAGCAGCGCGAACTGCAGCGCCTCCCGGTGGCTGACGCGTACGGCCTGGTTCACCGGTGCATTACAGATGAAACCTGGGGTGCAGCTTGGCAGACGTGCCGAGGTTGCCTTATTCTCGACGACAGCCTGCTCCTGCAGGTGTGAAGTGATGGCAGGCAATCCGTTTCCGGCCGCAAGTGATCGAGTGTTCTGAGTCGTTCCCATGGCGGTGGTTGATGCCGTTACCAGCATGACCAGACCGACCAGTGTTTTCGAACCGATATGTTCAGACCCGTGTATTCTGCCCATGACGCCACCTCTAAATCTGCCCGGTAATCGCCCTCCCGAGTGCAAGTCTGGACAAGGTCATATAGAGATACAAGGGCCTGGCAGGCAAAAAGAATGGTTTATTTTCAAAGCGCTACGCCACTCCCATTTCGCTTAACGACCGGCTCCCAAACATTGCGGAACCGCTTGGCATTCAAAGGGTCGATTGGGTCACACCGTTAAACCTTCCTCGCGGCCAGTGCGGTAGATCCATCGGTTGATTGAACGCGTGCAGGGTTGAAAAACAAGCCCCGTCTGCAGAATTTGTGGGCGCGGGAATCGGACATTTTCTCTCGCCAAGACGCCAAGAACGCCAAGGAAAACTGATTTCTTCGCTTAAATTCCGATTCCTCACTCTTTGCGCGCTTGGAGTTCTTGGCGAGAGTGGAAAACCCGTTCCGAAAATAAACGATCTGAAAACCTTAACTCTTCGCTGCCGCTTCCAGCATGCCATGCGCCAGGTGCTCGCTATGGGCAAAACATCAGCACACGGATTTTGCGAAGAAGCCAGGAGTAGATAGAGGTGTAGCTGAGAGGTGGCTTGGGAGGGGTTATTTCGAGCCGTGCAGCATCACCACCAGATCGGCTTCGCTACGGCTCAGGCCGAGTTCCTTCACCAGGTCGCTGGCGCTGGCGCCCCGCTGTACCAACTGGATCGCCTCCCCGTAGGGACGGTCCGGCTGGCTGGACTCCATCGACTCCTGCCGATGGGCCAGATCGCGGCCGCTGCGTTCCAGATCGCTGACCCGTTGATCGACGCCCACCGCTCCGGAGCAGAGGGCGTTGAGATTTTCCGTCAAGGAGTGGATCTGTGACTCCGCCTCGCGTAGCCGCCCGGCGAAAGTGCGCAGCCGAAGGCCGGTGAGGATCAGCGCCGCGATGGCCAGAAAAAGAGAGACGAGCGTAAGGATTTGCATAACAGCGTATTCAGGCGTAATCGTCGATCTTTGGGTGCTTGTCACCCCCATTGATCACCGGTTTAGAGGGCTGGTTTTTTTTCTTTTTGTCCTGCGGCTCGATCTCGGGGCGTTTCCCCCGGGATTCATCACGCCGCACAGGCCAGGCAGGCTTGATCGGTGTTGGCTGACTGATTTCCGACATGGCTCACCTCCGGTTGCGGGCAAAAATCAGAACATACCGACCTGATCCCACTCCTCTTCGCTCAGCAGTTTGTTCAGATCCACCACTATCAACAGATCATTTTCCCGTGTGGCGACGCCCTGGATAAACTTGGAACTGTCCTCGTTACCCACATTCGGCGCCGCATCGATTTCCGAGCCACGCAACTCGACCACCTCGGCCACACTATCCACCAGAATGCCGACCACCTGCATCTCGGACTCGATAATTACAATCCGGCTCGCTTCACCGATATCCCCGGGGGGTAGGCCGAAGCGGCTGCGGGTATCGATAACGGTAACGACATTTCCCCGCAGGTTGATGATGCCGAGGACATAGGGCGGCGCACCGGGTACAGGGGCAATCTCCGTGACCCGTAACACCTCTTGTACATGCATCACGTTGATGCCGTAGGTCTCATCCTCCAGACGGAATGTGACCAGCTGATAAACAGGATCATTTGCTGAACCCTCGGCAGCGCGAGTAGTCATGGCCGTACCTCTGTTTCACTTAAATTATATGTCATTTTACTGGCCCCCTCGGGGCGATGCAGAACCGAAGGCATTATTTGTGCCCCACCATCTCCAGCAGTGCGTCCACATTGAGCAGTACGCTCAGCTGCTCGATCACGGTACCGGCCATCCAGGGTCGGCAGCCCACCCCGCGGCGCCAGCGGACATCCGCCTGCTCCAGGGTCAGCGGGCTTTGCAAGCTGTCGCAGGCCAGCCCCCAGCGACCATCCCCGATCATCAACACATGGCTGCCCCGGGGTCGCTGCTCCGACGCCTTCTCCAGGCGGTCCGGCATGATCAGCTGGGCGGTATCGATCACCACCACATTCCGCTCCCGATGGACCAAGACCCCCAAATGCCAGTCGGGTTGCCCCGGGATCCGGGTCAGATCCTGATCCCATTCGGTGATACTGCAGAGCGCCGTGAGCGGCACCACCATATTCATGCCGCGCACCCTGAAGGGCAGGCACTGGAACCGCGAACGACCCCACTCCGGAACGATCCCTTCCGGCTCGCCCGCCGCCGCCGCGGTCACTTCTACTGCTGTATCGACCGACGGGGCGATTTCTATAGCCCCAGCCGCCTCGACCGCCGCCTCGCTCTGCACTCCCTGGCGAATCTCCACCACCTGGGCCAGTTTCGGTTGCGCCTGAACGGGGGCAGTCACGGTCCGCGGCGGCGCCTCCTGGAACGCCTCCACCTCACTCAGCAGTGCGGCCAGATAGCTGTCGATCGCCTGTTCCGGGGCATGCAGTACCGCCTTGGGTTTTTTCGGGTCCATACTCATTGGGCCACTCCGGATACGGGGATCGATTTCGGCTCGCTCTGCAACATCTCCAGTAGCGCCGTGTAGGCCTCCACGCCTTTTCCCCGCGGGTCCGCGACCGAGGGCGGCAACCCGACCTTGCTCGCCTCCCGCAACCGGGTATCAACCGGGATGACCCCATTCCAGATGTGTTCCCGGTAGGTCTCCCTAAGCACGCGCAGACTATCGACCGAGGCCCGGGTGCGGCGGTCGAACATGGTCGGTACGATGGTGTAGGGGAGCGGCGTGCTGCGCGCCTTGAGCACCATCTTCAGGGTATGCAGCATGCGCTCCAGCCCTTTCAACGCCAGGAACTCGGTCTGCACCGGGATGACCAGCCGTTCACAGGCGGCGAGCGCATTCACCATGAGTACACCCAGCATCGGCGGACAATCGATCATCACATAGTCGAACTGCCCGGAGAGCTGCTCGAACGCCCGCTTCAGCACCAGCCCCATCCCTTCCATGCGTCCGGCCTGCCGATCCAGCGTAGCCAGGGCGACCG
This sequence comes from Sedimenticola hydrogenitrophicus, assembly GCF_025175675.1. GTDB lineage: Bacteria > Pseudomonadota > Gammaproteobacteria > Chromatiales > Chromatiaceae > Sedimenticola > Sedimenticola hydrogenitrophicus. The sequence goes on from NZ_JANIOA010000016.1 coordinate 21,494, forward strand.
ACGCCGGCAGCAATTGCAGTCCCTCCGTGCCGGTCTTGTACAGCAGGCTGGCGGGGTCGATCGGTCTTTTGTCGGCCGCCGCCTGAAACAGGCTGTAGGTGCTCTCCTCGATGGCATCTGGATCGTAGCGGAAGTAGCTGGTAAGCGACCCGTGAGGATCGATATCCACCAGCAGGGTACGAAACCCCCATACCGAAAGCAGACCACCCAGGGTCACGGCGGTGGTGGTTTTCCCCACCCCGCCCTTCTGATTGGCGATGGTCCAGACCTTCATCCGTCACCCCCGCTGGAAGTTCCCGGCGGGTATGCGCTGCCATTCGTCAGCTGCCGCGCCATGATCAGTAGATTGACCCGCCGATTGTCCTTCCTCCCCTCCGCGGTGGTGTTGCTGGAGAGCGGCCTGAACTCGCCATAACCGATGGCGGCCATGCGCTCGGAGGCAACGCCCAGCTTGGCGAAGTAGTGCACCACACTGGCGGCCCGGGCGGCGGAAAGCTCCCAGTTGGACGGGAAACTGATGGTGCTGATGGGCACATTGTCCGTGTGCCCCTCCACATTGATCATATTCGGCAGCGGCTTGACGATAAGGATCACATTGCGCAACGCCTTCAGGGCCTCCCGGGAGAGTCTGGCGCTGCCGCTTTCAAAAAGCATGCTGCTTTTCATCTCCACCTCGACGCCCCGGTCCGTGCGGCTCACATTGACCAGCCCCTGATCGGCATATTCCAGCAGCGCCCGGGCGAGTTCGTTTTCCACCGCCTCCAGGGTGCGGCTCTCCATCAGCGAGCCGTCCTCGCCACGCTCGGACAGCGGATCCGATGGCAGGGTCTGCGGTTGATTCCGCTCCGGAACCACCGGATCCCCCATCTGAGGTTCCAGGGTACGCACCTCATCCCCGACCTGGATGGGATCGGCACTGCGCACCGGGGAGACGAAGGCCTCTGTCAGGGTGTTGGAGAGGACACGGTATTTGCCGTCGTTGACCGAGGAGATGGAGTACATGACGACAAAAAAGGCAAACAGCAGGGTGATGAAATCGGCGTAGGAGACCAGCCAGCGCTCATGGTTATCATGCTCCTCATGCCGTCTTCTGCGCGCCATCAGATGATATATCCCTGCAGCTTTGACTCGATATTGCGCGGGTTTTCCCCCTCGGCAATGGATACGATACCCTCGACAATCATCTCCCGATAATGAGTCCGGCTGAGCGCCAGCGCCTTCAGCTTGCTCCCGAACGGCAACAGGAACAGGTTGGCCAGGCCGACACCATAGATGGTGGCCACGAATGCGGTGGCGATGCCGCTACCCAGCTTACTGGGATCGGCCAGATTCTGCATCACATGAATCAGCCCCATGACCGCGCCGATGATACCGATGGTCGGTGAGTAGCCGCCCATACCTTCAAACACCTTTGCCGCCTGCAGGTCATGCTGCTCGCGGGTCTCTATCTCCACTTCCAGGATGTTGCGGATAACCTCCGGTTCACTGCCATCCACCAGCAGTTGCATCCCCTTGCGGATAAACAGATCAGGCTCCTTCTCGGCAATCTCCTCAAGCCCGAGCAACCCCTCTTTTCTGGCGACATTGCTCCACTCGACCAGCTTCCTGATGGTGGGATTCAGCTGCTGCCCGGTCGGCCTGAAAACGCTCCCGGCGGAACGCAGGGCATGCAGAAACACCGTCATCGGGGTCTGCAGCATGATGGCGCCGATGGTGCCGCCGAACACGATCACCAGGGCGGGTCCGTTGGCCAGGGCGCCGATCTCGCCACCCTCCAGTGCGTTCCCGCCCAGGATGGCGGCCAATGCGATGATGACACCGACAATGCTCAGGTAGTCCATGTCACACCGCCTTGATCAGACTGGGTCCGATATCCGCCAAGGCGAGTACGCGGTCGGATAATCCCGCCTTTTCAACCGCCTGCGGCATGCCATAGACCACGCAGCTCTCCTCATTCTGTGACCAGACGGTTGAGCCGCCCTCCTTGAGTAGGCGTGCCGCCTGTTTGCCGTTCGCGCCCATACCGGTGAGGATGATCGCCAGCACATCGCGCGGCATCAGCCGGGCCGCCGAGCCCAGGCTCACGTCGACACAGGGCCGATAGGTCTGCTCGGGAGTACTCTCCTTGACGCGGATCACCACCCCCTCGCCACGGCGTTCCAGCAGCATCTGTTTTCCACCCGGGGCCAGGTAGGCATGAGCGGGGCGCAGCAGATCCCCATCCGCCGCCTCCTTGACGCTGATGGCACACTGGGAATCCAGCCGCTCCGCATAGGCGGGGGTGAAACTGGCCGGCATATGCACGACGATAATGATCGGCAGGGGAAAGCTCGCCGGTAACGCCGCCAGCAGCGTCTGGATGGCCACCGGCCCCCCCGTGGAGGCACCGATCGCCACCAGCCGGTAACTGCCCCGGTGAATCGGGTAGGCGGGGCGCTGTGCCACCGGTGCCGGCCGGGGCTTGATGAGGGTACCAAGACGCCGGTTGACCCCGCGCGTGCCGATCGCCAGCACCCGTCGCACCAGCAGCGTGGACGCCTCCTGGCCGGTAGTGCTGTCGAACTGTTTCGGCAGAAAATCCACCGCCCCCGCTTCCAGGGCATCCAGCGTTGCCTTGGCGCCCTCGTGGGTGAGCGATGAGAACATCAGGATCGGAATCGGATTTTCCGCGACGATGCGTTTTACCGCGCTGATGCCGTCAAGTACCGGCATCTCCACGTCCATGGTGATCACATCCGGTTTCAGGCGCCGGGCTTCGATGATGGCGCTCTGGCCGTCACCGGCGAAACCGACCACCTCGATCATGGGATCGCCACCCAGCATGGCGGCGATTCGCCTGCGGAAGAACGCCGAATCGTCGACCACCAGCACCCGTACCCTGGAGCCGACCATTAGCGGCCTACCCGAGGGTTGCCGGGGGCGGCGGGTGGACAGTCCGGATGATCGGTTGTTTTCAGTCCAATCCCGGATTTCAGGTCAGCGACGGGCATATTTTCTCATCAAACCCGGAATATCCAGGATTAGGGCGATGTTGCCATCACCGGTAATCGTCGCCCCCGCCATCCCGTCCAGCCCCTGCAACAGGGCGCCCAGCGGCTTGATCACCACCTCCTCCTGTCCGATCAACTGGTCCACCACCAGGCCGACCTGGGTATTCGCCACGTTGACCACCACCACGTGTCCGACCGCTTCTCGGTTTTCCCGGGCGCTGTTCGGCACCAGCCACTTGTGCAGATAGAACAGCGGTAGCGCACGTTCACGCACCATGATGGTCAACTGGCCATCCACCACGTTGGTGCGCCGCAGATCGAGATTGAAAATCTCCACCACACTGGCCAGGGGCAGGGCAAACGGCTGCTTCCCCAACACCACCATCAGGGTCGGCAGAATGGCCAGGGTCAGCGGCAGCTTGATCGTGATCAGACTGCCTTTGCCATATTCCGAATCGATCTCCACCTGGCCGTTCATCTGGGCGATCCGGGTCTTGACCACATCCATGCCGACCCCTCGCCCGGAGACATCGGAAATCTCGGTCTTGGTCGAGAAGCCGGCCGCGAAGATCAGGTTATAACAGTCCCGGTCATCCAGACGTGCCGCCGCCTCTTCATCCATCATCCCCTTCTCGACGGCCTTGCGGCGCAGTATGTTGGGATCCATGCCCTTGCCGTCATCGGCAATCGTCAGCAGGATATGATCCCCGGCCTGGGCGGCGGAGAGTACCACCTTGCCGCGGCGGGGTTTGCCGGCGGCCTCGCGCTCCGCCGGACTCTCGATGCCGTGATCGACCGCATTGCGCACCAGATGCACCATCGGATCGGAGAGTGCCTCGACCAAGTTCTTGTCCAGATCGGTCTCCTCGCCATGCAGTTCAAGATCGATCTCCTTCTTCAGGCTGCGCGCCAGATCCCGTACCACTCGGGGGAAACGGCCAAAGACCTTTTTCACCGGCTGCATCCGGGTCTTCATTACCGAGTTCTGCAGATCCGAAGTTACCACATCGAGATTGGCGACCGCGGTGGCGACCTCTTCGTCACCCAGTTTGGCCTTGAGGGTTTCCAGCCGGTTGCGTACCAACACCAGCTCACCGACCATGTTCATGATCTCGTCGAGTCGGGCGGTATCCACGCGGATGGTGGTCTCGGCCGTGGTCGAAGGGGCTTTGCGTGCTTGCGCCTGGGCGCCTTCCGCCTTGGCCGGGGTGTCGTCCGGTGCCGGTCGTTTGATGGTCGGCTTGGGTTGCTCGATGGCGGCTGGCGCCGCTTTCCGGGGCACTGGCGCGGGCGCAGGCGCGGCACCATTGATCACCCCGAACTTGCCCTTGCCGTGCAGCTCATCCAGCAGCGCGTCGAACTCCTCTTCGCTGATCTCGTCCGATGCCGCCGGGCTTGCGGGCGCGGTCGACTTGGCCCCGGTCGCCGGCGCAGCCGCCGCGGGCACGCCGCCAAACTGCCCCTTGCCATGCAGTTGATCCAGCAGGTCCTCAAACTCATCCTCGGTGATATCATCACCGCCGGCCATGGCGGGTTGCGCGACGGCCGCCGACTTTGCGGCCTTGGCCGGTGCCGGCACCCCCCCGTGTTTCCCGGTCCCATGGAGTTGGTCCAGCAGTTTTTCAAACTCCTCTTCGGTGATGTCGTCACCCCCACCGAGGGCGGGATCCGGCTGTTCGGCGGTTGCCGACGCCTCCTGATACGCAGCGGCTGCGGGTTCCGGTTCCGGTTCGGGATCCGGCGCGACAGCCGCCGGTACTGCCGGTTCGGCGACCACCTCACTTTCAGGAACGGCCAGCCGGTGGAGCGTCTCCAGCAGGCCGGGATCGGCCGCCTCCGGCTCCTCGCCGGCCTGCACCCGGGCAAACATCTCGTTCACCACATCCAGTACCTGCAGTACCGCGTCCATCAATACCGCATCGGCGCGCCGCTGCCCCTGACGCAGGACATTGAAGACGTCCTCCGCCCGGTGGCAGACCGTCACCAGGGGATCGATACTGAGAAAGCCCGCACCGCCCTTGATGGTATGGAAGCCGCGAAATACTGCATTTAGCAGATCATAATCGTCAGGACGCTGTTCCAGATCCACCAGCTGTTCGCTTAGCTGTTCAAGGATCTCCCCGGCCTCAACCAGGAAGTCCTGCAGGATCTCGTCATCCATATCAATGGCCATGCTTAGACACCTCTAAAAGCCTAGACTGGAGAGCAGATCATCCACATCATCCTGCCCGTTGACCGTATCACCCTGATCGATCCCGGGGATGACGGGTCCCTCCAGTTTCTTTGCATCTTTTTGTTTTTCTGGCAATTTTGAGCCGGATATCCGAACCAGCTGCACCAATTTATCTTCCACATCGTGTACCAGGGTGATCACCTGCCGGATAATCTGTCCGGTCAGATCCTGGAAGTCCTGCGCCATCAGTACGTCGGTCAGATGGCCGTGCAGCTGTTTGGAACGCGTTGCGGTCAATTCCAGAAAGCCGCCCAGTTCCCGGCTCAGTTCCCTGAAATCATCCACGGAAAGCTCCCGGTTACAGAAGCGCTCCCACTGGACGGATATGGCCCGTGCCTGGCAGCCCAGATCATCCGCCAGGGGCAATCCGGCCTCTACCGCACTCAGCGTGGTATTGGCCGACTTCTCGGTCATGCTGATCACGTAGCTGAGCCGCTCGCTGGCATCCGGTATTTCGACCCGGGCCAGCTCGGTGATACGCGGATCGAGCAGGAACTCGTTGATCGCTTCATGCAGCTCCCGGGTCAGCCGGCCAACCTCCATGAACAGCTTGCTCTCCACGCCCTCCGACAGCATGGAGGCAATGCGCGTCACTTCCGCTTCATTGCCCGATTCCAGTTGCTGTACCAGCTCCCTGGCCAACGCCAGACGCTCGCCACTATCCATACAGTTCTCCCGACGGACTCGTCATGCGACCGGTCAGCTGCCTACACGCTCAAAAATCTTGCTGATCTTCTCCTCCAGCGTCACGGCGGTAAACGGCTTGACCACATAGCCGTTGACGCCCGCCTGGGCCGCCTCGATGATCTGCTCGCGCTTGGATTCGGCGGTGACCATCAGCACCGGTAACTTCACCAGATTGGGGTCCGCCCGTACCGCCCTCAGCAGGTCGATGCCGGTCATCCCGGGCATATTCCAGTCCGTCACCAGGAAATCAAAGTTACCTGACTGCAACATGGGTAGTGCGGTATTACCATCATCCGCTTCCTGGGTATTGGTGAACCCCAGATCCCGTAGCAGATTCTTAATAATCCGTCGCATTGTGGAGAAATCATCCACAATGAGAATCTTCATGTTTTTATTCAAGGCAACCTCCAAACTCGATGCCGTTACGTATTTTCATAGACCGATCAGAGTTCATCTGCATCGGATAACCAATCTGCCAGGCGGGCGCGTAACCGCAGGGTTGCCTGGCTGTGGATCTGACACACCCGGGATTCACTGACGCCCAGCACCTGACCGATCTCCCGCAGGTTCATCTCCTCGTCATAATAGAGGGCGATTACCAGCCGCTCCCGTTCCGGTAATCCGGCAATCGCCTCGGCCAGGGACTTTTTGAAGGCATCTTTCTGCATGCCGTCAAACAGCCCCGCCGCATTACCTTCGCTACCGTCGCAGGGCAGTTCGCCAACCGACTGGAGCTCCTCGATACTGAAAATGCGGCAACCGGCCGCATCCTGCAGGATACGGTGATACTGCACCAGATTCATATCCAGCACTTCCGCCACTTCCACATCCCGGGCATCGCGGCCATGCTCGTTCTCGATGGACCGCATGGCATCGGCGACCATCCGCGCCTTGCGATGTACCGACCGGGGCGTCCAGTCACTGCGGCGGATCTCGTCGAGCATGGCGCCCCGGATACGAATCCCCGCGTAGGTCTCGAAGCTGGCGCCCTGACTGGGATCGTAATTTCTGCTTGCCTCGAGCAGACCAATCATCCCCGCCTGTATCAGATCATCCGCCTGTACGTTGGGCGGCAGACGATTCATCAGGTGATAGGCAATGCGCTTGACCAGGGGAGCATGCCGATTCACCAGGGTGTCGGCATCCATCTCCTGAATCGCGGTATAACTCGCTAGTCCGCTCACCGGCCCATCTCCCCGCTCTGACTTGTGTATTGAATCAGCCGTTCCACGAAGAACTGGAGATGCCCGCTGGCGCCATCCGGTACAGGCCAGTTATCGGCCTTCTGTGCCAGATTCTTGAATATTTTTGCAATGTGGCTACGCGGGTTGGCCTGAACCACAGGTTTCTGTGATTTCACCGCCTTTCTGAGATTTTCGTCATAAGGAATGCTGCCCATGTAGCTAAGCATAACATCCAGGTACTGATCAGTAACACGGCACATCTTGTTGTACAGGTTGCGTCCCTCTTCCGCCGTGCGGGTCATGTTCGCCAGGATACGAAAGCGGTCCAGGCCATACTCCCGGTTGAGTAATTTGATCATGGCGTAGGCGTCGGTGATGGATGCCGGTTCATCGCAAACCACCACGATCAACTCCTGGGCGGCGCGACTGAAGCTGACCACCGTATCCGAGATGCCCGCCGCGGTGTCGATGATCAGGACATCCAGATCCCCGCCCACATCACTGAAGGCACGGATCAGCCCGGCATGCTCCGCCGCACTCAATTCGGCCATCTGCTGTACCCCCGACGCACCCGGCACCACACGGATACCGCCCGGCCCCTGCACCACCACCTCTTCCAGGGTACGCTCACCACTCAGCACATGGGACAGGTCGTACTTGGGATGGAGTCCCAGCACCACATCGATATTGGCAAGCCCGAGATCGGCATCCAGCAGCATCACCCGCCGCCCCATCTCCGCCAGCGCGACGGCCAGATTCACCGAGATATTGGTCTTACCAACTCCGCCTTTTCCGCCGGTAACTGCGATGACCCGTACGGGTGTAGGTTGAACCATGCGTCTTAATCCTGCTGCTTGATCTGTTATTGCATCAGCCATGAGCATTTGCTCTCGCCCCCCCCAGCGCCAGTGCCAGGTATTCATCGGAATACTCCCCACCCCCTGTGCTGCAGGCCACGGCCTTGCTGACCAGGGTATGCGAACGAGCCAGATGGAGATCCTCCGGGACCTTCTGACCGTCGGCGACAAAGGCCAGGGGCAGCGCCTGGTGGATCAGCGCCGACAGCGCGCCGCCGAGCGAACCGGCCTCGTCCACCTTGGTGAGTATGCAGGCCTCGGGTTTTGCCGCCCCGAAGGCGCTGATCGCCTGTTCCAGGGAGGAGTAATCGGTCGCGGCGGAGAGGGTCAGAAAGCTGCGCACGCCCTGTCCGGCCACATCCAGCAGCGCCAGCTGTTCACTGAGCCGCACATCCCGCTGACTCATGCCGGCCGTGTCGATCAGGATCAGCCGCTTTCCCGTCAGTCCGTTCAGGGCAACCGCCAGCTCTTCGCGGGTACCCGCCGAGCGTACCGGCACATCCAGGATCCTGGCATAGGTATTCAACTGCTCCTGGGCGCCGATGCGATAGTTGTCGGTGGAGATCAGCGCTACCTGATGGGTGCCGTGGCGCAGGGCGAAACGGGCGGCCAGCTTGGCCACCGTGGTGGTCTTGCCGACGCCGGTGGGCCCGATCAGGGCAAACACACCACCCTGCTCCAGCAGATCGTCGCCGACGGTCTCGATACGAGTTGCGAGATAGTAGAGTGCCTTGCGCCAGGCCTGATCGGCACTGGTGGCATCCGCGACCGCGTCCACCAGCTGGGTGCAGATATCGGGGCTGATGGCGAGCCCCATCAGTTTGCGGAAAAGGTCCCGGGTTTCCGGATTGTGATCGCCCATTTCACGCCAGCTCAACCCCGAGAGTTCGGTCTCCATCATGCGGCGTAGCGCCTTCATCTCCTGGCGCATCTCCACCAGCACCGGATCCTGGCTCCACTCCACCTTGGGGACCACCTGCTCCTTCAGCTGCGACACCGATGCCACCCCGGAGGCCATCTCGCCCGCTGCCGGGTTGTCCCTGCGCTGCGGACGGGACGGCCTGAGCGTGGTGAGGGCCGGTTTGGCAGGGCTGGGCGGCGGGGGCGCGAAGGCGGCGGCATCGTAGTCGATGGCCGCCACCAGCTCGATGCCGCCATCCACCTTCTTGTTCGACAGAATGACCGCGTCGGAGCCCAGCGTCTCGCGAACCTGGCGCAAGGCCTGGCGGATATCCGATGCGAAAAAGCGTTTAATCTTCATAACGAGTACTCTGTCAGGATGATATTGACGTATTCAGTTGTCCTGTCCGCGTTCCTGGCAAGGCGCGGCTCGCAGCTAATGGCCCGGTCCTTTGCAAGAGCCGCAACACGGCCAGGGGCGCGGACAGGCCAACCCGTAGGGCGTCCCTGTGGTGTCCCGCCGCTGCGTTGCGTCGCTTGACAAGGACCGGGCCATTGCCTGCACGACGCGCCTTGCGGCGAAACACCACAGGGGCGCTGAACTAGTCAATATCATCCTGATAGAGTACTAGCTTCCCTGCAGCCAGCTACCCGATCAAACGGCTTCTTCAATCCGCCATTCTTGAATGCTCGATCGTTTAGCGATGGCTGCCTTATGTTTCTGCATTGGGCCTGCCCACCGTGGCAACCACCTTGATCTTGCGGTTGTCCGGTATTTCGTTATAGGAGAGCACACTCATACCCGGTACGCTGTGCTTGACAAAGCGCGCCATCCACATGCGGATCGGTGCGGCGACCAGTAGTATGCTCTCCTGTCCTGCTGTCTCCTGTTGGTTGGCGGTTTCGGCCAGCGCCTTCTGCAGCTGTTCCGCCAGACCGGGTTCGAACCCGACCCCCCCTTCATGAGCAGGCTGAATGGTCTGTTGCAATATCTGTTCCAATCCAGGATCCAGCACAACAACGGGAATTTCTTCAACAGGACCAACAAGTTGCTGGACAATGGAGCGGGACAGGGCAACCCGCGTCTTGGCGGTCAATGCGCCGAGGTCTTGACTCTGAGGCGCATATTCCGCCAATGTTTCGGCAATGGTGCGGATATCCCGTATCGCCACCCCCTCGGCAAGCAGGTTCTGCAGGATCTTCAGCAGCTGTCCCAGGGTCAGTACCGCCGGCACCAGATCTTCCACCAGTTTGGGGGCATTGCGGCTCAACACCTCCATCAGCTGCTGCACCTCCTCGTGCCCGATCAACTCATGGGCGTGGGACTGCAGGATCTCGCTCAGGTGGGTAGCGACGACGGTGCTGGCATCCACCACGGTGTAGCCGAGGGTCTGGGCCTGGTCGCGCTGCACGGCGTCGATCCACACCGCCTCCAGGCCAAACGCCGGGTCGGTGGTCGCCACGCCCTGCAGGGTGCCGAACACCCGCCCCGGATTGATCGCCAGTTCCCGGTCGGGATAGATCTCGGCTTCGCCGATGGTGACGCCATTCAGCGAGATCCGATAGCCGCCGGGACTGAGGTCGAGGTTATCGCGAATGTGCACCGGCTGAATCAGGAAACCCAGCTCCTGGGAGAGCTTTTTACGCACCCCCTTGATCCGGTTCATCAGCTGGCCGCCCTGATTCTTGTCCACCAGCGGGATCAACCGGTAACCCACCTCCAGACCAATGATATCCACCGGCTGCACATCATCCCAGGTCAGTTCCTTCTGCTCCGGCGCGGGCGCCGGCTCGGGCATGGGCTCGACCAGCGGCGCGGCCTGCTCGCGCTGTTGCCGCTGCAAGATCCACCAGGCACCGCCCCCGGCCAGCGCCGCCAGGGTCAGGAAGGCAAAATTGGGCATGCCGGGGATGATGCCCATCATGCCCAGCACCACCGCGGTGATGATCAGCGCCTTGGGATTGGTAAACAGCTGACTGAGGATCTGCCCGCCCATGTCCTGCTTCGACGAGGTCACCCGGGTGACAATGATGGCGGCCGAAGTGGAGAGCAGCAGGGACGGGATCTGCGCCACCAGGCCGTCGCCGATGGTCAGCAGGGCATAGAAACGCAGAGCGGTTGACAGATCCAGGCCATGCTGCAGCATGCCGATGGAGAGCCCGCCCAGGATATTGATGAACAGGATCAGGATGCCGGCCACCGCATCACCGCGGACAAACTTGCTGGCGCCGTCCATCGCCCCGTAGAAATCCGCCTCCTGGGCCACTTCATCACGCCGCTCCCGGGCCTCGTCCTGATTGATCAGTCCGGCATTCAGATCGGCATCGATCGCCATCTGCTTGCCGGGCATGGCATCCAGGGTGAAACGGGCACTGACTTCCGATACCCGCCCCGCGCCCTTGGTCACCACCACGAAATTGATAATCACCAGGATGGCGAACACCACCAGTCCCACCGCATAGTTGCCGCCGATGACAAAGGCGCCGAACGCCTCGATCACCTTGCCGGCGGCATCCCCACCCTGATGCCCTTCCAGCAGCACCACCCGGGTGGAGGCGACATTGAGCGCCAGGCGCAGCAGGGTCGCCACCAGCAGGAGACTGGGAAACACACTGAATTCCAGCGGGCGCAGGGTGTACACCACCACCATCACCACAATCAGCGACAACGCGATGTTGAAGGTGAAGAAGATATCCAGCGCCAGCGGCGGCAGCGGGATCACCACCATCACCAGCAGCATCACCAGTACCAGCGGTGCGCCGAGACCGCGTATCCCGGAGGACTTCACATTGTTGAGGATCGCTGTCGCATCCATTATCTAGACTCCGGATAGATCACTCGGGCACCTTCAACTCATCGGGTATCTGCAATTCATCGGGTACCGATGGCCGATGGCCCTGCCCCGGCACATAGGCCCTGAGCTGGAACACATAGGCCAGAATCCTGGCCACCGCGAGATAGAGGCCGGCCGGTATCGGCTCGCCCAGTTCGGTATGGAAATAGATGGCACGCGCCAGCGCCGGCGATTCGATAACGGGCACCGCGTGCTCGCTACCCACCCGACGAATATTGGCGGCTATCAGCTCGGTGCCCTTGGCCACCACCACCGGTGCATTCATGCGCAACTGGTTATAACGTAGCGCCACCGCGTAGTGGGTCGGGTTGGTGACGATCACATCCGCCTTGGGCACCTCGTCCATCATCCGCCGGGTGGCCATTTCCCGTTGCAGCTGCCGGATACGTCCCCGCACCTCCGGCCGTCCCTCGGTATCCTTCATCTCCTCCCTGATCTCCTGGCGGGTCATCTTCAACTGGCGCTTGTGATCCCAGAGCTGGAACGGCACATCCACCGCGGCCACCAGGATCAGCGTCGACGAGATCAGCACGAACGCCCAGCCGATCAGATTGACCAGTTCACTGATGGCGGGCGCCAGCGCCATGCCGCTCAGGCCGATGAAGGAGTCCAGGGTGAGCCACAGCACCAGCGCGGTCGCCCCGCCCACCAGGAAAAACTTCGCCATCGCCTTGGCCAGCTCGACCAGTCCCTTCATCGAAAAGAGGCGCTTGAACCCTTTTAGCGGATTCATCTTACTCAGTTTCGGCGTCATCGCCTCGCCACTGAATGACACGCCACCCAGGGCGATCGAGCTGAGCACCGCCACCACCACCATGACGACAAAAAACGGCGCCAGCATCAGCAGCGCATCCTGAATGCTGGCGACCAGCCGGCGGGTCATGGCCAGGGGATCAAACATATCGACCCGCGGAATGGTCAGGTTGGCGCTCATGATGCCGCTGAGACCCTCCCCCATGCTGCCGCTCATGCTCACCAGGACCATGCCGCCGATCAGGGTTATGGCCAAGGTGTTCAACTCCTTGGAACGGGCTATCTGTCCCTTCTTCTTGGCGTCATCCAACCGTTTCGCTGTCGGTTCTTCTGTCTTCTCCTGGCCATCTTCATTCTCAGCCATGCCTCACCTCTCGATGCGCAGCAGCTGTTGGGTAAAGGAGAGTCCCTCATCCAGCAGTTCGGAAAAGTTGCCCATGACATCGGGCAGGGTGATCCAGATCAGCATGAACCCGATCAGGATCGACATGGGGAAGCCGACGGCGAAGATATTCAGTTGCGGCGCGGCACGGCCGATGACGCCCATGCCGAGGTTGACCAGCAGCAGCGCGGCCACCACCGGCAGGGCCATGAGCAATCCGGCGGTGAACATCCGGCTGGCCCAGCCGACGATCTCCGACAGGCCGTTCTGGCTGAGGCCGGTCATCGCCACCGGAAAGGTATGAAAACTCTGGGCCAGGGTCTCGATCAGCACCAGGTGCCCGTTCAGAATCAAAAACAGCAGCGTGGCCAGGATCAGGTAGAACTGGGAGATCACCGGCACCTGCACGCCATTTTGCGGATCCACCATGGAGGCAAAGCCGAGCCCCATGCTGTAGGCGATCACCTGGCCGCCGAAGATCAGGGAGGCAAACACCATCTGCAGCATGAATCCCATGAACACCCCGATCAGTATCTGCTGCAGCAGGATGACGAAAGCCTCGTGACTAAAGGGATCGACCACCGGTGGCGGCGGAATGACCGGCACCAGCACCCAGGTCAGTACCAGTACGAAACCGATCCTGAACAGCACCGGCGTCTGGCGCGAGCTGAACACCGGCGCGGATATCATTAACGCCCCAACACGCACAAACGGCCAGAAGAAGGCGGCCAGCCAGGTCTGCAGTTGCACGTCGCTAAACAGCATCAGGAGGCCCGGCGGCTAACCGACGAAATCCGGTACGCTCTCATAGAGCGTCAGGGTGAAGTTCATGATCACCTGCAGCATCCAGGGGCCGGTCATCATCAACACCACCACCACGATGATCAGCTTGGGGATGAAACTGAGGGTCATCTCGTTGATCTGCGTGGCGGCCTGAAACATCGCCACCAGCAGACCCACCGCCAGGGCGGGAATCAGCAACACCGCGCCCAGGGCGACCGTGACTTCCAGTGCCCGCTGACCAATATCGAGTACGCTGTCCGGTGTCACCCTGCCCCTCCGTTAAACTAGAAAACTGGACGCCAGGGTGCCGAACAACAGCGCCCATCCGTCAATGAGTACAAACAGCATGATCTTGAACGGGAGTGAGATGATCAGTGGCGAGAGCATCATCATACCCATCGACATCAGCACACTGGCCACCACCAGGTCGATGATCAGGAACGGGATGAAGATCAGAAATCCGATCTGAAAACCGGTCTTCAGTTCCGAGGTGGCGAAGGCCGGCAGCAGCACGGAGAACGGTACCGCTTCGGGCGACTCGAATTCAGCAAAATTGCCGATGCGGGCAAACAGCGCCAGGTCACTCTCGCGGGTCTGTCCCATCATGAAGCCGCGCATGGGAATGGCCGCGCGCTCCAACGCCTGGGTCGCCGTCACCTGCTCCTCCATATAGGGCCGTACCCCCTGGTCATAGACCTGTTGAAATACCGGCATCATGATGAACAGGGTCAGAAACAGCGCCAGTCCGATCATGATCTGATTGGAGGGGGTGCTCTGGGTACCCAGTGCCTGACGCAGGATGGCCAGTACGATCACGATACGGGCGAATGAGGTCATCATCAGCAGGCCACCCGGCAACAGGGTCAGCGCCGTCATCAGAAACAGCACCTGAATGCTCAGGCTGTAAGTCTGTCCACCGTCCGCATTGGGTGTAGCCGTCAACGCATCCAGGCCCGGTGCCGCGGTGACGGCAAACGGGAGCAGCAAGAGGATTAAAAACCGCAACAGACCCATCATTTCTTTCGCTCCGCCAATGCCGTCTCCAGTTGAGGGGCGAAGCGTTCATCGGTTTCGTCGGTAGCCTCCCCTTCCTCCAGCACATGCAACGTCTGGACCCGTCCCGGGGCCACCCCCACCAACAGCCGGGTGGTGCCGACCCGTAACAGTACCGCCCGTTCGCGCGGCCCGAGCGAGACGCCACTCAATATTGCAATCTCCCCCTTGGAGGACATGGGCAGCCGGCCATATCGGCGCAGCAGCCAGCCGAGTGCAAAAATCAGCGCCAGGATCAACACCAGGCCGCCAGCCGTCTCCAGCAGCACACCGCCACCCAGGGGCGATGGTGCCAGCGCGGGCGCGGCCGGACGTTCTGCCTCGGCCGGCGCGATCAACGGCACCAGGAGCAACTGCAGACCGGTGAGGATCAGCGGCCATCTCATCTGCCGAGTCTCCGCACCCGGTCGGCGGGGCTGATGATATCGGTGAGGCGAATACCGAACTTCTCGTTCACCACCACCACTTCGCCTTTCGCGATCAGCGTGCCGTTGACCAGCACATCCATCGGCTCACCAGCGAGACGATCCAGCTCCACCACCGAGCCCTGATTCAGCTGCAGCAGATTGCGTATCGAGATCTGGGTCCGGCCGATCTCCATGGAGATGGTGACCGGCACATCCAGGATGGCATCCATCTGCACCTCGCCACCCCCGCCCTTGGCGGATTCGGCGGTCAACTCCTGGAATTGCGCCGTGTCCGCGGTCATGCCGCCTGACGCCGGGATCACGTCATCCTGTTCTTCCAGCGCGGCGGCCCACTCATCGGCCAGTGCTTGGTTCGGGTCTTTGTCTAAATCGCTCATGCTCTTGTCCTGGCTAATAACCGTTGATCAGGATTCATTCAGCAGATCCTGCAGTCCTATATGTTTTGGTGGGTCAATCCATTTCTCGATCTTGATCCCGTAGTACCCATCCGAGACACCCACCCTTCCGGAGAAGATCGGCACATCGGCCGCGGCCACCTCGACCACCTGCGGGATATCCACCGGTATCACATCGCCCTTCTTCAATCTGGCGAGCTCCTGCATGGTCAGGGTGGTCTCGCAAAACACCGTGGAGAGCTCGACCGACACGCCCATGATCTCGTCCTTCAGGGCAACCAGCCAACGCTCATCCTTGTCACCGCGGTCCGACTGCACGCCGGCGTCCAGCAGATCCCGGATCGGTTCGATCATTGAGTAGGGCATGCAGATATGCATATCGCCGCCACCGGCTTCGAGATCGATATGGAATGAAGTGACCACCACCACCTCGGACGGGCTCACGATATTGGCGAACTGTGGATTGACCTCCGAGCCGACGCATTCGAATTTCAGCGGCAATACCGGTTTCCATGCTTCGTGCAGATCACTGAATGCGAGATTCAGCAGCATCTGCACCACCCGCAACTCCGTGGGAGTGAAATCGCGGCCTTCAATCTTGGTATGAAAACGGCCGCTGCCACCAAAGAAGTTGTCCACCACGCTGAACACCAGCTTGGGATCCAGGACAAACAGCCCCTTGCCCTTGAGCGGGGCGACCTTCACCAGATTCAGGCTGGTTGGAACGAACAGGCTATGCACAAACTCGGAGAATTTGAGCATCTGCACGCCCGACACGGAGATATCGGCCGAACGCCGCAGCATATTGAACAGACTGGTGCGGAAATAGCGGGCGAACCGCTCATTCACCATCTCCAGCGTGGGCAGGCGACCACGGACGATTCTGTCCTGGCTGGCGAAATCGTAGGAGCGGGCCTCGCCATCCAGCAGGTCATCCGCCTCGGTATTGATATCGCCGTCATCGACACCGTGCAGCAGCGCGTCGATTTCGTCTTGTGAGAGCAGGTCACTGGCAGCCATGGTTTTATTGCATCACAAAGGAGGTAAAGAACACGGCCTCGATCTCACCCGGCCCTTTCTGGTCCTTCAATATCTGGTTGATCGTGTTGAAGGCTTCCGCCTGGAGCTTCTCTTTTCCTTTCCTGTCGCGCAGCACCGCATCCTGTTGATTGCCGAACAGCGACAACAGGTTATGCCGCACCATCGGATCATTGTATTTGATAAACTCAATCAGGGCGGGGTCACGGGCCATCACCTGCACACCGATCTGGAGCATTTTTGCCTTGCCGCCCGGGGGTAGATTGACGACAAAAACCGGATTCAACGGGTGATAGAGGGCCGGGCGCTGCTCCTCGACCACTTCCGCTGCCGCTTCATCCGTCGACTCTTCGTCTCCGCCGATGAAAAACCAGCCCACGCCGAGACCGATCACCAGCAGCAGGACCACACCGGCTATTATGATGATCAGCTTCTTTTTTGATCCGCCGCTGTTTTCCGCACCCAGATCAAGATCTTCATCTTCCTGTTTTTTTGCCACAAACTGTTCCTCGCATAAGCCCGAACCAACCTATGCAATAGGCATACCATTTATTAATTGATGATTTTTTATTTAATTTTCAAATAGTTATTATTTTTAATCGACAAGCGACAAAGAATTGACTGCCGGCAGGCCCGCCACAAGGCAAAAAAATGGCAGCCACGCCGCCGGGAACCCGCCCGCAACAGCACATGATACTTAGGGCTCGCGCAAGAATAATTCCATAGTACCGAGGGCGTTCCTGGACCCCGCTGCCAAGGCACGCTTTGCAGGCAATGGCTGGGAACGGCTTGGGCGGGCGCTGAAAACGGGGCCGGATTCGAGGAAACAGCCATCGTGTGAGGCCGCTCCTGGGCATCCCTGCCCCCGCGGCATTAGTGAATCCGTTCACGTCGCCGGCGAGGCAGGCCAATCACCCTATGAGTAGTTTCTGAAAAAGTAGATTTAATGCCGCAAGAAACGCATCCAGCGCCAGAAATTGAGCAGGCCGGCCAGGGAGGCGGCCAGGTAGGTGAGGGAGCAGGCCCGCAGGATGGTCCTGGCCGCGGGTAGTTGCTTCTTGTCCAGATAACCCGATTCCAGCAGCGGCATGGCCCGCCCGAAACTGGCATCCCACTCAACCGGCAGGGTCACCAGTTGCACCAATAGCCCCACTCCCAGGGTAGCCACGGCCGCCAGGAACATCAGGGCACCCGCCGCCGGGGCCTTGGTGATCAGCGTCAGCACCGGGACCGCGAACAACAGAAACGAACCGAGACGCTCCGTCACCAGGGCAATCTTCACCAGACGCATGCGCCAGCGGAACGGCCCATACCCCAGGGCGTGCTGGATGGCATGCCCCACTTCGTGGGCAGCCGTCACTACCGCCGTCAGGGTCCGGCCATCCAGGTTATCCGGGGTGAGGCGGACACATCGGGTCACCGGGTCATAGTGATCGCCCTGCCCCGCGGCCGCGGCCCCCACCCCAACCTGATCCAGGGAGAGCCTGCCCAGCAGATGGGACGCCAACTCACCCCCGGTGCCGGGAAACCGCCCGTCTTCCCGGCTATGCCGGGCTAGAACCGACCTGACCCACCACTGCGGTCCCAGAATAAGGAGTATCAACACGATAAAAAGGATGACGAACTGCATCACTCACTCTTCCAGTAGCCGGGCCTGAGCCCTTGCCGCCGTTTCGTCCACCCGCTTGAGCAGCAGGGCACCGGCCACGAACAGCACCGCCACGGCGAGAATGGAAAGCCTGGGACTCCCCGTTGCCACACTGACCATTCCCATCAGCAGCGGGCCCAACACGGCAGCGAACTTTCCCAACATATTATAGAAGCCGAAGAACTCGGCCGGCTTATCCACCGGGATAAGCCGGGCATAGAACGACCGGCTGAGGGCCTGAATCCCCCCCTGGACCAGACCGACCGCCACCGCCAGCAGATAAAACTCCCACACCTGACTCATCTGATAGGCCCAGAGGATGATCACCAGATAGACGCCGATGCCAACAAAAATGCCCTGCCGCGGACCGAAGCGCTCGCCCAGCCGTCCGAACAGCAGCGCCGCCGGAAAGCCGACAAACTGGGTGATCAGCAGCGCCACAATCAGATCATTGGCATCAAAGCCGAGGGCCAGGCCATAATCCACCGCCATCCTGATGATGGTATCCACGCCATCGATATAGAGCCAATAAGCGACCAGAAACAGTCCCGCCTGACGCAACAGCCTCAGCCGCGAGAAGGTGTAGCGCAGCTGCTGCACCCCGGCCCTGATACCGGTCAGCCAGCCGCGGGTGGTGGAGACCACCGGTTCGGGCACGAACAGCAGCACGGGCAGGCTGAAGACCGCCCACCAGATCGCCACCATCAGGAATGAGGCCTTCACCGCGGCGGCCGCATCGGCCAGACCAAACAGCGGCGGATCGAGCGTCATCCAGACGTTGACGGCAAACAGGATACCGCCCCCCAGATAGCCCAGGGCGTAACCGAAGGAGGAGACCATGTCCAATTCCGGTTCCGTAGCCACCTCGATCAACAGCGCATCATAGAACACGTTGCTGCTGGAAAATCCGATCACTGCCAGGGTATAGAGCGCCAGTGCCAGCATCCATCCACCGGCGGCCACCAGGTAGAGGCTGCCGGTCATGATGATCCCCATTATGGCGAAAAAGAGCAGGAACCGTTTACGCGCGCTCCCGCGGTCGGCGATGGCACCCAGCAGCGGTGCCAGCAGCACGACCACCATGCTGGCGAGGGCATTGAAACTCCCCAGCATGAAGGTGCTCTCGCCGGCATCCAAACCGCTGGCCCAGTACTGCTTGAAGAATAACGGAAAAAAGCCGGCCATCACGGTCGTCGCGAAGGCGGAATTGGCCCAGTCATACAGGCCCCATGAGACAACCCGCCGACTCTTCCAGACTGCGTTCCTGTGCTGCGTCACACGCGCTCCATTGATCTGGCTCCGTCAGCTCAAACCCTGCTCGCACGCCTCGCGCAGGACGCTGCCGGCCGCATCGAAGGATTGATTCAATTGTTCAAATGCGCCGGTCACGGCGGCGAGATCCCCCTGCCGGGCGGCCAGTTCCATGCGCCGGGCCAGGGCGGAGAGTTTCATCGCACCGACATTGGCGCTGCTCGATTTCAGCGAATGGGCTGGCAGAATCACCTGCTGGGTATCCCCATCCAGAATACCCGCCTCTATCTCGCGGATCAGTCCCGGCGCCGCATCGAGATAGCTGATCAGCAGGTCGCTGAAATCGTCGACCATAATCTCATACAGCTCTTCGAGAACGGCTCTGTCGACCTCGATCTCCGACCGATCCCCGTCGGCGGCATGAATGGATGCCGCGGCAGACCGCTTCCCAATACGCGGATCAGGCTCTATCTCCCGGCTCTCCGCCGCCCGCGCCTCCGGCTCACTCCGGGGCAGCCACCGGCTGAGCATCAGGCGCAGGGTCGCGGGCATGACCGGCTTGGAAAGATAATCATCCATACCCGCCTCCAGGCACTTCTCGCAATCCCCTTCCATGGCATTGGCGGTCATGGCGATAACCGGCAGGCGCGCCAGCCCCCGGGTCACTTCGCGCAGGCGAATTGCCCGGGTCGCTTCATAGCCGTCCATACGCGGCATCTGGCAGTCCATCAGGATCAGGTCGTAGTGCTGCTGATCAATTGCGCGCAGCGCGGCCAGGCCATCCGCGGCCACATCGCACGTCAACCCCAGGCGCAGCAGCATCTTTTTCGCCACATTGAGATTGATCAGATTGTCCTCGACAATCAGCACATGGCCCATCAGCTGTATCTCATCGGCAGACGGCATCTCTGCCGCGATCGATTCAACCGGTACGGTCTCCGCCCACGACTGTCCCTGCCCATCGGCATAAAAAAACTGGTTGGCGAGCTTCTCCTCGCCCTGCTCCCGGCTCGCCCCTGCCTCGCTCTGTACATCCATCACTCGACAGAGGGCACGGTACAGATCGCTCTTTTTCACCGGCCGGCCCAGCGTCGCATCCAGCCCCAGCCGGGTAGCGGAACGGGGAGTCTGGCCGATGGCGAGCCTTTTCAGGCCAGCCAGTACCGCCTCGCCATTGAGCTCTTGCAGAAAACCCTGCAGTCGACCTCCCAGGGACTTGCTGTCGATCACCAGCAGTTCATAGGCCCAGCTCTCACCCAGGCTTGCTGTCGATACCAGTTTAGCCAACGCGTCCATGGTGCCATCCGCACCTTGATAAAGGACGCCCCACTCAGCCAGATATTGCCCGATCTTCTCTGCGTGGCGGTCGTTATCGTCGAGCACCAGGACCCGCAGTCCCTGTAGCGAGCGGCGTTCGGCCGGCATATCCCGCAAGGACTTGCGCAGCGGCACCACGAACCAGAATACCGAGCCCTTGCCCACCTCCGACCTGACCCCGATCTTGCCGTCCATCAGCTCCACCAGCCGGCGCGAGATCACCAGCCCAAGCCCGGTTCCCCCGTGTTTCCGGGTGGTCGAGGCATCGGCCTGGTTAAACGAGCGGAACAGTCGTGCCTGGATCTCTTCGCTGATGCCGACCCCACTGTCCCTGATGGTAAAGATCACCTCGACATGCTTCCTGCCGCGGCCCCGGCAGGCCGCCTCCACCACGACACTCCCCCGGGGGGTGAACTTGATGGCGTTACTGACCAGATTGGTCAACACCTGGCGTAATCTGATGGGATCCCCGCGGACCACCGCGGGCAGATCCGCCGCGACCCGGTAATCCAGCTCCAGTCCCCGCCGCTCAGCGCTCTTGGCCATCATCGCCACCACCGATTCAACCAGCTCGCGCAGGTTCAGCTCAATCGATTCCAGATCAAGCTTTCCCGCCTCTATTTTCGAGAAGTCGAGGATATCGTTAATAATGCTCAGCAGGTGATGGGAAGAGTTCAGCGCGGTAGCGACGATCTGCCGCTGCTCCCGGTTCAGGGTCGTTTCGCGCAGAATCTCCAGCAGCGGCACGATACCGTTCAGCGGCGTGCGGATTTCATGGCTCATGATCGCCAGAAATTCGCTCTTCACCATGTTGGCAGTCTCCGCCGCCTCTTTGGCCAGGTAGAGTTTCTGTTCGACATCACGCCGCCGCTCATCCTGGTCACTGAGCCGGGAGTGCAGACCGTCCATCTTCCGCCGCGCCAGATTAAGCTTTCCACTCACATTCTGCTTGCCGGCCCGCAGTCGGGCAATAATGCCGAAGAGCACCGAAAAGGCCATGGCCACCAGGCCCAGGCCCAGCACAACCGCCAACAGCACCGAGATGCTTGCGCCGGAGGGCCAGAACCGGCTGGCGGTGAACACCCATAACAGGGCTGCCAGGAAACCGGCTATAAACAGCAGCAGCGTCAGCTCCAGCGCCGACGACAGCATGATCGACAGCAGCGTGCTGGCACCGATGGCGAGCAGGATGAGCAGCCCGGCATCCGTCTGCTGGAGCGGCAGGACGTAGGCGGTAATGGCGCCCCAGAGGAGACCTGACAGCAGGGTGGCAGGCAGCGGAAAATATACCCAGGAGCTGATTCCGGCGATTTCCGGTTTGCACCGGTACCAGGCATACCAGAGCCCAAGGTGCGCGACGCCGACCAGCAGCAAGCCTCCCGAGAGAACGCCTATCGGCCCACTGCCGACTCTGCCGTTCAGCCAATAGACCAGCCCCGCCAGCAGAAGGGTGGCGAGCCCGGCAAAACCGAGGCCAGCGTAGAACAGGCGGACCCGCTCCAGGGTGATCAATCGCGTCCTGATTATTGTGTGCTCTGACATGCTGTTTCCGGGGTGCCTCCGGCGGGCATCCACACGCATTAAAACAACCAAATTATCGCCGGCGATGCAATCCCCGGTACCGCGCAGGGCGGAAACCGCCTATCTTACACCGACACACCGCTTCCGCAGTTGCACAATGCAGAGACGCCGGCAATTGTTCACAAAGGCTGTCAAGAAGACCATTTTATGCAAAACTGGCGGTTATGATCCTTGCCCTGATTCCGGTCAGCATACACTGTATCCCAAGGAACCGAATATATGTCCGAGCAACAACAGAAAGAGCATGAACTCAAAGCCGCGTTCATTCAGCATCTTCCTGAACGGATTAACAGTATCGGCAACGACTGGGGCCGCCTCTCCCGCGACCCATGGGATGATCAGCTGCGCAAAAAATTGTGCCGGAAATTGCAGAATCTTACCGGTTCCTGCGGAAGCTTTGGGCTGATCAACCTGAGTGAGAGCAGCTTTTCACTGGAAGTCTACCTCGGCGCATTCGGCGATTCGGACAATCGCCCCACCAGCGAACAGCAGTTGACCGTGAACACCCTGATTGCGGCGATCAGACATGAATCCGAGTTGCTACACAGCAAATCCGGGATCGAGCGCCCGGTGAACCTGCTGATCTATCTGCTGAGCGGCAATGAACAACTGGCACCCGGCCTGAGCGGCATGCTTGAACAACAGGGCTGCACCCTCCTCAGCTTCAACCAGGCCGATGATGTGGAGGGGGAGATACAGCGGCGACTGCCGGATGTACTGATCATCGATGACCGCTTTCTGCCCCGGATGGCCCAACTCAATCGCGAACTGGCCATCCAACAGGAACGGCACCACAAACAGGTGGGCCTGATCTGCCTGAGCCAGAGCCGCGATCTGGAACAACGGCTGCTGGCGTTGCGCAGCGGCGTGGACGCCTACTACATGACACCGGTCAACACCCGGGAGCTGTGTGACAGGGTGATGGAACTAGCCTCACCCAAAGCCGACCGTTACCGTATCCTGATTGTGGAGGATGACCCGTCACAGGCGGATTTTGCCGCCTCCATTCTCGGCAAGAGCGGCATGAAGACACAGGTCCTCACCGACCCGCTGAAAGTGATCGAGGCACTGGATAAATTTCGTCCAGACCTGATTCTGATGGACCTCTATATGCCCAACGCGAACGGCATCGAGCTGACCACCATCATCAGGGAACATCCCGATGGCGTCACCACGCCGATTGTTTTCCTCTCCGGCGAGCTGAACACCGACAAGCAGCTGCATGCCCTGAGCGTTGGCGCTGATGATTTCCTCAGCAAGCCGATCCGCCCGCGGCACCTGATCAACACCATCACCAACCGGGTGCAGCGCGCCCGGATACTCGAAAAACGGCATCATCCCCCCAGTTCGCGTGACCAGCTGACCGGACTCTATAACCGTCGCTATTTCTACGAGCAACTGGATCGCATTACCGCCCAGGCACCGGATCGCGGGACAACCGGTGGTGTCTTGCATATCTCACTGAAGCAGGCTGGCCACACCCGCCCCGACCATGAAAGCCTTCTCGCAAAAATGGGGAGCCAGGTCAGTGGGCAGCTGGAAGACCAGGATATCGCCGCATGCATAGATGCGGAAAGCTTCGCTGTTCTGGTCATGCGGCCACACCCGAAGAATGTGATCGCCCTGGCCGAAAAACTTGCCCATAAACTTCTCGGCTTAAAAGATGCGGCTATGCCGCCCCCCAAAATAGGGATCGCCATCCTTGACAGGCAACCGACCAGCGCCGCCGAGCTGATGGCGAACGCGGCGACCGCCTGCCAGGAGATACAGGACAGCCAACAGCAGGTAAAGCTGTATCAAGAGAGGGGTCACAGCACCGCCCAGGCGGAAGCGGGACAGCTGCCCCACCTGTTCAGACAAGCGCTGGACAATAACGGCTTTCAGCTCTATTTCAGAACACTGGAGCAGCCGCGGAAGAGCGGGACTGAAGCGTATGAACTGAAACCGCGTCTGCAACTTGCCGATGGCAGACAGCTGGGCAGCCCGGAGCTGCTGTCATTGGCCGATGAGGAGGGGCTCGGCACCCGGTTCAGTCAATGGCTCATCGAGCGCGCCCTGAACATACTGGAAGAGAAACGGGCCGAAGGAAAAAACAGCCTGTTCTTCGTGGAGCAATCATCCGAGTCGATCTTCCAGGGCACCCTCGGCGGCTGGCTCAGGGATCAGTTGCGGACCCGGCAGATGGTGGGTGTCGGTCTGGTATGTGAATATCGAATTGCCGAGTTGAGTGTCGATCTGAAGCACGCACGACAGCATTTTTCACAACTCCAGGAGATGGGTATCAAGATCTCGCTGGCGCGCTTTGGCGCCAATAGCACCGCCATCAAAGTCCTGCAGTATCTGAAGGCCGACTACGTCCGGCCGGCGGGTCCGGTATTGCGGGCGGAGAAGCGTGAGATAGCCGGAATCGTGGAGCAGATCCACGGTGCCAATGCGGGCGTGGCATTGCCTGCCTCGGTCGATCCAAAATCAATCACACCCTGCTGGCTGGAACTCGCCGACCTTGCACCACCGACCTCGGGCATCACCAATCCCTGATGCCGGGAACAACTTATGACAATCGATAATCAGAAACGCGCTGCCATGACGCAGCAACTCCGCTTTCTCGCCCAGGCGGATGATCCATTCAGCCGGCACTTCTTCGAAAAAGCCGTTTTTACAACCCTGAATAAGGGGCAGTACGTCTGCCATGAGGGCAGCAGTTGCAGTCATCTGGCGATCATGCTGAATGGTACAGCGCGGGTCTACAAACTGGGTGAAAACGGCAAGGAGATCACCCTGTATCGGGTGGATCCGGGTGAGAGCTGTGTTCTCACCGCCTCCTGCATACTCAGCGAAGTGCCCTTTCCCGCGATTGCCGTATGTGAAACCGCGGTCGAAGCGGTGGTAATTCCGGCCGGAGACGTTCAAAAATGGTTATCCGAATCGATAACCTGGCGCAACTACATCTTCGGGCTGGTCGCCACCCGGCTGACCAATATCATCAATGTGGTTGAGGACGTGGCTTTCAGGCGCATGGACAAACGCATTGCCGAGCACCTGTACAAAAGAACGGACAGAACCAGCCATCTCCTGCTGGCAACCCACCAGGAGATCGCCTCCGAGCTCGGCACATCAAGGGAAGTGGTCAGCAGAATCCTGAAGGAGTTCGAGCTGGAGGCCATTATCAGGGTGACGCGCGGCTCCATCGAACTCCTCGACCCGGAAAAACTCGACCGGAGACGGTGCGAAATATAGCAGGACCGTAACTACTCACCCGGATTGGAAGTGATTGGCCTACCTTGCCGGCCAATCTCCCCCGTGAGTAGTTACACCGGACCGACCATCGCAACCCCTGTGTGACTTAGTCACAGACATCGCCAGATCAACGGCCTATCCTGCACCACTGTGAATGGGGCTCCGCCCCGGATAGAAACTGACTTGACGGGAGATTGAGATGAAAAAGAATGTGGGTAGTATCGACAGAGGACTTCGGGCAGTGGTAGGCATTGGACTGGTAGCCTGGGGTATTGCAACCCAGAACTGGTGGGGGGCCATCGGCATCATCCCCTTGTTCACCGCGGCCATCGGCTGGTGTCCGGCCTACCTGCCGTTTGGCCTGAGCAGCTGCAGGACCAAAACCTAAAGACCGCTCGGCGCAGGGTATTGCCGCTCAACCCGAGGGCAATACCTTGCTCGGCCAGGATCGGATAACCGCCTGCACCAGCGTTGCCAGCGGAATCGCAAAAAACACTCCCCAGAACCCCCAGAGTCCGCCGAACACCAGGATCGCCACTATAATGGCTACGGGGTGGAGATTCACCACCTCGGAGAACAGCAACGGTACCAGGACATTGCCATCCAGCGCCTGGATCACGAAATAGGCGACACTGAGCCAGATAAAATCGTTACCCCAGCCCCACTGGAACCAGGCGATCAGGATCACCGGAAAGGTGACCACCGCCGCGCCTATATAGGGGATGATGACCGAAAGCCCCACCAGCACCGCCAGCAGCATGGCATACTGCAGCCCCATGAAGGTGAAGGTGAAAAAGCTGACCGAACCAACGATGATGATCTCCCAGAATTTGCCACGCACATAATTGGCAATCTGCTCATCCATGTCCCGCCACACGGAGCCGGCAAAAGTCCGGTTGCTCGGCAGCAGACCGAGCGCCCAGTCGAGAATGACCCGCTTGTCCTTGAGAAAGAAAAACACCAGCAGCGGCATCAGGATGAGATAGACCAGCAGGGTGATAATCCCCACCACGGAAGAGAGGGAGAGGGAGACCACCTGTTGACCAAAGGTGGCGATCTCACCCCGCAATATGGTGAATATCTCCTGCACCTGCGCGGCCGAAATGATATCCGGGTATCTTTCCGGTAGCCGCATCAACAGTTTCTGACCCTCGCCAATCATCGTGGGAATCTGCTGGAACAGCTGCGTCACCTGACGCGAGAGTTCCGGCAACAGCACAAACAGGATCAGAATGACGAACAGCAGAAAGGCGATAAACACGACCAGTACCGCAGTAAACCGCGGCACCTTCATGCGCTCGATCTTCCCCGCCAGCCCCTCCAGCAGATAGGCAATCACCGCACTCGCCAAAACCGGGGTAAGCATCTCCCCCATGGTGATGATGATGGCGAAGCAGGCCACCAGAAACAGGGCAAGAAAAATCACCTCTGGATCGGAAAAGTGTCGCTTGAACCAATCTGTCAGTAATTGCATCCGGATAGGCCTATTGAAGGTTCTTGTTATTGCTCACGCTGTTTTGACACAAGCTCCTGGTGATGGCGCTCAAACAGCGCCTCCAGATCGTCGATCACTTCATTGGCACTGCGTCCATGCATGATATGGGCCGTCATCAGGGACGAGGTTTCCGTCAACAGGGCGGACCTGTCCAGCATGTGATAACTTTCGGAAAGTCGCTTGATAGCCGCAACGACGCTCTCGACCTCGGGCCGGGGGATCGGCTTCGGTTCCAGCACGGGCGGCGATCCGGTCGTTTCGGACGCCGGCCCGGAACGCTGCAGCAGAAACTCGGCGAATGCCAACAGGCTCAGCCTGTCCGGTTCACTCAGCGCTGAGTACAGCTTAAGCAACTTCCGGTCATCATCCGAAAGTTTCTTCCTGGGCAGCAACATATTCAGTCTATACAGTCGCTCTTGTGCTCCGCACAATACTTCTGTGCGAACTCCAGCAACTCCTCCATCACCCGGGCGCGGAATTTTTGCTTCTGGTGGACAAATGAGAAGGGTCTCTCCAGTCCCGGTTCGAGGTTGATGGCCACCAGGGTCCCCAATTTCAGCTCCTTCTGAATAGTCGCGCGGGAGACCACGGAGATACCCATACCCGCTTCCACGGCACCCTTGACCGCTTCCGGACTCCCCAGCTCCATGGAGATATTCAACTCTTCGACATTCTCCTTGATCTGGGCGAGATATTCATTAATCACCTCCCGGGTTCCCGAGCCCTCTTCCCGGCAGATGAAGGGATATTTCACCAGGTCCTCGTAGGTCAGCGTGCTGCGCTGCGCCTCGGGATGACCCGGCGGGACAATGGCCACCAGTTGATCCACCTTGCAGATCTCCACCACCAGGTTTTTATTGGCCACGGGGGCTTCAACCACACCCAGGTCTATCGTGTTGTTCTCCACCATGGAGACGATACCCTCGGTATTGGAGACCTTCAGGTGGATATTGACATCCGGATACTTCACCTTGAAGTCACCGAGTAACGCCGGCAGCATATATTCGGCAATGGTGGTACTTGCGCCGATGGTGAGGGAGCCGCTGATCTCCCCGGTCATGGCGCGGACGGAATTTTCCATCTCGGCATAGAGTTCAAAAATCTTCGCCGCATACTCGTAAACATGCGCCCCCGCATCCGTCAGGCTGATGCGATTATGCGTGCGGTCAAACAGGCGGGTATTGAAGTAATCCTCCAGCTGCCTGACCTGAAAAGTCACTGCCGGCTGGGTCATATGAAGAGATTCAGCCGCCTTGGTGAAGCTGAGCAACCGTGCCACGGTATGAAACACCTGAAGTCTGCGATCGGCCATGTGATATCCCCATAGATACGATTGGTAATAAAATCTTTTTATAGCATACAAATCCTTGAAAAGGCGAATTATTTTAGAACATGATAATTCTTTAAAGTACCCGGAAAGGCATCCCGCTCTCCCGACCGGTTGCATACCCGGAGCAGCACCTCCAATAGCACGCCATTAGCGCGCTTTTCAACTCCCATCCAGTAGTGAGCGCAAGGAGTTTTCGATCGCTCCGGGAACCCGGATCATAGCCGTGAAACTGTACCTCCCGGTGCGTTCCAGATCGGGAAAATCCAGGGGTAGCCTGAATCGCGGGTGCAAGACGAAAACCGCTCCCTGACGCACCACCAGGGTATAGGGGAAACGCGGCGTATGTTTTAACGGCCGGATATCCACTGCAGAAATGACGGCCCGATCACTGCCCTCGCCTTCTGTCAGCGAGAGCCCGAACAGGGTGGTGTCGGCGTCGTCCAGGTCGATCCTGAAAACCGCGCCGATGCCGCCTCTGCGGGCGGCCAACCCCCGCTCCACCGCCGCAAGAGCCCGGGCGTGACTGCCGAATCGGCCCAGGTGAAGGAAGTCATCAAACTGCTCCATGCCGGACGCATAACGATAGCTGGCCAGCGCTGTGGCCGACAGCCCCTCCGCCCCGAAGGTCTCCTGTTCACCCAGGATGCGCTTGAGCTGCAATCTAACCGGTTCAAGATCACCACTTATCCTGAAGGCATGCTGCTGATAGGCCGGATTGGTGTAGGCGACCTGAATCTTTCCTTCAACCCGGCTGATGCCGATCCGCTGGGGGACCGCAAACAGCGTCCCCACCTGCTGCCGCGCCAGCCGCTTCAGGTAGGCATTGGTAACCACCAGCACGTGTCGATCGGCAACAGGGGAGTATTCACCCAGCAACTGAAACCCACCGCCCGTCAACGCCTCCTTCAACTCAATAACCGTCTTCACCATATCGCCCTGCACATTGGACGACAAGACATAGGGGCGCAGCAATGCATCATCGGCCAGTGCGGGGAACGCGAGACCCCAGACGATTACTGACCGGGAGAAAATTCTGCATAGTGCCGAGAGAGTCATTCCATTACCCGCTTCGATAATTTTCACCACATCATGCACCCATCATCCGATGAGATCGATCTTTTCCATCGGCCGGACAGACGCCGTATCCATTTTTATGCGCTATATCAATACCGGGTAACCCCCCACCGGATATGATATGCAGGACTGTTTCAAACAGTTGTGTAATTAAAAGCAGGATGCTAGATTTCGTCGGATAATAATATAAACGGTCGAAATCGCCCCCTAATAATATCGGCCACCAGGTCAGGGAACTGATCGAATTTTACTTTTAGGCCATACAAGGCCGTTGACCAACTTACGGGGAATTCAATAGATGAAGAAACTTGCGCTTGTCTCGGCAATCTCCCTGGCTGCTAGCGGCCAGGCGATGGCGGCTGCCTATAAACTGCCCGAATCATCCATCAATGCAACAGCACTATCCGCCGCTTATGTTGCCAATGCGCATGGCGCCGATGCCTCGTACTATAATCCGGCAGCCATGGTCTTCAGTGAAGAGCAGCGCGCATCGATTGAAGCGGATCTTACTCTGGTTCATCTCACATCAATCAATCTAACCAGCACCAACCTCGGCACCGATGCCACCAAAACCGAGAACATCCCGGTACCGACGTTTCACTACATCAGCCCAGCTATGGACAATATGCGTTTTGGTCTCTCTGTGGTAGCTCCGGGTGGCCTGAGTAAACGCTGGAAGGGTATTGGCAAGACATTTGCCGAAGAGTTTACCCTGGAAACAATTGAGCTCAATCCGACCATCAGCTTCAAAGTCAATGACCGGTTCTCTATAGGCGGTGGGTTGCGAGCCATTTTTAGTAGCGGGGTGGTAAAAAGCAGTGATCAAGGGGTCATCCCCGTAATTAGCCCATCGCGCGATTTAAAAGGTGACTCCTGGGACTTTGGTTACAACCTGGCGTTCCATTTCGAGCCCACCGAACAACTCAAGCTCTCCGCAACCTATCGTTCCAAGGTTGATCTAACCGTTGAAGGCAATGCAACACTATCGGATACAGTGGCACTACCGACCATCTATACCCCGGCGAGCGTGGAGATTCCTATACCGGCCAGCCTCAGCCTGGCGGCCGCATACGACGTGACCCCCGACACCACGATGGAACTGGTATTGGAAAGAACCTACTGGTCGGCTTATAAAGAACTCGACTTCGAGTACCCCGCCTCCGTCGGCGGCTACACTGCACTGTTCGACAATCCTTCCGCCAAAAACTGGAAGGACAGCAACACAATCCGTATTGGCGTGACCCACCAGGTCAATCCCAAATTGACCATGATGGCCGGTTTCGCCTATGACGAAACGCCGGTGCCAGAGGCCTATGCCGGCTTCGAACTGCCCGATTCCGATGCAAAGATATTCTCTGTGGGTGCCAGATATAACTACTCTGACGACCTTTCTATCGGCGCCGCCCTGCTTTATGACCAGAAAAAGAAGCTGGCTATTGACGCAGGTGAGAGTACCAATCCATTCCTCAGTGGTGGCAGTCAAACATTTGAGGATGCCCGCGCCTATCTCCTTACCGTGGGACTGGAATATAAATTCTAGACAGTCATCCAACCACTGGCGAGATCCAAATACCGGGAGACCTCCCGGTATTTTTTATTGTACAGGCAGATAAAAAAAGCCGCGCTCCTTCCGGAGCGCGGCCTTTTCAGACTACAACCACCTTAGATATAAAGACAGATATCGCTTTCGCCGGCGAACTCGAAGAAACGGGCGGCACCCGCATATTCGATGCCGTCGATGAAATCGGCCGTATCCATATCAAACAGATCCACCGTCATCTGGCAGGCGATCAACCTGACTTCCGCCTCCTGACACAGCTCGCGCAGCTCTTCCAGACTGGCGACACCTTTGTCGGCCATCTTCTTTTTCATCATCATGGTCATCACGGACTGCATGCCCGGCAACGCCGTGCCCAGAACCGGGAACCATTTGTCCATGCCCAGTGGCATCGGCATGCCCGGATTACCCAGCGGGGTCACCTGCAGGTCCAGTTTCTTGCGCAACAGCTGAAGGCCGTAAAAAGTGAAGAAAATCTCCACTTCATAGCCAAGCGCGGCGGCCGTTGATGAAAGAATAAAGGGCGGATAGGCCCAGTCCAAAGAACCTTTGGTTGCGATAATGGCTAATTTCTTTGTTTCCATCTGAAAACCCTCCAGTGGATAAGGCTTGATCCGGTCAGACGAATCAGGATTTTTTGATCAGAAAGTGGAATTTGCCGCCTTCTTCGCGAGACTCCAGCAGCGAGTTGCCGGTCTGCTTGGAAAACGCCTCGAAATCTTTGACCGAACCGGGATCGGTTGCGATGATATGCAGAATCTTGCCGGACTCCATCGCGGTCAGACTCTTCTTTGCGCGCAAAATGGGCAGCGGACAATTCAGGCCGCTTGCATCCAATTCGTCGTCAAAATCAGCCATGGTAAACCTCCAGAATATTGTGTTTCGTTGTAAGAAAATCAGTCGTACCTTATATTCTAATTGTCAACCAAACGCAAGCCTGCTCCCTGAATGACAGCTGATCCGTGCGTCGTCCTGATGTCTGGTTGAAACCGCGGAATCGCGCTCCTTGTTACGATAAAATCACCCGTTGGCAACTATACGATAGCCGTTGCGTGCCCAGTCGATGATGCCTCCACGC
The DNA here is from genome assembly GCF_025175675.1 of Sedimenticola hydrogenitrophicus. GTDB lineage: Bacteria > Pseudomonadota > Gammaproteobacteria > Chromatiales > Chromatiaceae > Sedimenticola > Sedimenticola hydrogenitrophicus. The sequence goes on from NZ_JANIOA010000016.1 coordinate 53,601, forward strand.
AGGTTGATCACGTTGTCGAACCCCTGCTGCTTCAGATACATACAGGCATGATAAGAGCGGGCACCACTGCGGCAGTAGAGCACGATCTCCTTGTCCGGGGATAATTCTGTGATCTTGAGTGGGATCAGATGCATCGGCAGATGGGTCGAGCGCGGCAACATGCCACCCACTACCTCTGCCTCGCTACGGATATCCAGCAGATAAATATCTTCATTGGCCGCCAGTTTGCTTTCGAGCTCCTGGGAATTGATCTCTTTAACCACGGGTCGCACTCTTGTGATGATTAACCTAGTTATTTAGTATATTATAGATTTGCTAATATATACAAGTTTAGGAGTCTGTCGGGCTTGACCGATCGTAGCGAGGGAAAGTCGGTTTGTTCCGCACATCCCTGTGCTTCACCCCTTCGGGGTTTGCACGTCAATCGCTCCAGGCGATTGAATGAGCCAGATTTTTCGATCTTTCGAGGCCAGCAGTGGTGCAGGGATGCACCGTTTACGGACCTAAGGATGGAATAGTGGACCTATTAAACGAAAAAGATCGGAAAATATGGCCAAATCCGGCTTTTCCGCAGTAGATCAGCGTTAAGTCCGACAGACTCCTAGAGTGGTTATTGTTCCACTCCGGACCACATGTTAGAGTTCCGCCTCATTGCGCTGGACAAGCCATTCAGGCTCACGGACTCAAACACCGCTTACGAAGGTAACCGATGGATTTCTTTCCCATTTTCCTCGATATAAAAAACAGCACAAGCCTGGTGGTTGGCGGGGGTAACGTGGCCGCCAGAAAAGTGGCACTGCTGTTGAAGGCGCAGGGTAAGATCCGGGTCATTTCACCCGAACTCTGTTCCGACTTGAAGGCCACACTGGAAAAAGGGCTGATTGAGTACACCGCCCGGGAGTTCCAGAGTCAGGACCTGGATGATGTCTGTCTGGTGATTGCCGCCACCGCTGATCCGGAGGTGAATCGGCAGGTCTCAGAAGTAGCCCGCAGCCGGCATCTGCCGGTCAATGTGGTGGATCAGCCGGAACTCTGTTCCTTTATCACGCCCTCGATCATAGACCGCTCCCCGGTGGTTGCCGCCATCTCGACCGGCGGTGCCTCTCCGGTACTGGCGCGAATCATCCGCAGCCGGCTGGAGACCCTGATTCCCGCGGGTTACGGTCGCCTGGCGGAGTTGGCCAATCGTTTCCGTGACCGCGTCAAGGCCCGTTTCCAGGACCCCACGGATCGCCGGCTATTCTGGGAAAAGGTGTTACAGAGCGGGGTGGCCGAGCGGGTCTTCTCCGGTCATATGGAAGAAGCGGATGCCGGCATGGAGCGGGCGCTGGAGAGTACCGAATCCACAGGGGGTATGGGCGAAGTCTATCTGGTAGGCGGGGGACCGGGCGACCCGGACTTGCTCACCTTCCGCGCCCTGCGCCTGATGCAACAGGCCGACGTGGTGGTCTATGACCGGCTGGTCGCCGCGCCTGTCCTGGAACTGACCCGGCGTGACGCCGAGCGGATCTATGTCGGCAAGGAACGGGATCATCACGCCATGCGCCAGGAGGAGATCAACCAGCTGCTGGTGGACCTGGCAAAAAAGGGCAAACGGGTGGTCCGTCTCAAGGGGGGCGACCCCTTCATCTTCGGTCGCGGCGGCGAGGAGATCGACACCCTCTCGGCGGAAGGCGTGCCGTTTCAGGTGGTACCCGCCATTACCGCGGCCTCCGGCTGCGCCGCCTACTCCGGCATTCCCTTGACACACCGGGATTACGCGCAGTCCGTCACCTTCGTCACCGGGCACCTGAAAGACGGCTCCATCAATCTCAACTGGGGACAACTCGCCCAGCCGCACCAGACCGTGGTGTTCTATATGGGGCTGGTGGGGTTGCCGGTGATCGTCCAGAAACTGATCGAACATGGGGTATCGCCGGAAATGCCCATCGCCCTGATCCAACAGGGCACCACCGAAAAACAGAAGGTCTTCACCGGTACCCTGAGCAGTATACAGGCAATCGTTGATCGGGAGCGGCCCAAGCCCCCCACCCTGATCATTGTCGGCGAAGTGGTGCAGCTTCAGGAAAAACTGAGCTGGTATAAGACGCCTGACGTTCCCCGAAGCGGCGCCACCTCCCCGGTCGGCCCCGCCCTCGGCTGAACGCGGCAGCCAGGCCCCCGAAAATCAACCGCGAGTCAGCAGACCATTGGTATTATCATGAATAACGTACCCCCCATTCCCGGAAACCCCCATCTGCCGGCACCGCTGGCACTGCCGCTCAGCCTGGTGCCGGGCACCACCTACAGTCAGGTGATGGTCAAGCTGCTGAACCGGCTGTTTACCCCGGAGCTGGCGGATGGCGAGCTGGACTTTCTGGAAGGCAAGGTGATGCGTGTGGATGTGCTGGACGCCCGACTCCATTTCAGTATCACCCTACGGGACGGTGTCCTGGCCGCCGCAGAGAACAACAGACCGCATGACCTGAGCATCGAGGGATCGATTTACGATTTCCTGCTGCTCGCCACCCGGCGTGAAGATGCCGACACCCTGTTTTTCAATCGCCGTCTGCGGCTCGGTGGCGACACCGAACTGGGGCTCTACGTGAAGAACTTCCTCGACGCCCTGGAGTTGGACGAACGCATCGGCCCGTTCCTGAAGCTGATGAACGGCGTCACCACCCTGATCGGACGGATCCCCACCCTGCCACGCCCCAGACTGCCAAAGCCGAGACTGCCTTTTCCCGGTCTGGGACGCCGTAGCCGGTAACCGCCTCCCCCTATAGCAAAGGAGGCGGTAACTACTCACCCGGTCTGTAAGTGATTGGCCTGCCTTGTTGGCCTGCCTTGTTGGCCGATCTTGACGGCGCCCATAAGACGCCCTGTGACTGGCTCTGGGACCTTCACATCAGATTTTCGGCCGCCGCCTGAGCCCGGTTCTCCATCCCGGCCTCGCCATGCCAGTAGCCGTTGCACGAACCCACCGGGACCAGCCGTTCCAGCTTCTCGCGGGCGGTTATCGGGTCGATCTCGCCCTTGAGGCAGCCACTGAACAGCTCTACCACCTTTGCGGTGTGATTGGCCTGGGGACTGATGCGCAACACGTCCACCCCCAGTGCCCGGACCTGCTCCAGCTCCGGGAGCAGATTGAAGGTATGCGCCGACTGGGTCTGGATGCCGTTCAGGGCGAGGAAGCGGGTATCGTCCTGCGCGGCCAGGGTCAGCCCATCCGGAAAGTCCAGGCAGCGATACTGACAGTCATCTTTCGGCAGATTGAAGGCGCGGGCGGTAAAGCAGCGCGCCGAATAGGCCAGCGGCAGACGGCCAAAGGCGAACAGCTCGGTCTCCACCCCCGCCGGCCTCCGCTCCTGCATGGTCTGCAGGGTCTGTTTGGAGAGTTCGACCGGAAACACCCAGCGCCTGAGGCCCTGCCTCGCCAGCAGACTGAGGGTCCGGTCGTTATAGATATTCACGCTATGGCCCGCGACGAAGGGCTTGCCGCGCATCAACTGCACCGCCCCCATGTCATTGGCTTCAACCATATGCACGCCATTCTCGCACAAGCGCCGCAGACGCTTCAGCTCAGACTCCGCCTCCAGCAGCGCCAGGGTGGAGAACACCACCTCTTTCCCCGCCGCGGCCAATCGTTCCGCCAGGGAAAACCAGTCGTCGGTGCGCATCAGGCTGCGTTTGGAACAGACCGTCTCGCCCAGATAGATGATATCCACCGGTGCGGCCGCCATCTCTTCGTAGAAGTCGAGCAGTTGGTCCTTTGCCCAATAATAAAGTACGGGTCCGAGCGAGAGTTTCGGCTGTGTATGCATAGTGGTAGAGACCTTCACTGCCAGGGGCGACTATAGGCGCCAAGAGTGGTTTGCGTCCCTTCCGATACCTTGCCCAGTTCGGCCATCCACGCGGCCTGAGGGCGGTAGTTTTGCGGATCCCGTTCACAGGCATCCAGCGCCGCGCGCCAGACCCGAGCCACCTGCTGGACATAGACCGGGCTGCGCTGGCGTCCTTCGATCTTGATCGCCACGACACCGGCGGCCTGAAGTTGGGGCAGCAGTTCCAGTGTATTGAGGCTGGTCGGTTCCTCCATGGCGTGATAGGTGTTGCCGCCGACCCGGAAACTCCCCTTGCAGAGCGTGGGATAACCGGCATTCTCGCCCTTGGCGAAACGGTCGATCAGGACCCCGCCCAAGCGGGTTTCCAGACCCGCCGGGGTCTCCCGCCACTCCACATGACTGGCCGGCGAACAGGCGCCATAGGTGTTGGGCGAGCGGCCGGTGGCATAGGAGGAGAGAATACAGCGCCCCTCCACCATCACGCAGAGACTGCCGAATCCAAACACCTCGATCTCGACCGGGCTGTTGTTGACAACATGCTCCACCTGACTGAGGGAGAGCACCCTGGGCAATACGGCACGGAGGATACCGAAGTTGTCCTTGTAGAACTGCAGCGCCTCGTAATTGGTGGCTGAGCCCTGAACGGAGAGGTGCAGTTTAAGCTCCGGATAGCGATTTGCCGCATAGTCCATGATCCCGATATCCGCCGCGATCATGGCATCCACCCCCAGTTCGGCCGCCTGATCCACCGCATTCTGCCAGCGGCTCCAGCCATCCGGCTGGGGATAGGTGTTGAGTGCCAGGAACACCTTCACCCCACGCTGGTGGGCATAACGGATACCCTCCGCGATCTTGGCCGGGCCAAAGTTCAGACCGGCAAAATGCCGGGCATTGGTATCGTCACGAAATCCGAAATAGACGGCATTGGCACCGTTATCCACCGCGGCCTTGAGGGAGGGCAGATTTCCGGCAGGGCATACTAGTTCCATCGATTAAGTCACTCAGCAGGTATGAAACAGGACAGGGGCGGGCATTTCCTCGCCAGGGGTCTGTCGGTCTTGACCGATCGTAGCTAGTAGGTTGGGGTGAGCCTGCGAACCCCAACTAAATTCCCTTCAGCGACGATGTTGGGGTTCGTTCCTCACCCCAACCTACGGACTAATTCCGTCAATTAGACTCCTAGTTTCGATCTTTAATCGTAACTACTCACCCGCCTGCAAGCGATTGGCCTGGCTTGTTGGCCGATCTTGATGGCGTCTCGAATCCGGCTCCTTTTTCAGATTCAAGCCTGCCCTTGTCTGAGCGAAGCGAGTTTGGGCAGGCGCTGAAAAATGGGCCGGATTCGAGGAAACAAGCCATCGTGTGAGGCCGACAAGGCAGGCCAATCACCCCGTGAGTAGTTACCTTTAATCTAAAATCAATCGGTTGCACATTTCCTGTATATTTTATAGGTCAATTATCCCTTCCCCGACACCGCACAGACAACCCCTAATTAGTACGGGTTTAAGTCAGTGGCATCGCCCGTCTTGGCCTGGGCGACGGTTACCGGTATGCTTCGCAGCCATTCCCGGCCCGTTACGAATACCATGCTCTACTACTGGATCAAAACACTGCACGTCAGTACCGTGAGCTTCACCATCGGCTTCTTCACGCTGCGCTTCGTGTGGATGCTGAACGGGTCACGCCTGTTCAACCACCGTTGGGTCAGGCGAATTTCCCAGATCAACGACACACTGTTGCTGATGGCCGGCATCGGCCTAGCCGTGATGAGCCGGCAATACCCGTTTGCGGCCCCCTGGCTGACGGCCAAGCTGGCCGCGCTACTGCTCTATATCGTGCTGGGGATGTTTGCGTTCAGGTGGGCCCGTTCGCGGCACGACCGAACCCTGTTCGGCTTGCTGGCCTTGCTTAACGTGGCCTATATCGTCTCGGTCGCCTTGACCCGCAACCCCCAACCCTGGGGAGTTTGGTTTGGTTAGCGGCCGATCCGGGGAGGGATCAGTGTTCGGCAATCTCTCTCAGACCGTCCGGATCCAACAGGCGCAGGCGTTTATGGCGCAGCTGAATCAGGTCATTTTTCTGAAACCGCGTCAGCACCCGGCTGACCGTTTCACTCGCCAGCCCGAGATAACTGCCGATGTCGCTTCTCGACATACCGATCTGAAACTCGACCTGGCGCATGCCGCGTGAATACAGACGCTTGGTCAAATTGAGCAGGAATCCGGCAAGACGCTGATCCGCACTCTGATGGATCAGTGCGGTGATCAGCTGGTGGTTGAACGCCACCTCGGCACTCAACATGCTGATAATGCCCCGCTGCAACTCCTCCAGCAGATACCCGGTCTCCGCGAGGGACTCCATTCGCAACTCACAGACGCTGCTGTCCTGCAGCGCGCGGGCGGTATAGGGGTATCGCTGGCTCGAGAGGCCCTCCATGCCGATCAGCTCGCCGATGAGGTGAAAACCGACCACCTGATCATGACCGGAGACCTTGGGAATATAGGTCTTGAACGAACCCGATTTGACGGCAAAAACCGACCGGAACGGATCATCTTTGAGAAAGATCGTCTCCCCGCGGGCCACCTGGCGACGCCGCAGCAGCACCCCTTCCGGCACATGACTCCCCTCCTCGGCATACTCAAGGATGGAACACATCGGGTCCATGCCGCAATCCTGGCAGGCCACTTCGCCGGCCGCCAGCTTTTCCGGCACTCTTCTACGCCCGATATGCGGAATCTGTTTCTTCAGTTTTTCCATTCGTCAATCGTTGTTCAGTCGCTGATGGTTCAACATATCCTGCCAAAAACATGACAATAATTATACACGGTCTAGCAGCAATTCTTATTCACCGCCATGGGTTGCGGTGAATTGCCCTCACCCGGTGTCGGCATGAATTTCCCGCGCGGGAGACAGCACGACACCCTGCCAGTACCACCTGAACAGGGTGCCTGTTTTACTGACAAACGTCAGACAGTAGTCTACTTGAATAACGCTTCCACGGAAAATCCATCCTTTTCCAGGATGCCACGCAGGCGCTTCAGGGCATCCATCTGAATCTGTCGGACCCGCTCCCGGGTGACCCCCAGTTCATTGGCTACCTGCTCCAGGGTGGCGTTTTCATAGCCGTGCAGCCCAAACCGCCGTTCCACCACCTCACGTTGCTTATCATTCAGCTTGTTCAACCAGTCATCCAGATTCGCGGTCATTCCCTCGCTCTGCAGGCTGTCGGAAGGGTCTTCCGACTGCACATCGGGGATAGTGTCGAGCAGCGGTTTGTCGGCATTCTTGCCGAACGGCGTGTCGACGGAGGTGATCCGCTCATTCAAGCCCAGCATGTGTTTGACTTCATCGATCGGCTTGTCGAGCAGTTCCGCTATCTCATCGGCGGTCGGCTCATGATCCAGTTGCTGGGTCAGGGCTCGTGCCGCGCGCAGATAGACATTGATCTCCTTGACCACATGAATCGGCAGGCGAATGGTGCGCGTCTGATTCATGATCGCCCGCTCGATGGTCTGCCGGATCCACCAGGTGGCGTAAGTTGAGAAGCGGAATCCCCGTTCCGGATCGAATTTTTCCACCGCCCGAATCAGACCCAGATTCCCCTCTTCGATCAGATCGAGCAGGGCAAGGCCGCGGTTCATGTAGCGTCGGGCGATCTTTACCACTAATCGCAGATTACTTTCGATCATGCGCTGGCGGGCGGCGATATCGCCTTTCTGCGCCAGCCTGGCCAGCGTAACCTCCTCTTGTGCGGTCAGCAGTTTTGAACCACCGATTTCACTCAGATAGAGTCGCGTTGCGTCCATCTGGGCGGATTGGCCGGCCGCATCTTCACTTTCGGATATGATTTTTACATCCTTATCCGCAGGTCGTTTTGTCCTTGTCGTGGTTCCCGGGGATACCGACAAGCCGGCATTCCCCTCACTCTCCTTATCCAACTGCCGTTTGACCATAAAAATCCTCCTGTCAAATCTCCGCGGACAGACCGATGAGTAAATCATGGGTGGCGAGGCAACAGCTTCAGTGGATCAACAGGCGCACCATTACGTCTGATCTCAAAATGAAGCATGGGTTTTCCATTACCATCGCTGCCCATTTCCGCAATACGTATCCCTTTCTTTACCGTATCACCTTCTTTAACATGGATTTTTTTATTATAACCGTAGGCGCTGAGAAAATTTTTATTATGTTTGATGATAACCAGTCGCCCGTATCCAATCAAACCACTTCCTGCGTAGACCACCTTGCCCGTCTCCGCGGCGTTGACCGGGGCTCCGTATTGCCCTTCGATCTTCACCCCTTTTCTCACCGGATCGCCTTTGACAAAACGCTGTACCACCGGGCCTTTTGTCGGCCATAGCCAGTGTAACGTTAAATTGTTACCGGTTATTTTCTCCTCGGCCTGGCTTGATGATACCCCTATTGATGGCGATTCGGATACCTCCTTACCAGATACTACCGGTTTATTCGGCCGAGCGGCACCTGTTGATTGTGGGGTTTTTGTCGAAGCCTGACGGACAACCCGTTTCCGTGGTGCGGGCACCAGGCGCAAGCGCTGGCCTGGATAGATGGTATAAGGGTGCCCGATTCCGTTCCAGCGGGCAATAGAGGTGTAATCGATGCCGAAACGCCAGGCGATGGAGTACAGGGTGTCGCCTTGCGCTACCCGGTAGGCACCGGGTCTGGCGCCGACATGCTGCGGCGGCGGGTGGTCACGGGAAACCACCGGTGCCCTCACCGGGGCGCCGCAACCGCCCAGACTCCCGGTCAACAGCAATACGATCAGGCAGTCGCGAACCCTCCTGGCGTCCTTTGCCCGCGGACCCGGCGCAATAAGCCGGATGTCGCCGCAGCCGATCCGGAGACCGATCATTTTGCCATACACCTTACCTGTCAATATTACGCCCGCTCCTGGTTTGCCACGGCTGATTCAACCAGGGGCTACTGGGATAGCTTGACCCAGGTGACGGCCAGGCCGATCAGCAGCACCGAAGTCCAGCCAATCCTATCAATATATTTATGCAGTGTACCCTCCATACGTTCACCTCCCCAGGCCATCAGGCCGGCCACCAGGAAGAAGCGTGCGCCGCGCCCGATAAAGGATGCCAGGATAAAGGGCAATAACGCCATCGAGATGACCCCGGCAGTGATGGTGAACAGTTTGTAGGGAATGGGCGAGAATCCGGCCAGGAAGATCGCCCAAAAGCCCCACTCGCCAAACCACTCCCGCACCTGCAGATATTTGGGGAAATAGCCCGCCCCCCGGAGCAGGGGTTCGATCAGCTCAAAGGCAAACAGGCCGATCAGATAGCCCAGTAGCCCTCCCAGGACAGATGCCACCGTGGTCAAAGCGGCGAAGTTCCACGCCTTGTCTGGATTGGCCAGAGTCATCGGCGCCAGCATGACGTCGGGGGGGATGGGGAAAAACGAGGATTCGGCAAAACTGAGCCCGGCCAGGTAGTGCGGGGCATGGCGATGGCGCGACCACTGCAGCACACGCGCATACAGACGGGAAAAGAGTTTCATCACAGCGTGCCCCCCAGCAGCGGGACGAAAACCACCTGTTCGAGCAGCTCTTTCTCATAGCCGGTCCGGGTGCGGATCACCCGCACCAGAACCTGCTCGGAGCGATTGCCAATGGGCAGGATCATACAGCCGCCGACACGCAGCTGCTCCACCAGCGCCAGGGGAATGCCCTCCGGGGCCGCGGTGACCAGTATGCCGTCGAATGGCGCATATTCAGGTAGCCCCATACCCCCGTCGCGATGCTGCAGACGGATATTGCGGATATGCAGCTCCTGGAAGCGTCTTCTCGCCTGTAGGTGCAATGATTTGATCCGCTCCACGCTATAGACCCGTTTTACCAGCCGCGACAGGATCGCCGTCTGGTATCCGGAACCGGTACCGATCTCCAGCACCGTCTCCATCGGCGCCACCTCCAGCAGCAGTTCGGTCATCCGGGCCACGATAAACGGCTGGGAGATGGTCTGGCCCTGGCCGATGGGCAGTGCGGTATCCTCATAGGCCCGACTGGCAAGCGCCTCATCCACGAAGATATGACGCGGTGTATGGCGAATGGCGTCGAGGACGGCGCGGTTGCCGATCCCTTCATCCCGCAGGCGCTGTATCAACCGCTCCCGGGTGCGCTGTGAGGTCATGCCGATGCCGCGGTGCAGGGTACTGCTCATCGCCCCAGCCTGCTCAGCCAGTCACCCAGGCGATCGATATCGGTATGCCGGGTCAGATCCACCTGGAGCGGTGTGACCGAGACGTAGCCCTCCCTGATGGCATGAAAATCCGTGCCCGCACCGGCATCCTGCTCGAGGCCGGCCGGTCCCACCCAGTATATTGTGCGCCCCCGCGGGTCGGTGTCGCGCACTACCGGTTCGGCCCGATGACGATGGCCGAGCCGGGTGACCTGATAACCCTTCAGCTCCGCATAGGGGAGATCCGGTATATTCACATTGATAATGGTATCCGAGGCCAGGGGTTCCGCCTGCAGATGCTGAACCAGTTCCCGGGCGACCTGCGCTCCGGTGGCAAAATGCTTTGGTTCATGGGCATTCATGGAGAGGGCGATCGCCGGCAGACCCAGGAACCGTCCCTCGGTGGCAGCCGCCACGGTGCCGGAATAGAGCACATCATCGCCCAGGTTGGCACCCGCATTGATGCCGGCAATCACCATGTCCGGCTCCTCATCCAGCAGGCCGGTGATGGCCAGATGGACACAGTCGGTCGGAGTTCCATCCACCCGGATAAAACCGTTGTCCGCCAGTTCCGCGCGTATCGGATACTCCAGGGTCAGCGAATTGCTGGCCCCGCTGCGGTTGCGCTCCGGGGCTACCACGGTAATCTCGGCCAGGGCCGACAGCTCGGCCGCCAGTATCCTTAGCCCCGGGGCCAGGTAGCCGTCATCGTTACTCAGTAGAATCTTCATACAAAATCAAGGCGCCAAATGCTCTGGTTCAAAGGCCAAACTATACTGGAAATGCCACAACTACTCGACTGGCAGCGTACGGTTCGCGGCATGGATTACCGGTATAGCGGCAGGATTGCCTAACAGTTGATTCCGGAATGGTATACTGGTTGCCGTAATGAACGGCGATGAACAGCAGAAACCGGGCGAAGTCGACCTCCTTTTCCAGCAGGAGATGGATGGCGCCGTGCGCCATGAGCACGACAAGGCGACGCCCTACAAGCCCAGGTTGAAACCGCTACCGCTCCCGCCCAATCCCAAGGTGACGGGAGATGGACTGAGTGACGCGTTTGCCGATCTCAATATCGAGACCGGCGAGGAGCTGGAGTTCGTCCGCCCGGGGATTCAGCACCGCCTGTTTCAGGAACTGCGGCGCGGCAGCATCCCGCCCGAGGATATGCTCGACCTGCACGGCCTGCGGGTGGTGGAGGCGCGCCAGGCGCTGGCCGGTTTTCTGGCGCATGCCATCCGCCACCGGCTGCGGGTGGTGCAGATCATCCACGGCAAGGGCTCTCGCTCGGAAGACCGGCAGCCGGTCCTGAAACAGAAAATCAATCAATGGCTGCGACAACGCGATGAAGTGCTCGCCTTCTGTTCCGCCCCCCAGTTTGACGGGGGCACCGGTGCGGCCTATGTGCTGCTCTCGCGCAAGGGATCCAGGGATGGCGATTGACGGTAGTCGACACACTCCCTGAGTAGCGCGGTGGCGAAACAGCCTTTGGGCAGGCTGAAGCCCAACTCCAGCAGATCACCCTGCCGGCTCCAGGCCAGATCGCTCACCGGCACCCGCAGGGCACGCCGCTCCATCTGCAGCCCGAAACCCTCCAGCCCCTCGCGCCAGAACCGCTCCGGCAGCAGCACCGCCGACTCCAGCTCGGCCACCTCGGCCGTGACCATGGCCTCACCGCGCCCCCACAGGGGACCCGAGAGGTGGATATCCATCTCCCGATGGCGCCGCCGTAGCTCATCGTCGACCGTAGCGGCGGGAAAACTGCTGCGCGTCCCGTCCAGCATCATCCGTTCCCCGGCCAGCGGCCGGTTCCAGTTGCCGGCGCTGACCCGGGCGGCCAGCACCTTATTGAACAGCAGCGAGCGGACCGCGGAGAGATAGAAGCCGCGCTGCTCCCGCTTCACCCGCTTCAGCTCACCGCTGAACAGGGCGCGGGCCGCTGCCAGGTTCGCATCATCCGTGCCGAAGCGCTGCTCGCCGAAATAGTTGGGTATCCCCTCGCGCGTGATATGTTGCAGGGTTGCATCCAGCGCCGCCTCATCCCCGTCAAACGCCCGCACCCGGATCCTGAACCGGTTCCCCTTCAATGCGCCGACACGCAGCTTCCGGCTGTGCCTGGCGGTTTGCAGCACCCGGAATTCGCTCGATCCGATGGCGTCCCAGTCCGGCTCCGGTTTGCCGGCCAGACGGATCGAGAACCACTGCCGGGTCACGGCGTGCCGATCCTTCAGTCCGGCATAGCTGACATCCATGCGCGGGACACCGGCAAAGCGGGCCAGCACGCCGGCTACCCAGGCGGTATTGCTGTCACGCTTCTCCACATGCAGCAGCAGATGCTCCCCTTCACCGTCCGCTTCCAGCAACGGGATCTCATCCACCAGGAAGTCCTCGGGTGTGTGTCGGATCACCCCGCGACAACGCGGCGTCCCATAGGCAAAAGGCAGCAGTCTGTTCTCAGGTTCGGTCACGGTATCTGTTCAGGTGGTGAAAAACGGCCATTCTAACCGATCCCAGTGAGTCTGTCGGCTTGTGCAACAGACTCCAACAATTCTAAGCGTGGTTTTCAATAGCCGTTTAGTTATCCCAGTCCGGTCAGTAAGGAACCACGGATGGACACAGATTCACACCGATAGGAGCTCAGAATTCTGAATCTGTGTTTATCTGTGTGAATCCGTGGTTCTCCAGGGTCCCGCCCATTATGAACTTGTCCGCTATGCCTCACCTCTCTGGCGCCCATCAAACCATCGGAGGGAATTACAGTATATTTATTCGCGTTTATTTGCGTTCATTCCATCCTTAGCCCGTAAACGATGCATTGCATCCTCGGCTCCGTTATCGGTACATCCCTGTACCACTCCTCTTGCACCACTCCTCGCGGCTAAAAATGAATCCTTGCCAAGCGATGCTGAGGCTAAGTGCCCAAACTTTACACCGAATCGATGCGGCGATCCCGGGCCACCGGGTGGGTGCTGTCGCAGGGCAGCCGCAGAACGAATCGCGCACCACCGCCCGGCGGAGACTCCACAAACAGCTCACCACCGTAATTCTCCCTGATAATAAAGTAGGCGACGGATAGCCCGAGGCCGGTACCCACCCCGATCGGCTTGGTGGTAAAGAAGGGTTCAAAGATGCGGTTGGCCTGATCTGGCGGAATACCCGGCCCGTTATCCTCGACCTCCAGCCTGACGGCGGCGGATTCGCCCCGAATCCTGAGAATGAAGCGCGCCGCCTCCGGGGTGCGGGATTCTGCCATTGCCTGGGCTCCATTCTTCAACAGGTTGAGCAGCACCTGCTGAATCTGACTGGACTCACAACTGACCAGGGGCAGAGCGTCGTCATATTCCCTGACAATTCCAATCTGCCTGAAATCAAAGCCATCCTCCAGGCGGTAGTCGTTGGCCGCCAGTTCAAGCGACTGTTCCATCAGTCCGACCATATCGCAGGGTTCCAGATGGCGACTGCTTTTGCGGCTGAAACTCAGCATATTGTCGACGATCTTCGCGGCCCGCTTCCCGGACTCCCGGATCCGTTCGATCATCTCATAGACCTTGCGCTCGTCCAGATAGCGTGTGACCGACTGCAGCGTTGTTCCGCACTCTGCCGCGGTCTTTCTATTGGCAGGCAGATCCGCCTGGATCCGGTTCTGGATCACCTGGATATTTTGCAGTATACCCGCCAGCGGATTATTGATCTCATGCGCCATGCCGGCCGCCAGACCCCCGATCGAGAGCATCTTTTCCGACTGGATCATCAGCTCTTCTATACGCACCCGCTCGGTGACATCATCCACCCGGATCACCGCGCCATCGATGCCGTTGGTGGTCAGCGGATAGATGGTGACGTCATAAAGCCGGAGCGCCTTCCCCTCGGCTGATTTCAGGCGCTGGCCGTGGGACGACAGGCCCTTGCGGACAGCGTCCCGGATAGGCGTGATCTGTTGGGCCAACAGGGGAAACACGGAGATCAGGTAGTGCCCCGCCGCCTGTGCCGCGGTGACCCCGGTAACCCGCTCCGCCTGCCGATTCCACTGGATTACCCGACAATCCACATCCACACAGATCAGTGACGAGGGCATGGAGTCCACCACATTACCCAACAGATTGCGCAGCCGGTTGAGCTCGGCCTCCGCCTCCTCCTGCTGGCGAATGTGCAGGCGATACTCGTCCAGCACCCGATTCCCCGTATTCACCAGCAATCCGATCTCATCCGCCCTATGCCCCGGGGGCATGGCGATCCTGGCATCGGAATTATCCTCTGGATTGATCGCGGCAAACGACGCGGCGGTGCGCATCAGCGGTTTGGTGAGGGTGAAGTAGAAAATCACACTCAACAGCAGTGCCAGCACCAGGATCCGAACGATGCCGAACAGCAGGATCAGTCCCGCCCGCTCAAAGAAGTCCGCCGTCACCAGATAGGGGTCGACCGACAGCGTCAGTACCCCCACCGGCTGTGCCCGCCCGGTCCACTCCAGCGGGAGCTGATAGCTCTGGCTGTCACCCACCAGCCGGTTCGCCAAGTTGCGCAGGGGGGAGTCCACACGCACCCGCTCGGCGGTGGCCAGCACGCCACCGAGGTCATCCCTGATCTCCGCCTTAAACACCGGGGGATATTCAAACAGGCCACTTACAACCTGCTGCGCCAGGGTGTTGTCCAGACTGTAGGCGGCCTGGGCCGCCGGCGATTTCAGCAGCCGCAGTACCTGATTGACCGTCTGATCCACTTGCAGTTTTTCCTGCTCCAGATCGACCACAATCTGGTAGATGGATAGAGCCAGGCCAATGACAAACACTGTCATCACGGTGATCAGTGCCTGTTTGTAGGTAAGGCTGTTTCTGCGTTTTATCCTCACCACGTCTCCGGATTGCTGACGGTCATGTTTCGTTCAGATAACTAGCGTTAGCGCAACTTTGTTAGCTCTATTCAGGTTGGCTACCTTGGGCCTTCCACCCTGTAGTTCTCCGCACAGCACCAGCATCTGACAAAGTAGAATCAGGTCGAAGCCCTTTAGTCTCTCCGGACCAGCAGTACCACGGCATAACAGGCGATTCCCTCGCCGCGGCCGGCAAACCCCATCCCTTCGGTGGTGGTCGCCTTGATATTGATATTTTTTCGATCACTACGCAGATCAGTGCCCAGGTATGCACGCATGGTATCGATGTGGGGGCTGAGTTTTGGCGCCTGTGCCACCACCGTGATATCGGCATTGCCCAGTATCCACCCTTCCGCTTCCAGCAACCCGGCCACCCGGACGAGCAGCTTGCGGCTGTCGATGGCCTTGTATTCGGCGCTACTGTCGGGAAAATGAAACCCGATATCCCGTAGCCCCGCGGCGCCGAGCAGCCCGTCACAGAGCGCATGGATCAGCACATCACCATCGGAATGCGCCTCCAGGCCAAACGGGTGGTCGATCTTCACCCCCCCCAGGATCAGGGGTCTGCCGGGGGCAAACCGGTGGGCATCGTAGCCCTGGCCTATGCGCATCGCACCACCTCACGGGTTAGGGTCGCGGTAAGAATAAAGTGTTCCAATATCGCACAGCCCTCGGTTTGCTCACAAGGCCGCTCTCGGGCATCCTGCCCTTCGCGGCATTAGCGCATCCTTGCACGTCGCGTGCAGAGGGGCGCGTAGCGAGCCTATGTAGCCCTTTGCACAACGCCGTGAGCAGGCCGAGGGCGAAGCGGGACGGGATGATCTATTTTTTTCGCGGCCCTTAAATATGAAAAAACGCTCCCAAGCCCTGAACCGCCTGCGGGCGACAGGCAGTCTCGGCTGCCGTGGACTACTCTTTTATATAACAGCTAATAAGAAGAAAGTGACCGTAGCGTTCCTCAATCAACCGGGAGGAGAGGAAAATGCCGAAAATGGACCCCTTATCCATCGAACAGCGCCAGCTACCCGACAGCTTCTACCAATGGAACCCGACCCTGGCCGAGTTACTGGCGGCGGAGGAGCATATCGAGCTGACCGACAAGCACTGGCAGGTCATTCACTTTCTGCGCGACCATTGCGACACCCACGGTACCGGCTGCAGCGCGCGACTGCTGCTCAAGACCCTCAGCCGACGATTCGGCAAGGAGGGCGGCAAACGCTATCTATATACCCTGTTCCCGCGCGGACCCGTGGTGCAGGCCTGCAAGATTTCCGGCATTCCGCTGCCGCAATATGCCCTGGATCTCTCCTTCGGCAGCGTCCATTGAACGCTGCCGCCGGCGGGTCAACCGCGGCCCTGCCGCTCGAGCAGGAAACCGGCCAGCACCAGGTCTTCGGGCGAGGTGATCTTGATATTGTCGCTACGCCCCGCAATCAGCAGCGGGGCGGCACCTGACAGCTCCATGGCACCCGACTCGTCGGTGACCAGCAGTCCGCCTTCCCGGGCGCTTTCCAGCGCCTTAAGCAGGGCGGCATAACGGAACATCTGCGGGGTGAACGCCCGCCAGAGCTGTTCCCGGGGGACGGTCTCCAGCACTCTGTCCGCGGGGTCCGCCCGCTTGATGGTGTCGCTGAGCGGTATCGCCAGCAACCCGCCCACCGGGTGCCCGGCCAGGGCTTGCAGCAGCCTGTCCAGATCGCTCCGGTGCAGGCAGGGTCTCGCCGCATCATGCACCAGCACCCAGTCCATGGCATCGGCCTCGCCCTGCAGCGCCAACAGGCCGTTCAGCACCGAATCGGCGCGCTCCTTGCCGCCCGCGACCCGCTGCACCCGGGGATGTTCCGCATAGGCCGTCCCGCTCCACCAGGCATCCGTCGCCGAGACAGCCACGATTACCCGGGCAATCCGCGGATGCTCCACCAGGGTCCTTAGGGTGTGGTCGATGACCGGGCGGCCATGCAGGTTCAGATACTGTTTCGGTACCGCCCCCCCCATGCGCCGGCCGACTCCCGCCGCCGGCACCACCGCCCAGTGGCGCCTGGCCGGCCGGGTCACCGTTTGCCCTCGCGGGGTTCGATGATCTGGTAAAAGGTTTCACCCTGGCGAATCATGCCGAGATCATTCCGCGCCCGCTCCTCGATCGCCTCCAGTCCCTTCTTCAGGTCGTCCACCTCGGCCTGAAGCGCCTGATTGCGCCGCCGCATCTGTTGCAACTCGCCCTTCTGCTGTTCGATCTCCTGTTTCAGCAGATGCAGTTCCGCCAGGCTTCCATCGCCCACCCAGAGGCGGTACTGGAGCACCACCAGCATGGCAAAAAGCAGCAGCATCAGAATACGTAGCATCATCGTAACTACTCACGGGGTGATTGGCCTGCCTTGTTGGCCGATCTTGGTCCAGCCATCGTGTGAGGCCAACAAGGCAGGCCAATCACTTACAAACCGGGTGAGTAGTTACACATCATCTACCTTAACGATTCGGCGATGGATACTCGCCCGTTCAGAGGCAGTTAAATGCCCCTTTACCCGCATAAACCGCCTCGCTGCCCAGCTGATCCTCTATACGCATCAACTGGTTATACTTCGCCACCCGGTCGGTGCGGCTCAGTGAGCCGGTCTTGATCTGCCCGGTATCGGCCGCCACCACCAGGTCGGCGATGGTGGTGTCCTCGGTCTCGCCGGAACGGTGGGAGACCACCGCGGTGTAGCCGGCATCCCTGGCCATATTGATCGCTTCCAGGGTCTCGGTCAGGGTGCCGATCTGGTTGAACTTGATCAGGATGGAGTTGGCGATGCCCTGCTCGATACCGCGGGCGAGGATCTTGGTGTTGGTGACGAACAGATCGTCGCCCACCAGTTGCACCCGACTGCCGAGCCGCTCGGTCAGCAGTTTCCAGCCGTCCCAGTCGCTTTCGTCCATGCCGTCCTCGACGGAGATGATCGGATACTGGTCGACGATGCCGGCCAGATAGTCGACAAACTCCGCCGCATTGAACCGGCGGCCTTCCGAGGCGAGGTCATACACCCCGTCCTTATAAAACTCGGAACTGGCCACATCCAGGCCCAGGTAGATGTCGCTGCCTACCTTGAAGCCGCTCTTCTCGATCGCCTCCAGAATCACTTCGATCGCCGCCACATTGGAAGAGAGATTCGGGGCAAAGCCTCCCTCGTCACCCACGTTGGTATTGAGGCCACGGGCCTTCAGCACCGCCTTCAGGGCATGGAACACCTCGGCGCCGTAGCGGACCGCCTCGCGGATCGAGCCGGCGCCCACCGGCAGGATCATGAACTCCTGGATATCCACGCTGTTGTCGGCATGGGAGCCGCCATTGATGATGTTCATCATCGGCACCGGCATGCGGAACGGACCGTCCGAGAGAGAGCGGTAGAGGGGCAATGCCCGCTCCTGGGCCGCCGCATGGGCCGCCGCCAGGGAGACGGCCAACAGGGCGTTGGCGCCCAGCCGGTCCTTGTTCTCGGTACCGTCCAGCTGGATGATCTTGCGGTCCAGCCCGACCTGATCCTGCACATCCAATCCCAGTAATGCCTGTTTCAGCTCGCCGGTGATGTTGCCGACCGCCTTGAGCACGCCCTTGCCCAGATAGCGCCGCGGGTCGCCGTCACGCAGCTCCAGCGCCTCGCGCGATCCGGTGGAGGCCCCCGACGGGGCCACGGCCCGGCCGATCGCGCCATCGGCGGTGATGATATCCGCCTCTACGGTGGGGTTACCACGGGAGTCCAGGATTTCACGACCTCGAACATCAACAATCTCAGACATTGTTACTCCAGTTTATTGACTCCAAAAGCCTGTCGGATTTAACGCGGATCGATTAAGGACCCGCCCGACAGACTCGCGGATAAGATAAAAGTATAAATAATTCAGTTTTCGCCGGATCAAACCATACGCTGTATTTGTGGCAGGACGCTTACATGCCGCCGCGGTGCCATACAATACTTAATCCCCGAATACCCCGATCCGGGACATTTTTTTATCTCAACGCGTGGTTATCTCAAAGCGTGCTTTCGATAAACCCGCGCCGCTTGACCGCCTGGTCCAGCTCCATCAGGGTCTCCAGCAGCTCCTCCATGCGCTGCAGCGGCCAGGAGTTGGGGCCGTCGCTCAGGGCCTGTTCCGGGTTTGGATGGGTCTCCATGAACAGCCCGGCCACCCCCGCCGCCACGGCGGCGCGAGCCAGTACCGGCACGAACTCGCGCTGCCCGCCGGAGACGTTGCCCTGTCCGCCCGGCAGCTGCACCGAGTGGGTGGCGTCAAACACCACCGGGACACTGGACTCACGCATCACCGCCAGCGAACGCATATCGGAGACCAGATTGTTGTAGCCGAAGGAGGCACCACGCTCGCACACCATGATCTGCGGGTTACCGGTACTGCGTGCCTTCTCCACCACGTGTTTCATATCCCAGGGCGCCAGGAACTGCCCTTTTTTCAGGTTGACCGGAAGCCCCTGGCTGGCGACCGCCTTGATAAAGTTGGTCTGGCGACAAAGGAAGGCCGGGGTCTGCAGCACATCCACCACTGCGGCCACCTCATGCAACGGGGTGTCTTCGTGCACATCGGTCAGCAGCGGCACGCCAATCTCCCGTTTCACCTTCTCCAGGATCTTCAGCCCCGCTTCCATTCCGGGTCCACGAAAGCTCTCCCCGGAGGAGCGGTTGGCCTTGTCGAACGAGGATTTGTAGATAAAGGGTATACCCAGCCGATCGGTCAGCGCCTTCAGCGCGCCGGCGGTATCCAGCGCCAGCTGCTCGCTCTCCACCACACAGGGACCGGCGATCAGGAACAGCGGGTGCTCAAGACCCGCCTCGAATTCACATAGTCTCATGCCTGCACACTCTCCCTGCTCATCTCGTATTTATGCTTCCGTGCCGCCTGGACAAAACCGGTGAACAGCGGATGACCGTCCCGCGGGGTGGAGGTGAACTCCGGATGGAACTGGCAGGCGACAAACCAGGGATGATCCCTGATCTCGACAATCTCGACCAGTTTGCCATCCATCGAGCGGCCGGCGATCTTCAGGCCCGTCTTCTCCAGCACCGGCAGATACTGGTTGTTGAATTCATAGCGATGCCGATGGCGCTCGATAATGGTATCGCTGGCGTACAGTTTGCGGGTCAGGCTATCCTCGGCCAGCCGGCACTCCTGTCCGCCCAGCCGCATGCTGCCGCCGAGATCGGAGTTCTCGTTGCGCACCTCCAGCTCGCCATCCGCGTTGAGCCACTCGGTGATCAGCGCGATCACCGGATAGGGCGTTTCGCGATTGAATTCGGTGCTGTGGGCATCGGCCATCCCCGCCATGTGACGGGCATATTCAATGACCGCCACCTGCATGCCCAGACAGATGCCCAGGTAGGGGATGCGCAGTTCGCGGGCATAGCGCACGGTCGCGATCTTGCCCTCCACGCCCCGTTCACCGAAGCCGCCGGGGACCAGGATCGCATCCACGCCCGTCAGGCAGTCGGTACCCTCTTTCTCCACCTGTTCGGAGTCTATGTACTTGATATTGATCTTGGTGTGGGTATGAATCCCGGCATGGATCAGCGCCTCGGAGAGGGACTTGTAGGCCTCGGTCAGATTCATGTACTTGCCGACCATGGCCACCGTGACGCTGCCGTCGGTGTTCTCCAGGCCGTCGATCACCGCCCGCCATTCGGACAGATCCGCCGCCGGCACATTGAGTCCCAGCTGGCGTACCACGATCTCATCCATCTTCTGTTCGTGCAGCAGCAGCGGAATCCGGTAGATGTTATCCGCGTCCACCCCGGTGATCACCGCCTCCTCGGGGACATTGGTGAACAGCGCGATCTTCTGGCGCTCGCCCTCCGGCAGCGGACTCTCGCAACGACACAGCAGCACATCAGGCTGGATGCCGATGGAGCGCAACTCCTTGACCGAGTGCTGGGTCGGTTTGGTCTTGATCTCACCCGAAGTGCGGATATAGGGCACCAGTGTCAGGTGCAGGAACAGGGCGTTCTGTTTTCCCAGTTCCACGCCCATCTGGCGAATCGCCTCCAGGAACGGCAGGGATTCGATATCACCCACGGTGCCGCCGATCTCCACCAGGGCGATATCGGCGTCGCCGGCGCCCAGCCGGATACTGTCCTTCATCTCGTTGGTGATATGGGGAATCACCTGCACGGTGCCGCCCAGGTAGTCACCGCGCCGCTCCTTGCGGATGACGCTTTCGTAGATTTGGCCGGTGGTGAAATTGTTGTTGCGGCCCATGGTGGCGCGGATGAAACGCTCATAATGACCCAGATCGAGGTCGGTTTCCGCGCCGTCCTCGGTAACGAACACCTCGCCGTGCTGGAACGGGCTCATGGTGCCGGGATCCACGTTGATGTAGGGATCCAGCTTGATCATGGTGACTTTGAGACCACGCGCTTCCAGCAGTGCGGCCAGTGAAGCGGAGGCAATACCCTTGCCCAGTGAAGAAACAACACCGCCCGTGATAAATACGAATTTGGTCATAGACTCTATGTCTTGTGGTGGAGGAAAGAAATCATTCAGGACGGGGCAATGCTCTGTCAAGGTGATATTGACGTATTCAGTTGGCCTGTCCGCGTTCCTGGCAAGGCGCGGCTCGCAGCGAATGGCCCGGTCCTTTGCAAGAGCCGCAACGCGGACAGGGGCGCGGACAGGCCAACCCGAAGGGCGCCCCTGTGGTGTCCCGCCGCTGCGTTGCATCGCTTGACAAGGACAGGGGCATTGCCTGCGCGACGCGCCTTGCGGCGAAACACCACAGGGGCGCTGAACTAGTCAATATCACCTTGGCAGAGCATTATATAGTACGCGAAAGCAGCTGCAGCCTCAATCAAAAGGCCGCTTATTTATTGTCGCCGGGAACCACCTCACAAGGCTCCCCGAGCGGATGCGGGTAAACGGATGCCCGCCACTTTTAGACCCGGCGGACCGAACTGGACTAAACTGCGCCGAAGCCCTGGGAATGGCCCCATACCCGTTGCTGCGGGAAAAGTTACTTGATCCAGAGCAAAGCAATCTGCAAAATGTCCGTTCCGATAGAGGAGTAAGGTATTGCCGTGAGCGAACACAAGGTCATCTCTTTTGACAATATCAAGGTTGCCTGCAGGAACTGTAGCCTGACTTCCCTCTGCCTGCCCATGGGCCTGACCCCGGAGGATGTGGATCAGCTTGACAATATCGTCAGGCGCAGCCGGCCACTGCATCGCGGCGACCACCTGTTCCGCCAGGGCGACGTATTCCAGTGCATCTATGTGGTCAAGACCGGCACGGTCAAGAGCTTCGACCCGGGCGAGGACGGCAGCGAGCAGGTCCTGGGTTTCCACCTGCCGGGGGAGATGATCGGGTTGGATGCGATCGAGACCGGTTATCACCACTGCTCCGCCAAGATTCTGGAGACCACCGCGGTTTGCGAGATCCCCTTCACCCGACTGGAGGAGCTGAGCAGCATCATTCCCAGCCTGCAGCACCAGATGTTCCGGCTGCTGAGCCGGGAGATCGGTCATGACGAGGATATGCTGACCCTGCTGGGCAAGCGCAATGCCGAGGAGCGGCTGGCTTCGTTTCTCTTGAGTCTGTCGGGACGCTTCCAGCGACGCGGCTTCTCACCCTCCGACTTCTACCTCAGCATGTCCCGACACGAAATCGGCAACTATCTGGGACTGGCGGTGGAGACCGTCAGCCGCCTGTTCACCCGCTTCCAGGACGAGGGGCTGCTGAAGGTGGAACGCAAGCACATCCAGCTGATGGATATCGAGCGGCTGAAACAGATTTTGCACAATGATCAGGGTGGCGGCGTTCGCGAGCGGCAGATCCCCTGATCCCTATTCGGGTTGATCCGCAGCCCGCCACAGGCATCCGCCCCCCGACCCTTTCTCGATCAGATCGAGCCGCTGCTGGTGCGTGGCCAGCTCGTCAACGCTGGCCCGGACCACCTTCAACCGGGCTCGACCCGGATCCAGGCGCTGAATCCGCTCCCCGGCGGACTCCCCCTCGCCGCTACCCGTGTCCAGTGACAGGGCACCCTGACCACCGGTCATCATCAGATAAACGTCGGCCAGGATCTCCGCATCAAGCAGCGCGCCGTGCAGCTCACGATGGCTGTTGTTGATGTCGTAGCGCTTGCACAGGGCATCCAGGCTGTTGCGCTGCCCCGGGTGCATCTTTTTCGCCATCACCAGGGTGTCCAGCACACTGCAGACGCTGTCCAGCGGCGGCGGCTCCCCCGGCAACCGTCTCAGCTCGTGGTTCAGGAACCCCACATCGAACGGTGCATTGTGAATAATCAGTTCGGCGCCCCGGATATAGGCAATAAAATCCTCCACCACATCGGCAAACCGGGGCTTGTCGGCGAGAAATTCATTGGTGATGCCATGCACCTCGATCGCCGCCTGGTCGATCTCCCGGTCGGGCTGCAGATATTGATGGAAATTATTCCCCGTCAAGCGCCGGTCGATCATCTCCACACAACCGATTTCGATAATCCGATGCCCCTGCGCCGGTTCCAGACCGGTGGTTTCCGTATCCAGCACAATCTGCCGCGAACTCATATCTTCATACTCCCAACTCCGCTACGCCCCTGTTGGCCAACTGGTCGGCCAGCTCATTTTCCGGATGCCCGCTATGTCCTTTGACCCAGGCCCAGTTCACATCATGCGTTGTCACCAACTGGTCCAGGCGTTGCCAGAGGTCACTGTTCTTGACCGGCTTTCTGGCCACGGTTTTCCAGCCGTTCCGCTTCCAGTTGCCGATCCATTCGGTAATGCCGTTCTGCACATATTTCGAATCGGTGGTCACCCGCACGCTGGTCGGACGGGTCAGCACCTCCAGGGCACTGATTACGGCCATCAGCTCCATCCGGTTATTGGTGGTCGCCTGCTCGCCGCCGTATAACTGCCGTTCCTTGCCTTTATAGCGCATCACCGCGCCCCAGCCGCCCGGACCGGGATTGCCCTTGCAGGCGCCATCGGTAAATATCTCCACCCGTTCACTCACTTAATCGCCTCTCCTGGTATGCCTTATATTATTTGCCGTGGGCTCGGTCATGCCGCCGCGAATACGCCGGGGGCGCAACTTCCAGGCCGGCTTGATCGGCGTCAGCCGCGCCACCCGTTTGACCGCCAGTATCACATAGACACCCGCCAGCGGCGACCACAGACGGCCGCCGATCCACTCCAGAAAGCCCAGACGCTGCATCATCCGTTCATGTTTCAATGGCGGACGAAACATCCCCGCCCGCTCCGCCTTGATCTCGAATCCCAGCAGGGAGAGCCAGTCATGAACCCGCCAGGACGAGATGAAGTGGCCACACCAGGGGACCTTGTTGCCGCGCATTCGCAGCAGCCGCCAGGCGCCCCAGAGACTCCAGGGATTGAAACCGACAATGACCACATGACCTTCGGGGATCAGCACCCGCTCCACTTCACGCAGCAGCTGATGGGGGTTCCTGGAGAAATCCAGGGTGTGGGAAAGCAGCACGGTATCGATACTATCCGAGGCCACAGGGAGATTCTGCGAGTCACTGACGATACAGCGCTCGCTGAAGACATCCGCCTGGTTGGGCACCAGCACCACCTGGGACTTGATCCGGCTCATCCTGAGCGCATCCAGCTGCAGTCCCAGGCTGCCGACCTGCAGCAGATAGTAGCCGAAACACTCGGCCAACAGGTGCTCCAGGTAGACCTGCTCCACGGCCAGCAGCTCCTTTCCCGGCGTGGTACTGAACCAGGCCCGAAGTTCGGCCGTCGTGGGTGGTGTGTTGATCCGGTTAAATAGTCTCTTCATCAGCAGCTGCGGTTACTTGCGCATGATCCTAATTCCAGTCGGCAATTCCCGTTGCGGGATGACGCCATGGCACCCCCACGGCGCCCATGGTATCACTCTGCCGGCATCGACCAGTCTACCCTCTAAACAGACAGCCCTCATCCAAAAAAGATCATCGGCGAGGGGTCATCCCCGGAACATGACCCGTTTCCTGGAAAAAAACAGGTGATTTGCGTATAGTCCCGACAAATTTACCCAACGCCAGACAGCCGCGGATCGCTTAATGATAAAAAGATATCTGACCCTGACCGTCCTCTCCACCCTGGCGCTGAGCGGGTGCAAATCCCTCGATACCCGAACCCAGACCGGAGCCGACTCAGCGGCCGCCCCGCAGTACTTCAAGGTGGCAGCCCGGCCGGAGACCGTCGCCGAGGCGTTAACGCCCCCCGTCGTCGTGACCACCACCGGGAAGAGCGAGGTTGAACCGGCGCCCACCCCCCAGCAGTCGGCCGAGATCGAGCAGCCACCCGAGCCGCCGTTGGACCTGATGGAGCGGCTGC
Organism: Sedimenticola hydrogenitrophicus; assembly: GCF_025175675.1. Classification (GTDB taxonomy): domain Bacteria; phylum Pseudomonadota; class Gammaproteobacteria; order Chromatiales; family Chromatiaceae; genus Sedimenticola; species Sedimenticola hydrogenitrophicus. The sequence continues at coordinate 78,820 of NZ_JANIOA010000016.1, forward strand.
GTGCCGGCTTCAATCTGGAAATCCCCGACCATCCGCGGATTGACAGCCAGATCCGCTGGTTCGCCGCCAACAATGATTACCTGGATCGGGTACAGGAAAGAGCGGCCCCCTACCTGTACTTTATTCTCGAGGAGGCCGAAGCGCGGGGTATCCCCAGCGAATTGGCCCTGTTGCCGATCGTCGAGAGCGGCTTCCAGCCCTTCGCCTACTCCCCCGGGCGCGCGGCCGGTCTGTGGCAGTTCATCCCGTCGACCGGGAAACACTTCGGGCTGCAGCAGAACTGGTGGTATGACGGGCGTCGCGACGTGGTTGCCGCCACCCGGGCGGCCTTCGACTATCTGAGCAGCCTGGCGACCCAGTTTGACGGCGACTGGGAGCTGGCACTGGCCGGCTACAATGCCGGGGGCGGCACCGTGCGACGCGCCATCAAGCGCAACCAGCGCCAGGGCAAACCCACTGATTTCTGGTCGCTCGAGCTGCCGGAAGAGACCATGCGCTATGTGCCCAAACTGCTGGCGGTGGCCAAGGTGATGACCGATCCGCAGCACTACGGCATCACCCTGGCCGCGATCCCCAACCAGCCCTACTTCGAAAACATCGATATCGGCTCCCAGCTCGATCTGGCCCTGGCGGCCGATATGGCAGGGATATCCATTGAGGCGCTGTACCGGCTCAATCCCGGCTTCAATCGCTGGGCATCCGCGCCGGAGGGGCCGCACCGACTGAGCATCCCGGTTGAACAGGCCGAGCGGTTCAGTGAGGCGCTCGGTGCCCTCGATCCGCAACAACGCCTGCGCTGGAACCGTTACAAGATTCGTTCGGGCGACAACCTCGGCAGCATCGCCAGACACCACAACACCACGGTGGCGCTGCTGCAACAGGTAAACAAACTGCGGGGCAACAACATCCGTGCCGGCCGGCATCTACTAATCCCTGTCTCGGTCAAGAGCTTGGACCAGTACACCCATACCGCGGATGCCCGCCTGGCAAAGACCAAGGACCGGCAGCGCCAGGGCAAGCGTCTGACCCACACAGTGGTGGCGGGGGACACGCTTTGGGACATCGCCCGAAGCTACCGGGTCAGCCACCAGGCCCTGGCCCGCTGGAACGGGATGGCGCCCAGGGACACCTTGCGGCTGGGACAGGAGCTGGTCATCTGGCAACAGGCCGCCAAGACCCAGGACAAGCTGGCCCACCTCGCCCCGACGCTCTCACCACCGGTCAATACCCTCAGCAGCCTGCGTTACCGGGTGCGCAAGGGTGACTCCCTGGCGCTTATCGCCCAGCGCTTCAATGTCTCGGTAGCGGATCTGAGGAAGTGGAACACCCTGGAGGGACGCTACCTGCAACCCGGCCAACGCCTGCAGCTGTTTGTCGACGTGGCCGAGCAGACCCTGTAGTAGTGCCCTTTACCCATAAAAGTGGGTCGGACTGCACCCGGGCGTAGGATGGGTGGAGCGCCCCCGTGAACTAACTCTCCGCCGGCTCCGTCTCCGGCGCACAACCCATCATGCACCTGCATCCGAATCCGAAGATGGGTTACAGCGCACCCGACCGCCGCGAACAGCCGCTAACAAGGGTGCCGCGCCTCCACCCATCCTACACGCTGACGAGGGGTCTTTGCGCTCCTGGCGTTCTTGGCGGTTGCGGCGCGATGAACCGGCAAAAAGAGAGTAACCGCGAAGGACGCAAAGCACGCGTAGAGATGCCCAGCTTCGTATCAGCTTCGCAGGACCGGCTCGCCTGAATCACCGAGGGTACCCCCTGCTCTGCCGGGACAGGCTCTGAAGTCACGGATTCAGGTAGTCTTACGACTCCTCGTGCTCCACCTTGTAACAGCTCACCTGGCGGCCGTCGGCCAGCCGGTTCAGGTCCGGGTAGCGTTCCCGGCACCGGGGCATGGCGAACGGACAGCGGGGATGAAAGTGACAGCCAGCGGGCGGATTCGCCGGCGACGGCATATCCCCTTCCAGCCGGATCACTTCACGCCTCGACCGGGGGTCGGCCACCGGGACGGCCGAGAGCAGCGCCTGGGTATAGGGGTGTCTCGGGGCGGCCAGCAGTTGTCCGACCTCCCCCCGTTCGACAATCCGGCCCAGGTACATCACCGCCACCTCATCCGCCAGATAGGCTACCACAGAGATGTTGTGGGTGATGAACAGAAAGGCGAGGCCACGACTGTTCTGCAGCAGTTTCAGCAGATTCAGGATCTGCGCCTGCACCGAGACATCCAGAGCGCTGGTCGGTTCATCACAGATGATCAGTTTCGGATCCACCGCCAGGGCACGGGCGATACAGATACGCTGGCGCTGCCCGCCGGAAAACTCGTGCGGATAGCGGCTGGCGCTGTCGTCGGGGAGCCCCACCTGTCCCAGCAGTTCCGTCACCCGGGCCCGCCGCTGCTCGGCGGTTCGACCGATACGCTGTGCCTTCATCCCCTCTTCGATAATGTCCCCCACCAGCATGCGCGGATTCATCGAGGCGACCGGGTCCTGAAATATGATCTGCAGCTCGGAACGGCGACTGCGCAGGGCGCCGCCCTTGAGTCGGGTCAGCTCGTCACCGGCGAAACGCACCGAACCCGCGGTGGGCCGGACCAGTTGCAGTATCCCCTTGCCCACCGTGGTTTTGCCGCAGCCCGACTCGCCGACCAGGGCCAGGGTCTTCCCCGGGTCGATGGAGAGGGAGATGCCATCCACCGCCCTGACATGACCCACGGTACGCTTGAACACCCCCTTGTGAATGGGAAAGTGGACCTTGAGCTGCTCCACCTGCAGCAGCGGCCCCTGACTTGAACCCGGGCCCGACGCGGCAGCAACCGGCGTATGCTCGGCTTCCGGCAGTTCAACGATCGACACGGCGTCATGAAAACCGGCCAGGTGACAGCGTACTCCCTGACCAGGCGCCAGCTCGGTCCACCCCGGGGCCATTTCACAATCCTCGAAGGCCCGGTCACAGCGGTCGATAAAGCGGCAGGCGGTAAAGACCTGGTTCAGTGGCGGCACATTTCCGCTGATCACAGCGAGCCGCCGGCTGCGCTTGCCGGCATCCGGCAGGGACTGGAACAGCTTCCGGCTGTAAGGGTGTTGGGGATTGTCGAAGAAGCGGTCACGGCTCGCCTGCTCGATAATCTGGCCGGCGTACATGACCGCCACCCGGTCCGCCACCTCGGCCACCACCCCGAGATCGTGGGTGATCAGCAGGATGGCCATGCCGGTCTGCCGCTGCAGCTCTTTGAGCAGCGCCAGCACCTGGGCCTGAATGGTCACGTCCAGCGCGGTGGTCGGCTCGTCGGCGATCAGCAGTTCCGGGCGACCGGCCAGCGCCATGGCGATCATCACCCGCTGCTTCATGCCGCCGGAGAGTTGATGCGGATACTCGCCGACCCGGCGCACCGGATCGGGAATGCCCACCGAGTGGAGCAGTTCCACCACCCGCTGCGCCACGGCGCGGCGATCCCCGCCGTCGCGGATCTTCACCGCCTCGCCGATCTGCTGACCGATGGTCAGCACCGGGTTGAGGGAGGTCATCGGCTCCTGGAAAATCATCGCCATGCGACCGCCCCGCTCCGCCCGCATGGCGTACTCCGGTAGCTCAAGGAGCGCGGTCTTGCCCAGGTAGACGTCCCCGGCGACGATACGCCCCGCCGGTGGCAACAGGCGCATGAGCGACAGGGCCGTCATCGACTTGCCGCAACCGGACTCGCCCAGCAGCGCGAAGGTTTCGCCCCTTCTGATTTCCAGATCGATACCGTCCACGGCGCGCACCGGGCGCTCGCCGCTGCCCAGCCAGGTTTGCAGATTTTCGACTTTAAGCAGCGTATCGCTCATTCGGCAACGGCTTCCATGGATGGCGGGTCAGCGGCTACTGCGCAGACGCGGATCGAACGCATCGCGTACCACGTCGGAGAACAGGTTGGCCGACAGCACCAGGGTGAACATAAAGATCATCGCGGCCAACAGGGACCACCAGACCACCGGCTCGCGGGCCATCTCCAGTCGGGCGCTGTTGATCATGTTGCCCCAACTGTTCATGGTGGGGTCGACACCGATATTGACATAGGAGAGCACCGCCTCGGCCAGCACCAGGCCGGAAAAATCGAGTACCACGGTGATCAGCACGATATGCAGCACATTGGGCAGGATATGCCGCACGATGATCTGGAAATGGCCCACGCCGAAGGCCACCGCCGCCTGCACGTAGTCGACTTCGCGCAGCTTCATCGACTCGCCCCGCAACAGGCGGCACAGCCCGGTCCAGCTGGTGACACCGAGGATGATGCAGAGGAACAGCAGGCGCAGGTCGGCGCGCTCCACCAGGCTGTTGAACTCGTCGGCATGGTTGCTCATGTAGATCTGCAGCATCAGGATCGCCGCGGCGATCAGCAGCACCCCGGGGATCGAGTTGAGGGTGGTGTAGGTGTACTGGATCAGGTCATCCACCCAGCCGCGGAAATAGCCGGCCATGATACCCAGCAGGATGGCGGCGGGGAGCATCACCAGGGTGGTCAGGGTGCCGATCAGCAGGCCGGTACGGATGCTTTTGAGCGCCTGATAGAAGACATCCTCACCCACCTTGTCGGTACCCAACAGGTGGTAACGACCCGACAGCTCCACCGCCCACAGCAGCACCATCAGCAACAGCCCCAGGGTGATCAGCGCGGAGCGCCAGGGGATCTCGCCTTTCCCGGTCAACACCTCCCGGGCGACCCCGGCGAACCCCCCGGCGCGCCGGGAAGCCAGCAGGGCAAACAGGATATTCGCCAGGACCAGGGTCACCAGCAACCCCTTGACCAGACCGATCAGGCTGAGGCGCAGGACATCCCCGGCCCAGTCCCGCGCGGGGTCCGCCAGATGGGCGCCGCCATATTGCAGCCGCGGATAGTCCCGGATCATCGTGCCGTCCGACTGCTCGATGTTCTCCTTGGCGTACAGGTGAGTGGCCAGCGGCGCCGAGTAGGTCTTCTCCTGGCGCTCCCGCAGCGGCAGCACCAGGCGATCGAACAGGCTGACCACCTCGGTCGACTGCGCCCGGTCCTGCGCCTGCGGATCGGCCAGGTACGAGGGTTCAAAGTGTACCGAATCGAGCAACCCGACCGCCACGTAGAAGCTCAGGATCACCAGTGTGCTGACGCCCACCCGGCTGCGCACCACCAGCCGCCAGGGTCCGCGCAGATGCTCCTTACCGGCGGCATAGACACCGAAGGTGCCGACGAACAGCAGCAGCAGGAAGACCAGCGCGTCGGTCCACAGGATCACCAGGCTATCCATCATGACAGCCTGACCCGCGGATCGACCAGCGTATAGGAGATATCGGTCAGCAGCAGACCGATGATATAGAGCACCGAGCCGAGGAACACCATGGCGCGCACGATGGCGAAATCCTGCCGGTTGATGGCGTCGATGGTGTAGCTGCCGAGCCCGGGGATGCCGAAGAAGGATTCGGTGATCAGGCTACCCATGAACAGCAGGGGCAGCACCACCACCACGCCGGTGAGGATCGGGATCATAGCGTTTTTCAGCACATGGCGGAACAGTACCAGCCCCTCGGAGAGCCCCTTGGCCCGGGCAGTGCGCACATAGTCCCGATTGATCTCCTCGAGAAACAGCGTGCGGTACCAGCGCGTGCCCGCGCCGATGCCCCCCACCACGCCGATCAGCACCGGCAGGATGAGAAACTTGATCGCGGCAAGGCCGGTGTCGTAGCCGGAAATGGGTACCAGATGCAGCAGCTTGCTCACCAGATACTGGCCGCCGATGATATAGAACAGGCCCGAGATGGACATCATCACCACACACAGCACCACGCTCCAGATATCGATATAGGTGGCACGAAAAAAGGCGATCAGCAGGGCATAGGTGATATTCACCAGCAACCCCACCAGCAGCACCGGCACCGCGATGGCCAGGCTCGGCCACATGCGCTGGGATATGTCGTAGCCGATGTCCCGGTCACTGTCGGATACGCCGAACTCGAACTGGAACAGCTTCAGGGATTTCTGGAAGAAGATGGTGTTGGTCAACTGTTCCGTTCCCTGGCGCGCGGCGTTGTACAGCAAAGGTCTGTCGTAGCCGCGCTCGGCCTTCCAGTTCTCTATCGCCTCCGGTGTCACCCGCTTCATACCGAGGTTCATGCGCGCCATGTCATCGGGTGAATTGACCACGAAGAACAGCACGAAGGTAAGGATGTTGATGCCGATCAGTATCGGTATCGCATACAGCACCCGGCGAATGATATAGGCGATCATCGGGCGGCGCTCCGCTCATGGCGGCGATACACCAGTACCGCGGGCACGGTACTGACCACCAGCAGCAGCAGCAGCAGATTCAGAGGCCAGACGATGGGCGGGTTCCACGCCTGCTGATTCGCGTTGCGCGTCTCGGGATCGACGCGCTTGTACTTGAGGGTGTTGTTGGCCATCAGATTGGGCTTCACATTCCCATACCAGTCATGGTAAAGCGAAAACGATTTGGGGTAGAAACCCCAGATCCAGGGGGCGTCGTGACGCAGGATATCCACCATGCGATCGATGATCTGCTGCCGTTCCGGGCTGTTCTCCATATTCTTCATCCGGTCGAACAGGGCATTGAATTCCGGGTTGTCGTAATTGACCGCGTTCTCGCCGGCATGCTCCACCTTGCCGTTGGGTCCATAGAGCAGAAACAGGAAGTTCTCCGGATCCGGGTAATCGGCATTCCAGCCGAACATGAACAGCTGCCCCGTGCCCTTGCGCAGCTTCTCCTGAAACCGATTGTAGTCGGTGGCGCGAATCACCAGCTGTATTCCCAGCTGATTGAGCTGCTTGCGTATCCAGTTGAGTTGCGCCTTGCTGTCCGGCCCGGCCGAGGCCGACTCGTAATTCAGCACCAGCGGCCGCCCGGTATTGGCACTCTTGCCGTTGGGATAACCGGCCTTCGCCATCAGCGCCCGCGCCTCCTGCAGGGATTTACGCCGCGGCCTGCCATTTTCCAGGTCATACACCACCGGATTGATCCCCTCCGGGCTCTGGTCCGAGCTCTGGCGACTGCCGAAGATGCCCACCGGCAGCGGGCCGTGGGCCACCACCCCGCGGCCATTCAGGAAGATGGAGATATACTCCTCGAAATTGACGGCGATGGAGATGGCCTGACGCAGGTATCGGTTCTCCTCGCTGTCGCCACCGATCACCGGATCGGCCATATTGAAACCAAGATAGAAGATCGAGGTCTCCACGGCCGTGGCCAGCTGGATATTCCGCTCCTGCATCTCCTGGGTCAGGTTGGCCTCGCCGCCGGTACCGAACCTGACCGCCTGATCGAAACTGTCCGAGCTGACCCCGGAGGTATCGTAATAGCCCTGGAGGAATTTGTTCCAGCGCGGTATCACCTCCTTTTCCAGACTGTAGACCGCCTTGTTGATCAGCGGCAGCGCCTTGCCGGCATCATCCAGCATGCCGTTTTCACCGTCTTCCGGCTCCCCTTCGGTAGGATAGGCCTCGCCGTGAAAATTGGGATTGCGGCTCAACACCATGCGCAGATTGGGGTTGTTCTCCGCCAGCATGAAGGGCCCGGTCCCGATCGGGTACCAGTTCAGGTTGATATTGCGTTTGTCCATACCCGGTTGACTGTAGAACAGATCCGCCTCCCAGGGCATGGGCGCGAAAAAGGTCATGGCCAGCCAGTAGACAAACTGGGGGTACTTGCCCCGCAGCCGCACCTTGAAGCGGTAGCGGTCGAGCTGGGTGACCCCGGCCATGCGGTGTTGCCTCAGGTCGATAAAATCACCATTGCCGCCGGCGTCGACCAGCGCCCTGCCGAATTCGTTAAAACCGACGATATACTCCCCCATGATGCTGGCGATGGGGGAGTGCAGGCGGGGGTTGGCCAGGCGCTTGATCTGATAAATGAAATCCTCCGCGGTCGCCTCGCGCGTACCGGTCTCCGGAAAGTCGGCCAGGGTATTGACCCCTTCCAACTGTTCCTCTGTCAGCCGGTGGTAGCGATAGGCGCCGTCCGCATCCTTGGCCAGCGCCGGATGGGGCTGATAGCGCATGTCCGGCTTGATGCGTATCTCATAGTCGCTGAAGGCCACCTGGTCGGCCGGGGCATCCGCCGACAGCGGGTTGCCGGCCCGGTCGATCAGCTGCGGCACCGGGACCTGTTCGGCCGCCAGCGGTACCAGCTGATAGGGGCGCTTCAGGAAGTGGTACTGTAGCGGCGGCTCGTAGATCTGGGCGATGAAGGCGTACTCATTGGCCGCGTAGGAGCGGGCGGGATCGAGATGCTTGGGGCGTTCGGAAAACGAGCTGAAGAGGGTGTTTGAGTTCGCCTCACTGGCCGAATGGGGGGCATTCCAGGCGCGCTCGCCACAGCCGCTGAGCGAAAGCAATGACAGCACCGCAAACAACAGGCCAACCATACGCCCGGCATTCGTAGCGCTTCTCCACTCCCGCCTGGCCACTTGTTTCCTCTGCTGTCTCATTCTTGATTATTGATCACTCGGTAGCTCTATTTTGTCAGATTGAATCAGACCGGCTTCCTCAGGGCTTTCGGGTGGAAGGATTCCAAGACCGTCGGCGGCAGGAGGAGTGGTACAGGGATGTACCGTTTACGCAGCCGAGGATGCCATGCCGCCGTCGAGCCCCCCGGGATGGGTTTACGGCGTATCTTGGAATCCTTTCACCCGGAAGCTATCCGCATAAAACCAACATCCAATAAAAGTGCTGCCGGTACAGCAGCATATATTAGAACAGACCAACAAAAAACCATTGGGTTCTTTTCGGGCCGATGCTTTTCCGGTACCTTAGGACTGCCCTCGACCGGGCGTCAGCCGGGCCTGACCCGCAGACGCCAGGAGCCGTCAGGCACATTCAAACTTTCTTTCATACGAAGTTGCAAGGATTTCACATGGGTTTCCTACAAGACAAACGCATCCTCATCGTCGGCGTGGCCAGCAATCGTTCCATCGCCTGGGGGACCGCCCAGGCCATGCACCGCGAGGGGGCACAGCTGGCCTTCACCGCACAGGGCGACAAGCTGCTGGAGCGGGTGCGGAAAATGGCCGCCGAGTTGGATTCGGAAATCGTCCTGCCGCTGGATGTCACCTCCGACGGGCAGATCGAGGCCGTGTTCAGCGAGCTCGCCAAGCATTGGGATGGCCTGGATGGCATCGTCCACTCGGTAGGCTTTGCCCCCCGGGATCAATTAGAGGGCAGTTATATCGATGCGGTCACCCGCGAAGGATTCAGCATTGCCCATGATATCAGCGCCTACAGTTTTGCCGCCTTGGCCAAGGCGGGCCGCACCCTGATGCAGGGACGTAACGGCGCCCTGATCACCATGAGTTATCTGGGGGCCGTGCGCACCATCCCCAACTACAATGTGATGGGTATCGCCAAGGCCAGCCTGGAGGCAAGTGTGCGTTACATGGCCGATTCACTGGGGCCGGAAGGAACCCGGGTCAACGCCATCTCGGCCGGGCCGATACGCACCCTGGCCGCATCCGGGATCAGCGGTTTCAAAGGGATGCTCGCCGAAGCGGAAAAGAAGAACCCGCTGCGTCGCAACGTCACCATTGAGGAGGTGGGCAACGCCGCCGCGTTCCTCTGCTCCGATCTGGCATCGGGCATCACCGGTGACATTGTCTACGTGGATTCCGGCTACCATATCGTCGGCATGGCGTGATTCTAACAAAAAAGCCGCCCACCCCACGCCAAGTGGGGTGTGCGGCTTTTTTGTGTACGTCCTTAATTATCCGATGATTTGCCGCTGACGGTCACATCGGCCGCGGCGCGCAGATTACCCTGCAAGTGCTGGAAATAATTTTTACCCCGCGACTGCGCCAGGGCGTTGTTCAGGGCCGCCTCACCCCCCAGCTGCTCGGCGTCCGCCAAAGTACCGTCGGTGACCGTATGCAGCGCGATCAGGGCCAGGTCCCCACTCGCCATCGCCAATTGGCCGTACACCGGCGACTCCCCTTCCGGGCGCGGCATGAGGAACAGCTCCCTGACCAGCTCTGCCGGCAGATCGCGCTCATCCCGGGTCACCACCTTGCGCGGCTCAACCGTAACCCCCTGCTCCGCGGCAAGCGCCTCCAGGGTCTCCCCCTGCGAAAGCCGGGTCACCAGTGCAGCCCCCTCCCGGCCAGCCTGCTCAATGGCCTGCTCGATACGCAATTTATCGCGGATGGCCTCCTTCACCTGATCCAGCGGTTTGACAGCGGCCTCCTCATGGGCGGTAACCCGCAGCACCATGATGTGTTCCGGATTGATCTCAATGGCCTCGCTGTTGTTTCCCGATACCAGGACATCCTCGCTGAATGCCGCGGCGATCACCTTGGGTGAGGCGAAGATCCCCTCCCCCCCGTCGCGGGCAACCCAGTCACTCTCTTTCGGCTGGATCCCCAGGGCGTCGGCGGCCGGCTGCAGGCTGTCCGGCTCTTCGTAGGCGATAGTGCCCAGTCGTTCGGCGTATTCGTAGAACAGGCGCTCGGCCTCGACCTTCAGATAGGCCCGCTCCACCTCATCCCGCGCCTCCGCGAAAGACTTCCCCTCACCCTCGCGAATTTCCATCAGCTTGATGATATGGAAACCGAACGGCGTGCGCACCAGGTCACTGATCTCGCCAGGCCGCAGGTTGAATACGGCCTCGTCAAAGGCCGGCTCCATCACCCCGGATTCAAAGAAGCCGAGGTCCCCGCCCTCTTCGGCGGATCCGGGGTCTTTGGAAACCGCTTTGGCGACCGTGGCGAAATCCTCACCACCGCGCACCCGCTCGAGTATCGCCTGCGCCTCACTTTGCGCCTGCGTCACCGCCGCCGCGTCACTCCCCTCTTCCGCCGGGATCAGGATGTGGCTCGCCCGCCGCTGCTCGGGGTTCTTGTAAAGGGACTGATTCTGGTTGTAATAGGCCAGTAGCGTTTCATCATCCACCGTCAGGCTCTTGGCAATACTGGCAATATCCAGATCAAGATAGCTGAGTTTGACCCGTTCTGGGGCGATGTAATCGTTTCGATGCGCGGCATAGTAAGTCGCCACGGCCTCGTCGCTCACCTCTATACCGCTGAGAAAACTGGCGGCCGGCAGCAGCAGGTATTCTAACTCACGTCGCTGAAGCCGCAGCCGCAACAGGCTTTGCAGTTCCGAACGGGTGGCGAACTCGGAGCCGGTAACCGCCTTGGCGAGCTGTTCACTCACCAGACCGCGGCGAATCTGCTCCTCGAACCCGGCCGGCGTCAGTCCCTGCAGACGCACACCGCGCTCATAGGCATCCTGACTGAATCGGCCATCGATCTGAAAACCGGAAAGCGAGGCAATGATCCGTTTCACCAGCTCATCACCGATCCGAATACCCAGCTCATCGGATTTCTGCATCAGCAAATTGTTGCGGATCATCAACTGCAGCACCTCCTGCCGCAGTTCTGCCTCGTCGATCATCTCGGGGCGGTAGTTGTCCCCCAAACGCTGGCGCAGGTTTTCGCGGAAATCGCGATAACCTTCTTCAAACTCGCTCTGGGTAATCTCCTGACCATTGACCGTTGCCGCAACGGACTCGGAGCCGCCACCGAGATAGGAGTTAATGCCGAACAGTGCGAAAGGCACACTGATGAGGATTACTATGAACCAGGCGATCACTCCCTGGGCGCGTTCCCTGATGGACTGAAGCATGTCGTACCTGAAATCAGAAATCTGACAATGACAGTAAAGAAAACGGGGTATCCAAGGATACCCCGCGTCTCCTCACCGATGGCGGAGCGGACGGGGCTCGAACCCGCGACCCCCGGCGTGACAGGCCGGTATTCTAACCAACTGAACTACCGCTCCGAAAATGGTGGGTGCTGAGGGGATCGAACCCCCGACCCTCGCCTTGTAAGGGCGATGCTCTCCCAGCTGAGCTAAGCACCCGTGAAGGCGCGCTAGTTTACGGCATCCTTCAGGGCTTTACCAGCCTTGAAAGAGGGATTCTTGGATGCCTTGATTTCGATGGTGGCGCCGGTTTGCGGGTTCCGACCAGTGCGTGCAGCCCGCTCACGCACAGCGAAGGAACCGAACCCGATGACTGATACTTGATCCCCGTTTTTCAGCGCCTCGGTGATGGCTGCAATCATACCATCCAGTGCGCGTCCGGCGGCTGCTTTGGAAATATCTGCAGAATCTGCCATCGCATCGATCAGTTCCGTCTTATTCATTAATCGTCTCCCCTAAGGTCATAAAAAAAACGCTGAGAACAGCGTGGGTAAAATACTTTATCGGCTACCGTTGCAGGTATGCGAAACGGGGTCAATTTATACCAGTGGCCCGGAAGAAGTGTCAAGCAAACAAGCCGCAAAAGCCTAATTTTATGCGGTTTCCAGGGGAATTGGCCCCTTCGACACCAAAATAAAACCGCAACGGCTCGGACCGCCGTTTCCATGAACTGACGGCCTCTTTCCGTAGCGGACGACAAATCAGATTCATATTCCCGGCGCGCCAGGCCAGAAGCAAACCGCTACTTCCATCCCGGCGCGTCATGATGCCATCACAGACGGTGGCCCGATTGCCGATCAGTGCCGGGTCAGCCCCCCGCCTTTTTTGGCGGCCTTCTTTGCCGCCGTGCGCGGTTTGCTCTTTGCCACCTCGACAATATCACCCTGCTCCTGTAGCGGTGTCGGCAGATGTACCAGTGCGATCTCCAGCGCCTGTTCAATCCAGCGCACCGGGAGGATCTCCAGGTTCTGCTTGATGTTCCTGGGAATCTCCACCAGATCGCGCTCGTTCTCTTCCGGGATGATCACGATCTTGATCCCGCCGCGATGAGCCGCCAGCAGCTTCTCTTTCAGCCCGCCGATGGGCAACACCTCACCCCGCAAGGTGATCTCGCCTGTCATGGCCACATCCGCCCGCACCGGGATCTGGGTCAGGGCAGAGACCAGGCAGGTGCACATGCCAATACCGGCACTGGGACCATCCTTCGGAGTCGCCCCCTCCGGTACATGCACATGTACATCCAGTTTCTGGTAAAAATCGCTCTCGATGCCCAGCGCGGCGGCCCGGCTTCTGACCACCGTCATCGCCGCCTGGATCGACTCCTGCATCACATCGCCCAACTGCCCGGTATGGGTCAGCCGTCCCTTACCGGGCACCAGGGCCGTCTCGATTTTCAGCAGCTCGCCGCCCACCTCGGTCCATGCCAGCCCGGTCACCTGACCGACCTGATCGTAGTCCTCCACCTCGCCATACCTGAAGCGTTTCACCCCCAGGTATTTTTCAAGGCTGGCAGGCGTAACAACCACTTTCTTACCCGATTTGGTCAGAAGGATATCCTTCACCACCTTGCGGCAGATCTTGGAGATTTCACGCTCCAGGTTCCGCACCCCGGCTTCACGGTTGTAATAACGGATGATGTCACGAATCACCGCCTCCCTGAACTCGATTTCACTGGCCTTCAGGCCATTGTTCTCGATCTGCTTGGGCACCAGGTAACGCATGGCGATATTGACCTTTTCATCCTCGGTGTATCCGGACAGGCGTATCACTTCCATACGATCCAGCAGTGCGGCTGGCACGTTCAGGGTGTTGGCGGTCGCCACGAACATCACTTCGGAGAGATCGAAATCCACTTCCAGGTAGTGATCGGCGAAGGTGTGGTTCTGTTCCGGGTCCAGCACCTCCAGCAGTGCGGAGGCGGGATCGCCACGGAAATCCATCGCCATCTTGTCTATCTCGTCCAACAGGAACAGCGGGTTCCGGGTACCGATCTTGGACAGGTTCTGGATGATCTTTCCCGGCAGGGCACCAATGTAGGTACGCCGATGGCCACGAATCTCCGCCTCGTCACGCACCCCGCCCAGCGCCATGCGGATGAACTTTCGATTGGTGGCGCGGGCAATGGACTGCCCCACCGAGGTCTTGCCGACGCCCGGAGGGCCCACCAGACAGAGGATGGGACCCTTCAGTTTGCGCACCCGCTGCTGCACCGCCAGGTACTCGATGATCCGCTCCTTCACCTTCTCCAGACCATAGTGGTCCTTTTCCAGTACATCCTCGGCCGCCTTCAGATCATTGCGGATCTTGCTGCGCTTCTTCCATGGGACATTCACCAGGGTGTCGATATAGTTTCGAACCACGGAGGCCTCGGCCGACATCGGCGACATCAACCTCAGCTTGTTCAGCTCCCCCTGGGCCTTGGTCTTGGCCTCCTTGGGCATACCCGCGGACTCGATGCGGTTCTCCAGATCCTCGATCTCGTTGGGCGCCTCATCCATCTCGCCCAACTCTTTCTGGATCGCCTTCATCTGTTCATTCAGATAATACTCGCGCTGATTCTTTTCCATCTGGCGCTTGACCCGGCCACGAATCCGCTTCTCCATTTGCAGCAGGTCATTCTCGGCCTCCATCAGACCCATCAGGTGTTCCAGGCGATCACCGATACTGGACATCTCGAGCACGTTCTGCTTCTCGTCCAGCTTCAATGACATGTGGGCAGCCATGGTGTCCGCCAAGCGGCTGGGAGATTCAATGCTGGAGAGCGACGTCAGCACTTCGGGTGGTATCTTCTTATTCAGCTTTACATACTGATCGAACAGCGCGATCGCCGAGCGCATCAGGACTTCCAGCTCCCGGTCATCTTCCGGGGCGACATCCTCTACGCGGACAAACTCGGCCGTGAAAAAGCCGTCGGCATCGGCAATATTGCTCAGTTTGGAGCGTGCGCCACCTTCAACCAGGACCTTTACCGTGCCATCCGGTAGTTTGAGTAACTGAAGAATATTCGCCAGGGTCCCTACCGTATGCATATCCGCCACTGCCGGCTCATCGGTTTCAGCACTTTTCTGCGCTACCAGAATAATCTGTTTATCCTCCTTCATGGCCGCATCCAGCGCCTTGATCGACTTGTCACGACCAACAAAAAGCGGGATCACCATATAGGGATAAACCACGACATCCCGCAGCGGGAGTACGGGAATGCGACTGACAGAACTATCAATCCGGGAGGTGCTTTTATCGTCTTGACCCATGGAGGGTGCTCCTTCTGTTGCGGCCTGTTGACTGGATGCTGACAACCCAGGGGTGCCCGCTGAATGTGTTTCCGGTTTGCCAACAGTGCGAAATTGGTAGCGGCATATGAATACTCTGCCGTCCCGTTGATGGTGGGGGTTTATGCGGAATATTTCAAGGCAATAGACAATGGTCTTTACGAGGAAATAGGGTCAACCCGCCGATAGGGTCTGATTCTTCAGGGATTTATCTGTTTCAACCGCGGATTCACACAGATGGCTTCCACGTCGCCCCTTTACGCGCATCCGCGTCCATCAGTGGTTCACTCCCAAGATAGTGCCGTCACACTGGCGCCGAACCACGCAGACACACAGATGGACACGGATGGGGTAGATCACGCAACGCGTGGCCCTGCGCGGTCATGACCGCCAGCGTTACGACAATCCGCCTGTTGCGATGTTTCCTTAATCAGATATCCGCGTTTATCCCTGTCCATCCGTGGTTCCTTCCAAAGAGCCGGAATCAAAAAACCGCTGCCGGTTCCCCGGTCAGCGGTTTTATCGGAGCACGACGCAATAGCCGGGTCAGTCGGCGGCGACCATCTTCTTCTCCCCGCCTTCATAGATGATGTAGGGAGCATTTTCGCCAGTGACCACCGATTCATCCACCACCACTTTGGAGACATTATCCAGTGAGGGCAGGTCATACATGGTATCCAGCAGCACCTGCTCCATGATGGTCCGCAGACCGCGCGCACCGGTTTTCCGCTCCATCGCCTTGCGTGAAATGGCGGACAGGGCATCCGGTCTGAACTCGAGCTCGCAATCTTCCATCTCGAACAGCCGGTGATACTGTTTCACCAGCGCATTCTTGGGTTCCGTCAGGATGCGCACCAGCGCCTCCTCATCCAGCTCTTCGAGCGTGGCCACCACCGGCAACCGGCCGACGAACTCGGGGATCAGCCCGTAGAGGATCAGATCCTCGGGTTCGACACTGGTCAGGATCTCACCGACCTTGTGGGAGACATCCTTACTGTGCACCTCCGCGGAGAAGCCGATTCCCCCCTTCTCGGAGCGGTTGCGTATCACCTTTTCAAGACCGGCAAAGGCTCCGCCCACCACGAACAGGATATTGGAGGTATCCACCTGCAGAAACTCCTGCTGGGGATGCTTACGGCCACCCTGCGGCGGCACCGAGGCAATCGTTCCTTCAATCAGCTTCAACAGCGCCTGCTGGACGCCCTCGCCGGATACGTCACGGGTGATCGAGGGATTGTCGGATTTGCGCGAAATCTTGTCGATCTCATCGATGTAGACAATACCCGTCTGGGCCTTTTCGACATCATAGTCGCACTTCTGCAGCAGCTTCTGGATGATATTCTCGACATCCTCACCCACATAGCCAGCCTCGGTGAGGGTGGTGGCATCGGCGATGGTGAACGGTACGTTGAGCATTCGCGCCAGCGTCTCGGCCAACAGGGTCTTACCGGAACCGGTCGGCCCGATCAGCAGGATGTTGCTTTTGGCGATCTCGATATCATCCTTGTTTTTGCTGGTATCCAGGCGCTTGTAGTGATTGTACACCGCGACCGAGAGCACCTTTTTCGCGCGCGCCTGGCCGATAACATACTGATCGAGCAAGGCGCTCAACTCGTGCGGCTTCGGCAATTTCCCGGCAGATTCCACACTGCCTTCCTGCATCTCCTCACGGATGATGTCATTACACAACTCGACGCATTCATCGCAGATGAATACCGAGGGTCCGGCGATCAGTTTACGAACTTCATGCTGACTCTTTCCGCAGAACGAGCAATAAAGCAATTTGCCGTCATCGCCTCTTGTCTTGTCGTCACCCATGAAGCCATCCTCTCGGTAATTCAGTCAATCCGCTCTCGATCATAAATACTGTATAAGGCTGATCGATCTCCATTACAACCCCCGGGCGTAATCACGCCTCCTCAGGCGAGTCGGGGTCACAACAACACATCCATCAATCTTTCTCTTAAAAACAATCAGTTACAATAAATATATCACTTGACGTCGGCGCCTTCCGGACGTCGGTTCAATACCTTATCGATCAGCCCATAGGCCACCGCACCCTCGCCGCTGAGGAAATTATCCCGATCGGTATCCTTGGCAATGGTTTCCAGCGACTGCCCGGTATGAGTGGCCATGATAGTGTTCAATTTGTCGCGCAACAGGAGGATCTCCCTGGCATGGATCTCGATATCGGTGGCCTGGCCCTGAAAGCCGCCCAGTGGCTGGTGGATCATCATCCGCGAGTTGGGCAGGCAGTAACGCTTGCCCTTCTCCCCGCCGGCCAACAGCAGCGCACCCATGCTGGCCGCCTGACCGATACACATGGTGCTGATGTGCGGCCGCACAAACTGCATGGTGTCATATATCGCCAGGCCAGCGCTCACCGAGCCGCCGGGGGAATTGATGTAGATATGGATATCCTTGTCCGGATTCTCCGACTCCAGGAAGAGCAGCTGGGCCACAATCAAGTTGGCCATGTTGTCTTCCACCTGGCCCACCAGGAAGATGACACGCTCCTTGAGCAGCCGGGAGTAGATATCGTAGGAACGCTCCCCCCGGGCGGTCTGTTCGACCACCATGGGGATCAGTCCCAGATTCGTTGCATCCAATCCACCCATATTTCGTATATCGGTCATGCTGAAATGATCCTTTAACCTGTGCCTATTCGCTAGCAGCTTCGGCATCCGGCGTTGACGGGTTCATCACCTCGTCAAAACCTTTTGCGATATCCTCGACCGTGACCTGGTCAAGCACCCAATCCACCACCTGATCCTCAAGAACCAGATTCTGGATTCCGGAAAGCTGCTCCTTGTTGCTGTAATAGTAATCTATAACCTGCTGGGGATCTTCGTAGGACTGGGCGAACTGCTCAATCTTCTGGCGCACACGCGCTTCATCCAGCTCAATATTATTACTACCGAGCACCTCGGCAATAATGAGTCCAAGGGTAACACGTTTCCTGGCCTGCTCCTCGAACAACTCGACCGGCAGGTTGATGTTGTTTCCCTGTCCGCCCTGGGCCAGGTTGGCCTTGGTCTGCTGCAGCAACACCTGGGCTTCGCGGCTGACCAGCGCCTTTGGCACCTCCAGCTCATTCACCTGCAGTAGCGCATCCATCGCCTGCTCCTTGACCACACCGCGAATCTTGTCCTCAAGTTCACGGGTCATATTGGCGCGGATCTCTTTATAGAAGCCGTCCACGCCCTCTTCGCTGACACCGAAGGCCTTGATGAACTCTTCGTTGACCTCGGGCAGCACCGCTTCCGAAACCTTGATGACCTCAACCTCGAACGTGGCGGGTTTGCCGGCCAGCTGCTTGGCATGGTAGCTCTCCGGGAAAGTCAGTTCCAGGGTGCGTGCCTCACCCGCCTTGGCACCGACCAGACCCTCTTCAAAGCCCGCGATCATGCCCTTGGTGCCCAGTTCCAGCGGGATACCGTCGGCAGAGCCCCCTTCGAACGCCTCGCCGTCCATGTAGCCTTTGAAATTGATGGTAATCTGATCACCATCCCGCGCCTCGCGATCGACTTCGTTCCAGGTAATCCGCTGCTTGCGCAGCTTCTCGACCATCTCCGCCAGATCTTCATCGGTCACCTCGGCCACCGGACGTTTCACCGTCACCTCGCTCAGCGGGTTGAGTTTCACCTCCGGCATCACCTCAAAAACCGCCACATAGGCCATCCCTTCCTCCGTCCCCTTTTCCACAGGTTCGATCGAAGGCTCACCCGCGGGATTCAGCTTCTCCTGCATCAGGGCTTCAAAGTAGCTGGACTGCACCAGATCGCCAAACACCTCCTGTTTGGCATCATGGGAAAAACGTTTACGTACTACCGACAGAGGCACCTTGCCTGGGCGAAAACCATCCAGCCTGATGGTCCGTGCAATCTCTTTCAGCCGCTTCTCCACTGCCGCATTGACCTTCTCGGCAGGGAGTTCAACTGTCATACGACGCTCAAGCCCTTCACTCGATTCAACCGAAACTTGCATGAAAACCTCTTCTGGCAGAGTTTACTGCCATTCCTCTGTCTTTAGTTAAAAGTGGTTACCGCGGGAGCGGTAGCCGAAAGTTGGCCCGGTTCGGGCGCTGCCACCGGGCGGCGACCGAAGCGATCAGGCACCCTGTTCCAGTACTTGGCCACGCGTCGGTGCATTCCCACTAACCCCATGTAAATCAAATTATTAGATAACTTCCACCGGGCTGGAAATGCGCACTGTCGCTTGCAAATAAGCCGGCTATTGTACCTAAAAACAACCTATATTAAAGCGTATTTTGACTCCGGGGCCGGAACAGGGATGGAAAAAGCGCCTGGAGTCCCGGACGCATCGGGTAAAAACCGCAGAAATAGCC